>DATGIO010000211.1:0-93424 GCA_035295685.1 Candidatus Angelobacter sp.
CCGAATATCAAGACCTTGGAGCCAACTTTCTGGAGCAAATCCGCTCCGAGCACCTCGTCCGTTTTCATGTCAAAAGGCTCGAACAGCTTGGATTCAAGGTGGAGGTTCAAGCGATGGCAGCATGAATTTTCAGGGCAGAGGACACAGAGGAAAAGCTCAGAGGTCGCAGAGTGATTGCAGATTGCTAACATCTGCGGGTTTGAACTCGGAGTTGCTTGTGTCTGCATGCTCTTATTTGGGGTGATTCGTGCCCATGAAACAGCCGTCACCGCGTTAACGCTCAGTAGAACAAAACCAAAATCTTTACCGCAGAGGACACAGAGGAAAAGCTCAGAAGTCGCAGAGTGACTGGTCGCAGAGGGGTACCTGCATGCACCTTGGCTATTCAAGTGCTGCTCTAAGGCACCGCAGGCATTGTGTAGCTCTGGCGATCGCATGAAAAATCCACGCCTTAACGTCATGAAACTCTTCCAGCGATTGCCCTGCTTCACGACCTTAGAGATGCAAGGCGGATGGGGCCACCGTCTATAATCAAGAACACCTATGCGATTTGCCTGGGCGTTGCCGTTGCTGCTGGGCCTCTCTTCGACGTGGTTGTGTGCACAACAAGACAAGCAGGACCAATCCAAGCTGAAGGTGAACTCCAGATTAGTCGAGGTGCCTGTCCTCGCCAAGACCCGGAGTGGACATGTCGTTTTTGGGCTTACCGCCGACGACTTTCTATGCACCGATAATGGCGTAGCGCAGGGACTCACTCTCAGTCAGGACACCGACTCTGAGCCTCTGGCGCTGGCCATCGTCGCCGAAACGGGCGGCGCGGGAGCACAACATCTCTCGGACTACCGGGACCTTGGTTCGATTCTCGACGCGCTGATCGGCGGAGTGGACCACCGGGTGGCGGTGATCGGGTTCGACAGCGAACCTCACCTGCTCATCTCTTTCACTGCAAATACCGATAATGCCGCTGCGGAGCTTGCACATCTGAGCCCAGGCGACGAGGAAGCGCATACTCTCGATGGAATCGTGTTCGCGCTGGCAGAGTTGCGCGCCCAACCTCCACGCTACCGCCGGGCAATCTTGCTGCTTAGCGAGACCATCGACCAAGGCAGCAAGACCACGCTCGATGAAGCACTGCGCCTCATCAGCGATACGAACACGGCGATGTACAGCTTTGGATTTTCCAGCGCTCGCTCGGCCGTTGTCCATGAGGCATCGAAACTCAACGGCAGCACGCCAGGCCCCGCACACGGCTGTTTTAGCCGCAAAGGAGCCGATCCCGAATACAACGGACATTACAGCAAGCAGGTACTTGACTGCATCAGCCAGCTTGCCCCGCCGCTTCGGCTGGCAACCATGGCATTTCTTACGGCCCGCGACGAGCTACGCACCAAGACGGCTGAGTCCATTGCGGAGCTTGCCGGTGGGGAGTTTTTTCACTTCCACAACGCCAAGGATCTGAAGGAAGGGATGATTGCGCTGGCCAACGACATCCACAACTACTATGTGCTTACCTTCAAGCCGGCAACGCCGACGCCTGGGCTGCATACGCTGCATGTGGAAGCCAGTAACCAGCCGCACTTGGAGCTAAAATCGAGGCGCGAATACTGGATTGACGACGATGCTTCGCAGTAGCGCCGCAAGTAGAAACCCTTATGGTAGAGCGTAGCTTATGTCGCGACAAACGTTAAAGGCGCTACTGGGTGCTGGTCCGCAAAAGCTCGACCCTCAAGCTGACCATGGACCACGCTGCCGCTGTGTTTAAACTCGGTGGGCGTCCGTCCGAAGAGGGCCTTAAAGTGCCTCTCCAAAGCAAGCGTCCCTGAGTATCCGACTCTCGCAGCAACTTCATTTACCCGAAGCGATGTATTGGCCAACAAGAGAGCCGCAGCACCGGTACGAGTCTTGTGAAGGTGCTCGCCGAAGCTTGCGCCGGTGTCTCGCCTCACGAGATGCTGCAGCCGCGAGACCGACACGCAGAGTCCATGGGCAATCTCAGCGATACTCAAGCAGCGATCCGAGTATGACGATTTGACTATTGCAAGCGTCTGCGAGACTCGGCTATCCATCTGTTCAGGACAAACCATAGAAAGGAGCGGGGATGATTCGATCATTTACGTATCTCTTTGGAAAACTACGCCGTAGGTTTTGCGAGTGCGGAGCGGCGTTGCCGCCGACGTGAACAACGGCTACTACGCACTCGCCATCGATTCACTGTGCCGGTGAGTATAGTTGTAATCACGAATCGAGCTTAAAATAATCGTCTTGCGGTCGGTTCTCCGACCGAATTTGTTGGACAACAGTCGACGTACTTGCCGGATGATCGAAAATCTACCCACTTTCCCGTGAGAACTAGCTTTTCGTGTCGGAGGTTATGACCGCGATGGTTAGGCTCGGATGCCTTACCTAAAGCGCAGAACGATTACCTTAAAACACTGAACTATGCTGATTCCACCTGCGCCATCACCGTTGCAGAAAGAACCGTAACGATTCCGAGGACCTGAACCGGCAGAAGCCCTTCCTGGAGAAAGACGGCTGCGAACAAGATAGCGAAGACCGGCTCCAGGCAGCCGGTGATAATCGCTCTTGCCGGGTCCAGATGCTTGAGTCCGTTGAAATAGAGGATGTAAGGCAGCAATGTGGAAGCGCCGGCGAAGAGGAACAAGAAGGCCCACTGGCCGAGGCTAAGCTGAAGCGAGAGCAGCTTCCAGGGTGGATTGACCGCAAGCCACAGCACGGCGGCGCTGAGGAGCGAATAGTTCATGATGGTCAGTGGATGCCTGCGCGCAACCACGCCCTGCCCGGCAATGTTGTAAAACGCAAAAGAAAATGCGGCCAAAAGGCCTGCAACGATGCCGGCCGAATTCATTTTCAGAGCGAGACCGGACGGCGCAGCAACATCGCTGCCACCACCAAATCGAACGATCCCCAAAGTAAGGACAATTCCAACCGTGGCCAGGAGCACCACACCAAACAGTCTCCAGGTGGCGCGCTGCCTGCCACTCCCCAACATGTACAGCAGCACCCAAACCGGCGCCGTATATTGAAGGGTAATGGCCACCGCTAACGTGGTTTTCTGAATGGCGAAATAGTAGAAAAAATTGGACCCGGCAAGGCCCAGAACACCGATGAGCGCGCACGAGGCCAAATCCCGCCGGTCGATGCGGAGAAGCCGCCCTCGCGATTGGAGCAGCAGAGCAGGCATGAGCATGGAAACGGCAAAGATCGTGCGAGTTTCCGTGATGACGAGCGGCGAAATCAGCGTGTGTCCGGCAAACAGATGGCCGTTGAATACAACCTTGCCCAGGGTGGCAGCGGCGCTCCAGCAAAACGTGGCTGCGGCTATCTGCAGGTAGCCCAGCCAGGAATGCGCCTTTCCGGAGGACGGCCCGGCTGCAGTCTCGATCGTCTCCGCTTCAGTCTGCAAGCATGCGTTCCAAGCGGGCGGGATCGAAGCCGATCATGACCTCGTCGCCGACAACAATTGTGGGAGTCGAGCGACTCTTGTATTGGTCTGTAAGTTCGCGGACCGCCTGCGAATCCGCGGTTACGTCCTTCTCCTCGAACTCCACGCCCCTTGCAACGAGAAACTCCTTCACGGTATAGCAGGGCGGGCAGTCGGGCTGGCAATAGACGACGACTTTTTTTCTGGACATTGATCTCCCGATTCGTGCTTGCGATTCTTACTTCCACTTCGATCTTGCAATTCGCACCAAGGAGCCGGCTTTTCGAAGCGCCGGTCCATGGGTGGAATCTACTTTCTTGCTTCTTGTTTTTTGCTTCTGGCTTTCTTACTTCTCTTACGCCTCTATTGCCACTTGTGCTACTTGTTCTTTAATTTGCGGTTCCACGATTTCCACTTCGGTCGAGATTTTAGCCGTCTTCTGCAGCATGGCGGAGACAGAGCAGTACTTTTCCTCTGAAAGGCGCACCGCATCTTCGACGGCCTTGCGCGACACACGACCATGAATGGAATAGATCAGCTTGATTTGCGTATAGACGGTGGGAGGCTCTTTGGCACGCTCGGCTTCCGCGCGAACTTCGATCCTGGTAAAAGGCTGGCGCTTCTTGCGCAAAATGCCGACCACGTCAGTGGCCGTGCAGGCACACAGGCCCATCAGAACCATCTCCATGGGTCCAGCGGCGGTATTCCGTTCACGATCCGAATCGATGACGATGGCATGACCGCTGCTTGCCTGAGCGGAGAATCGCTCCCCATCCAGCCATTTCACCTGGGCTTCAACCATTTGCTATCTCCTGTTGTCCGTTTGAGGCTCGGTATGAATCAAGACCTTAAAGAGCTCGGGAGCCGATTGCTTGAACCGGATTTCCAGAGCGGTCGATATATCGTGGACACGGCCGAGGGGCAGATCGTCGGGCATGGTGCAGTGGCACGACATATATACTTTTTCCCTGACTCGCTTGATCTCCACGTCGTGCATGTCCAATATCTCGGGAAATTCCTTTACCAACGGCTTTAGCTTCTGCTCGAGAATCGCATCCCTCACCACCGGCTTCCCCGGCTCGATGGTTGTGGAGTCGCTCTCGATATGGGTCAAGATCGTGGATATCTCCGGCACCTCATAGCGCATCTGCGCTTCAATCTGCGAGACCTTATCGTGAGCGCTCTTGAGGCTGAGGTTCTCGTCCAGTTCCAGGTGCTGCTCCACATGCAACCGGCCATCCAAGTCTTGCACGCTGACATCGTGCACGCTGAAATTATTGCGGGCGGCGATGGCGCGAATTCTATCGAAGATGTTCTCATGCCCCGTCTCCCTGGGCACCGGGTGAATCACCACATCCGCCTCGGGCAAAATGCTGTGGACGGTCTCTGAGATTTCCGCCACCACCTGGCCGGAGTGCTGGAATGTAACGTTGCGAGCCAGCCCCACGGTCAGATCGGCAAAGTAACGATTTCCGGCTCGGCGAATACGCACCCGCTCGACTTCGATTACACCGTTGATTTTGCGCGTAGCGTCAATAATCCGTCCGCGATAGCCCGCGGGAGCGGCATCGAGAAGCGCATCCACGGTCTGCCGCGCCAACCGGGAGCTAACATAGACGATCACGACGGAGACGACCAGACCAGCGATGGCGTCGGCCTTGACCATCCAGGGCAAGCCCAGGCGCTGGCCCAGATTCACGAGCGCCAAGCCCAAAATTACGACTGCGCTTGAAAAGATATCGGTGCTAAAGTGCAGGGCATCCGCCTCAAGGGCCTGACTGTCATACTTGCGGGCGATCTGCCGCAGAGCCCGCGAACGCCACCAATCCACCACCATACAGAAAAGCATGACACAGTAGGCGGCCACGGTAGGCTCGATGTGAACGGTACGATACCCACCCAGGCGTCTTACCGCCTCCCACACAATCCAGACACAGGCGAGCAGGAGCAATCCCATTTCAATGAAGGCGGAAAAGTTCTCCACTTTGCCGTGGCCATACTGGTGCTCCGCATCGGCGGGCTTGTCAGAAACCCGGACGGAAAGCAGGGTGATGAAGGCGGCAACCAGATCCAGAGCGGAGTGGGCAGCCTCAGAGAGAATACCCAAGCTCAACGTAGACAAGCCTACAACGAGCTTCAGCGAGGTAATGGCCACTGCCGCAAACAGAGAGTGCATGGCTACGCGGCGCTTTTCGAAGCGCATGCTCTCCAGCGACGGATTTGCCACACCGCTTACAGTGCCCACATCTTATTGTCTCAATTTCTCAGGAAATTTGCCCGGTATGTCTTAATCCTCTTGTCACGGCTCTGGCGCTCGGCATCGCATGAGACCCTCAGTTTGCCAAACCTGATTTTCTTGTTTTGAGCCGAAGCAGAAATCTGATTTGTGTAACACCAATTTGTGTAACACCAGCAACTTTTCAACACCAATATCGGTGATTGGTAAAGAGAGCTTCTGCTAGTAACAAAATCAGCGGCACAAACGGTCAACATTTCTTTCAAGCAATTGCCCTGAGGAACCCGATGGTTCTAGCGCGTGTGGATAGCAGCTATGGTACGATGGCTGGCTCTCTTCAATCTCCTTTATGATGGATGTAAAAGCGGAAAGGCACTTGAGATGATTCGATTTTTTCTATGCGCAAGTCTGGCAATTGCAAGCTCCCTGGGGCAGGCCCAAAGCAATAGCGCCGCTCCACAACAGCAAGCCAGCGCCGTAAAACCGGCGCAGGCGGCCAAGCCCTCCCTCTCGCCACCGGCGGCAAAGCCGGGAGAAGGACAGGCTTCCGCAGCAGATGCCATTCCCGCCGACCAGACTGTGATTACCGTGCATGGTTTGTGCACCGACGGGGCACAGGGCTCGGCCTCCGATAGCTGCACCACGACCGTTTCCAAGGAGAAATTCGACAAGCTGCTGGCCTCGGTGGGACGACCGGTGCCGCAAAATGCGCGGCGCGGCATTGGGGAAAAATACGTGGAATTGCTGACGCTGGGCCAGGCTGCCAAAAAAGCCGGGGTTGAGAACGATCCCAAGTTCCTAGAGCAGATGCAACTGGTACGGCTGCAGGTTCTGGCGCAGATCTATAGCACCCAACTGCAGGAGAAAAACCGCAATCCTCCGCAATCGGAGATCGAGGCCTACTACAAGGAGAACAGCTCCAAGTACGAGCAGATCAAGCTGCGCCGGGTATTCATCCCCAAGACCAGCGCCAACGCAACCAACAAAGAAGAGTTTGAGAAGAAGGCCGAGCAGACGGCCAGTTCCATTCGCGAGCGGCTGGCGAAGGGCGAAGATCCCGACGCCCTGGAAAAAGAAGCATATACGAGCCTGAACGCCGATGGAAAGCCTCTCAACACCGACTTCGGAACGCGCCGCAAAGGAGTGCTTCCTCCCCAGCAGGACCAGGAGATATTCTCCCTACCCGCCGGCGGAGTCTCCAAGGTTGAAACTGAGTCCGTGGGCTTTGTGATCTATAAGGTGGAGACCAAGGAACAACTGCCAATCGAAAAAGTAAAAGAAGAGATCAGCAATACGCTCTTCCGGGAAAAGATGCAGGAGCAGATGAAAGCGATCAATGCGGCGGTCAAGACCGACTTTAACGACCAATATTTCGGCCCGGCCAATCCGACGCTCCCTCCAGGTTCGCCAGGAGTTCTGCCGGTGCAGCCTTCCACTTCTCCCAAGAGCCCGCCATCGCCTAAATAAGCCATGGCGCAAAAACCCGCTGTTTTAATCACCGGAGTCTCGGGAAACCTGGGGCTCCGTTTGCTTGAGCAGATACCGGACTTTCATGCGATCGGGGTGGACGTGCGTCCACCAGCCACCACCCAAAACCTTGTCTGCTTTGAAAACATCGACCTGCGGGAAGAACGATCCTGCACACAATTGTTGAAATTGCTGCGCGCCTATCGACCGGACGCCATTGTCCACCTGGCTTTTGTGGCCCCGGCGCGATCTGCGATTGCAGACCGCGAACGCATGCGGCAGGCGAATGTATCCGGCACGGCCCGTGTGCTGGAAGCCATCGCCGAGCACAACAGGATCCTGGGCGGCATTTCCAAGTTCATCTTTCCCAGCAGCACAATGGTCTACGGCCCAGGAGCGGGAGAGACTTTCCGAGAAAGCACACGCCTAGCGGCGCAAGACCCGCTTGCATCTTCCGCATGGGTGTCCGATAAGATTGAAGCGGATCTTACAATCCAGTCCTGGAGCAACGGTCTGAAATGCAGGAGCTATATCCTCCGGTGCCATGGAATGACCGGGACGCCAGCGCTGACCGCGACGGCTGAAGTAGCCAGCGGAGACTCCCTGATTGCAGCGCTACGCGGCATCGCCGACGGCGAAGGATCCATTGCCCGGCGAAGGCGCGAACGAGGTGCGCGCACACCCGTGTTCATGCCCGCGGGCGGAACCTATCTCGACCATCCATTCCAATTTGTACATATTGACGATGCGGCACGTCTCATTGCTACCATCGTCCGACGGATCCAGACCGATCCTCAACTCACGATTTTGAATGTGGCTGGGCGCGACGAAGCGATCCCTATTCATCAGTGTGCGCAAATTGCCAATACGACGATCCGGCGGGTACCGGGCAAAGCCCTCTGGCGGAGAGTGCTCGGCCTGCTATGGGATCTGGGCGTTTCCGCTGTGCCACCGGAAACGCTTCCCTATCTGCTGGGTTCTTGTGTCACGGACAATTCACGCCTGCGCCAGTTTCTAGGAGATGACTACCGTGAGATCATCCGGTTTACGTGCGCCGAGGCCCTCGCCGCAAGCTTTCCCGCAGGAGGGATCCTTTAAAGGGCCTCTCTTCGTTTTAAAGGGCTGCTGTTCTTTAACGGCTCCTCTTTCGAGCCGGCACCTTGTAGTAAAGTAAGGTTCCTGTTCTGACCGCATCGACCAAAACTATGGCGATGGCGGTAGTTGGATATCCCTATCGCTGCCCCTAAAAGTATCCCCCAAAATTATCTTCAAAAAAAGTACTTTGTGGAGATCGCCTTGGTCCTTATACACTACGTAGACGATGCCAACCCAGAGAAGTCTTGCCGATTATAAGGGCCTAGTCTTTGGTCTTGCAGCATTCCTTGCGAATTTGATTGTGGCCGAAATCAGCACAGGAAATCTAGCTATCTTTACCCGCCGCCTGCTTCCCATCTATCTGCCTTCGATGAACCTAGTCGATCGCGAGCTCGTGATATCTATCGTTTTCCCGGCGATGGCCGCATTTTGCGTTTCTATATTTTGGTCCACCAAAACCGCTAAATGGGTCTGGATCGTCCCGGCGTCGCTCTTGCTCATGCGAATGGCCCTATTTCCATCTTCGCATGTTCCAACGAGCGTCATGGCCCCCGATGATGACAGTTTTTGGAGGCACTTTTTCTATCCGGACCTTTCCAAGGGCCACCGGAGCCCACACGAGCTCGTAGATTTCTTCATCTACACCTTAAATACTGTCCGGGCCGGTAGCTATTCCCTCGTGGCGCGGATATCGCAGCGGTGGGCGCCTCGGCCAATTGACGACGTAATGGTCCTACCAGTTTCGGATAGACCCGAACTCAAGATGCCAATGGTCTCCAGTCCTCGATGGCTTACAGCTACAAATTTACTCATCGGGATCAATGTCGCTGTCTTCGCCATCATGGTTGCATCAGGCATTTCCCTACTATCCGTTGGAGCGAACCAACTCCTACACTGGGGTGCGAACCGTGGCGTGGTTACGCTGCATGGCCAGTACTGGCGACTCGTAACCCAATCCTTCATTCACCTGGGACTCTTCCATCTGGTACAAAACATGGTGTGCCTATGGTGGATTGGCAGGCTTGCAGAGAAGGTCTTCGGAGGTTTTGTCCTGATTGCCATTTATAGCCTCGCGGCAATTGGAGCCGGCCTACTCAGTGCCTTATGGGCTCCTCTGGACACTACCGCTGGAGCATCCGGATCGATTTTGGGGATCACCGGGGCTTTGATTGCGGTCGCAGCGGGTGGTCAGCTGAAGTTACCCACCAACGAGTTTTTCTATCGCCGCGTCTCCGTGCTCTTGTTTCTATTCCTGCTATCTGGGCTTGCTCCTTTCGTAGATAACAAGGCTCACGTAGGCGGATTCGCCACAGGTCTTTTCTTCGGCTTTTGGTTCGATCAAGTCCTTCGAATACCGTCTCGCCACGCTTTTTTCTCGGCTGCCCGCTTATTCCAAGCGCGCGAAGCCATTGAAAAACAAACCTATGAGCCCGCAGTCGAGCACTTGCAAGCCTATCTTCATGTCCATCCCCACAGCGCGGACGGCCACGCGCTCCTGGCCTATTCGTTCGATGTCCTTCAACGCTTCGATGAGGCAGCCGAGGAGTACCAAATTGCGATGAACCTGGGATGTACCGATCAGACGATTGAGACCAACCTTGCTGCGATCGCGGCCAGCAAAAGCAACACGGCGAATGCTCAGTCGCTGTGATCTGTGTCCATGATCTGACCAGGTTAACTCTTCTTGCCGCGATATAGGCCCGCGATGCCAAAGGTGTAGGGCGTCCAACTCGTTTCTGAAAAACCGACGGACTCCATGCGCCTTTGCATTTCGCTGGGCGAGGGAAACTTCTCCACCGACGCAGGCAGATACTCGTAGGGACCGCGAACCCCGGAAACCAGAGTCCCGATGCGGGGCAGGACGTGCCGAAAATAAAATCCGTATAACTTTCCCAGGAGCCCGCCCGGCTCGCTGAAATCGAGAATGCCCATCTCGCCGCCAGGTTTCAGAACCCGAAAAATCTCGCGCAAGCCACCATCGTAATTTGCCAGATTGCGAAACCCAAACGAGGAAACTACCAAGTCCATGCAGCCATCCGGAAGGGGCAGCTTCAGGGCATCGGCTTCTACGGGTTGAATGCTACGAGCGGCATATTTAGGCAGGCCATGCTGCAACATCTGATGTGAGAAATCCAGCGCATAAATGCGCACCTGAGAACCCGCCGCGCGCAACGCTACAGAGAGATCTCCGGTTCCGGCGCAAAGATCCAGGACCTTTACTTCCGGCCCGGTAAACAGATGACGGAAGGTTCGGGCAGTCTTGCGCCACCATAACCGGTCCACATTCATGGAAAGCGTGTGGTTGAGAAAATCGTAGCGAGGAGCAATCTCATCGAACATGCGGCGCACGGCCTGCGCCGCCGAATCCTCGTCTGCGGCGCCCGCGGGAGTGGTGCCCAACGTCTGGTACTGCTCAGGCATGATTGCTTATCCGCTCCACGGCGCGATGAACAACTTCCACCGGAACATCACCTGTAATCGCAACTTTCCCGATTCTTTGAGGCAGGACAAAATGAACGGCACCGGCCACGGTTTTTTTATCGGACTTCAGGAGTCCAATGACTTCGCCCGCAGCCACGGTTACGGGCGGCAGGGGGCCGTACAAGCCGACAGCCGATTGAATCATTTCGTCGGTCTGCGGAGAGCAGAAGCGAACTTCCCTTGCTATATCTGACGCGGCTTTCATGCCCCAGCCAACGGCTTCGCCATGAAGAAGATGGCTGTAGTTGGTGGCGGCTTCGAGGGCGTGCCCCACCGTATGCCCAAAGTTAAGGATGCGGCGAAGATCTGATTCGCGCTCATCAGCAGAGACCACATTGGCTTTGACCCGCACGGAATCCACTATCACGCGCTCCAAGGCTTTCCGACCCCGATCCTGAATCTTGCCGGCATTCTTCGCCATGAACTCAAAAAGGGCCTTGTCACGAATTACGCCGCACTTGAGCGACTCAAACAGGCCGGAGCGGAACTCGCGTTCTTCGAGGGTCTCCAATAGAGCGGGATCGACCAACACCGCCTTTGGCTGATGAAAACAACCTACAAGATTCTTTCCCGTGCGAAGGTTTACGCCGGTCTTGCCGCCTATACTTGCATCCACCTGGGCAACGACCGTGGTCGGCACTTGGATAAAGGGGATTCCGCGCATGAAGATGGCGGCCAGAAACCCGGCGCAGTCGCCAACGACGCCGCCTCCAAAGGCGAGCACCAACGACTTGCGATCGGCTCCGCCAAGAACCATCTGCTCGGCAAGTTCCTCGACCGGCGCAATTCGTTTTGACGGCTCTCCATCGTTCATTTCCAGAACCTGGAATGGGAGTTTGGCCCGTCTCAATGCGGCCTCAAGCCGCTCGCCCCAGTGCCGCCTTACGGTAGGCGATGTTACAACAAAGACTTTCGATTTGGGACCGGGAAGCAACGGCTTGAGCAGACGCCCGGCCTGCGATAGCAGGCCGCTGCCAATCAGAACGTCATAGCTATTTTGGCGAAGTTTGACCCTTATTTTTTCCACTCACAAGCATCATATCGCAATACCTGCGCCACACAGGACCGTGGCCGGGCCAGCAATAAGACGTCCCCTTTTGTTACCATTTTTTAATAGATGACCAAGATTCCCGCGCACGTCGATTTCATTGTGGTTGGGGCCGGTATTGCAGGCTTGCGCGCAGCCATATCTCTCGCCGAAGCCGGACAGGTGCTGGTACTGGCCAAACAAGAGCTAACCGAATCTGCAACTCAATACGCCCAGGGCGGCATTGCGGTGGCGCTCAGCGACGAGGACGAAATAGGCCTCCACCTGCAGGACACGATCAACGCAGGGGATGGATTGGTGAATCCGGAAGCGGCCCAGGTGCTTGTGGAGGAAGGGCCGGAGCGCATTCAGGAGCTGCTCGACTGGGGCACGGAGTTTGACCGCAAGGGAACCAAACTCACGTTCACACGCGAGGCGGCGCATAGCCGCAATCGAATCCTGCATGCGCACGGCGATTCCACCGGTCGGGAGATTGGACGCGCCCTCTATGCCAAGGCCGCGCAGTCGAAGAACATTTCCTTCTCGGAGTTTGAGTTCACCGCCGACCTATGGATGGACGGCGCGCGGGTGCACGGCGTGAAGCTAATCGCCTCGGACGGCGGCCTGCGCATGATGACCAGTTCAGCGGTGCTACTGGCCACGGGAGGAGCGGGGCACGTCTACAGGAACACCACGAACCCGGCGGTGGCTACCGGCGACGGCATAGGGATGGCCTATCGCGCGGGAGCGGCCATCAGCGATATGGAGTTCTTTCAGTTCCACCCGACGGCCCTCTATGTGGAGGGCGCTCCGCGATTCCTTCTTTCCGAGGCCCTGCGCGGCGAAGGAGCTTTGTTGCGCAATGCGGAACTACAACGGTTCATGCCGAAATATCACGAGATGGAAGAGCTTGCCCCTCGCGATGTGGTTGCGCGCGCCATCGCCCACGAACTCGAAGCATCCAGCTTGGGCGAGCCGGTTGTCTATCTTGATCTGACGCACCTTAACGGAGACCTCATCAAAGCACGCTTTCCCCGCATTTATGAGACATGCTTGCAGTACAACGTCGACATCACTGTCGACCAAGTTCCTATACGGCCAGCAGCCCATTACCTCATGGGTGGAGTACGAACCGATCTATGGGGACGCAGCAATCTTTCAGGCCTTTATGCGGCGGGCGAGAGTGCATGCACCGGCGTTCACGGAGCCAATCGGCTGGCAAGCAACTCCCTGCTCGAAGGGCTGGTGTTCGGAGCTCGGGCAGCACAGGCGATGCGGAGCGAACCTCGCAAGGCGGAAGGCAAGCTGGAGCCAACGATGTTCGAGCGCACGACAGCGGGGCCAGCAAGTAATCCCGACTCGTTGATTCGAGACATCCAGGATCTCATGTGGAGCAAGGCGGGAATCATACGGTCGGGCGATGGACTCCAAGAGGCCCAACAGCAGCTCCAGCAACTCGCGAAACGCATTCCAGAACCCATCTCACGCCGCAACTGTGAGGCCGGAAATCTTCATGCGGTGGCGTCCCTGATCGTTCGCTCAGCACTGGCCCGCCACGAGAGCCGCGGGGCCCATTTTCGCACCGACTACCCTGCACACGCCGACGAAATATTCAAGAAGCACTCGGTCGTGACTGCGACCGCCACGCGCTTGGAGTAGGCAGTGATAACATACCTGCCTCTCTCATGACAGCGGGTATTCCCACCTGGAATCTGAATGCAGTGCAGGTCTTGGCCCTGGGATGCCTCGGCGTGCTTATGGGCCGGTGGCTTAAGAAAAGGCTGCCTGCCCTCGACCGGCTATGCATTCCTACTTCGATTGTCGGCGGAATGATTTTCGCCTTGGCTGCGCTGCTCTTTCGCGACCGCCTCGTGAACTTTGAGATGGATTCCACCTTGCGCGACCTTATGATGATCGCGTTCATGAGCACGATCGGGTTGAATGCCCGCTGGAACCTGCTCCGGCGGGGAGGAACACAGGTGCTTTGGATGCTCGTTCTGGCAAGCTGCGGCGCGGTCCTCCAAAACCTACTCGGCATGGGGCTGGCCAAACTGCTGCATATCAATCCCCTGATGGGCATACTCTCCGGTTCGGTGGCGTTGGCTGGTGGACCCGCCACAGCCGTTGCCTTCGGCTCTACGTTTGAAGCGATGGGCGTGCGGGGCGCAACCGAGCTGGGCCTGGCTTCCGCGACTTTCGGCATTGCGGTTTCGGGACTCGTAGGAGGCTACATCGGCAGCCAACTCATTCGCCGTTATCGACTCCAACCACAACAAAACTCGATTGAGCTTACAGAAAAGCAAGCGGCGCAGAGCGATGGGCTGCAGAGTGACGGGCGAGCGAGCGGACGAGAGCAAAAATTCGACGCGGCTTCCCTGCTTTCTACAATCCTTACGATTGGCCTGGCGATGGGCATCGGCAGCCTCATCAGCCTGAGCCTGACCAAGCTGGGATTCATCCTGCCGAGCTACATTGGGGCGATGATTGCCGCCGCCGCGCTGCGGAACTTCAACGACCGATTTCCATTCCTTACGATCTCGGAAAGCGCCTTACATTCCTGCGCTCAGGTCTCACTTTATCTATTCATCGTGATGGCGGTGCTGGCGCTCAAGCTGTGGGAATTGGCGCACCTGGCGATTCCGCTGATCGTCATTCTCATTGCCCAGGTTGCGCTGTGCTGGCTTATGTGTGTCGTTGCGTCATTCCGAACGATGGGCCGGGATTACGAGTCGGCGGTAATGGCCGCAGGCTTCTGCGGATTCATGCTCGGCATTACCGCAAACGCCGTCGCTTGCATGGAGGAGCTGGTTGAAAAATATGGCCCCGCGCAGCGCGCCTTCCTGGTGGTCCCCGTGGTCGGGGCTTTCCTCATCGACTTTACGAATGCTTTGATCATCACGACAATGGCAAACCTGATCCGCTAGAAACGTTCTCGGCATTCGACTTTAGGCTTTCGATCTCAGACTCTCTACCTCAACCCTTCGGCGTCAGCGTGCGCCGTTAGAGTGCGACCAAGCAGAACCAATTCCCCTGAAATCAAGAAGATCAAAATAAGAGCGCAGACTGGAAGGAAATCTTCTTGACAGGTTTCTCAATTGTTTTTAGTATCAGTTTTGATACTATCATGAATGACCTTATCATCCTCGCTTGCCTGCTGCCGGGACCGACCTACGGCTATGCCCTAAAGAAGACCGCAGGAATGGCCCAGGGCGGAGGCGAGCTGCATCCGAACGTGGTTTATCCCCTGCTCCGGCAGTTTGTGGAACGCGGATGGGTTTCCCAAACAACGGAGCCCGGAGAACGCGGACAGGAGCGAAAAAAGTACAGCATCACCCCCATTGGAAAAACGGAATTGATTCGACGGCTGGAGGAGTTCGACCAATCGACAGCGGCAGAAAGCGGCGCATTCCTGCTGCGCGTGAGCATGTTTGGATTGATGTCGCAAGAGAGCCGCCACCGGGTGCTCCGCTTACGCGCCGAATACTTGCGCGAGAGGCACCGACGCCTCAAGGCATTGCGCGACCAGTTCAACCCCGCCGGTTTCGGAGGCACCGTCCAAAATTTCTCGTTGAGCAGAATTACGCATGAACTGCGGTGGATCGGCGAGATTGAACGCCAAATCCAAGAGGGCCAGATCAGGAATAGGGGCCAAGAAAGTCTGGATCAAGAAAGTCCAGATCAAGATACTCCGGATCAAGCTGCAAAAAGACCAGCTCAACAAAATATGGGAAAGCAGAAGAACAGGAGAAAAACAGATGAAGCTTAAAACCCAGATGCTTACAGCCGTTGCGTGCCTCTGTATTGCCTCCGCCGCAGGCCCATCGGCATCGAGCCAGACCACCAACAACCACGCGGCCATGCCCGAACATTCAGGTATGCACGAACACATGTCCGCGGGCGCCGCTGTAACCATGGCTGAATTGGAATCAACCGTGACGCAGCTTACACTCGCCCGCCATGCCACAGAAAAATATCTCGACGCACGCGTGGCTGTGGCGGAGGGCTACGAAGCCATTGGGCCATACGTCCCCGGCATGGGCTATCACTACGTAAACACGAAGAGTTCCTCGGATTTCGATATTGAGCATCCACCGATTCTCGTCTATGAAAAAGATACGACCGCGGCTCAAGGGTTGAGGCTTGTGGGAGTGAGCTATCTCTTGAATGCACCGACCGGAGCCAACGGCCAGCCTACAACCTCACCGTTTCCTCCCGCTCTTGCCTCGTGGCACAAGCACTCGAATATTTGCCGCTTTCCCGACCGGAGCGTGGCAACAAACCTCGATGCTTCGCAGTGCGAGCAGCGCGGCGGCGCGTTTACCGCCGAAACACAATGGATGATTCATGCATGGATATGGAAGGACAGCCCGGCAGGGGTATTCAGTCCGATGAATCCGAGTGTGAAGTAGCGGCTTGTTCAGGGTAAGCCTTTATTCAAGCCTAATTTTGAATATCGCCATCGCCGGGCGCACAGAAACTTCGCCAGGCGATGGCGGTCTTCACAAGAATGCCATCTACCCGGAAAAGCAACTCCGAAAATGAAAAACCCCAATGGACTCTCTAATGAAAGATTCCTGACACAACAAATGGCCAATCAAAATAGACTCAGTGCATCCGCAGGGCAATTTCTCAACTACAATAGCCATTCCGCCATTATGTAACGAGGCATGTCTCCGCCTGAATCCTGCAAGAACGCTCATGTTTCCAGATCATAAACCCGGCAATTTGGAAAACTTCGCTGCTTTCATATTTCAACCTTCACATTTCCGCTTTTACACTTCAACCCACGATGAGGACCCTACTCTATGCGCCTGACCTATGGAATGCTCAAATGCAAGATCGCCTCGAACCCGCAGCTCAAGGCGACACGCCGCAAACGCGAAACGCAATATCATCTCCACGCAACACTGGCGATCGTCGCCGACGACGGTTCGACCACGCAATGGGACAGTGCCATTAATGTAGGCACCAATGACGCGGACGACCTGCTCAAATACAAACTAATTTTCGATTTTCAGCACGGCATGCTCGATCAGTTGCGCGGCGCGCCCCAAGGGTTCTCGGACCTGACGGACACAGAGACGTTGCCCTCCCTCGATTTCTTGCGCAGCGACGTTCTTGCCAACACCGGTCCGTGGCGCGACAGCGACCCGATGGATGGAAGCGAGGAGGTCGAACCGGTAGCCTCGCTGCTACGGCTTCTGAAAACGGCAAAGGCCAACCAGTCAGACGTGTGGGTTTTCGGCCGCAAGTACACGGACGGCGACGGCATTCATGACGTTCACATGAACCAAGGATCGGGCGCGCCATTTCTCAACGACGGACAAGACAATCACAACGACCACAACGATGTATGGCAGGATGGCGGAGTGATTGTGGACGTCGGCAAGCAGGAGTTCGCCGCATACTTCACGACCTTCACGCAACAGCTTGTTCCAACCGACGATCTCGGCAATCCCGAGGACGGAGCACATGCTGTTGAGGTTGAAGACGACGGAAGCCTGGCGGACGCCACTCTCGCAAACCATCCATAGCGGCAAGAAAGCATAGCAACAGACAGAACAGCGGAAGAGCAAGCGGGCGCGATTTGGGGAAGATTCGAGCCCGCTTGCAATCCACGGGCTTGTTCCGTTAACGAATTGGCTCCATGATCGATTGGGCTTCCTTGTATTTCAAACCATCGAATCGCAGGACAACTGTGAGGATTCGGACCGCTGAGGCGGAAAGAAGCTCGATCTCGCGGTGTCCTTTCCATTTTCTCTTCGTGACGATCAAGTCGTGGGCCGGCGCTGTGAGCAGAAGACGATAGCCATGCTCATTTCTTTGGAAGACCCAAAACGTGATCACATTACCTCCCACCAGCGGACCTTCTGCCATTACCACAAAATCTTGCTCATCGGGAGCGCCCAGATGAATTTCCGACGCGGAGAACCACGAAGACGGAGGCTCACGATCCGGAATGTGCTCCTGCTCTACGGTGGATCGAACGAGGTCATCGTTGCTAAGAATCAACATCACTCCCGCTGGAATGGGGACCGGTTTTTTTACGCCGCTGTCTTCGGCACTGAAGTGCGACTGCTCGGCGTCGGAAAAGGGGGGCTTTGGCTGACACCGGACGCATGGTTGCAACCAAGGAAGAAAGCCAAGATAAGGACGGGCTTCTTGTAGATGTTCTTCACTACCGGGCTATTTCCTTTGCGCCGCCTCTACGCTTCTGGTTGGATCGGCCCCCTGCCAGGAAACATCGGCAGTCGGCCCGTAGCTAGGTGGAACCGGCTTGTTCAACAACCGCAGATAAACGCTAAGCTGGGTACGGTGATGGGCCGTGTGCAGCACGCGGCGCCAGAACACCCAAATTCTTTGCCGTTCCACGTCGAAAAATGGGACCTGCGTGAGCCACCATGATTCATCCTTGGCTGCCATCCTTTCCAACCGCGGCTTACACAGCTCTTCGTTTCGATTGCAAAAGGCTTGAGGTGTCGACTCGGCGGGAAGCAGCGCCGCAGCCTCGGGCTCTCCCGGCAAACCGATAAATTCCGCAAAGAAGCGGCGCTCCGAGAGAATCTGGTGTTTCATGATCTCCAGAACCGTGCTGGAGTTGGCAGCGGGCTTGAACGCCATTTCCTGCGGAGAGAACTGCCGCCACACGGTGATGACTTTGCTCGTCTCGCCAGCATAGGTATCGAGCAGATGCTGAAAAACCGGGTTGGCCGCTTGCGGGACATCCTCTAGAGCCAAAGCCGTGTATTCGTATTGCATTGCCATGAGTGCGCTCCTTGCTATCCGCAGGCGATAGCCAATGCCGCGATGCCTGCAAACGTATGGCTGCCTTCACCTTACACCTTCTTATAGGGTTTTCAGCGTTACTGTATCCTGTTTACGTGCTCTCCGTGCGGCTTTTCTTTAATCGAAAACCAGACGGAAAAGCCGCGCAGTGACCTTGATTCCTGGTCTACACTTACGCTGAAAACGCTGTAGCACTTGTACAAAACGAACTCGCGCTGCGTGAAGACGCGCGTTGCCGTATGAGAATCCTACTCGAAGGGTCGCGCCGTGAATCGGCTGCCCCGTATAATTCTCGCAGGTCAAGCCACATCAAGAAGAGAGACAAGAATGGGCAGGCTGGCCGGGGAGTCTTATTTTGGCGGAGAAAACTGAAACCTCTCAAAAACCAAAGAAATCTCAGATCGCACGCTTCAAAAACATCTGGCCGACAGTATGGGAGTTGGTGAGTCCACGCCGAGGATTGCTGGCGTTTGGTCTTTTTCTGCTGCTCATCAATCGCGTGACCGGATTGGCGTTGCCCTACTCCACCAAATTCCTGCTGGACGACGTAATTCCCAATCTGCCCGCCTCTAAGTGGGCGCTGCCCGGCCCCCTGAAAGGCATCTTCATTTACCTGAACTCGCAGTTCGGCGTGAGCCTGCTTGTGCTCCTGATCACGGCAGTGGCGATGGCCACCGTGCTGCAGGCCGCAACCTCGTTCACGCTCACGCAACTGCTTTCCAAAGAAGGACAGCGACTGATTGCGCAGATGCGGCGCAGCGTGCAGGCGCACGTTGGGAAGCTGCCAGTCAGCTACTACGATTCCAATAAAACCGGCGGCCTGGTTTCCCGAATCATGTCGGACGTTGAAGGCGTCCGCAACCTGATTGGCACAGGCCTGGTGGAACTGATCGGGGGATTGCTTACCGCGGTTCTGGTGCTCGTCATCATGGTACGCATCAACGCGCTCATGACGGGCGTTGCTCTCAGCTTCCTTCTTCTGTTTGCCGCCGCCCTAAGCCGGGCTTTCAAGTTCATCCGACCAATCTTTCGCGAGCGCGGCAAGATCAATGCCGAGGTGACGGGCAGGCTCACGGAAACCCTGGGCGGTGTACGAGTCGTGAAGGGCTACCATGCGGAAGAGCGCGAAGAGAAAGTATTCAGCTTGGGCGTGGATCGGCTTCTGGACAATGTGATGCGCACGCTTACCTCCACCTCCGTCTTGAGCCTTTCTTCGACTCTGCTGATGGGACTGGTCAGTACCAGCATCATGTTCCTGGGCGCAAGGCAGATTATCGCCCACAAGATGTCTGTCGGCGATCTGTTTCAGTACACGATGTTTCTCGGCTTCCTGGCAGCACCCATCTTTCAAATTGCCAATATTGGGACGCAGGTGACCGAGGCGCTGGCGGGACTGGAGCGCACGCGCGAAGTGCTCAACGAACGCCAGGAGCACCAGGACCCCGAGCGCACTATCGTGCTGCCTTCCATTCAGGGACACCTGGTCTTCGAGAATGTCGACTTTTCCTATGAGCCGGGAAAGCCCGTCCTGCAGGATGTGAGCTTCGATTCCCTCCCTGGGACGGTGACGGCGCTGATCGGCTCTTCGGGTTCGGGAAAGTCAACGATCATCGGCCTGATTGCGGCCTTCCACAAGCCGACCGGCGGACGCGTGCTTATTGATGGAGTGGATCTCAGCCACATTCAGCTAAGTTCGTACCGGCCCGGCCTGGGCGTGGTGCTGCAGGAATCGTTTCTGTTCGCTGGAACGATTCGCGAAAACATTGCGTTCTCCCGCCCGGACGCCACCGAAGAAGAGATCATGCGCGCCTGCGAGATTGCTCACGTGGACGAGTTTGCAGAACGCTTTGCCGAGAAATACGACACAGTGATCGGCGAGCGCGGAGTGAAGCTTTCCGGAGGCCAGAGGCAGAGAGTCTCGATTGCACGCGCCGTGCTGGCCGACCCGAGGATCCTGATCCTCGATGAAGCCACATCAAGCCTCGACTCCGAATCGGAAGCTTACATTCAACAGGGCCTGAAATATCTGATGAAGGGCCGCACGACGTTCGTGATCGCGCACCGGCTTTCCACGGTTCGGCAGGCCGACCAGATCCTGGTGGTTGAAGCCGGAAAGATTGTGGAACGCGGCACGCATCCCGAGCTCTATGCGTCTCGTGGCCGCTACTACGATCTCTACACGCGGCAGCATGGGCTGGAATCGAATCTCCTGGCGGATGGCGGAGACGACGAAAAGGCCCAGGAAGAGCAAACGACGATGGCCCGCGCCGGGCAGGAGATCAATGCGCTTGGCTTGATGCGAAGCCCGCGTTTGTAACTCCGTTGTTGGAAGCGCCTCGTGAGAATGCCTTGGAGCCTATGTGCGAAGAGAGGTTCCCACGCAGACTCTATAGTGTGGCGGCGATGCGGGGCACCAGCGATTTGAGCAAGGCGAGAAACTGGTCTTTCACTCTTTCTCCGGTTTCCATGACCTCTTTGTGATTGATGGGCTGGTCGAGGATGCCGGCCGCCATGTTCGTAACGCAAGAGATTGCCAGCACCTTGATTCCGCAGTGGCGCGCCACAATGACCTCGGGCACCGTGGACATGCCGACCGTGTCCGCCCCGATCGTTCGCAAAAAGCGAATCTCGGCCGGAGTCTCGTAGCTGGGCCCATTCATGGCCGCATACACGCCTTCAAAAATATCGATGCCGTGCTTGCGGCCTTCTTCCATCGCCATGAGACGGAGGTCTTTCGCGTAAGCCTCGGTCATGTCGGGAAAGCGCGGGCCAAAACGCTCGTCGTTGGCGCCCATAAGCGGATTGCCGCCCTGCAAGTTGATGTGGTCTTTGAGCACCACCAAACATCCTTGCTTCAGTTGGAGGTTAACGCCACCAGCGGCGTTGGTCAGCAAGATGGCTTTGATCCCGAGCCTGGAGAAGACACGCACCGGAAAAGCGACCCTCTGCAGCGAATGGCCTTCATAGTGATGGACGCGGCCTTGCATGGCCGCCACCGTGACATCTCCGATTTTCCCGACGACAAGATTGCCGGCGTGGCCTTCGGCACTGGTACGCGGGAAGTTTGGAATCTGCGCGTATGGAATGACGCAGCTCCCGCGCAATCCTTCAACAAAGCTGCCTAATCCCGATCCCAAAACCAAGGCGATTTCAGGCTGGATGCCGGCGGCTTTGCGTATCCATTCAGCGGCTTCGGACGCTTGCGAGTATTCGTCCGGAAGCAAGCCGGAGCTAAAGGCGGAAGAAGATGGGTTCATAGAATTACCAGGGAAAGATGGCCTTCTTGGAGGCCCAAAAATGATGATTGATTCTCAAAGATAAAGCAAATTGTTACGCCTATTTCTTAGGCAATATAAAGAATTTTATTTTCAATTGTTCAAAAAACAGGCTATTTTGCAAAAAGGCGAAAACACGAAAATAGTGAACTGTAATGACGCTATTCAAGTTCTTCCATTGCAGCCACATCTTCGCCAAACCAAACTCAGCTCCGGACCAACAAACCAACGATCGATGCCGACATCAGATTGGCCATGGTTCCCGCGATCATCGCGCGAAAACCAAGGCGGGCGAGTTCATTACGCTTGTTGGGCGCCAGCGCCCCGATCCCGCCAATCTGTATTCCAATGGAGCTAAGATTGGCGAACCCGCACAGCGCAAAGGTGGTAATTACCACCGAGCGCGGGTCCATAAAGCTCTTCTGCGCGCCCAGCAAAGAATAAGCATACAACTCATTGATCACCATGCGCGAGCCCAAAAGATTTCCGACTGTTGTTGCGTCGCGCCAAGGCACGCCGATGAGCCAAGCCATAGGAGAAAAAATCCACCCGAGCAAAGTCTCAAGGCTCTTGGGGAAGAACGCAAGGTGCTGATGGATGCCGCCCATGATGCCGTTGACTAGAGCCACGAGCGCGATGAAGGCCACCAACATGATGCCTACGTTGAACGCCAATTGTCCGCCGTCGATGGTGCCGCGGGCGATGGCTCCCAAGAGGTTCTCGTCCTTGGGCATATCCGCGCTGGATAACGAGACCTGCCCAGCGGTCTTGGGATGCCCGGTTTCGGGAACGAGCATTTTGGCCATGAGCACGGTACCGGGCGCGGTCATCACTACGGCAGCGAGTAGATGCCGAGGCTCGATGCCGAATCCTATGTAAGCAGCCATGATTCCGCCGGAGACGTGGGCCATGCCGGCGGTCATGATGGTCATGAGCTCGGATATGGTGGCCTCGGGAAGAAAGGGGCGAATGGTCAAAGGAGCTTCTGTTTGGCCAATAAAAATAGAGGCGACCACGTTCAGCGACTCGGCGCCGCTAATCGAGAACAGACGGGTCATCAACCGCGCAAAGTACTTGATGATGAACTGCATGACGCCGTAGTGATAAAGCACGGCAAAAAACGCGGAGACAAAAATGATCGTGGTGAGCACACGAAACGCGAAAACACCTTCAGGGAAATCCTGGCCAAGTTTTCCAAAGACAAACGAAGAGCCGGCGACCGAGTAACTAAGGAACGTTTTTACCCCCTCACCCGCAGATGCCATCACGCGCTGGCCATAGCTAAAGCGAACCACAAGCCAGGCAAAGAGAAACTGAAGGCCCAGCCCCCAGAGGACGATCCTCATCCGAATCGCACGGCGATCGGTTGAGAAGATGTAAGCCAGCAACAGCAAGACCACGATACCCAGCACACCTGAGAAACGCGCCATTGAGCCGCCTTTTAAGTGAAGTTGTTATACTCCTGCTGCCTGACCGTCCTGCTCCCGACCAATTCCCTGAATTACACGATGAATGAGCGGCCTGGCCCGCAGCAGCGGGGCCGATCCAATCTCATAACTTGCCAGAACAAGGTTTCGAGCTTCTTCCGCAGTGGCGCCCCGATTGTAGTGCAGCGTACACAGCGGCTCTCCCACCTCGACGTGGTCTCCAATTTTCTTGTGAACCATGATGCCCACCGCAGGATCGACCACATCTTCTTTGGTGGCACGCCCTCCTCCTAAAGCAAGGCTGGCTATGCCAATCTGCTCGACATTGATCTTGCTCACGTAACCTGCACGCTTGCTGGGGACATCTAGCTTGCCGGCGGCCGCCGGCAGCAGAGCGGTATTTTCGAGAGTCCTAATATCCGCGCCTTGCAGGCGGGCCATCTCGCAAAATTTCCGAAAAGCAGCTCCGTCCGCAATGAGTTCGCCCGCCAACTTCTTCCCTTCCTCGACGCTTGCGGTGCGCCCGCCCAGGGTAAACATCCACGCGGAAAGTTCGAGGCTCAAGTCAACTAAATCGCGAGGCCCGCCGCCCTTCAAGACCTCCATGCACTCGACAACTTCCAGAGCGTTGCCAACGGCGATGCCGAGCGGCTGGTCCATATCCGTGAGCAGGGCGACCATCTTCTTTCCCATGCGCTCGCCGGTCTCCACCATCAACTCGGCCAGAAAGGCCGCATCCGCCTCATTTTTCATGAAAGCGCCGGAACCGACCTTTACGTCGAGCACCAGCGCGTCGATTCCTTCAGCCAGCTTCTTGCTCATGATCGAAGCACATATCAAGGACGGGCTCTCGACCGTTCCGGTAACGTCGCGCAGCGCATACATCTTTTTGTCCGCGGGAACGATGCAGTCGGTCTGCCCGATCATGCAGGCCCCGCAAGCGGACATCACGCGGCGCATTTCCTCCGATGAGAGGCGCACGTTAAACCCAGGGATCGATTCCAGCTTGTCGAGCGTGCCGCCGGTGTGTCCTAAACCGCGCCCGCTGATCATTGGCACATAGAGACCGCCAGCGGCTACCACTGCGGTCAGGATTAACGAGGTCTTATCGCCTACGCCGCCGGTAGAGTGCTTATCCACCTTTTTCTGAGGGAACTCACTCCATTCGAGGATCTCTCCCGAGCGAAGCATCGCCTGAGTGAGGGATGCGGTCTCGGCGCGCGAAAGGCCGCGAAGCCACGCCGCCATGAGCCAAGCGGACATCTGATAGTCGGGAAGATCGCCTTTGGCGTATCCGCCGACGATAAATTCAATCTCTGCGGGACTTAGCTCGTTTCCGTCCCGTTTTTTGCGGATAAGGTCTACCAGGCGCATAGGCATTGAAGGCAAAGGGTCGTGAAACAGAGTAATTCAAAACGGCAAATCCCGAAAGAAATTGAACACTATCGGGTCCAACGATTGCCGCGCCACTCCAACTTGCGGCATGCCGCCAACGGCCTTAAGAACCCTAGAACGCCGCCAACGCAGTGTAGAATTTTTTGGTGAGATTCAGCATCATCACTCCCACTTATAACCGTTCCGCGCTATTGCAGCGGGTCTTTGAAAGCCTATGCGCCCAGACTTTCAAAGATTTTGAGTGGATCATTATCGACGATGGCAGCGAGCCGCGAGCGTCCGACGTTGTCGAAGGATGGAACGCGCCTTTCCCCATCATCTATCATTGGCAGCCAAACAGCGGCACCACAAGGGCGCTGAATCGCGGGTTCTCCATGGCCCGAGGCGATTTTTCCACCCAACTGGACGATGACGACCTATTTCTTCCGAGTGCCCTGGAAAGATTCGACTACCATTGGCGCACGCTTCCAAACCCGGAAAAATTCGCATGCATTTGCTGCCGCTGCTGCTCGCCAGATGGGAAGATCCTCGGCATTCCATTTCCATCTGAGCCGCTTGATACCTTCGGCCTAAGACAGATCTTGGCATTGGCGAATGCCGATTGCTGTGGAATGATCCGAACTGACATTCTCAAAGCGTTTCCGTTTCCAGAATTTCGGGGAGAACGATTTCTAGACCCTGGCGTGGTTTGGAACCGAATGAACCAACGATATTGGACGCGCCTGTTCAACGAACCAGTCAAGATGTGCTTTTATGTATCCGGCCACTCATCGAGCAGGGACCTTCGCTGGTCCAATCCCAAAGGGGCCGTTGTGTACCATACCGAACTAGCCTTATCCAACGCCCCTATCCGTATGCGCGCAAAGTCCGCAATCAATGCTCTTCGGTTCCTGTTTGTTCTGGGAGTCAAGGTTGCGACCGGAAATTCGAAGGCCAATTGATTTTGAGAGTAGCTTATTGATTTTGGGAGCAGCTTCGCAGCAACTTCGGAACGACTTGGGGGAGCGTGACATTCGTTCTCTCAAACCGTCTAAAATGTCACAAACAGGGGCTTGGAAATCGTGCTTCGAAGCCCTGGAGGGTTCGTGCCGAATTTAGCCTCACGCGTTCTTGCTTTGCGGAAGTCAGCAACCCGCACCGGTTTTGTCTTCGCCGTTATTTCTACCTTCATTCTTGCTTCCATATCGGTTCCCCGGTTAGCGGCGCAATCCAGCATGGCATGCCACACCATGCAGACCCGGGGAGAAGTTCCGCCCGAGCAGCTTCCCCCGCCGCAAAAGCTGACCGGCATCGGCAACGCCCACATTGCGATTACCGCTAACCCCGAGGCGCAGATGTGGTTCGATCAGGGGCTCAATCTTCTCCACGACTTTTGGGATTACGAATCCCTGCGGGCGTTCGAGCAGGGCGTTCGCTCCGACCCCAACTGCGCCATGTGCTATTGGGGAATCTATCATGCGGAGATCTTCAATCACAGTAATGGCAAGTATTACGCCAAGCAGGCCCTCGCGAAGGCCATGAGCCTTAGGAAGCAAGTGGGCGAGGCGGAACGACTCTACATTGTTGCCACCGCAAAATCGGAAAAGGGAAAATCCAAAGACGTGAAGGTCTACCGGAAACTTGTCAAAAAGTATCCTAACGATCTGCAAGCCCGAATCTTCCTGGCCAATACAGTCGGCGACGGTTATAACGACAAGGGAGAGCCCAACAAAGGCGAGAAAGAAAGATTCGCGCTGCTTCAAGATGTTCTAAAGGAAGATCCGGATAACTCCGCCGCGAACCACTATTGGATTCATGCCGTCGAGGACAAGCATCCCGACCAGGCGCTCCATAGCGCTGAAGTCCTTGGCAAACTTGCTCCAACTTCCGGCCACATGGTCCACATGCCTGGACATATCTTCTATCGAGTTGGCGATTACGCCCGCGCGGAGCAGGTTTTTGCAGCCTCCACCGAGGCCGACGAGCAATACATGCAATCGCAAAATGTAAACGTGGACAACGATTGGAATTACGTCCACAACCTCATGTATGCCGTGGCGAATCTTCTCGAAGCAGGCAAGCTCGAAGAGGCCACCGGGCTTTCCGCCAAACTCATTCACGCTCACGGCGAGCTTGCAAATAGCCTCTATCCGTGGTCCACTCGGGACTCCATCTCCCGCATTGAGGTCCATCTTCCCGTAGCTTTACGCTCCGCCGATTGGAAAACTGCCTCAGAACTCCTTACATCCGCCCAAGTGCCGGACACGCTTCCCAATATTCAATTTCTCCAACGTGGACTGAAGTCTTTTGCCGCCGGGATGCAGGCGCTCGAACAAGGTGAAATCACACAGGCCGAAACGGCGTCCACGAATTTTGAAGAAGAGATTCGCAAAGCGACCGAACGCGCCGCACAAGATGCGAAGAGCAGGAACAAAGGCGAGGATAAGACCGGAAAGAAGGTCCCGCAACTTCCGGTTGCTCCCGACGCCGAGATCGAACCTTTGACGGAAAATCTTTCCATTATGTCGCTGGAGCTGCGCGCCGGTATCCTCATCCACAAGAAGCAGGCCGACAAAGCAAAAGAGCTTTTTGAACAAGCTGCGAAGAAAGAAAAAGACCTCGGCTATCACGAGCCGCCCGCGTACGTCCGGCCGGTAGCGGAAAACGAGGCTGCGGCGTTGTTATCAGTCTCGGATTGGGCAGGCGCGAGAGCGGCTTACAAGAAGGCCCTTGAAGATCGACCACGCTCTGGGTTCCCACTTTACGGACTGGCTTTCATCAGCGAGCAATCGGGCGATACGAAATCCGCCTCTACTGAATATGCCGATTTTCTTTCGGCGTGGAAATCCGCAGACGCGGCGCTACCTCAAGTGGCGCACGCCAAGGAGTTCCTAGCAGCGCATGGAGCAGTGGCGTCCAGGTAGAGTTTGTGGAGTGGAATAGGGGATGGGCCTACCCATTCCCTGAATTTGGCGCAAACGAGGTTTCTCAGTCCTCAGGCGCAACGGCTATTTTCTAAACCAGACTGGACGATTCTTAGGCGCTATCGCGCGATCCCACCGGTGACGCGGTAAATCAGTGCCAACTACCTCGATACTGGTGTCTAAAGACTACATGAAGGCTAGAGGCCGATCGCGAATGGCTTGAGTGCCTTTCATCTCTCTATGCTATCCAAGCTTTCCAACGTCAAGGGCTTGCAAAGGCAGTTCGCGCGGTGGAGTGAAGCGATTTCTCGTCATGAACGCGGCGTTCGCACGCTCACCGAGGCAATGTTCTCTCTCAACGTGGCTTCCGCCGCTGGATATGCCCTCTTCTCGTACATTTCCAGAAGCGAAATGTCATGGGCACCGATCAGCACCCTGGGCTATATCCTGCTTCGAGGCGCAGTAAGAATGGATGATCTCCTGGGGATAGCGTCGATAACCGCGGTTTCGACCAGTGCAGTCGCGCGGAGCGACTTTCCAATCCACCGGGTCGGACTGGAGCTAACATTCAGTATCACCGTTCTCGCTGTCGCGTTTCTGATCTTTGCGCCAATACATCTATGCGGCAGAAGCTCGCGGTACCGAGTTGCCACCCAATGCATCGCTGGGGGAATCACGTTGCTCCTTGCGCCAGCATGCTATTTGGCGATGTCAGGACTTACCTTGAAGTGGATCGTGCTCCCCGAAGACGCTCCAGGCGAACCAACTCAGACGATTATTTTGCTAACTATTTTTGTTATTGAAGTCCTGATGGCGAGCATTTTCGTTCCGTTGCGAACACGCCGTCTCGCGGTGCCGCTCGCGATTTCCTTTACACTCCTTCATTATGCGCTGTGGATCTCAGTTTTATGGAATGTTAGCCCCACGTTGCTTGAGATTTCCGCTCCGCGTATTCTCCTTTCGGCTTTTCCGCTAGCAGGTATAACGTGGCTTCTGTCATTGCGACAACCCCCTATCGCCCTCAAGAAGAACACACGTACAACTTGGGCTTGGATGTTCGGCGCGGGGTCCATTGGAATCCTTCTACTTATCGTTTTGTGGCTTCCGCATCGCGGCTATAGTTTCGTGGAATCTGCGAATATGGACTCGCTCACTATTCAACTGTCTCGCGGTCCTTGTTATGGAACATGTCCCCAGTACACTCTCAGACTTCATGGCAATGGAACCGTCGAATATGATGGCGTAGAGTACGTTGCCATTAAAGGACACCACGAAGGCAAGATTAACAAGGAGCAACTGCTCCGGATTTTACAAAGCCTCGATCATGCCGATTTCAGCACCCTTGAAGATAGGGCATTTCAGTGGTGTTTCGATTCTTCCAGCGTTGCGGTACGGGCCGAGGCGGGAGTAAGGACCAAGCGCGTCGCCAGTGACGGCTTCTGCACGGGCGCTACATCCGGGCCACAAAGGCGATTTGTGCAGGCCGCCCGTGCCATCGATCTCATCGTGGGTAGCGACTCATGGGTACTGTGCAATGGCCGTTCATGCCCAAGATAAGTAGCAATCCGCACAGCAGTGGTTGGCAGATCGTCATTGCGCTAAATCCCATTCTTCCAAGGTTGTGCCGGCTTTCGTCGAACAAATGCAGAAACTTCCAGCGAATGCCCCGCCCGACGCAGGCCATCCAGACGCTTCGAGGCAGGAACACCAAGTGTGCGCTTGCGGGGCCTTAACTGGCCCCGCAGACTAAAGGCTACCATTCTTAAAAAGACTTGGTTTACAAGGCTGGCTTATAGGGTCTGGCAAGCCTCTTCGAAGGCGAGTCGCGGGCTCCGCGGAAAGAGCTTGGTTTTGTCGCCGTATCCCAGATTGCAGAGGAAGTTGGATTTCCATTTACCGTCAGGGAAGAACTCAGCGTCCAACTTCTTGTTATCGAAGCCGGACATTGGCCCGCAATCCAGCCCTAACGCCCGCGCCGCAAGGATGAAGTATCCACCCTCGAGCGAGCCGTTGCGAAAAGCGGCCTCATGGCTCAGGCTGGGGTTCCCTGCAAACATAGAGCGCATGTCCGCGTGCGGAAACAGCCTGGGCAGCTTTTCATAAAACTCGGTGTCCCAGGCAACGATGACCGTGACTGGGGCCGACATGGTTTTGTCGACATTGCCCGGGGAAAGAGCGGGAAGAAGCCGCTCCCGCGCTGGCAACGTCGTCAGAAAGACAAAGCGAGCCGGGGAGCTATTCGCGCTTGTTGGCCCGAGCGCAGAAAGCTCATACACCTGCCTCAACAACGCAGGCGAAACCGGCTGCGGAAGCCATGCATTGTGCGTGCGAGCTTCGCGAAAGAGTTGATTCAAGGCAGCATCTGAGATCGATTCCCGTAGATGCGCAAGATTGGCAGTACTTGATTCAGTCATCGAATATCCCTTGTGTTTGTTAAAACGGCAAAAGAACCAGCAACATTTTAGACGACACAAGAAGGGCAATCGATTCGGGACTCCACTCAATTCCGATTTCTTGCCGGATTGCTCCGCTTTCAATTACGGCACCCTTTTCCCCTTTGCAACTTTCTCATCGGAAACAATGGAATTGGAACCACGGAACCGCGCCGGAAACGGCGGCCCAGGATTTCAGACCCAGATTCATAGGCGAAGAGGCGGCGGAGGACCAACTGGGCACTTGCCTATCTGGTTCTCCGCCGGTATGGGCGGATTGAAGTGTTACCCTACTTACTCGCCGCCGACAAAGCAGAAATGGCCAAGAGGCAGATGGATGGCCTGGCCCGCTACTTTCACGCCCGTTTCCTTCACCGCGTCCGGATAGTGGTGGTGGTTGGCGGGAATCACCCATGTCTGGCGCAGGTTCAAGGACGCCTCACGAGGCAGAGGCTTACCGTCGGGAGTCTCAATGGCCAAATTGAGTTGGCCTTCAAACAGGGGCGGCAAGGTGGCCGGCACAGCCACTACCTGGTTGGGTTGCGTGATGTTGACGCTGCCGCTGGATAGTTTCACGAGATCGTGGTTGCACTCCAACGAGATTTTTGTGCCCGCGGGAAAATCCGCGCAATGGGCTTCCAGGATAAATTCTTCCTGGCGCGCATCGTGGTTATAGAGATTCAGGCTGGTTCTGAGCGTCTGCAAAACATCCACGTTCCGCCATCCACCAGCGCCGTCATACGCGACCCAATCGTGGGTATCCCAATTCCCAGCCGGCACTGAAGCCGGATTATTTGTGAAGAACTCCGTCCTTACCGAAGCAACGAGACAAAAATGTCCATTATTCGGCGGCGTCCAATCAAACGGTCCGGTTGCCACCCGTTGAAATTCAGCAACATTGGGCACTTCAGCGCCATTTTCATTCAGAAGATACGCGAAGTCCTTTCCCGCAGACTTCAGTTGCATCCAGGTTGCCGGTGGCGACAAGGTGAGAGACCCTGGAATGGCATATACCCGCACCTCGGGAGGAGTGTTCGTCCCATTGGGCAGCCTGACACCACCGATAGGAATAGGAACGTTTAGGCTTTGGCAGCGGGCATAGACGAACACTCCCCCAGATATCCTGGAGTACGAAAGGTACTCGTTCCATCTCGCAATCAGGTCTTTGGGAGAAAGGGCTCCATCGGCTATTACATCGGGGCTGTAGTACGCCAGGGTTCTGGGGATGCTTGATCCGGCGGCCATTTCGGACCGCAAGAACAGACCGTGCCAATCCTTGAATGCGGCGTGGGCCGCACTGTCCGTGGTACTTTGGCTCCATCCTAGACCGGCTGTTAACAGCGCTCGACTCAAGAGGCGTTCTTCGAACTTGACACCACTCCAAAACGAGTCGGCGTAAACCGCGCCAATAATGGTGGCAGTGTTCGCCGGCGTCCGATCCGGCGGCATGAGAGTGTAATAGACCTGATTGGTGGCGTTACTCACCTGAACTTTATCTCTGAGGCATGTCACCGCCCGGCGCCATGCATCGACCACGCTGGTGGTCGTGGGCGTTTCGCTCCTCAGCGTTTTTTCGGCTTTCAAAGGACTTGTTGCTGACATTACGAATTTTCTCCTCTATTTTGCAATTGATGGCCTTTTGTAGATCGCGCTGTTCGGTGAACTATCAATAGTCCAGCTCATCGCGATAACTGAGTCCGTCATCAATTAAGCCGAGTGATCTATCCATTTTCCTTTTATTTTTTATAGCAATTTACGGAATGGCGAAACAGCAGTCATTCGCCAAGATAGTTGGCGCATTACGGCGATCTTAGATTCAAGCAAGAGTTAAATAAGAGATATTTCAGGAGAGATAAATGAGATATAGCATGCAGATATGCCCACGGCGGCTAAAGCCGGTTGATTTTAGGGCATTGCAACGCTTGGCTAAAGCCATGCTCTTCCACGGTAGCGCCAATATTCTTGACGGCGATTTATAGGAACTGCGGCAGGCGCCTCCCGATAGAGCGGCGTCATCGAATTATACATATACTCCAGTAGTCACGCCCTCTTCGTTCGATCCGCATTTTTTATCCATCGAAATAACGATATTTATTTGAATAGAGCTTTCCTGCCGTGCCGCTGGCACTCGATCCTAGTTCTATATAACCCCACGGTTTCGCTACGCTTCACCGTGGGCTATTGCTGTCGTCGCGCCTTCGGCGCTTGGGCCATTGACAGGTAGATTTTTAACGTCTTCAAAAGCATATTTCTTTAGGAAAATCCAAGTAGCATTTTGATCGCAAACTCTAGAGCCATGCTCTTCCACGATAGAATCGGCATTCCCGCCTAAAAGCAAAATATTAAAACGTCAATCGCCCACCACGAACGCCGCGGTGAGCGATTATTTATGCCGTTTTCCAACCCTAGATAGGCGGATCTATCAGGGCTTCTCCTGAAGTTCATGCCTGGCCGTCGTCTCCTGAATATTCCTGGAGTTGGGCGAGGGGTAGCGTCTTGCGAATTCCTCGATTTGGGCTGCAGGAAGATAGATGGGAGTCTTTAGGACATAAAAAGTGACATCCCCCGAGCAGGGCGGAGTGGTTAGAGATCCCTTATAGCGATAATAAGTTGAAGCCTGAGTGGCCAAATTTGGAGGAAGGAGGTCCCGCGGATTGATACTTACCGGCGACGAGGGCGTCAGCGGCGGCGGAAAGTTGCGGGTAAGCCTATCTATCAATGCGCTCGCTAACGGTGTGGCAGGATGGGAAGGACTGCTCTCTTCCACGAGAATAGCGATGGCAGCGAAAAGAGGCTCGCCACTGCCGCCTTGTTTCTCATGGACCATGTGGATGACCATCGCTGGACGATGATTGCCGATGGCCTCTTCACCGGGACGATGAAAATGGAATTCATTCAGTCGGTAAGTCCCGAGAGTGCCCAGAGTAATGCCCCCTTGCCCATGGACAGCAACCTTCACGTTATTGGCGTTCGTCGCATATTGCAGGGGAATCGATGAATAAGAGAATTGGATAATGGGCAAGCCGGGGTTTATCTGGGCATTTTGAATGTTAATCGGCGCCTGGGGAAAAGCGGGCAAGGGCACATTACAGTCGCCGTCCCAAGAGGGCTGTCCGCTGGGCCCATTGTCATAAGCGATCGCCTTGGGTTCGTCAGCCTTGTTGCTTGTGTTTTGGCCCAAAGAGACCCGGACACTACAAACGATTGCGAGCAACAACAGAAACCGGTAATTCATGCGCTGCGATTGAAGGATGTATCTGCACATTGTGGTTCTCCAATGAGTTAATTTTCAATAAAAGGCGCACGCTACCCACCCTCATTCACGCGGCATGCGGCAAATCCAAGAAAGACAAGCGGCGGCGGACTATCTTGCGCGATTCCTTACAAGAATCGAAGAACGGCAGGATTCTCCTTCGGCCTGATGCTGAATTTCGGGCACAAAAAATAGCTTTGGATTTACTTAATTTTTAGGCAAGGCCATCCGCACGCTACCCCTCTCAATCTTCTTCAAGGAATTACGGCCAATGGCGGCGTGCATTCGAGGGGCGCGCCATTCTTACCGCCGCGCAGGAACAATTGCACCAAGCTCATCAAATCATATTTTGTAAAACATGCGGGATCCGAAGGACCGGGCTTCTCGCGATCCAGCGACCCAAAAATCCATTGCAGATCAAAGGATTCCGAATGCTGAAAGAGCATGCGCGACTCTTTGAGCGCATTATTCATATGCTGCTGTGGCTGAGGGTCGGGGGATTCGGCATAGAGGTGGAGCTTATTTCCCTGCGTCCCGAAAGGAAGCTGGGCAGGATCCTGTGGGCGGCGATATTCCAGATAAATGATGGTGCAGATTGGACCAACTTTTGGACGGTGATCACTGATGCTCAAGCCTACATTGCTCTTAGGATTTGGGTCGAAACTGCGCCGATCCAGCATCCCTGTGACTCCGATGTTTTTTGGAAAGGGAAGAACCAGGCGAAATGCATAGGGGCCAGCGAGGTCGCCGACGCTCGTTTGCGCCTTGCTGAAACGCATGATTTGCGGCGGAAAATCGGGCTTGTTTTTTTCGGGAACAAGGTAGCCGGCCTGACTCCAATCCGATTTGTGAGGAAGGCGAGAGAATTTGCCGGGGGGCGCGGCGATCCAGGTACATTGGCCGCTGTCGCCAGGAGTCGCAACAGCGGGAGCTCCAGCAAGGTAGGCGTGGTTATGGACTTGGGGAGCGGTAAGCACGAGGCAATTTGGCTGGAACTCCATAAATATCAGCCCATGCACGAAGATGTACATAGACCCACTGTCGCAACAAGGCGTGGTGAGAGATTCATGAGGCTCTTGCGCAAGCCCCGATTGTGCAAGCGTAAACAATGGCAGCGATGCGCAAGCTTTCAAGAATTGGCGACGATCCATTCAAAAGATTCCTTTCTGAGCAAACGTAAGTCCACAAATGTTTCAAATGAAGAAGTGGAAAATTGGGTGTACAGGATGAAGTCGAATAAAGCGGCAGATTTCCTTTTCTTAAGTAAAGAGGCGCGCCGATCACGCTCCCGATTCAAAAACTTCAAACGAGGCCCAATAGTAGGGCGTGTTGGTGGCCGGATGGGAACGAAGAAAATCCCTGGCGGTCTTTAACGCCGCCGGCAAGCGCAGGCCGGAACGAAGGGCGCGATAGCATTCGACCATCAAAGCCGCAGTAGCACCGGAATCGACATCCCAGCGGCTGGCAATTACGGTTTGTGCCCCGGCGCTGAAGAAAGCTTGCACCAAGCCATCGGGATTGCGGACGATATCTTGCTCCGCCACGGCCGTGGAACAGGCGGAAAGAACGACCAAACGGCAGTGCGGCAGGCGCATTCCAGAGAGCACGGCCGCCGACAGCACGTTGTGGTCCTCGCCTGAAAGCAGCAATTCCCCGCCCTGCTCCGAGCCGATCGCGTGGCCGGAGAAATGAAAGACGGCAGCATCCGGCAGAGAATGAATCAGCTCCCGAAGATTCGCATGCCTGCCTTGGAGATAGGTTGATCCGGGAAAGAGATGCGAGAGTTCGTGCGCCTCTTCTTCCGCCTGAGGGAGCGGCGCGAAGAACTGCCCCCGAAAAGCAGCCGCGGTAGGGTTTACGATCAAGACCTTGCCAACGCTGAAGGACGCGATCGACGAACCGCCTTGAGGATGGAACAAGAGCCCCGGAACTACAGCAAACTGGTACTTCTCGCCAAAATATTGCCCATCGGAAGTAACGAGAGCAGCCCAGGGAATTCCGCTTAGCAGCTCATCGGCATCCAGAAGAAGAGTACGGCTTGCATCGATGGACGGCTCCAGGCGGGCAAATAGAAGCCGATAGAGTTCGTCTCCCGCGTTTCGCACATCTCGAAGCGGAGAGCTGCGATCGGCGCAGAGACGATAAAATCGCTCAGCCTTGTCTCCGATTGCTTCCCGGTCAAGATCGATATGGACTTCGCGAATTCCGCGATTGTCCGCCACCCACGCATCGATTCCATTGGATGAGACCGCAAAAACGATCAAGGTTGCATCGCTGAGCTTCCCTATTCGATCGAGCACAAACTGCCTCGCCCCGCGGTTCTGAGTCACCGAGTCGAGAGAGCCGTTTCGCGCCCCAATGGCGCGGAAGGCTTCCCAATCGGCCAGGGCCTGAGCGGCCTCATGAGGATGGAGCCTCTCGATTTCCATCAACCGCCTGTAGGCCGGACCCATCTCACGACGCCATGTCCAGCTATCTTTGGGAGAACGCAGCGCCTGGAACCCGTGTTTACCAACGGAAATGGCACGCTCCAGCGAGACTTGCTCCTCCTGCGTACGATGTAATCGGCGATCTACTTCCGCTTTCGCCAACCAGTAGTGGAGCCCGATGGGAAGATCGTTTCTGTTTGCAGCCTCTCCTTCAACTTTTTCGAGAAGACTTGAGGCGGCTCCCACGTTCCCCTGCCGGACTGCCACTTCGGCGACGGCGATGTCCGTGGAGGCTTCATAGAGGTGAGTGGTGGCATTGGCGGGCAAACGGCGGAAGATACTCTGCGCCAACTCCAACTGTACCTGCGATTCAGGCTGGTCTCCCGCTCGCTGGGCTACCATGGCCATATGCGCACGAGCCAGGGCTTTCAGATCCTGGTGGCTGCTTTCTTCCACAAGGCCGAGGGCCTCGCGCTGCAGATTTTCAGCCAACAACCACTGTCCGGTTTTCTCCGCTGCCTGCTCCAGATCGGCATAAAACTGATAGCCGCGTTCTCCGGGATATATGCCGTCCCAAAACGACGACAGGCCCTCTTCATTACGCTTCCAACAGATATCGATCCGGCCTTCCAGCAGAGCCAAAGAAGCGCCGAATCCAACAGCGCGAAGAAACAGCCCGCCATAACGGGATTGTTCGGCCTCTTTGCGGCTCTTATCCACAAGGTCCCAGGCCGGATCAAAATTGCCGCTTAGATCTTCACAGGTTGCCAACTCGAGAAGAGTCTGGATTTCAAGCCAGACATAGTGCCTTTTTGACACCATGGAGTTTAGTTGGCGGCCCAGCGACAGGCATTCCGCCATTTTGTACTGGCGGTGCAAGGCGTAGACACTCTCAAACCGACTACGTGCGACTCCGGGAAGGTTCTCCGCCTGCTGAAACAGTTTCTCCGCTGAAGCTGCAGCCTTCCCCGCCGCCTGAGGATCTCCGCCGGCATTGGCCGCCATCGCCGATCGCAAGAATTCAACCGCTTTGGACGAAGGTGGCGCGGCCATAAAGTCCGCTAGCCAGCGGTCACCGTGGTTTTCCTGAAGCTCTTGCGCCAAACGATTGAGTTCACGCTGCGAGGGGGCAGGAGAGATTCTTGCCGGGGGAATCCAATCTTCGATGGCACTTTTGAGGAAGGCTTCGCTGGAATGGGGATCGAGATTTCCCATATTCCCACGATTTTCAAGACTTCCACGATTCCGAAGCCCGACGAATTGCCGATAAACATCCTGGGGAAGGAGATAGGGTTTGAGATTCAAGAGCCTGGAGTTTTTTTTTCCCGCAAGGCTGCAAGGTGCCGCTGCGCTTCTCCAACCCATCCGGCGTCGGTTTCGACCTTGAGAAACTCCTGCCAGTCGGCAATAGCATTTTCGACCATCCGCAACTTCTCATGAACCAGGGCCCGGTTGAATCGAGCTACCGGATCACGTGGGTTAGCAGCCAGGACCTTCGATAAATCCTCGATCGATTGCCCATAAGAAGAGGCATAAATGCGGGATTCACCTTCGATCTCACCTTTCTCAAATTCGGCCATGGCGCGGGCGAGCAGGAAATCCCTGGACTCCGCGCCTTCGCGCACACGCACCAGTTCCGACAGAGCCGGCTGATAGCGCCATGCCAATACGTCCAGCTCGGCCCGAGCGATCAAACAATCGGCACCATCCGGAACGCTTTTGCAGAGCTTGGCGATCGCGTCTTTGGATTTCTGCAGGCCTTCGTCACTCGTCAAGAGCGACTCCTGATTTGCGGCACGCTGCTGGCGCAAGCTGGAATAAGAGGCCAACGGAAGCCGCAACTCTACAACACGATTCTGGCTATAGGCTTCCGCCAGTAGTTGCTGGATGCCGGAAGCTTGCCGATGCTTCATGCTGAAAAGCGCCGCTACCGCGAGAAGAGCCACAGCGGCAATCGCGGATGCCAGCGCCCAGGGACTCCTCGCCCAGCCGTGCGTCCGGCTCTTGAGCACCGGTGTTTTCAGCACCGGTATTTCAGACGACGACACAGGGGGGACAGCCATTTGCCGAGCGAGTCGATGCTGCCACTCCGAAGTTGAACTTTCAACCTCAGGCATTTCCTCCGGGTCCGCCATCAGGCACTCTTGCGCTAAAACCAACTGCCGGCTACAGGCGCTGCAGCGCGATGCGTGCTGCAGAAGCGGCATCGCCTCTTCTTCGGAAAGAAGGTCGCCCGCCAACTTGAGCCACTGCACCTGCTCCGGGCAAGGCGCGCTTTCAGGATTCACGATATTTCGCAAAAGAGCCATCTCCTGGCCGGCCCTCAAATATGCTTCCACCAACGCCGTACATTCGGCGCACGCTTCCATGTGCGACCGGAGCTCCGGCGTAAGGCCGTCCGGGTTCGGCACAAGGCTATCACCGGAAAAAAGGCGCGCCTCGATCTCCTGCTCTTCTATATGTATATGCCGGCCCATCAACCGAGGCCTCCCACCGTATCTGCCAGCTTGCCTTCCACCGGAATTGCAGACTCCCGGAGATGCCTTTGCGCCAGATCCTTGCGCAGGGCCTTCACAAGCCTCAGCAGCAAGCTTTCCACGCCCTTGGCCCCAAGGTTCATGGCGGGGACGCGGGAGATGGCCTCGGCCGTGAAACCTTGTTGATAGTAAAGTCGAAAAATAAGGCGCTCTCTCTCCGCGCCCGGACCGTCTCCCGTTATTTTTTTCAAACTAGTTTCGATCTGCGACTGAAGCACATGCCGGTCCGCCGCTGAAACCCACGATCCCTCATCTTGAATGGCAAGCTGATCGGCGGATTCTACTTGCGCCTCCCCTTGCGGGCCTCCGCCCCGTTTTTGGGCATATTGAGACTTAAAATGATCGAGAGCGACCCCGGCGGCAATCACTTTCAAGTAACTAAAGATGGAGTTCTCGTGCCGGCCACTGAACTCGCGCAGCAGTTTGCTGTTATTTGCGCAAATTTTGAGATACGTCTCCTGGACCAGATCGTCGATGAGCGCGGGAGAAGCGCTGGCGTAGCGCCGGGCGACTTGAGCGGCAATCCTCGCAATCAGCGGCTGAAAACGATGGACAAATTCATACCACGCTTCAGGTGTACCCTCACGCAAGCAATCCTCCACTACTTCCAGATTGGTCTTTTCGGCGTAAGGAGTTTCCATGTCTTGCGGATCAAATCACGAGCAGAAGAGAAATTGTATCTTATTCATGGAAGATGAGCCGACATGGCGTAAGAACGATGCGGCCAGTAAAGTGCAAAGACACATACTCTCACATTGTGACTATGGCAAGGGGAATAAATCTTTCCTAATCTAAGATGCTTAGATTACTCCCCTAAAAATACTCATCTGAAAGGGTACTGTGAATGAAGTTTAACAATACTTCAGTGTTGAGAGGTGTCCTGTTTCTGCCTTGCCTATTGATGCTGGCGCAACCCGCCGTGTTCGGCCAGTCTCAGCCAACTTCCATTGAATCGAACATCGTCTCCGGAGTTAGTTGCGCTCCATCCCAAAATGGAACCGGCCACATTGTTTGTGGCGCACAAACAAACGAACCGGCGCTGAGCGGATTCTCATGGCAGGCCGTCCCCAATATTCCTCCTATACCGACGTCAGGAGCATTCGGCGCGCCGATTGAGGCCGCCAACGCGTTCCACATGACGAACACGCCGCTGCCAACAGGCCCTTTCATCAACACCCCAGGCTGTACCTCCACCGCCGACGGATCGGGCTCCGTGATTTGCGCTTTTCAGGAACCGAACGGTGGGGGACTCTATGGCACCGTGATTCATCCGCAACCCGCCGGCAATGCTCCCGCAAACCTCATCTCGTCTCCTATCATGCCGTTGATTGTGCCCGGGACTCTGCTGCCCGCCCAAGCGGGCTAGCCGTGCAGTTCGAGCAATCCCTGCTTCCCGGTCCTTTCGATAGCGAGCATGCCAAGCTGTGCGCCTACCAATGCTTCAACCATGGTGATATGCGCGGTATTGGCGCTCGAACAAATTGGCTTTGGTTCGGCAAGAACAATCCTGGTCGGCATCGCCTTCGATCCGCGCCAGCCGCAAGGGCCCGGAAATCCAGCAGTGGTGAACTTGCCCTTCGGCGCAACCTTCGGCAGCGATCCTAGCTGCACCATCGACCAAGACCCGAGCAAGACGCTGAATGGAGGACAACCATTCGCGGAATGCGCCATCGTGCTTACCGCCGAGACTACCGTGGGCGGCACCAACGATGCGATACCGGTGATGTTCGGCGTTTCGTTCGACCCGAGAAGCGGATTTACAAAGGGCGGCCAAGCAGCAACTTCGACTCAGCCGTTTACCGGCAATCCAAGCTGCACAACGCCGCGCGACAACGCGACTGCCGGAGGCACAGGCACATCCGTGATTTGCGCGATTGGAACAGGTTTTGGAAACGGCTTTGGCACCGGCACGTTCAACACGCTGGTGGCCTATGCGTTCAATCCTGTGGACCGCACCGACGCGCCGATTGAGCAGAGCCTGGGCTCCGCGCCCTCCGGCGTGTGGACGGGAGTCGGCTGCGCCTCGCAAAACAATCTCAGCGCGCACAACCGGGTCGTCTGCGCGGCAACCACCACCACGAATGCCGTATTTGGAGTGGACTTTGATCCACGGACGGCGACCCGGTTGTCGGCGGCAGTTTCTTTAGCCCCACGAATGGCGCGTCCATTCGCACGAGTCCAAGCTGCATCTCCTTGAACATCATGCAAAACCAGATCACTTGCTCGCTGGTCGATTCGTCGGGAACGGCCTGGGTGTTTCCTGTGCAGATGCAGTAAACGAAGGTCCGATCTACGTTCGCGGTGACGAAGACAAGAAGGTGCATCCCGCCCCCCGGAATGCACCCGCATCCCTGTTGAGGTTATGCAACTGATCTGTCCGGCGGTGTAAAAACTCCTATAAGCCAAGGGCCCGAGGCATATTGCGACAAGCTTCAGCGGAAAAACGAGCGGATCCACACAGGCAACTGACCAAACTTATCTTTTATCTCGTTATCTTGCAAGAAATCCTGATTCTTGCGTTCCTAAGTGACGATTCCCTTTCAACGAGGAGAAATGCACTCGGCGCGAGCAGCGCCCTACTTGTTCTGGAAAAACGATGGGCACATCGGAAAAACCAAAGCCAGGAGATATGGTGGTGCTCACCAGTTTGCCCAGCGGATTCCTCCATGGTCTGCCGAAGGAAGTTTTCGTAAACAGCTAAGGTTGTAACAGAGAGAGCAAATGAGAGTAAGAATACTTGTGTGGTTTGGCCTAGGATCGATCTTCTTTGCAGCTTCATTGGCGGCCCAGGAAGCGGCTATTCCGGGAGCAATCGCACTCTTACCGGGTTACCATCATCAGCCGCAGCAGGGCATTGATTCGCGAGTGGGAACGATCTCAAAACCCGGCGGAATTGTCATTGAATACGACGTTGGGGAAATGGCTGGGGATTACACGTCGTGCAAATCATGTGGCTGGACGAAAGATGAAATGTGGCGTAAGCAGCAGGATGTCAACGGACAGAAAGCAGTTCTCGTTTTCACCAAGGCAAGGCGACTGTTTATCTCCTTTCCGGCCGTCCATGCAAACTTCTATGCCACGATCAGTACAGAAGCGGAGATGGCCGACATGCTGCTTATGGTGCTTACTTTTGACACCTCGCGGAAGCCACAGAAGAAGTTATGATTCCGCCATTGTTCCCCGGTTTGCGACCTGCCACTTCCTGGCACCGGTGTCGCCTTCCGGGTTTCATTTTGAATAAAAACTTGGCGTTTCGATGGATGCTATTCGCTGTGGCGATGCTGCCGCGCGCATTGAAGGGCCAGACTCTCTCGCCAGTGGATATTTCCGCCTTTGGGAGGGACCATCCGATTCAAGCAGTTGTCACTCACATTTCGACTTCCGAGTGCAAAGGGGCTTTTGATTTCAAGAACGGCGCTATGAGACACGACGATCAAGCTTACGACGTTCACGTTTCAGCCAGCCTGATTTTCAGGAATCAATCGTCTGAGCCTGTGCTTCTCTATAAAGGCTTTTTCCCATTGACCCAGCGAGTTGCGGCCTCGGTAAAGGACATCGCCCTGGGAAAATTTGTGACCGGCTTCGACGGCGATCGAACGGCCGTCGGCGGCAAGCCGCAAAAAGTCTCGATCGACGATTTTACGGTGATGAAACCGGGCCAGAGCTATACGGCCGCAATTCACACGATGCTATTCGCGTCGGTAAACGGGAAAAAGACACTGCGAACCCCGGGCCTCTACTGGATACAGCTTGGAATCGATGCGCGGCCCGACGAGTTTTTCTTCGCGGTAGATATCGAAAAGGATTTCAAGAAACAATGGAAGGCCATTGGGCACGTGGTGGACTTCCTTCTAGCTGAGCCTTTTTCAGTCAAAATTGCCCTCGATCCAAACGCTGCGGCGTGCGAAGAGTAGGACTTCCCCAGCAACGGGAAATCCGAACTGCATTTTCAAAAGGAACACATGGCATGAAGTCGTGGATCGCAGCTTTCGTGACAATGCTAGCTACCAGCACGTTGAGCAGCCCGGCGACGGCAAGATCGGAGACATATTCAGAGAGACTACGGCCCGTAGAATACGATACTGTTGCGCTTATCTACAACGAAGACCTTGGCGCTCTTGGCGACAAGGCGCTCTACCCAATCTGCATCGGCGCTCCCGCCGATACGCCTCTCAAGCCGCTGGTTCGATATCTGCAACGCGGTGGATATCCAATCCTTGACTTCGCGATCTGCAATCCCAGTGGAAAACATCCCAAGGATTTTCCACACGGGTTGCAGATTTATGTTGACCACCCGCAGCGCCACCCCGACGGAGCGATGGATCTAGCTGTAGTGACGGGCGATCTCACTATGCGGCCCGGCGTTCATTTTGCACTTATGCTGCGGAAGGGGATCTATCATTTCAAACGTAACAAAAACAAGGCGTGGGAAATTGTTGGCTATACAAAGGAATACGATTTTCGGGACCCGCAACCGCCCTCGAGACCCGCAGCCACGACGCCTTGCTCCGTAGGAATGGCCCACGGCACGGATAGATCCAGAGGATCGAACTCCGAGTGACGCAACGTATCCTCAAGATCTGTTGTTAGACTCTTACCTTCAGGCGGAACCAGATAATGAATCCACTTGCTGCACAAACGCAGAGACATCTTGCCAATGCCTTTCCCGATTGGGAGCGATATTTTGGCATCTGCGGTCAAGATGATTTTGAGGCAGCGATCCCAGCGCCAGCGGGATCCGGCGCCGGCCATCTTGTTATCTTCACGGATCAAGGGAAATATCTATGGATTCGCTTTAGTTCGCCTTATATGTGCTATCTAGTTGACGATATGGACGAGATGATCGGGACTGTCCAAGGACTCATCCGCAACGAAATCTGTATGGTCACGGTTACCGAAACTGCAGGCGATGCATGGGTGGAAACCACGCTGTGCCGCCCGACCGATCGAATTCCCGTTCAGCCGGGACGGACAGCGAGGATCATTTCTTGGTCCGGCGATCATGATCGAACCTTGAGCGCCTAAAAGCACAAGAAAGCCGATTATTTCTAGAGAATTGGGTCAATCACGAACGTTCCGACGCCGCTGAGCGCCGAGATACTGGAATCGCCAATGCCGCAGAGGAGTTTGTTGATTGCGGGAAAGGTCACAATCGACTGCGCCGATGAGCCTTGGAACTCGCCGCTGGTGATCAGACCAGAAAGCACCACCACCGAAACCACACCCACGTCAATCAGATCCTCCTTGTAGGTAAAGGTGCTCTGCTGACCGTTGTTCCAAAGGAATGTCCGCGTAAATGTGGGCGCGGGTATCCCTAAGATCGTTGAGCAACTGAGCGAGGGATTCACAAGCGTGCTGGTGGCGTTGCCAAACACGATTGTTGGGTCACTCGATACGGGACAAGAAAGCGTCGTCTGCGTTTGCACGGCAACGGATTGAGGCGTGCTCGTGACCGCCGGGGTATTGGTAATGTTCTGAATTTCCGTGCAAGCCAGAAGCTGGGCCTGCGAGTACACATTGGTTGTGGCAGCAGCCACAAAGATAGCTGCGATTGCGGAGAGCATACGGATGTTGGTTACACTCACGTTGGTTGTCCTTCGTCCTTCCTTAATAGGAAACAGTGTGGGCAGGTGTAAACAATGGGATGCAAGGAAGGAAGTGCGCGCTTCCCGCTTCAAGTATGAATGGCTAGCATTAAGGGCGCTTCATTTCCGCGGCTTCAATTGTCCGATGGACTAACATTTCGAAGCTTGGCGCTAGCTCGGCTACCACCTTGACTCGATAGTTACACAAGATCTCCTCGTGGTCGATCTTCACGATGCGGCACTCGCGGTTTTTTCCACGGGATTTCATTTCAAAACAGACAGGATCGTAGTCTATATCGGGACCCTTGCCGAACTGCAGGTAGCCCGCCGGCACGAGGGCGTCCCAAAGGCAACCGTCCCGAGACAGCTCTCCATACAGGCCAGATAGGTCCGGTCCTAATGGATTCGCTAATAGCGTATAGGTTTCAAGATCCACCTGCGGCCACCGATAGGACAATATGAGGTGTTCGTAGAGCGGAGGCAGACGGAAAGGAAGCCTGTCATAAAGCGATTCGAGAACGGATGGCGGCGAAATCACTTTGTGAATCTTGGGCACGAAACCGTCGTCCTCCACAAGCCTGGCGAGTGTGGAATCAGCATAGGAGACTTCACTATCGAATCTTCCGAAGGCATGCACAAATTTTTCGATCAGTTGGATGGGATCGCTCAATTTAACGCTCCTTTCGGGTCATTTCCGTTCATTTTCGGACCATAGATTGGGAGCCAGGGGCTAAAGCCCAAATTTATAGGGACGCGTTAACGTGGCACTGAAGTGCCACTCTTCCACAGTTGCGCCAGCGTCATCGCCGCCATGAATATGAAGGCTCCAGGCGCGGTGGATGATGCGCACTTTTCTTAAATTGCAACGGGCTGAACCCCGAAGACGATTTGGAACCGTGGCCTTGGCCTGAAAGGCTGATCCTCCACAGTTGCTGCAACCCACCCTTTGCTCCGAGCGCAAAGACCAAGAGCGCTCTCTCCACAAAGGATGGGGCACCCTCACGTTCCCGTGAGAACAAGACGGTGCACACGATACGAGCAACCAATGTGCAAACTTCGGGCGCGGCCTGAACCGCCACTCTTTATTTTTTTGATCTCTTGGCTGTTGGTCTTTGATCTTTGGTCCTCGACCTCTACCCGAAGATGATCTTAGAGTCTTAGGCTCCGGGACTCAGGGACCCCGGAATAGCTTCGACAATCCTCAGAGGGCCTTGTTTAGTTCGATAGAATCTGAAGATCGCTGCCGGCTTCATGAAACGTCTTGCGAACTAGACGGGGCGTTACCACGATTAAAATCTCCTGGCGGGAGCGCTGCTTGGAGTTGGTGCTTAGCACGTCTCCGAAGAGCGCAAACTGGCTGAGCAGAGGATAGCCAGCGACGTTGCCGTCTGTTTGAACTGTAATCTGGCCGCTCACGATGGCAGGCTCGCCATCGAGCACAGTCACGTTGCCTTTATATTCGCGGCTGGAAATGGTCGGATTTCCGTTCAGCAAAGGCTGAGCTCCCAAAGCCTGAAGGGCAAACTCCAGGTCCATCGTAATCTCATCTCCGGGATGGTAGTGCGGCGTGGCCTTGAAGGTTACTCCCAGATCCTGATACTGGATGGTAGGAAAGGATTGCGTGACTGAGGGGGTCCCATTGGTAGCTACCGCGATACTGCTGAACGATGAGGTCTGAATAGGGAAACGGGTGCCGATCTTCATGGTGGCAGGATTATTGTCGGAGGCCCGGACCGTTACATCCTCCAGAAGGGTAACCATTGAATTGTTGGTGCTGAGATGCCCCGTGACCGGCGAGTACGTGATGCCGGTGAGGCCAAAGATTCCCTTGCCAAACAAGATGAAGGGCTGCAACAGCGGTGAGCTTTGCAGCGCACCCAGGGCGCTGGTGGGAATGTCCGCAGGATTGATCACGCCGGTCTTCAGAATCTGCTGGAAAACGGCGGGACCGGCCGGGCCCAGCACACGGTTGATCTCCGAGGCGACGTTAAACATTTGGAAGTTGTCGGGAAGGTTGAGCCCGTACTGGGTAAGAGCATCCTGATTCAACTCAAAAGCCTTGATCTCGACCTCGACTTCCGGACGCGCCAAAAACACGTTATCGAGCATGGCGGAAATCGAGTTCAACTGCTCCTTGGTGGCCTTTACGGTGATGATCCGCTTTTCCGGCTGAAGCTGCAGGAGGCGCACTTCGAAGATGTTGCGAATGACCTGGGCAATATCATTCATCTCCGACTGGCTGGCAATATTGTTGATGCGAAAAGTCCTTACCGAGAGACGTTCATATTGCTTGCGCATCTCCTGGGTGTCGCTGGCAACCATGGCCTGATTGGTCCAGATCGGCGCCCAGAAAGTTTTAGTGATCTTTCCCGCGAGGCTCATGGCGGTGTAGAAATCCACATCGTCAACGTCGAAGCGCACAGACTTTGGGTTCAGCGTTGAATCGAAGGAGATTGTGATTCCGAAAGCCTGGCCAATCTGCTGATAGAGGGCCTGGGTTTGTCCGCGCACATGGAAGCTCTGCACACCGGGACGGGGCTTCAGCTCCACTTCATCCACGGAGGCCAACATCTGAAGGACATGCTGCTCGGCAGCCGGGCGGGGCGCCGCAGATACTTCCGTAAACCGCCGCTGGGCAATACTGCTCTCGGGGTCAACGCCAAGCGCAGCCTGGAACTGGCCGGCCGCTCCACGGTTATCCCCTAACTCCGCAAGAATATTGCCGCGCTCGACATAAGCACCCGCAATCTGCTGCTTCAACAATTCACGAGCGCGGATGTAGTCCATATTTTCCGGCTCAAGTCCGGAGGCCGCGGTGATTTCGCTCAGGGCATCTTCCAAGAGCCCGGCCTTCTGCAGTTGGAGGCCGTGTTCAAAATCTTTACGGGCAAGCTTGCGGTCGTGCTTGGAGGCGCTAGAAGGCTTCTCACCGGCAAAACATGCCAGATTGACGAGCAAAATCGTTAAGGCCAAACAACGTTTCATACAAAAAGGACTAGGAAGCTTTAATCCATAGCCTCCCGATGAGCATCGGACAATTGTACCCTTCAGCGCACGATATTTCCGCCCGAGTATTGGGGACCTGTGCCGCACCTTTGGCGCTTGATCTTTTTCCGGTTTGACTTGGATGTTTGCAGCGGCCCAAGCCGCTCAATTCCAAACCTAGCAAGTGCGCGGATCAAACCGCGGCTTCCACAGTTGTGCAAGCTTCTTTCCAGACAAATATAGAAACTCCAAAACACATCGCACGTTCATTCGAAACGTCTTTCATTCAAAACGTCTTTTATTCAAAACGTCTTTCATTCGACGTGCCTTGCATCCGCAATGTCTTGCATTCGAAATGCCTGGGCATAATACGCCCCTCACATCATTATCGAAATACTGCAGAAATCAACATCAGCGGCATCAGATCGAGTTCAAGGCTTCGGCGAAGCTACTGAAGCAGGCATCCGGCTGGAGAGCCAGCAAGTGCTCGAACTGGTAGATGCCAGTCGCCATGGCGATGACGGGAATTCCTACACGCCGGGCAGCTTGAATGTCCACGGGCGTATCGCCCCAGACGCAAACTTGCGCAGCGCTTCCCAGGCGCTCCCGGACTTGATTCACGCCATGTTGAAAGATATCGGCCCGATGTTCCAGCGGCCAAGAGAATGCACCGAGGCTGAACAGCGATCTTAAACCGGCGCGCTCCAGCTTCAGCCATCCAATGGTCTCCAGATTTCCGGAGGATGCCCCTAAAAGCTTTCCTTGAGCGTGAAGATGGCCAACCAACTCGCCAGCCGAAGGGCAAGGCTCGGGACGCATGTCCTCCACCTCGCACCTCGCTTGCTCGTTCATGACCTCAACCATCCGCGGCATGTACCGGTCGATCTCCTCGTCGCTACGGCCATCGCCCCGAAGCACTGCTCTAAGAATGCCGACATCGGTGTTTCCTTGCACGGGAACGTGGTCGATTTTGGACTCTGTACCAAAGACCTGCCTGAGGGCCGCATGAAAGGCATTGTAGTGAACGCGATCGCTGCTGTTCACCAAGGTTCCATCAATGTCAAAAAGGAAGGCATCGGCGGCATTCCACCGGAACGAGGGAGCTATGAACGTACGCGGGGTGGATGAGCCTGAGGTAGTCGTAAGCAGCACCTCACATTGGATTCAAGAGCGAACGAATCGTTTGCAAGTGAAAGCTGTATTTTTGTTGCAAGCGACTGGCACCTGCACGCGGCTTATGATTTCGAGCGCGGGCGATGGGTCATGCATCTTTGCCGGCGGATAAAAGCGCGAACCTTAAGCGGTAGAACCGACACAGTAGAGCCGGTTTTGCTCGCGTGCAGAAGCGCAGAAAGCCAGGAAAGCCTTTGCAGCGCCGTCTGTCCAAACGTCAATTGACACAATTATCAGCGATCAGCGCGCCACCTTTTCGAGCTTTTCCATCTTTTCAGCGGGAGCGGCCTTTTCGCTGCGCACCGGACGGCGCAGACCTTCGCGGAACTGCCGGATATCAAGATTGAGCTCGCCAATGGTGCGGCTCAGAGTATTGCGGTGCATGCCCAGTTCGCGAGCGGCCTTGCACTGGTTTCCTTTGTTCTGCTGAAGCACGTTCAAGATGAAGCGCTTCTTGAATTCACGGACGGCCTCGGAATAGAGAATGCCGTTGGAATGCATCTGGGCAACGAGTGCTTCGAGCTGATCTTTCACAGACTCCTCGCTTTCACTGTGTCAATGAAATTTATTTTCCCGGTTTCGTGGCATTTTGCACTGCGGTTGCCCCTTGGCGTAACTTGTCCATGCCGAGGCGAAATCTGTGCCGTACGGTTGAAGGCGCTATCCACGACGCCGCCCTTCCCGCCACAAGGAAGTAGCCCGCCAGTTGCGATCCCGCCAACTCCGACGACTCGGGAACAAATGCCGTCAATGCCATGAGTCCCACGGTGATGATGATCACGCTTCTCACGAGCCCAAAAGCGCCCCCGAGAAAACGGTCTGCCCAGCGCAGTCCCGCTTCCCGCATGGCCCAACGCGCAATGCGCGCAGTGGCCCCCGCCAAAAGCAGAACGGCAAAAAAGATGGTTAGGAAACCCGCTAAATCCGCAAACGAAGCCGACTTTACGTAGGGCAAAAACCACGGAGCCACGAGCCCGTAGCCCCACGCCGCCAGCAAGTAACCGCCAATGGCCCCAGCCAGCGAAAACACTTCAAAGAAAAAACCCTGGGCCGCCGCAATCACCGTCGATAAGAGCACGATGGCGATAATCACCCAATCCAGCGCATTCATGTGCTGCAGAAACTCTACCCCACCGGTAACTCGCGCCCTGCCAGAATCTGGTATGCCTGAATATATTTCTCGCTGGTCTTTTGGGCAACCTCATCCGGTAAAGACGGCGCAGGCGGTTGCTTGTTCCACTTGATCGTCTCCAGGTAGTCGCGAACATATTGTTTATCGAACGATTCCTGCGCCCGACCCGCCGCATATTTATCGGCAGGCCAGAAGCGAGAAGAGTCGGGTGTGAGGACTTCGTCCGCGATCACCAAACCGTGCGAAGTATGGCCAAATTCAAACTTGGTGTCCGCAATGATAATTCCAAGGCCAGCCGCGTAATCGGCGGCCTTCTTATAAATCGCGATGCTCAAGTCGCGAAGCTGCCGCGCCAACTCCGGCCCGGTGCGCTTGCTCATCTCGGCAAACGAGATATTTTCATCGTGACCGCTGAGGGCCTTCGTCGCGGGAGTGAAGATCGGCTCTGGAAGCTTACTGGAGTCCTGCAACCCTTTGGGCAGCTGGATTCCGCACACGGTTCCGTCGTGCTGGTACTCTTTCCAGGCCGAGCCGGAAATGTAGCCACGCACCACGCACTCGATATCGATCATCTGCGCCTTATTCACGAGCATGGAACGCCCGCGCAGCTGATCGGCATAAGGCTTCAACGCCGCAGGATACTCTTCAACCTTGGGGGTGACGAGGTGATTGTGGACTATATCCTTAAGATATTCGAACCAGAACAGCGAAAGCTGCGTTAGAACCCTACCCTTTTCGGGAATGCCGGTTCCCAGCACGTAGTCGAATGCCGAGATGCGATCGGTGGCCACGAAGAGCAACTGACCGTTGAGGCTGTAGAGATCGCGCACTTTGCCCCGCGCGTGCAGCGTAAGCTCCGGAAAGTCTGTTTGAAGTAGTACTCGATTTACGGTCTTGGAATTATTCATGATGGAAAAACACAATTCAGCAGGGCGAACGCGTATTCTAGCCGCTCAACATTTTTTGTCAACCGAGTAAAAAACGAGTTAACTTGACAATCCCGTTTTTTCGATTGGCGAAACAACCCAACAAAGGCAGAACGCGCCAGCCCTTTGATGGGAGCGGCTTCCACCGCTCCCGCTGCGAGCTAATTTTTGAAGCGAGTTAACGAAAAAATCAACATTGCCGAAAGCTGAAAGCCAGATTCGATTGCAACTCGTGCGTAGCGGCTCATGCCGCTCGATTTCAATCCCCGCGAAACGCACAGATAAGTCCGCGCTCTTCTATGTTTCACGAATGGTTCACGAACGGTTCACATGTGGTTCACGGTTGTACCAGATTCTTCGTTCGCAAATATGAAAACTCCGGACACGAGCCCAACGTTGCACCCATATTCAAAAAAAACGGGCACAATTATTCAGCTTCATTGGCCATTCGGTCATGGGTCATCGGGTTATAGGCCATAGGCCATCCATCCATTCCTTCATGAATCGATGTACGGGTGTTCCTACTCCTATGCGGAAGCGGCCTTGGACGCCACGCTATCCTGCCCAAATTTTACCGAAACCACCTTGGACACGCCCGGCTCCTGCATGGTAACGCCATACATGACCGGAGCAGCGCTCATGGTGCGCTTGCTATGGGTGATCACGACGAACTGCGTATGCACCGACATTTCCTTGATAAGTTCGGTGAACCTGCCAACGTTGGCTTCGTCGAGCGGCGCATCCACCTCGTCCAAAATGCAGAACGGGCTAGGCTGGTACTGGAAGATGCCGACTAACAACGAAAGAGCCGTGAGCGCTTTCTCTCCACCGGAGAGTAAAAGGACGTTCTGCAACTTCTTTCCGGGAGGCGACGCAACGACATCGATGCCGCTTTCGTTGATGTTCACCTCGTCCGTGAGCCGCATGAATGCCTGACCGCCGGCGAACAGCTTGCGGAAAGTAATCTGGAAGTTTTCGTTGATGCGATCGAAGGCTTCCTGGAACTTCTGGCGTGAGAAGTCGTCGATCTCCTTGATGGTGGCGTGGGTGTTCTCGATGGAATCAAGCAGATCTTTGCGCTGCGTGAGCAGGAACTCATGACGCTGCGCGGTCTCCTTGTATTCTTCGAGCGCCATCATATTGACCGGCCCCATGGATTCGAGCTTGGTGCGCATCTCGCGGTAGAGCTGCTCTTCGCCCGCCAGCGCCTCGCCTTCGATCCTGGGGATTTCGGTGTTGGCTTTCAGTTCGTCCGCAGGAATCGATAATTCACTGAGGCACAGTTCCGACATATGAGCCAAGTCGGATTCGAGCTTGGCGAGCTGCTGGCCCAGGTCACCTTTGCGCTCGCGGGCTGCGTCCAGCTCTGCGCGCACCGCTTTGAGCTCCTGCTGAATCTCGGCGATGCGAGCGCGAACCTGATCGGATTCGTGCTGCAGCTGCACTGCGACCGCTTCCGAAGCGGACTTTTCCATGGCAAGCGCCGTGAGCCGCTCGGCAATCTGCACGTTCTCGGCTTCACGCTGCTGCTTTTCGGCGAAGGCCGATTCGATCTGAGCCTTAAGCGATGCAACGCGCTGCGCAGCCTCTTTCAACAAAGTCTCGATGCGCTGCAGTGCGGAGTTTGCAGCCCGGCGACGCTCTTCCAACCCGGCGAGCCTGGCGGCGGTATCGGCGACTACTTGTGCCGCCTCGTCGCGCACCCTCTTCAACTCGGCAAGCTGATCCTGTGCGGATGCAAGCTCCGCTTCCATCGCCATGCGCCTCCGCTCAAGCTCTTCCGCCTGCTCGTGCTTGCCTGAGGCAACCGCTTCTTTTTCACCGCGGGCCGTCTTGTTGCGCTCCAACTCCACCCGATAGCTGTTCAAGCGCTGCTCGATACGTGCCAGTTCGCTTTCCAACTGCTTCAAGTTATGGCCTGAGGTCAATGCCTGCTTTTCCGCCTCGCGGCGCTCCTCTTCCAGCCGGGAGAGGAGACGATTCAGATCCACCAGTTCAATCGCAAGGGTCTGAATCTTATCCTGCTCGTTCTGCATGGCGGCTTCGAGTTCCGCAACCTCTTTCATGACTTCGCGCAGCTCACGCTTGAGCGAGAGCGGACCTTCATTGCGCTGCTTGCCGCCGGTGACCGTTACGTTGTGGAAACACTCGCCAGTGGCCGAGAGAAAATACCCATCCGGGTTTTCCAACGCGAGGCTGCGCGCAGTGCCGTTGTCGGGCGCAATGTAGCCATCGCGCAGCTTGGGCAGAATGACCTCCAACGACCGGCCAAAGCCGTTGAGCACGCGGATGCAGTGCTTGAGCGGCACCAACTCCTCGGAGCGAGGCATCGAGAGCGGAGTATCGTCGGCAGCGAAGGAGAACCTCGCCTGCGAGTCTTCCGGATGGACGAGGAAGGTGGCGCGTCCATCGACGTCGGTCCGCAACAGCTTCATGCCCTCGTTGGCCGAATCCCACGACTTAACGACTACGTAGTTCAGTTCATCACGAAGAAAATCTTCCACCACGCTTTCGTAGCGATTCTCGACATCGAGAAAGTCAGCCAGCACACCGGCAGGAGTAAAGTTGCCACCGATAGCGTTCGACTGAAACAACCTCTTGACCGACTCAGTGGAGTAGCCGTGCTCGTTGATGACGGCTTCGAGCGAGTTCCTCTTACCGAGCGCAGTGGCAAACTGAGCGCGCAACCCATCCAGCTGGCGCTTGGCTGTCTCTTCTTCCTTGCGCTTAATTTCGATCTGCCCACGCACATCCTTGATCTGAGCGCTTAAGGAAGCGACCGACTGGGTCATGGTTTCAAATTCAAACGCAATCTGCCCGCGCTTGCCACCAAAGCTCTCGCGGTCCACCTGTGCGGCGGAGATTTCGTTTTCGAGGCGCTGGGCTTCGCGGTCGAGCGAGGCAATGTGCTCTTCTGCCTGGATAATCTGATTCCGCACCTGCGCGCTCGACGACATTACCTCCATCACATTCCGGCGGCGTGCCTCCTGCTGGCGCTCGACATCGCCAAGAGCAGTCGCCGCGGTATTACACGTCTGCTGGCGCGCCTGCCATTCATGCTGGGCTGCCGCTACTTCCGCCGCCGCCGATTCGGCAAACTCACGGTTGGCTTGCAACTCGCTCTCCAGCGCCGATAGTTGGCCCTCGGCGGTTTGCAGTTCAGTTTGCGAGGCCGTAGAGCGGGCATCTAGCTCTGCACAGCGCTCCTCGTTGTTGGCTTTGCGGGATACGGCGCGGTCGGTCTCGATGGAGAGCTTGTTCACCACCTGCCGGTTCTGGGCAATCTCGCTCTCAATGGTGTAGCCGCGCTGGGTGCGCTCCGAGTTTTCCTGTTCGGTAGCCTGCGCGGATTCGCTGCGCGTCCGGATCGCTTCGGTAATTTCCTGAATGTTCGTGTCCAGCTCGGCATGCTCGCGCTCCATCTGAGCGAACTTGCTGGCCAGCACAGTCCGCAACTTTTCGCGCATTTCGTCGCGCAGGCGGGCATAGCGCTCGGCCTTGGAAGCCTGCCGCTTCAGGGAGTTCATCTGACGCGTGACTTCCTCAAAGATGTCGTTGATGCGAGAGAGATTCTGGCGCGACTGTTCGAGGCGCGCTTCCGCCAAGCGCTTCTTGCTCTTGAACTTGGTAATTCCCGCCGCCTCTTCGATGATTGCGCGGCGATCATAAGGCTTGCTGCTCAGTATCTGACCGATGCGTCCCTGCTCGATAATGGCGTAAGACTCCGGCCCCAGGCCGGTTCCCATGAAGATGTCCTGAATATCGCGAAGGCGGCAGAGCTTGCCGTTGAGCAGATATTCGCTCTCTCCGGTGCGGAACAGACGGCGCGTAACCACGATCTCCCCGCGCGCGAGAGTGGCGGGCTTGAATTTGCGACGCCGAATCTTGAGAACAACCGAGTTGGCGTCCACGGATGCATCGCCGTCTTCTGCTTCGGCGGATTCGGCAGCGTCGCCAGATTCTTTGGCTTCCGAAGCAATCTCGTTGATTGCGTTCGTTGCGGAAGCAGCCGCTTCCACCTCTACACCCTCGGCGGAGGCTCCTTCCTCGCCTTCGGCGATAGCGCCATTGTGCGAGCCTTCCACTGAATTTTCTACAGGGCCGGGCTGTACCTCAGCTACAGCATGATCGGTGGCTTCGGCATTGGCCTTGCGTACAGAGGCCTCGTCCCAATCGTCGTCAGCGTTGGCGCTGGCGTTAGGCATTTCATCGCGAATATCGATCTCGGGTTCACCAGAAACTTTCCCTTCATAGACTTCTGGATCGATCAAGGTGAGAGACACTTCCGCCATGCCGGTCGGTTTTCGGTCGCGCGTTCCGGCAAAGATCACGTCTTCCATGCGCGAACCGCGCAGCGTTTTTGCCGATTGCTCGCCGAGAACCCATGAGATCGAGTCGGAAATGTTGGACTTCCCACATCCATTGGGGCCCACAACCGCAGCGAGACCTTCGCCCGGAAATTTCAGCTCCGTACGGTCGCAAAAAGACTTAAAACCAAGGATTTGCAGCTTCTTTAATTTGAGCAAATTCCTACTCCTTCGGAAATGGCCAGATGCATACGCACGGCATCGTGCGGGCAATTAAAAGAGGATCGTGATCCTTTGCGGGCCTCATGGCTGGAGTAGAGTAACCCTGTTGGAGCTACTGTACCCACAGAGTTCCTGCCGGTCAAGAGGCAGCCCACAATAGGTTGTGGATATCCCCGCAAAAACCCATCCTATTGCATTGCACTTGCACAACTGGCCCACAACTGATCTCACTGCAGAAATAGAGGAAGTGGGATGGTCGCGAGAGCCAACTTCAGGGTAGCCCGAACCCGAAGCGGAAGCAATAGCCGAGGGGCCGATTTGCGCTTGGCTCAGAAGTGGCGTTGGGAAATTCAGGCCGCCGGTTCGAGCTCATGGATTTGGATGCCGCCCTTCATAGGTTCAAAATCCACGGGGTTCAAAATCAGGGTTGCCAACAACATTCAGAAGGTGCTCACCTTAGCTCGCTCTCATGGGTCTATTGAGCCATGGAAAAGGCATTGGAACTAGCCGCGATTGTTCTAACGATCTTTATGGTTGCCCTGGCACCAGCGAAGGCACAATCACCCGTTGAGTTCGATCATGTATGGATCATGGTTTCACCCAACGCACCGGAGCGCGCCGCCTTGGAGCGTGCAGGCTTGCAGATATCGCCGGACATCAACCGGCATGACGGTCAGGGAACGGCATCGATTACGGTCGAGTTCGAAAATGCTTTCCTGGAATTGATGTGGCCCGACTCTACCGTTGCCGTGAAACCAGGCTTAGAACGAGCCGCCGAGAAGTTCAGGAATCGGATGCTCTGGCGTTCCAGCGGCTGGTGTCCAATCGGCATAGGGTTTCACCGTACGACGACATCCGACGAATCCTTTCCATTTCCAACTTGGTCTGTAACTGCGCCCTGGCTGCCGGAAGGCTCGGCCATTGAAATGCTAACCCCACGCGAGGATACGACAAGTCCATCGCTGTTCGTCAGCCCAAGAGTCCTATCGGACAAGAATGAGCAAGCAGCACGGGCATCGCGTTTCGATCATCCTTTGGGGGTTCATCGGATAACCGCCACTCGCCTTCTATCGCCAAAGACCTACCAGCCCATCGAGCCGCTTTTATATCTGAGCAAGATGCACGCTCTCGATCTTCAGCCAGGCAACGAGTGGACGGTGGAGTTGACATTCGACAATGGCAAGAAGGGAAAGACCAAAGATCTCAGGCCCAATCTCCCTCTGGTTATTCGCTATTGATTCACAACGATCAATCGCTCGGACCACTGTCAACACGTGGCCAGGGATTAAAAGTGGGCTACTCCTATTTAGCGCGATGTGCGATAGAGCGTGCCGCCCGTGGAGTACTTCGTTCTAGCAACATCCCCTTGAAGCGCCTGGGAACCGGTACAGACAACCGCAGGCTCCCAGACAAATCCATCGCGGTCATAGTCCCGCGTTAAATAGATGTGGTACGTTTCAAATGCGCATTGCACGGTAATGTGGGCGCCGACGCGATCATTGTGAATGCCTTTTACTACGGTCACTCGTTCAGCCCGACCTAGGTCGGAACCTCGCAATTGAGCAACTTCTGAAGTTGCTTTTACAATACGCTCTACTTCATTCCGGCTTCGCCTGCTCTGGTGATTGTCGCGAGAATCCCAGTTACGATCGAATTCCACCCTCATGTGTTCACCCTCTACGCTTCCAAGTCGATTTCAGCGTAGAAAAGGTAAATTAGGGCGCAAACCCTTCGTGGGATGGCCGCTATTTTTTCGCTGAAACCACAGAGAAAGGAGAGCAGCGATGAAAGAACTTTATCGTTTTTTTCGATCGGAGAGCCGCTGCTTTGCCCGCTGTGCACGGTACTTACGGGCATTCACCGTATTCTGCATTTTCTGGCGAGCGACGGCACAACTCTCGCAAAAGCGCGCCTTGCGTAGACGGTGAAATTTCTTCCCGCACTCCTCACAAATCGAAGGAGTGGGACGGCCCTTCTCATCGATTCGTCCCTTGTTATAGTCGCGGTTGATCTTGGCCAAAATCTTCGCGCGGGCCCTCTTGCAGTTTTCGCAAAGCTGCTCCCGGCGCTTCCAGGGGATCTTCTTGTTGCAGTCTTCGCACCTGGACGGTAGAGAACGCCCGTCTTTGTCGATACGCCCCTGTCGCCGGGCCGCTTCATGGCGGGTGCAAAGGCCCGCTCCAAACTGCCGAACCCTGCATCCTTTCACCTTACAAAGTCCCTTGACGCGCCTTCCAAGCGGCCCGGCAAGGCGCAGCAATGTAATCCTGCCTGGGGGAAAGCCATTGCGCCGTAAAGCAATCAAGACACCAGAATTGGACAATCCAACTTCATCGGCAATGCGCTGCAGCGAACTGCCTGCCCGGCGCAGTTCGACGATGCGGAGTTCCTCCTCTTTCGTGGTTCTTGCACGGAAGCGGCTACGGTTCGAAGATGGAGGACGCCCGCCAGCAAGAACGATGGAACGCACCGTAGTCCTGGCAAGGGCGGTGAGATTCGATATTCTTGAGAGGTTATGGCCCTTCTTGTGGAGAGCCACAACGCGCTTCCTCAAGTCGTCGGTAATCTCTGAGCGACGGCGCGGCTTGGGCTCCTCAGGGGCAACGCCCAACCTGCGAACCTGATAGACAACGGCGCTCTGCGAGTGCCCACCGGCAATGGCGATCTCTTGCACGGTAAGGCCACGTTTGCGCAATGCGGCGATCCGGTCCAACTCTTCCCGCTTGAATCGCCGCAGGAGAGACCCAAGCTTCGGAGGGCCGTACTTCCTCAACGTAGACCGTGAACAACCGATGGTCTTCGCAATCTCGCGGAGGGAGCATCCACGCTTCCGCATGGCCAGAACCTGGCGATTCACTTTGTCCGTAAATTCAAATTTTCGCAGCAAGCTCGAAGATCTGTTTTTCCCCGTTTCTATTCGCCGAGCTTCTCGAAGAACCGTATGATCGACTCAATGCCGCGATAGAAGTTCGGGATGTGGAACTTCTCGTTGGGCGCGTGCAGGTTGTCGTCCGGCAGTCCAAAGCCCATCATCACGCTGGGAATCTTGAGGACGTCCTGAAAGTCGGTAACGATGGGAATCGATCCACCGGAGCGGATGAAGACCGTCTCTTTCTTGAAGACTTCTCCCAGGGCCTCGGTGGCAGCTTGGATGTAGCGATTGTCGGTATCGATCACGCTGGCTTGTCCCTTGCTGTAGACCTTGATTTTGGTCTCAATGCCTTTGGGCGTGAGCTTCTTCACGAAGTCTGTGTATCTCTTGAGAATGTCGCTGGGGTCCTGGTTTGGCACGAGCCGCATGGAGACCTTGGCGGAAGCCTTCGCGGGAATCACCGTCTTGGCGCCGGCATCGACAAAGCCACCCGGCATGCCGTGCACTTCAAGAGTGGGGCGGGCCCAAGTGCGGTAGAGCACAGAGAAGCCCGGCTCTCCGGTCAGAACCTTGGAGCCGACTTCGGTCTTGCGGTAGTGCTCTTCGTTAAAGGGGAGGCGCTTCCAGGCTTTCAACTCATCTTTGCTCGGGGCCTTTACGTTCTTATAGAACCCTGGAATCAGGATGTGCCCTTTTGGGTCTTTCAGCTTGCTGATGATCTCGATGAGAGCGAAGAACGGGTTGGGAGCGGCACCGCCATACATGCCTGAGTGCAGGTCGGTCTTGGCGCCGACGGCCTCTATTTCCGTATAGACCAGACCGCGCAAGCCCACGCACAGCGTCGGAAGATTGGGCGCGAACAGTTCGGTATCGCAGACGAGGGCAAAGTCGGACTTCAGCTTGGCGCGCTCCTTGCGTACATAGGCGGCGATGGATTCTCCGCCAACCTCTTCCTCGCCTTCGAACAGAAATTTGACGTTGATCGGCAGCTTGCCGTCGTGCCCACGCATGAGGGCCTCGATGGCCTTTACTTCCATCCAGAGTTGGCCCTTATCATCGACCGCACCGCGCGCGTAGAGGTTTTGCTTGCGCTCGGTCGGCTCGAACGGAGGCGAGATCCAAAGATCGAGCGGGTCAGGCGGCTGAACGTCGAAATGCGCGTAGCACAACACGGTGGGCTTTCCGGGAGCGTGGAGCCAGTCGGCATAGACCAGCGGATGGCCTTTGGTCGGGATGACCTCGACGTTTTCCAGACCAATGGCGCGCATATGCTCGGCCACAAATTCCGCAGCCTGCTGGACATCTTCCTTATGCTGCGGCAGAGTGCTCACGCTCTTGATGCGGAGCAAGTCTTTCAACTCGCCGAGAAACTTCTGCTGGTTTTCCTTTGCGTATGCGACTGCCGATGACGCCATGAATGTGTGTCCTCCGCCTCCGATGAAAGAAACCTTTGCAGTATAACTCAGCGCAAGCTATGCCTGGAGGCTAGGCAGATGGCAAGGTCCCGCGAGGCTTGGGGGGACGGGCTGGGAAGCAAGCGAGACGCAAGGCGAAAATTTTCCTCCGCAAAGCCTCACTTGATAAAAGGCAATCGATGCAACGGCGCGATCGATGAATCGTGGCTTCGGCGTCCCACATCTATTGTGAGGAGGAAGCACCCCAGAGCTATCCACTTGAATATAATGACTACAGTGACTTCACAGAACACAGTTCGCAAGGTCGCGGAGGCGGATTTCCCTACCCGCTTTGCGCATTTCCGGATTTTAGGGTTTGAGGGCAGGTTTGACGACGACCGGCGCGTAGAATCGGCCGTTGCTTTAGTCCTGGGCGATATTCATTCGGCGCCGCCACTGGTGCGCGTCCATTCACAGTGCCTAACCGGCGATGTCTTCCATTCGCTGCGCTGCGACTGCCGTCAGCAACTGGAACTGGCGCTCGAACTCATTGCGCGGAATGGCGCAGGAGTGCTCGTGTATGAGCAGCAGGAAGGCCGGGGAATCGGCTTGATGGCCAAGCTGCAAGCCTACGAACTACAAGATAAGGGCATGGACACTGTGCAGGCCAACGAGCACCTTGGCTTTAAGGCCGACCACAGGGAGTTCCAGCTTCCCGCGGAGATCCTCAAAGCGCTGAATCTGAACGCCGTGCGGCTGCTTTCAAACAACCCGCAGAAGATTGCCGCTTTGGAGGCCGTGGGAATCAAGGTGGTGGAACGCGTTCCCTGCGAGGTAGAAGCCAACGCCGCTTCCGAACGCTATCTCAATACCAAGAAAGAAAAGATGGGACATCTGTTCACGACACGGTGAGCGCGTGCTCCAGTCGCGATGCGCGAACGACGGCTGCTAAAGCCGCTTGATTCCAAAACCGTGCCCGGGAGCAAGGATAAATCCCTGGTCCTTATTCTTGGTTCTTGCACAGTTGTGCAGGCATTCTTTTCGAGCGAGATGTGGAAACCCCGACGCCGTTTCATTATGCAGCGTGCTGCGATAGCGAAAGCACGTTGCCATCCGGATCCTTGAACCAGGCCACTTTGGCTGCGCCGCCTGGAGCCGTCCATATTCCCGACTCCTCCTGCTGGAACTGTTCATACAGCTCAAAGTGAACGCCACGATTCTTGAGATCTTGCACGGCCTGTTGAATATCGTCCACCTCCCAGCCGAGGATAGTGAACGGCATGGGAGTGAATTCGGGAACGTGAGCGATGCGCACCATGGTCCCGTCGGATTCGAATACCAGGGCGAAGTGATCGTCTCGCAAGAAGCGCAAGCGAGGTAAGACGCGGCTCAGAATGTCCTCGTAAAACGCCCGAGCACGCTGGGGATCTCGGGTGGGAACAAATCCGACAATTTTCGCTGAATTCAACATGCGGACGATTTTACAAGCGTTTCCAGTGTTTCCGGCGTTGCCAATTGAATGCGCCGTTATAAGGCTTTCTTCAAAAGCCCACGCACCGCATTCTGGTTCTTGGCGGGCAGATGCAGCAGCGCCGAATGGACCAGTGCCCGGTAGACCTCGCGAGCCTCGGGAATTTTGGACAGATGCGAGAGATGGCGGCGCACGGTTTCGACATCTCCGCGACGGATGGGACCGCTAAAGGCAGCTGCCGCCCCTTTCTCGAAATAGTTTTGAATGGTCTGTTGCACCAGTGGCCTTACGGTCTTTTTCATTTGGGGAACCGAAAGGCCGGCGGCACGCGCAACCTGCTCGGCAGTGATCAGCACAGCAACCAGCAAAGGAGATGAGAATGAGCCAAGCGCGTGATAGAACACCTTGCTCTCTTTGCCGATGGTGAATATCTCGGCTTGCAGGGCCTTGGCGATCTGCCTGGCAACCCCAATAGCGCGCCGGTCTCCCTCAACCGCAAAAGGCACCTTGGCCAGACGATAGGCCGCTCCCGGAACAAAGGTCATCATGGGATGTAGCGAGGCGACAGAGGCTCCCAAACTCCGCAGGGGAGCAAGAGCATCGCTGGTGAGCGCGCCACTAGAATGAAGGACGACCTTGCCTTTCCATCTCGATCCAGGACGCTTGGCAAGCAACCGGGCGGTGGCCGTTATGGCATCGTCGGTATGGCAGAGCCAGACAATATCCGAATCGGACACCGGGCTCGCTTCGTTCAATGGGAGAGCCCGCGTTCGCAGCTTGCGAGCTAAGGCCGAGGCCCGCCGCCTGGACTCCGCACGATCCCGAACCACGACGGCATCGATGGAGTATCCCACCTCTTGCAAGGCGGGAGCCAGCACCTGGGCGAGATTACCTGCGCCAACAATGGTGATATGAGTGGGTATGCGCGTTGGCGTGACCACGTCCGGGAGCATAACAGAAACAGCTCGGCTATATTGATTGTCATGAAATCCCAAAAAGCTTCCGCCAGAGTCATCTCTTCAAAGACTGTTTTCCAGGGACGCGTATTCAGCGTGGTTTCCGACGACGTACAGGAACCAGACGACGTTCGAGCAGTGCGGGAGGTCGTTCGCCATTCGGGGTCCATTGTGATTCTGCCTGTGGACGAATCGGGGCCGGAGCCGCTTGTCTTATTAGAGCGGCAGTTTCGCTATGCCGCCAATGAACGGCTATGGGAACTTCCTGCGGGACGCATTGAGCCGGGAGAGCAGAAGCTGGCCGCCGCCAAGCGAGAGCTGCTCGAAGAAACCGGATACTCGGCGGCAAAGTGGCAGCCGGCTTTGTCGTTCTATGTAAGCCCTGGCTTCATGGATGAAGTGATGCACGTCTATCTGGCTCGCAAGCTCAAAGAGGGCGTCGCTCAGCCGGAGGCGGATGAGCGCATCTCGTCGCGATTCTTCCCCTTAAGCCAAGCCTTGAAGATGGCCCTTTCGGGCAAAATTCAGGATGCGAAGACGATCGCGTCGGTGCTCTGGCTCGACCAAAAGCTGAACAAGACCCAGAAGCCACAAAAGACCAAGCAGCCACAAAAATCGAAAAAGCCGACGAAGCGGCGTTGAACGATTGGGATCTAACACGGGTTAGGTGATAGGTTCAGGAATGCCGGCAGGCCGGCAAAACCTGGATCGCTGTGCCCGGCCCTGGACGTTGTCCTCAATGCCTTACTGGCGGGCTTAGTACATACCTAAGGTGTTCCCAACAAATTCCGCTTAGAGAATCCTCACATCTTCCTGGTGGAAAACCCTTTGAATTCCGTAGCGGTTTCCCCGGTATTTCCAGGGTAATGCGCGTATGTAAAAGTTCCATATCGGGACTTGCGAGAGCACCCGAATGCCTATAACTTAACAAACTGTTATTATTTATACGGGAAATGTTAAATTTAAAAAATTAACAGTCTCTAATTCTTGGTTATCGAGTTGACAATGCAGGGCCGTAGCAGGAAAATAATTTCAAAGCCAAAGTAGCGGGTAACAGGACGGATAAAGCCGGAAAAAATTAAAGGCTACTCACGGCATGTTACGTCCCGCCCAAATGCACTGGCAATCCCAATTTGAAAGATGGTCTAGGTGCATAGCAAGAACGTGTTTCCTTGGCCCATGGAGTAAGGATCGTGTCTCGAATTAAAGGTAAGGTGAAATGGTTTAACAATGCAAAAGGCTTCGGATTTATTGGCCGCGATGACGGCCCCGATGTCTTCGTCCACTATAGTGCCATCCAGTCTGAAGGTTATAAAAGTCTTCAGGAAGGCGATGACGTAGAATTTGAAATCGTGCAGGGCCAAAAAGGCCCGCAGGCAGAGGGTGTTAGCAAGCTACAACCCCACTCTGCTTGATTCCAAATCGACTCCCTCTTGATTGAGTTTTAGACCCGGCTGCGACCGGGTCTTTAATTCTGTGGGCAGCCATTCCGGTAAAACCCCTCAATTTCCTCTTTGCCAATCTCCAGCCAGCACCTATAAACGAGTATGCGGCAGCATTCCTCGTTGAACGCCCCTACCTCTATCGCTGACGGCTTGTGCTGAGGGAGGAGATTTATATATGAAATTGTCGGTCTTCGTGGGAACCAGTCTTGACGGGTTCATCGCGCGCCGAAACGGCGCATACGATTTCCTGCCAGCCGATGGCGGTGAGCCCCATGGATACGACGAATTCATTTCCAGCATCGACACCATTGTGCTTGGCCGCAACACGTTCGAGGTTGTTGCAAAGCTGCCAAGCTGGCCCTACGGCGATAAGCGCATCATAGTCTTGAGCCATCGCCCGCTCGCGCTTGCCGAGATCGATGCTCCGATTGAACAGATGAGCGGAGAGCCGGAGCAGATCGTCCAAAGGCTCTCAGCTACAGGGGCCAAGCATGTCTATGTGGATGGCGGTTTGACAATTCAAGAATTCCTGCGCGCCGGACAAGTCCATAAACTCACAATTACGCGCGTACCCGTATTAATCGGGGATGGCATTTCTTTGTTCGGACAGACGCCAAAGGATATCCAGCTTCGGCATGTTGGCACTCGTCAATTCAAGAGCGGCCTGGTCACCAGTGAATATGAGGTAGTTAGAACTTGAGCGATTCGCCCTATTAGCGTCGTAGAATGCCCAACGACGAGTCTTTTACTTGATATTTCATGACACCCAGGTAAGGCCTTGTTGCTTCTTAAAGGCGCCAACGAGTTCCGGCACCGCCCTACCGCCAAAACTCAACCATGGCAAAGCTTCGTCATTATCTTTGATTTGCCTTTGGATTCAGACGTTCGCTAGCCCCTGAGGTCTCTCACTTCTGCCTCGCCAGGATTTGCCGAGCATACTGCAAGTTCGCGCAGCATTTCCTGCGGGGCACTTCCAAACTCAGGTGTTAGAAATATCGGCTTATTCAGGGTAGCCGCAATGCCTACCATGAGCTGGAAGACTGCGTCTGCATTCTCTCGTGAGTTCACACCATCCGGTGAATCCCGCTTTGCCCGCCAATCCGGCCGCCACCAACGATTCGTTATGGGCAATCGGCTATCCATTAAATAGACAACTCAATTTCATTTCCAGCTAGAAATTTTAAGTATTTTCACCACCCTTTTGTTCTATTGAGGAGCCACGGGAAGTCGCCCGATCTTTTAGCGCGTGAAAGAATGCATAGAACAATAGGAACACAAAGGGAATATCCGTTAACGCCCAACCAAATGAGCCGTATTTAAAGTGAAAATATGTTGTGCAGGTTGCTGCGACCGCGCCGGTCAGCCAGAAACCGACCTTCACAAATTGCTTGGATGGAAGCGTCGCCATAATTTGTGATTTCCTATTTCTTCTTCTGTGGCCGAGGAGGCAGTTGGTAAGTCAAATGCTTATGTTCCCTCTCTGCCGCTCAATAAACCAATGCCGTCATCAAGGTTAGCGGGATCGGCAGTCAGAGTTGCTGGTCAGAACGGGCGCAAAATGGTCTTGTATTCGCTTTTCACGTAACCCATTCTTCCGGGCGATTTATAGCTTTACCACCCTTGTGCCGGCAACCAAGTCGTGGAGGCCGCGTTTCTGATCCATAAAACCAATCATTAAGTATCCAATGCCAAGAGTCATGCCGGATAAAGCTTTACCGAAAAACCGGCCGATAGAGCGCGAGGGGGAAAGCCTTGAATCATATTCGTCTATGACTTTTAGGCCGAGGATGCGCTTTCCGAGCGTGGCTTGCCAGGCGGATTGAATCAGCACCACCTCATAGAGAACGGCGATCGAAAAACCGATTCCCTGAAGAACAAGGATCAGCAAGGCGTGGCCCACGGGACTCTTCCCAAGCCCAGCGGCAAAGGCCGCGAATCCTATCAACGCCCCAATCGTAACGCTCACCAAGCAAATTACTATAAAGTCGATAAGATAGGCGACCAAACGAATCCAGAAACCGGCAGAGTTTCTGACGGCGGTCCCTGCCGAAGATCCTCCCGAAGCAGCTCCCAGATATGCGGGAGATAAAGAACGATTGCACTTGGAGCAAGCTGTGCCGGTGCTTTGAGTCATTACGCCACAATTAGAGCAAAAAGACATTGAAGACATTTAAAGGGGTATCCTTTTCTGTAAAAACAGTTCGCCTGTCTTGACTTCTCGACATTCCAAAGTGCATCCGAAATACCATCGACGCCAGCGTGAAGATTCAGAGGTTTACGGCCCAGGCGGCCGGAACATCTACAAGCCAGGTTGCAAATTGCTTCAATTTCCATTGCGGCCTTTTTGCCTGACGGTTCGACGCGCAACTCTTCCATGCGTAAGTCTTCAATGCACAAGTCTTCCATACGCAACTCGTCCACATGCAACTCGTGCGGCATATACATCGAAACTCTCCTATGATTCGCATGCCGGTTGAGCGATCTCCGATTGCCTAGACACCGTTTCGGTGCAATCTGGTTTACAATTGCGCCCGATGAAACGATTTTTCCTCATTTGCCTTGTTTGCGCGCTCGTTTTTGGCGGCGCGGCTACCTTTATATCTTCGATGTCCACCGATTCATGGGCGACTTCCCAGCGGCACCGGTCGAATCGCAACTCATCGAACGGGGAAGGCGGCACGTTTGACTACTATCTTCTTTCGCTCTCATGGGCTCCCAACTATTGTGCCGGGCATCCTAGCGACCACTCCAGCGAGTGCCGATCCGGAGGACACACGGCATTTGTTCTCCATGGCCTTTGGCCGCAGTCCCAGAGCGGACCGCCTCCCATGTCCTGCGCCCCGGCTAGCCCTGTGGCCAAAGATACCGTTGACCGGATGGCGCAATTTATGCCGAGCCGCGGTCTGATCCAGCATGAATGGGAGAAGCACGGAACGTGCAGCGGACTTTCGGCGCAGGAGTATTTTCAGAAAGTCGAACAGGCATTCACTTCCTTAAAGATCCCGGACCAGATTCGCGGCCTGGATCATGAGCAGAAGTTCAACGCGAAAGAGCTTGAGCAAAACTTTGCTTCGGCCAATAGTGCTCCACAGGGGGCGTTTCGGCTCTCCTGCCACGCTGGAGAACTCGTGAATCTGGAGGTCTGCCTGACGAAAGATCTGCAGTTCCAGGCATGTAGCGCCAGCGTGCGCGAGTGCCCGGCAAACGAGGTTCTGATGCGTGGGGTGAATTAGCAATTAGCATTCAGCGGTCAGAGATCAGTAAAACCAAGACCTTTACCACAGAGGACACAGAGAAAAACCCGGAGGACACAGAGGGCGCAAGGGCAGAAATGGCTCAAGCACCTTCGTTCATTCGTGCGTTCGTGATGCCTGCCCCGATGCTAAGCCTAGATCTCGCTCTACGTTTCTTTGCGAAATGTTCTGCTTTTGCCTAACTTTCCCACCTCCTGTTTGGCGGGGCTCTCGTATACAATTTGCGCGTCTTTAAAACTTAAATGCCTAGAACGTATGCGGAAAAAGAGCGTATGCAGAAAACGTGTTCTTACGCGTTTCTCGAAACGCATTCTGAAGAAGTAAATCTGCAGAAGCAGATTGCAAGAAACGAATCTGAAGAAGCAAAGTCTAAAAATGCGGCAAAGGCGGCCTCGGCAACAAGCCTCGGCAGACTTGCCCCCTGGAGTTCTCGATGATCCGTCCCTCGTTGATCCGCACATCATTGATCCGTACCTTACTGATCCGTCCCATGAGAAGCGCCCTTCTGGCCGTTCCCACAATCCTGGCCTTTGTTTTGCTGGTTCAGCTTCAGCCCGTTTCGGCCTTTAATGACGACGAACCTCTCTATGGCTTTAATGCCTCCGGTTCGCGCACGGAGCGCGATTGGGAAAACAAGTTCAAAACGATTCCCAATCCCCAAATCTTGCGGGACAACATGCAGCGCCTGAGTGCCCGTCCGCACCATGTAGGCTCGCCTTACGACAAGCAAAACGCCGAGTGGATTCTTTCGCAGTTCAAGTCCTGGGGGCTGGATGCACAGATCGAAACCTTTGACGTACTCTTCCCCACGCCCAAAGAGCGATTGGTTGAGCTGATCGAGCCAGGGCATTTCACCGCAAAGCTGCAGGAACCGGCGGTGAATGCCGATGGGACCTCAAACCAGGTGAGCGAGCAGCTCCCCACCTACAACGCCTACTCTATCGATGGCGATGTTACGGGCCCGCTCGTTTATGTCAACTACGGGCTTCCGAGGGACTACGACGAGCTGGACCGGCTGGGAGTTTCCGTCAAGGGCGCGATCGTGATTGCGCGCTATGGCGAGTCGTGGCGCGGGATCAAGCCCAAGGTTGCAGCGGAACATGGGGCCGTTGGCTGCATCATCTATTCCGATCCCAGGGACGACGGCTATTTTGATGATGACGTATTCCCGGCCGGGCCGATGAGGAATGAGAATGGAGTGCAGAGGGGCAGCGTGCTCGATATGCCCATCTACCCTGGCGACCCCCTCACACCCGGAGTAGGGGCCAAAGGCGACGTGAAGCGGTTGGCGATCAAAGACGCCGCCACCATCACCAAGATTCCGGTTCTGCCCATTTCCTATGGCGACGCCAAGCCCTTGCTGGCAGCCATGAAAGGGCCGATGGCTCCCGCCAACTTTCGCGGAGGGCTGTCGATTGCCTACCATGTCGGGCCTGGCCCGGCGAAGGTCCATCTGAAAGTGCAGTCGAATTGGGACATCAAGCCCGTCTATGACGTAATCGCCAAAATTCCAGGAAGCGAGCAGCCAGACCAGTGGGTGATACGAGGCAACCACCACGATGCCTGGGTTAACGGCGCCGAAGATCCGATTTCAGGACAGGTAGCATTACTCGAAGAAGCGCGTGGACTCTCGGAACTGCTGAAACAAGGATGGAAGCCGAAGCGCACCATCATCTTCTGCGCGTGGGATGGAGAAGAGCCCATGCTGTTGGGATCGACCGAGTGGGCCGAGTATCACGGCGAGGAACTGAGGCAGCATGCCGCCATCTATATCAACTCCGATGGCAATGGACGAGGCTATCTCGAGGCCGAAGGCTCGCACTCTCTTGAAAAATTCGTGAACGGAGTAGCGCGGGACATTACAGACCCGGAAAAGAACATCTCCGTGTGGAAGAGAGGCCAGGCGAGACGGCTTGTCGGCTCACGGCAGGGTGAGATAGACAGGCGCGAACTGCGCAGCCGCGGCGACCTTCGCATTGGGGCGCTGGGTTCGGGCAGCGACTACACAGCGTTTCTCGACCATCTTGGAATTGCCTCCCTTAACATCGGCTACGGTGGCGAGGACCAAGGCGGAATCTACCATTCCATCTACGACGACTTCTACTGGTATACGCACTTTTCCGACTCGGACTTTGTCTATGGAAAGGCGCTCGCCCAAACCGGCGGCACCATGGTCATGCGCTTTGCCGACGCGGACGTGCTGCCTTTCGACTTTACCGACTTTGCCGACACCATCCATCGCTATTCGGACGAGTTAAAGACACTACTCAAGAACAGGCAGGATGAGGTCCGCGATCGGAACCAGGCACTCGATGAAGGCTTGTACGGTGCGGCCTCCGATCCGCGACGGCCTACGGTTCCTCCGGCAAGAGACGAGGCGCCTCCCTTCCTTAACTTTGCTCCTCTGGACAATGCCGAAAATTCCATGAACCTGAGCGCGGCCCATTACTCGAGAGCTTTGAAGGCATTCACGAGCGGAACACCGAAATCCTCGCCGCAGAGCCTGGTGAATTTGAACGACCAGTTGCTGCACGCGGAGCGGTCGCTCACGAACGGTCAGGGGTTGCCGAGGCGTCCCTGGTACAAGCATTTGATTTACGCGCCGGGGTACTACACGGGATATGGAGCCAAGACTTTGCCCGGCATTCGCGAAGCTATTGAAGAGAAGCGATACCAGGAAGCGGAAGGAGAGATCATCCGGGCAGCGAAGGCGCTACAAGATTACGCGAGCCAGGTGGAATCGGCGGCGGTAGAGTTGGAGAAGGACAGCAAGTAAACCGGAGAGTCAAACGAACCACAAGAAAGGGGGCAGATACATCTGCTCCCTTATTTTTTTCTAGCGGCGAGATGATTTGCTCGGTCCCCGAAACCGCCTGGGCTTTAGGAATACGCTCTAGCCTTGAAGCTCATTACCCATTGATTACCTATTGATTTTTCGGCCCTTCCGAAGAAATGCAAATTCGTGAAGTGTAATCAATCGGCCTTTATAATCAACGAATTATATCGTTGATATTCTTCAAAGCCTTCAGTCTGTATCACTAACTCTAAAAATATGACGAATCCCGCCCAATTCCCATGCACCGGCGCCGCGACTATTCATTGTAGGTGAAGACTCAGCATTTGGCTACATATACGGCAAGTCCCGCCTGAGATGTTTCCTTATATCTAGCCTGCATATCGAGGCCGGTCTGGTACATGGTCTTGATGACCTGATCGAGCGACACCTGATGAGAGCCGTTGCCGCGCATCGAGATGCGGGAGGCGTTGATGGCTTTGACTGCGCCCAGGGCATTCCGCTCGATACAGGGAATCTGAACCAAACCTCCAACCGGATCGCAGGTCATACCTAAATGATGCTCCATGCCGATTTCGGCTGCATTTTCCACTTGCTCGTTGCTGCCATTGAGCGCAGCCACCAACCCAGCCGCCGCCATGGAACAGGCGACGCCAACTTCCCCTTGGCAGCCTACCTCGGCCCCGGAGATTGAAGCATTCTTCTTATAAAGGATACCCACCGCTCCAGCGGCAAAGAAGAATCGCCTAACTTCCTCTTCACAAGCCCCTTTGCAAAAGTTCTGATAGTAGTGAAGCACCGCGGGAATAATGCCTGCCGCTCCATTGGTGGGCGCGGTGACGACCCGGCCACCAGAGGCATTCTCTTCGTTCACGGCAATTGCGTAGACGTTGACCCAATCCATCACATCGAGTGGATCGTCGGTGTGCGTCTTCAGAAGAAGGCTGCTTAAGTGGCGGGCGCGGCGCTGAACATTCAATCCACCGGGCAGGGGGCCATCGGCACTCACGCCACGCTGTACGCAAGCCTGCATTACTTCCCAAATCTTGCGAATCTGGCCATAAATCTCTTCGGGCGAACGCCAGCACCTTTCATTGGCCTCGACCAATTCAGCAATGGTGATGGAGTTCTCTTGTGCGAGCGCCAAAAGTTCGGCGGCATCCTTGAAGGGATAGGGCACCTTCACCTCAGAGACAGGAGCGCTCGCGGCACCTTCGGCAACCACGAATCCTCCACCCACCGAGTAGTAGACGCCTGTCTTCACGGGCGTTCCGTCCGCACTATAGGCGGTAAACCGCATGCCATTGGAATGGAAGGGCAGCACTTCAGCACCATGGAAAAGCAGATCGGGGCTTTCATCGAAGCCGATCGTATGCAGACCAAGGAGCGCAATGGTCTTCGATCGGCGAATTGCGGCGAGATGGTCTTCCACAAGAGAGGGATCGACCTCGTCCGGCTTGTGGCCCAGCAAACCAAGAAGGATGGCGCGGTCGGTGCCGTGTCCCTTCCCGGTAAGAGCCAGGGAGCCATAAAGCTCAACCTTCACCCGGTGGACGCCCTGGAGCGCACTCACGCCGTTCGAGTTAGCGTCAATTTCAGTCAAGAACGTACGCGCGGCGCGCATCGGCCCCACGGTATGCGAACTTGAAGGCCCAATCCCTATTTTGAAGAGGTCAAATATGCTGATCATGCAGATGGCGTCATCTTCCCTTGCGACTCATATTGTAAGACACTCCCCGGCTGAGGGCCAGTTACAATAGGCCCTCATGTTCCCTGCCGTTTCCGGAATTCTCTCCGTTCTCATTTGGATTTATTTGCTTTGGGGGCGAGGAAGCTTTTGGCAGGTTTCGAAACTCAAAGCCTTTCCGCAAACCGGTCCCAAGAACGGCGAGCACGCTCCATGCAATGTGGCGGTGGTTGTCCCCGCACGCAACGAGGTGGATGTTATCGATCGCAGCATCACCTCTCTCCTGCGGCAAGATTTCAGGGGCTCCCTTCATGTATTCCTCGTGGACGATAGCAGCCAGGACGGAACGGCCCAGGCAGCAGTGCGAGCGGCTGAAAAAGCCGGCGCGTCACAAAGCCTCACGGTCATTACCGGTGAGCCTCTACCACCAGGATGGTCGGGGAAGTTGTGGGCTGTACACCAAGGGCTGGAGAAGGCGCGGGAGCGGTTCCCTCTTCATGGCGGGAGCGGGGACTTTTATCTCCTGACGGATGCGGATGTCGTCCATTCGCGAAGCAACGTAGCAACTCTGGTTTCCATTGCAGACGCTGGGGGCTACGATCTGGCGTCTATTATGGTCCGGCTGCACTGTGAATCCCTGGCAGAGAAATTTCTGATTCCGGCCTTTGTCTTCTTCTTCTTCCAAATCTATCCACCCTCATGGATCGCTCAGCGCAAAAAGGCGGTTGCAGGGGCCGCAGGCGGGTGCATCCTCATACGTCCAAAGGCCCTTGAACGGGCGGGCGGCATTGCGGCCATTCGCAACGAAATTATCGACGATTGCGCTTTGGCGAAAGCCGTTAAAACGGATGGCGGCACGGTGTGGCTGGGCCTGGCGGATTCCGATTCGGCGACGAGCGTCCGACCTTACGGCACGTTCGCTGAAATTGAAACGATGATTTCACGAACCGCTTTCCGCCAGTTGAACCATTCTGCGCTGGTCCTGATTGCGGCGCTGGCAGGGCTGGTGGTTACGTACTTAGTCCCGATGCTTTTGCTGTTCTCTCGAAGCCCGTTCCCCATCGCCATGGGGGCGATAGCCTGGCTCATGATGACCTGCGCCTACCTGCCAATGATCCGATACTACCGCTTGAATGCGGCCTGGGCGTTGGCCCTACCGTTCATCGCCCTGTTTTATTCAGGAGCCACCCTGCACTCAGCGGTTAAGTTCTGGCTGGGGCGAGGGGGCGAGTGGAAAGGCCGGGTACAAGACCGAAAAAGCGCAGAAGCTGAGACTTCCCATTAGGCCTCGTTTGTTTCCTCTTCCACTTTACGCACCTTCACGCCAATGAAATCGAGCATTTTCTCTTTTGTAACCTGGGGACCTGAAGCATAGGCCCGCATGCGGGTTACGGTCTCCGTGGAGGGCGGCGCGGGCCGCGGATCGCGATGGAACATCGTCCAGATCCAGCCGACCAGCGCGAACAAATAGGCCGCCTGTCCCGCCTGCCCAGCCATGCTAATGAATATTGGGCTGTCGTAGATTCCCACGAGAAACCTGGAGAGCGCCTGCACGGTGAGGAAGAGGACAAATCCAATGGCAATTTCGGCCACCGAAGATTTCCAGGTTACTCCCAGCGTCTTCGCCTGCAGAAGCACCACCCATAAGAGAGCCGCATCCACTAAAAAGACGGTCCTCTGAATGGTGAGCGGCAGATTTATGAACACGTTGTAATTGCGGGAGAGATGACTTAACGACAAGACTAGTGCTAGAGAGACGGCTACGACCAACCAGGCGCAGAACCAGGCAATCGTGCGTCCCGGCAGCGCCTCAAAGGAATCGAGAACCTTGACCAGCACTTCCAGAACGACCAAAGTCAAAAGGACGGCTTCGGTAAAGCCCCCGGCGTAGTACACAAATGCGTAGGTTTTGTAGCTGCCCAGTTGAGAAACGCCAAAAAGGATTTCGGACTGAGCAGCTACAAAAAATAGGTAGTAGCTAAAGGCTTTCCAGCTACCATAGAAACTCTTTTTCACCACCGTCCAACAGGCGGCCAACTGAAGCACGATAATGCTCAGCCATAGCCCGTAGTCGATGGTGGATAAATAGTGCCTCATGGCTGCTCTTTAATTTGGGAAATCTCCACCGCCGGGAAAGTCGGGCCCGGGAAATGGAGGTAGAGGCATGGGATCGCCGCCGGTATCGGGACCGGTGGGGTTCGTCGGGGGATGGGGCCTTGGTTTCTCAGGCCGGTCCAAACGGCCCTGGCTGTTTGCAGCGAGCGAACCGACGAACAGGAAAGCTGCCAGAAGGAGTTTTATATTTTTCATTGGGGAACCTCCTTGGGTTCGTTCTTGGTTCCTACGTTGGTCGTGTGAGGAGAGGCTACTGCGGTCAGTGGCTTCACCGTTGGAATGTTTTGTCGGCGCCTATTCCTTTGATGAAACAGGCAGTGGCTCCATTCCCATTTTGGATCGTCCTTAAGGTCAAGTGCTATATGACAACAGGCCATTGTCCTTTAGGCACTATCGTGGATGTTTCAAAATTCACCGGCAAGCCAGAAGGAAATGGTTTCATTAGGTGAAACAGGGAGAAATTCTGCAAACTGCAGGGAGTGATTTCGGGTTAATGTTTATAGCGTTTTCAAAGGTTTCTGGACGGAGAGCCGCGTCGAAGTTCCAATTCCCGGAGACACTTAGCCTGAAAACGCTTTAGGCCGTCCGGAAAAGAACTCACCAAAGCCAAAATCGCATGGAAGAAATCAGAGGAGCCTCAAGCGTTGTTTCGCCTCTTCAACGACATTAGCATTCGCAGCAAGCTGGTCATTATTGTTTCAGGAGCAGTCGGAGCGCTCACGCTGGCTGTGCTGATCATGGTGGGCATTTCCGCCGAACGACAAGTGAAGGACGATGTCCGGCATGAGCTACAGGATTCGCAGGCAACATTCGTAGCCATGGAGGGCGAACACCTGCACGAGAACCTGCTGGAAGCAACCGCCATTGCGGGGTCCGACGCATTGGTGCAGGTAACCGAGGCAGGCGACCGCGCCGGCGCTTGCGATTGGGCCGGCAAGATACTGGTTGGCAGGAAGACCCCGATTACCCCTGAAGATACATTCGATCTGGCAGCGGTGATTCTGCCTGACGGAAAACCCGTAGCTATCGCATTGGCCGGCCAAGAGCCCTGCGGCGAGGCAGCGATGAAGTGGCGCTTTCCCGGCATTGCAACGGAAGCCAATCAGGGCGAGATTACAAATTGGGAGTCTCCCACAGGCCAGTTGTACGAGTTAATCACGGTGCCTGTGCTCAACGGCAACAACCGCCATGGGGAGATATTCATTCTCGGCTTTCAAGCCAACGACGGGCTGGCTTTGCACATCAAGAAACACACGGGACGCGATGCGATTCTTTGGCACATCGATGAGGTCAAGCCCCACCTGCTGGGAACCAGCGATCCCATTTTCCTAAAGCTGCCTCTCGACAAGCTTTTGGCGCAGATGGTGGAAGGCAATGGCATGGCGCTTGAAATGCGTTTGAGCCAGGGAGAAAAAGAATACAGCGTGATGGACACACGCATGGCGGATGAGTTCGACACAATCCACAATCCGGCGGGCCTGCGCATTGCCCTGGTGGAGCCGCTCGACGAGAAGTTCGAACCTTTCCGCAAGCTGGAGCGCAGCCTGATCTTGATTGCTTCTCTTGCGCTCTTTGCAGGACTCATGGCGGGCTTACTGCTATCGCGTCCCATTGCGAGACCGTTGATACGGCTGGCGGATGCGGCAAAGTTCGTGAGCGACGGACAATTGGATGAGGCCGATCTTCTTATCAAGAGCAGCTCAAGACGCATGGGCGCAAAAGACGAAATCGGCATACTAGGCCGTTCGTTCCTGGAGATGGTGAAAGGGTTACAAGAGCGGCTGGCAATGTCACCCTTTCTCTCGCAAGCCACTTTCGAACATATCCGCAACCATACTAAAGGAGATGCGGTGATCCAGCGGACATCGCTGGCGATCCTATTTTGCGATGTGCGCCAGTTCAGCAAGTTCGCTGAAGCGAGGGACCCGGAAGTAGTGATCGAACTGCTCAACAAGGTATTGAGCATTGAAGCGGAGATCGTGAAGAAACACGGCGGAGACGTGGACAAATTTGTGGGAGATGCGCTGGTTGCATGGTTCTCCGGAGACGACCGGTGCTTGCGAGCGGTACGGGCGGCAGACACGATGATCAAGTCGCTGCAATCGCATTTCGATGGCCAGCCGGGAACGCGGATAGGGGCGGGCATTCACGTAGGCGAGGTTGTTGTAGGTCCTATCGGAAGCAGCGCACGCAAAGACTATACGGCCATTGGAAGCGTGGTCAACATGGCCGCACGGCTATGCTCCAGCGCGCAACCGGGGCAAGTACTGATATCGGAGGCGGTAACGGAAGAACTCAACGGAGACGTGGTGCTGAAGCCCCTCCCTCCGATTTCCTTGAAGGGCTTTTCCGAGCCTGTTGCGGTGTTTGAAGCTACAGTGAGTTCTGAGGCAGGAATCGTGCGATAGGAGTTTTCATTACTGGGGACGACCTTCCGCCCAACCCTTTGCCTGGCGGGCTTCTTCCGCATGGTTGAGCAGGGCCAAATGAGTTTCTTTTACTAAAAGGGCACAACCAATGGATAGTCCCACGATGCCAACCGTTCCCACGACCAGGCTCACTACGACCACGACCTCAAACGGAAGGTTGTAGCGAATCCCCACGAGACTCGCGCCCAAGAGCGACACCAGGCTAGCCGCGGCAAATGCCCCAACCGCACTATAGAAAAAGCTCATCGCGCGCACCAACAAAATTGCCCGTTTTTCCTGGCGCTCCAAATGCAGCACCCAGGTCTGCTTTGAAGAGATATCGGAAGGCGGAGCGGCTTGAAGCATCTGGCTCAACTGACGGGTGCGGTCAACCACGCGGGCCAGGCGGTTGCTGGTACCAAGAGCGAGAACCGAGGAGGCATTGGTAAATACGGCCGGAGCGGCAACCAAGGTCAGGATCGCGAACGGGTTTTCTGTGACAGGTACGGCCATGATGAGATTCCTACCAGCATTCGTGACTTCCACTACTTCCAATACTCTCCGAGAGTCCGATAGATTCCGGCGAATAGCTCAATGCCTTCCCACAAATTCTTTAGCTTTAAATTCTCATTGGCAGCGTGTTGATTGTTGTCGTAATTTGCAATCGGCAGCCCAATGACCGGCTTCTTGAATTGTTGTTCAAAAGTAAAGGAGGGCGTGCTTCCGCCCAAGGTCGGTAGGAGCACCAGCCGGTCTCCGGTGACGGTGCGGGCGGCTTGGATGAAAGCCTGCGATACCGTGGAATCGATCGCTGTGCGCTGCGGCGGGTATCCCGCGCCCCAGGTTACTTGCAGGAGCTGGGGATTTTGCAGGCGCTCGGACGGAGTAGGCGGCTTACCGACAACGGTATAACCAAGCTGGTGAAGATAGTTTTCCAACAAATTGCGAACAATCTCAGGCGTCTGGTTGGGCACCAGACGAAAATCGATGGAGACGGTTGCCGAGGAGGGAATGGCATTTGCCGGATCGCCGCTGGAACCACCTCCTTCAATCCGATCAAGATTCAAAGCGGGCTTCAATATCTGCTCGGCCAGAGCCGCGCGGCCTTCTGTACGCCCAAGTCCAAGTTCACTCCGCAACTGGGAATCTACGCCAGGCACATTCCTAAGTGCGGCCTGCTCAGCCGTAGATAGTGGGCGGACGGAATCGTAGAAATGCGGAATGGTTATCTCCGCGTCGGTGTTACGCAATTTAGAGATGATCTGCGCAATTTCCATGATGGGATTGGGCGCCCAGTTTCCATAATGGCCGCTGTGCAAGGGGCGATTTGGACCAAACGCTGTAATCCGGGCTGTCACGACACCCCGGCTTCCGAACACAAGCTGCGGCTCGCCACCCTGGTTCGTAGGGCCATCGCAAATTACCCAGAGATCCGATTGCAACTGACTGGAATACTTCGAAAGAATGGCGGCAAGATGAGGGGAGCCGGCTTCTTCTTCTCCTTCAAACAGGAACTTGAGATTGACCGAGGGCCGCATGTGAGCGGCCTGCAGGACATCGAGAGCGGTCAGCAATCCGATAATCGCAGCTTTGTCGTCGCTTGAAGAGCGGGCATAGATACGAGTCTCGGGATCATCCGGCGAGGCGGGATTGCTGTTCTTATTCACTAGCACCGGCGACCATGGATCTTGCGTCCAGTTGGATTTCTCGACTGGCTGCCCGTCATAGTGCGCGTAGAAAGTGACTGTACTCCGGGAGGCATCGCCCGGCAGTTCGGCCAGGATCGCGGGAGGTGCATCCGGTACCTGCAGAAGCTCCGCCTTCAGGCCGCGCTTGCGGCAAAGCTCGATCAGCGCATCTGCATTCTTTCTGATATTGACCGGGTCGGAAGCCAAGTTCGGAAGGGACAAAAACCCGGTGAATTCCTGCACAATGGCTTGTCTGTGGGCAGCTACATAAGTGTGGACAGGATTTTCTTGCGCTTCAACCTGCATCGCAATCGCAAGCAGGAAGATGATGAGTCTCGTATGGCCCAATGCCGGATCTCCTTTCCCAAGTCCATATTCGCTCGGGAGTGCTCCAATGTATAACATTTTCGGAATGCGGATGGGCGCGCAGAGGAAGGGTGTTCTTTGGAGTTACTTTGAGGCAGCAGAGGCGCGAGCCAGAATTTCATTTACGATCTCTGTCTTGGCATCGGCATAGTTCTGCATGTATTTCCATTCCTTCCGGGCCAAATCGAGCTTGGTGCGCGCATAGAGATCGCGATCGGAATCGTTGGTTCGCAGCCAGTCGCGAAACAACAGCATGCGATCGATTTCAGGGCAGCCATCCGAAAAGACATGCAGGTTGATGTCCACACCTGGGCCCTTGAACATGCGGTGTTCGTACCAATCTGTTTCGCGTATACGAAGGATGTAGCCATTCCGCTCAAGAGCGGGAACATACTCCTCTTCCTTTGCGGAATCGGCCACCACCAGAACCATATCGACGATTGGCTTGGCAGCAAGACCTGGCACCGAGGTAGAGCCGGTATGTTCAATACGCAAGCCACGGCCATTGAGTATGCCGCGAATCCGTTCGGCCTCCTGCCGAAAGAGTTCGGGCCATTGCGAGTTATAATCCACAACCGAAATCTTCTCCGACAACTGCTTCAACGCTCCCACCGTATGAGCGCGGATTTGCTCTTCGGTAAGGGGCGGTTGTGGTGCGGCGTTTTCAGGTTTGTCCGACATGGTTTGGCCAGCTTTGATCTATTTTATCCATATAGATGCCCCACATTTATTGCAAACCCTTGACTCGGCCCACGTGGAGCCATTGCCATCCGGCTCTGCGGGCTTCTCCTACTGCTATGGAAACCATTCATGCCGGAGGCGGGAATCGACGTCGAGATCCGAAGATATGACAGCCCAATTTGCGAATGATCCCGAGCCAGGTTCCTCCCAGCTATGGAGATCCAGGATGTTGGTAGCTAGACGCCCTAGTAACTTGTGCTTCATCTCAGGCCATTCCCTATCGAGCACGCTGAAGACCACAGTGTCTCGGCGATGACCGGCGGTTGTAATCAGGTACGACCGAAGTGTGCCTTCCTCGAAAGCACCCATTTTGGCCAAGGCCGACCTTGAACGAAGATTGCGGCTATCGGTCTGAAATTCAACTCGAAAGCAATGTAACGACTCAAATGCAAATTGCAGGAGCAAGAGTTTTGATTCCGTGTTTGCTCCGCTCCCCCATGCCGACCGTTCGAACCACGACCCTACCATTGCCTTTCTGTTTTCTCTGGACATGCTCTTGAGGCGTGTCATGCCAATCACACGACCATCGAGTGAGGCACGTACAACAAATGGCAGAGCTGTTCCGGCTAAATGATCGCGCAGCGCGGCATTGACATAGTCGTGCATGGAGCGAGGCGTTCTAGCGTCGCTACTGAGATATCGCCAGATTTGCTCATCGTCTGCAATCTTCAGAAGTTCGGTTTCATGGCTTGACGCAAGAGGTTCAAGTCGAATGATTCTGCCTTGAAGAAAACCCGGGCTGATGGGAACCGGCCAATCGGCGGAAATCAAGGGCATAAAAGTAGACCTACTTTCCACCCATTTCTGGGTTTGGAGTCTACCTCAGGCCTTTTATGCCGTAAGTTGTCGGCCGGATGATGCACCGTGGTGTCGCTTGGTCGCAATCCTCACTGCACTCTCAAAACAGCGAGCGGAACCCTAGACACAATCTTTATGTTTGATGAAGTCTAGCAACTTGTATCGTGAATTGGCAACGGCCCAAACACTCCGACATCACATTTTGAACTTTGGGGCACAGGAGGGTCGGCCATCGGGGGCGGTAGAGGTGCAGCGTAGAGTCGAGCGCCGGTATTCTCAGCCTCGGCTTGGCAACCTAAATCGCAGACCACCTCGCGGAATATTACTCCTCTATTGAATCGTTTAAATATGGGATAATCTCCGGCTTGACGTTTATTAAACAACGTCTAAGCCGGGTCCCGGCTCCAAGTTCAGAAGCGAGGATCGCTATGAAAAGCGTTTTTTTGAAGAGCATTTTCTTCGTATTGCTGATGATTTCGCCGCTCGCAGAAGCCCAAGTGTTTATCCCCTGGCAATCCAACACTGCCTATGCCGTGGGCGCCCGCGTGGGATTTGGAACGGCTGCGTTCGTAGCCATTCAGGCGCACAGATCGGAGGCCAATTGGCAGCCGCCCAATACACCAGCGTTATGGCAGCCTATACCGCTTCCCACGGAAACGATTGCCGTTTGCGGTGGGGTATCTCGACCGATACCGCGTTGGAATTCAGTCACTCCCTATGGCGCAGGAAGCTTGGTAAATAGCTCCGAAGTTGGCGTCGAAGGAGGGGTGTTCCAAGCAATCACCGCAAACCAGGGCGTTGAACCGGGCACTGATCCGAATGTTTGGGCCTTTATCGTGGAGGAATGCCCCACTCCCACTCCAACGCCGATTCCGCCCCCGCAGCCACTATGGGCACCTGATACGGCCTATTCCGCTGGCCAGCAGGTTATTTTTGTGGATGTAGCCGGCCCTCTTGCTGATCCTATTGAGTTTACTGCCGTCCAAGCTCATACGTCGGAAAGCAACTGGCAACCGCCCAATGTTCCCGCCCTGTGGCAGCCCACGATCCCAACCCCAGAAGGATTTCACGTGGTTGACACAACTTCCCATTGGGTGCTGTTTGGATGGAATCCCGTAATGGTGGGCAGCAATCCGCCCTTTATCCCTTCGGGATATGTAGTCATCAACGGGCAAGGTGAGCCGTTTCGGGAGGCCAGGGTTTCAGGTATAGGGAGTTCCAGTTTGCTTCTCCTTCTGGGAGATCAGCCAGACGCGCAGCTTCGTTTCAACATCGCGACGGAAGAGAGAGTCAACCTATTCCCCCTTCTGCCGTTTTTTGTTCAGTCGCTGCAGAGCGCACTTGTTGCTGTGCAAACTCCTCCGGAAAGCCCATGCAGCGGGCCGCCCTCCGCTCCATCTGGTCTTACAGTGACTCGGACGGGAACCGACAGCGTGGTGCTCGAATGGAATGCGTCGTCAAATGCCAGCCCCGGCATCTGTAGCATCAAGGGATATCAAATTCGTGACAATTCGATCCTGAGTAACACTACCGGCACAGGCGCCAGCTTTACCATTGGCGGGTTACAGGTTGATGCAACGCACCAGTTCACCGTATCGGCATACAACGAGTTTGGACTTTCGGCGCCCAGCAGTTCCGCCTCATTTACCTTGTCAGCACCTTAGTCGTGTTTGACCATGAGGGCCCTGCAACGGGGTTTAGGCACCCTGGCTAAGGGCCCTTTGTTTATCTGGGTTTTGCAGCATAGCTCAAGAACGTGCCCTGCTACCGGGTTATTGATGAGATAGCTTGTCTTTCTGTATCTAGAATCTGTCTTATCGATCTTCTGTCTTATGTCTTATGTCTTAAGCTATCTTCATGTCTTAAGCTACCCAAGGCTTTCAGGGCTGAATAGCTTCTTTCAACGTTGGACTCACGTGGATGGCCTGGAGGCTCGAAGCATCCCAGCCGCCGCCTAGCGCCTTGACCAAACCGACCGAGGTAACCAGCCGCTGGCCAAGAATCTGTGTGGCAAGACGCTCGTTGTCGAGCAGGTTTTCCTGCGCGGTAATGACATCCAGGTAGGTGACCAATCCGCCAACGTAGCGATCATTGGCAATCTGGAGCGCGCGACGGGCGGCCTCTACGGCCTGCTGCTGGGTTTCCGCCGCTTTGGAAAGAACCGCCAATCCGGAAATACCATCTTCAACTTCCTGAAAAGCCGTAAGAACCGTTTGGCGGTAACCAGCCACGGAGCCTTGATAGCCTGCTTTGGCAAAATCGAGTTGGGCACGAAGACGGCCGCCGTTAAGAATCGGCTGGGCCAAGTCGGCGCCCAACGCCCATACAAAGCTGGGCGCATTAAAAAGTTTGGAGAAGGTACCGCTATTTAAACCGCCGGAGCCTAAGATTCCGAGGCTTGGATAGAAAGCGCTCTGGGCGACCCCGATCAACGCATTTTGAGACGCCATCTGGCGCTCAGCGGCCGCGATATCGGGCCTGCGCTCCAAAACATCGGTGGGCAGGCCCAAGGGCACAACCGGAGGAGCAGTTCGCTGAGGTGAAACGGGAATGCTAAACAGTGACGCGGGCGCCCCAACCAGGGAGGCAATCGCATGCTCGAATTGCGACCGCTGCTGGCGAAGCAGGGTGGCTTGCGTGCGCGTGGAGTTGAGCAGGGTTTCCTGTTGGGCTACATCGAGACCGGATGCAATGCCGCCGTCGTGCCGACTCTGCACCAATTTAAGCCCTTTTTCCTGATAGTCTACGGCGGAGTCTACAACGGCAATTTCGTCGTCAAGCTCGCGAAGAGTGAAGTAGTCTGTGGCAACCTCGGAGGCAATCACGAGACGTACATTTTCCAGGTTGGCGGCGGAAACCTGATAGAGCGCATTCGCCGATTCCGCGCCGCGCCGTATGCCGCCAAACAAATCCGCTTCCCAGCTTACGGTTACGGGCACCGAGAAGTTATTCTGCGTGACCGGAGCCAACTTCGTGACATTTCCAAAGGTCGGACGATTGCCCGAAACGCGCGAGCGCTCTGCTATCGGATCCGCGTTTGCCTGGGGGTAAAGCCCGGATTGAGAGATGCGAACGGAAGCCCTGGCCTGCTCCAACTGATGCCGGGAGATCTCAAGAGTCTGATTGGAGGCCATCGCCTGCGATTCATAGCCATCCAATTCCTTATTGGTAAAAATCGACCACCAGTTCCCCTTGGGGATCGCATCTTTCGGATCGGCGACGCGCCAGGGCGGCTGCTCCTTCCAGGCAGGCGGGGCAAGCGTTGGCACATGCTGATACTTTGGACCAACAGCACAGCCTTCGACTAGAAGACACGCAAAAAAAAGACACGCGGAGAATGCGGCGAAGCAAAGACTTCCGCGACCAAGGAAAAATATGCTGCGCAGGGTCTCCATCCTAAAAATGGCGGAGACTACCTTCTTTAGTTTCATTGTGTTTGAAAAGAGGCTCAACGTGCCGGCCGCGGTCCTTCACTGGGTTTAACGTGAACCTGCTGTCCATCCTCAAGAGAATCGGCGGGATTCACAACCACATCGTCGCTGGAGGTGAGCCCGCCAAGGATCTCCACCTTGGTCCCAAAATCCCGGCCGATCGTAATGGGCTTCAAATGAGCTTTTTGATCCGATCCAACGACTGCCACACGGGGGCCTTCGGGACGAAAGAGCAAGGCATTCACTGGAATGGAGATGCGAACCGTGGTAACCGGCACGGCTAGATGCACCTGGCCGTAAGAACCGGGCAGAAGCTCGCCAGACCTATTCGGGACATCGATCTCAGTCAGCAACGTACGGGTTCCAGGATCGATTGAATCCGAGGTGCGGACAACTTTTCCTTCAAACTTCTTGCCCGGAAACTCGTTCAAAGCGATCCACGCGGACACTCCGGAACGAATAAAGGGCGACTCCATCTGCGGAACGCTGATATAGACACGCAGCGTATCGACCTGGGCAATGTTAAAAAGGCCCTTGGCCTGGCCCGAATTGCCAGCATTGATCAGCGCGCCTACATCGACGCTACGCTGTGTAATCACTCCTGTGAAGGGCGCGTAGATACGCTTGAAAGACTCCAACTGTTCAAGACGATGAACATTGGCATCGGCGGCGGCAAGGTTTGCCTGGCTTTGCTTATAACCGTTCGTTTGCTGATCCGCCTCCTGTTGCGAGACGGAATCCGTTTTGCGAAGGTTTACCCAGCGCTCGGCGGTGCTTTGGGCCAACTCAAGCTGGGCGGCAGTCTGGCGGCTGGTGGCTCGAGCCTGCGCCAATTCCTGATCGACTTCGGGAGTATCGATCTCGGCGAGCAGATCTCCTTTTTTTACATGGCTGCCGATATCCTTATACCAGCGCAGCAAATATCCGTTGGTCCGGGCATAAATGGCCGATTCAACATAAGCCTGAAGTTGCGCGGGAAGCACCAGATCGTCACTTGCGGGCTCGGCAGCGGGCTTGAGAACCGCAACCGTAGGTATAGCGAGCTTTTCCGTCTCCTCCACGAGAGATTTGCGCTCCGCAAAGCGGCGCGCAACGGTAAAACCTCCTCCAAGCAAGAGCGCCAGGAACGCTACGACAAGAACGCGAGCACGGCTGGAGCCGGAAGGCGGAGTTGCTCCGGCAGAATCGCTGGTCCGCGGAGAGGGCGCTTGTTGGACAACTTGAGTCATAGTCTATTGGGTCCTTGTTCAAATAGCCGAATGCGACGCCTCGCGATCCGTACGTGAGTGAATCACGGAAAAAACGACCGGCACAAAAAAGAGCGTAGCGATTGTCGCAAATACCAGGCCACCAATGACCGCACGGCCCAAAGGCGCGTTTTGCTCGCCACCCTCGCCCATTCCAAAAGCCATGGGCACCATTCCTATAATCATGGCCATCGCCGTCATCAAGACCGGACGTATGCGAGTGAAGCCGGCCTCAAGCGCCGCCTGCGTCGCGGTTAACCCTGCCTGCAGGCGCTCACGGGCGAAAGAGACCATCAGAATACTATTCGCGGTCGCCACACCCATACACATGACCGCTCCTGTCAATGAGGGCACACTCAACGTGGTTCGCGTCAGCAGAAGCATCCACGCAATCCCGGCAAGCGCACCCGGCAGAGCCGTAATGATAATGAACGGATCGAGCCAGGACTGAAAGTTCACAACAATCAGCAGGTATACCAGGACGATCGACATAATCAAGCCGACGCCAAGGCCGATGAAAGAAGAGGTCATAGCGTCAACCTGGCCGCGAAGAACCAGATGCGTACCACGAGGAAGATGTCCTTCAAACGACTGGAGCATCTTCCGCGTATCCTTGGCCACGCCTCCGAGATCACGCCCCTGCACGCTTGCGTACACATCCATGACCGGCAAAATGTTGTAGTGCGAAACAACCACAGGCACAACCGACGGAGCCACCGTGGCAAGATTCGCCAAGACCTGATTCCCCTGGTTCCCGGATGCGTTGATCGGGGTATTCATCAGCGACTGAAGCGAATCGATGCGATAGTCAGGCGATTGTACGGCAACGTTATATGTAATTCCGTTGGTCGGATTCAACCAAAATCCGGGAGACGTCTGAAAACTTCCACTCAACGAAACGAGGACGTTTTGAGCCACGTCTCTCTGATCGACGCCCACTTGCTGGGCCATGGTGCGGTCCACATTCAGCTTGATCGAGGGACTGCTCATCAACTGCTGGACGTGTACGTCGGCAGCTCCCGGTATGTGGCGCATCTGATTGGCAATGCGCTGGGCAATCCCGTAGTTCTGCGCCAAATCCTTGCCGGTTACCTGAATGTCGATTGGCGATGGCAGCCCAAAGTTCAGTATCTGGCTCACGATGTCAGCGGGCTGGAAGAAAAACTCGGTGCTGGGAAATAGCGCCGGAAGCTCTTCACGCAGACGCTTCACGTATTCGGCAGTAGGACGATGATGTTCCGGGTTAAGGGAAACCATGACCTCCGCATCGGACGTTCCAATGGTGCCGCTGGTGCTGTACGTGTTGTTGATGGAGCTATACGGCAGGCCGAGATTGTCGAGAATCGTAACCAGTTCGTCCTTGGGAACCTCTTGCCGTATGACCCGCTCCACTTCATCGCAAAGCCGCGCGGTTTCCTCAATGCGCAGACCGGCGCGCCCGCGAAGGTGCATACGGAACACACCAGCATCCACTTCAGGAAAGAAATCCTGCCCGAGGAAGAACACCATGCCCATCGACAGCACACAGAATCCGAGAAAGCCGAAGATCCATAGCTTGCGGTGCTCCAAACAAAGAATCAGCAACCCCTGATAACCGTGGCGCAGCTTTTCGAATCCGGCCTCAAAGCGGCGTTGGAACCGCGCAAAAAAGCCGAGGCGGGCAACGTGCTCCGCTTCCAAAGAAGACGAATGCCGGTAGTTGCGCAATAAATAGAGGACCAGCGTGGGAATCAAGGTGCGCGAGAGAAGGTACGACGCAAGCATGGCGAAGACAACGGCTTCCGCCAGCGGAACAAACAAGAAGCGCGCCACACCCGCCAAGAAAAACATCGGCACGAAGACGATGCATATGCAGAGCGTAGAGACAAAAGCAGGAACGGCGATCTGCTGGGCGCCATCCAGAATTGCCTGCCGCAACTCCTTGCCCATGGCAAGGTTGCGCTCAATGTTTTCAATCTCGACCGTGGCGTCGTCTACAAGAATGCCAACGGCGAGCGCCAGTCCTCCTAAAGTCATGAGATTGAAGGTTTCACCGAGCGCGCTCAAGGTAAGAACTGAACAAAGGATGGAGAGCGGAATCGATATGGCAATAATCAGAGTGCTGCGCCAGTTGCCCAAAAACAGAAGGATCATGGCCGCCGTAAGGCAGGCGGCGATCAGGGCCTCTTTCACAACGCCTTCAATCGCGGCCCGCACGAACAACGACTGATCGAAGAGCGTCTTGATGACGAGATCGTCCGGCAGGTTTTCCGCGATGCGCGGGATCATCTGCTTGATGTTGGCGACGATGTCCAGCGTAGACGCACCGCCATTTTTCATGACCGTTAGCAATGTTCCGCGTAAACCATCCTGACGCACCACATTGGTTTGTGGAGAAAAACCGTCGCGAACATAAGCAACGTCATGAATATAGGTTGTGGTGCCGTTCTTGGTGGTAACAGGCAGATCGTTGAGTTCCGCGACCGTGTCCGGACTTCCGTTCATCTCGACGTTGTACTGGATGTCTCCGATCTTGGCCGTTCCGGAGGGCAAGATCAGGTTTTGCGCGTTCACCGCATTGACAACGTCCACGGGCGATAACCCTTTGGCTTGCAACGCAGCCGTATTGAGGTCAACCGCAATCACCCTCTGCTTGCCGCCATAGGGAAAAGGAATCGCTGCGCCGGGGATGGTGGTCATCTGCGGCCGGACGAAATTGACGGCAATATCGTTCAGCACCTGCTCGGGGAGACTCTTGCTGCTGATGCCCACCTGCACAATGGGCACACTGGAAGCGGAGTACAGAATAATGAGCGGCGGGTTCGTGCCCACAGGAAGCTGCCGAACCGCAGTTTGAGAAATGGCGGTCACCTGGGCAAGCGCGGTCTGAATATTGGTGGTGGGCTGGAAGAAGACTTTCTCAATGGACCGCCCGTCCATTGACTGCGATTCAATGTGCTCGATCCCGTTGACTGTGGTCGTCAGACCGCGCGTCGTATTGCTGACGATGCGGTCCGCCATCTCCCGGGCCGACAGGCCCGAATATTGCCACACAATACTTACAACAGGGATGTTGATGTCAGGAAATATGTCCACCGAAGTCCGCAAGATGACGATCGGACTCAGGATCAGAATCAGCAGCGCCATTACCACGAAGGTATATGGGCGATTGAGCGCTAGGCGAACAATCCACATCGAAGAAACCCTTTAGGAGCAAGCGTAACTGCCAGCTAGAAATGCTCAGGAAGAACTCTCAATCTTAAATTATCGTATGGCCGAGCACTGCCATGAAAAGTTTAGCGTCTATATAGATTTGTTAAGTCCCGCTTGCCACGGCGTAAGGATGCACCATAATCAAAAACGATTCACGGCAATTTTCGTGCAAAATGTTTGCGCCTCTATAGAGATATCGACACAACAGACTCTTTGCAAAAATGATGCGTTTCCCTTAAGCGGAAGGGCTTAAGAAACAGAGCTGCCTTCCGATCACTTCTTTCTTCTATATCTTCCGTACCTTCTGTTAAATGCGACGATGTTGAAACGAACGCTGGCCCTGGGCGTAGGTTGAGACAACTTGTCCGCTGCCACGCAGTTTGTACTTGTAAGTCAACATGCCCTCCATGCCGACGGGGCCACGCGCATGTAGCTTGCTGGTACTAATGCCCAATTCCGCTCCAAACCCATAACGAAATCCATCGGCAAAGCGCGTGGAAGCATTATGGAAAACACTTGCCGCATCCACCTCATTGAGAAACAACTCGGCAGCGGAGCGATCTTCGGTAAGAATGCACTCCGTGTGGCGCGACCCATACCGATTGATGTGGGAAATCGCCTCATTCAGGTCGCGCACGACCCGCACAGTGAGTTTTAGATCGCAATATTCCGTAGACCAGTCTTCTTCGCCGGCTGCGACAATCGGCAAATCCGGGCACGTGGCCGCCGTGCGCTCACAGGCCCTCACTTCCACTCCAGCCGCATGTAGCTGACCGATCAAAACTGGAAGGAAACCGGAGAGGTCTTCGTGCACGAGGATCTTTTCAACGGAGTTGCAGGCCGCCGGGTACTGAGTCTTCGCATCGACAATGACGTTCACCGCCACCTGCAGATCGGCGGAGCGATCCACATAGATATGGCAGATTCCGCTGCCGTGTCCCAAAACCGGAATGCGGCTGTTGCGGAAAATGTACTCCACAAAATCCGTCGAGCCGCGCGGCACCACCAGATCAATCTCACGGTCCAGGGTCAGCAGCAGAGGAACTTCTGAACGGTCTTCGAGCAGGCAGATGACATCGGCAAGAGCCTCATCATGAGAGACAAGAATTTCGCGCCAGATGGAAGCCAACACGGCGTTGGTGCAGCTGGCCTCGGCACCGCCTTTGAGCACCAAACCATTCCCGGATTTGATGGCCAACGATGCAACCTGCGGAATAACATCCGGGCGGGACTCGAAGATCACCGCAATCACGCCGAGCGGACACGGCACTTTGACTAGCGTCAATCCATCGTCAAGCTGGGTGGTTGCGTGGGGGCGTTCCAGCGGATCGTCGAGGGCGGCCACATCGCGAACACGAGCGGCCATCTCCTTAATACCCACAGCACTGGTACGCAAACGGCGAGCGAACGCCTCGGAGACCCTCCCCGAGGCGATTTCCGACGCGAGGGTAACGTAGTCCACCTGATTGGCAGCAAGAATCTCGTCGCTGCGGTTTTCAATCGCCGCGGCCGCCGCGATCAAGATCTCATTTCTTGATTTTCCCGGCAGGCGCGCCAGGGAGCGCGCTGCCTCGCGCGTCCGTAGGACTCGGCTTCTAATGCCGCATTCAGATGTGATGGGGTGCGCGCTCATTTTGTTTTTGTCCTCCTCTATTTACGCTTCGGGCTGCGCGGGTTCGGAAGGCTGGCGGAGTGCGCTTTCCTGCTGAGGCAAATGCAACAAAAATCGTTCCCGGCGGATCAGAGTTCCCTTCACCGGGCGCGAATGCTCTAGCAACGCCGCCAGCCTTCCACTATCAAACTCCGCAATACCCCGGCCTACAATCTGCCCGCCGGAGTCCAAAACAAACACGACTTCCCCCGCAGCGAAGGTTCCATCCACAGAAGTGACCCCGGAAAGCAGCAAGCTGGCATGGCGGCTCTGGAGCGCGGTGCAAGCATTTGCGTTAATCGTGACTCTACCGCGCACCGTAGATGCAAAGGCCAGCCAGCGCCGCTTGCCCGCCATGCGCGAGCGCGGTAAAAACAGGGTCCCTAGGGGCTTTCCGGCAAAGATTTCCCCCAGGATTCCAGCGGTTTTTCCGTTCGCAATCACTGTGAGGCCGCCGGCCAGCATCGCGATTTCGGCAGCTTGAAGCTTGGAGGCCATGCCCCCGCGTCCCGTGGCAGAGACTCCCGAAGCGGAGCCGCGAATCTCGGGCGTGATCTCCGTGACCAGCGAAATCACCTGCGACTGCCACGCATCGCTGGGAAGGCGGTCCAGAAGTCCATCCACATTGGAAAGCAAAACAAGAGCATCGGCATCCAGCTTGCTCAAAAGCAGTGCAGCCAGGCGGTCGTTGTCGCGAAAGACGGCGGGAGCCTGCGAACTGAAATCGGAGACCGTATCGTTTTCGTTCACGATGGGAATGGCTCCGAGCTTCAGCAGTTTCTCAAACGTCTGGCGCAAGTTGCGATAGCGATGGTGGTTGGTGAAGTCATCCTCGGTGACCAGCACCTGCGCCACCTTCAGCCCATGCGGGCGAAAAAATTCGGCATAAGCCTCCACAAGGCGGCATTGCCCAACGGCAGCACAGGCGCGTGTCACGCTCGCATCGCGCAAGCGGGACCTGTGCAGATTCAGCGCCGCTGCGCCCAAGGTGACGGCACCGGAACTAACCAGAACTACCTGCCTGCCGCCGAGAACCAGCTCCGCAACATCACGGACCAGAGGGAGAATATGCTGCCGGTCGAACTCATGGCTGGAGTTGCACACTACGCCCGAGCCCGCCTTAACAACCACACGGCGCGCCGCCTGAAAGAGAGCGCAGCGGTCCCAATTCAATTTGGCAGGCTGCAATTTGCCAGGGTTCTCTTGAGCGTTCAAAGCGATAACCTCCCCTGAAAACACAAAACCCGCTGACTTTGAGGAGGCAGCGGGTCGATCGTTCGATCATTCCTATCGGCTTTATGTTGCGCTTAGCCCATGCCGACCCTCTGCCACGGAATCACCCGCGGGTTTGGTCGATGGATACACGAAGCCGTCATGGAAACGAATGCCATTGGAAAGCAGAACTATACCACATTCCCGCCAGGAGGAGCGCACGTACATGAATAGCGCAAGGCCCGGAATTGCGACATCCCTCATTTAGAATTCGGAACGCTGCATCCGAAGGGGAGTGCAGCCAGCCGAACCAATGCCAATGCGGACGCTCTTATATGGACTCAACGATGAGGATACCCTTCTCGCTATCTGGAAGCTCCTCTTCAGTCCACCGCTTCGAAAGCATTTCGGCGACAAATGGTCCCTTGAATGGTCCAGCAACCTGATCGCAAACTTCATTGACGGCGGCCCAGCCTATAAGGACCGATACGACAGCCTTGCCAAGGAAGTAAATGCCGCGCGCTCTATCCGCCCGAAATACTCGATGGCGAGCCCGCCCTGGAGCATGGTAAGCCTCGACATGCTGATTGGATTCATTCCTTGGGTGACGCCGAGCTTCGACCGGGTGCTTGGGGCGCTCCTCACCGCGGGATGCGCCCTTGAGAAACGCTTTGGAGAAATCCTGCCTATCGCATTCTTCCTGAGAGGTGGACCCGGAACTTCGAAGGAAACCTCTTTCCGGATATGCGCACCGAGCCAAGCTGTGAGGGCCAGCGCCGAATACTGGTTGATACGCGCGTACGTCTATCGGAGAGAAGAGCTAGGACATGCGAGCCTGGCGCCGGATGACTCTCATCGAATCTTCAGCCAACATCTTTATATTGACGATCGCGATGGCAAGAAAAAGAGCATTTTCTTTGAGACTACCGACTCGTTCCGGCGCGAGAAAGAGGACTTCATGGAGTTCCTCCGCGACCTTGACTAGGACGGCCATGAGGCGACGTCATCGAAGCGGAATTGCATCAAGTTCATGGATAGCGACAAACAAATACTTCTAGAGGTGCTTCGAGACGCCAAGGTACTGATCTCCAGGCCTGGCAATGACTTCGCATGGTCCGAGTGGGATGATGCATCGGCAGCTCTGGCTACAATCCAAGACGCCGAAGAGCAAATTACCAATAACGATTTTTCACGACTATCTCATCTGGAGACCATCTTTGCACCAACTGGATCTATGCAGGAACTCAGCATCGCCAGTGGTTGGTCTGACGATTACTTGATACTCGCCAGCCGGTTCGACAAGGCAATTCACCGCCTCCGGGATTAATACGATTCTCCGCCTCACTCATCTCACTCAGCATCTATGGGCGAAGAGCCGATCCGCTCTAGGACGCTATAGCGGTTTCACCGCGCGCACAAAAGCGCTCATAAACTTACCGTCCACCTGGCTGGCGATGGCATCCACGTCTATGCCTTGACCGGAAAGAAATTCCCGGGCATCGTCGATGCGATAGACGCGCGTCGGTTCCAACTCTACCTGCTCAAATCCCACGGCATTGAGTTTTGCGCGGTATTCCTCCTGCTCCAAGGCACCCGCAATACATCCCACCCAGGCAAGCACGCTCTTACGAACTTCCGGCGGCATCTCTCCTTTGGTCACAACATCGGAAACGGCGAGGCGCCCTCCGGGTTTGAGCACGCGGAAGGCCTCGGCCAGCACCCTATCCTTGTCGGCGGAAAGATTGATAACACAATTGGAGATAATGACATCGACGGAGTTGGCGGGCAGAGGAATCCGCTCGATCTCGCCTTTAAGAAATTCCACGTTCTGAAGGCCCGATTTGCGCTTGTTTTCATTGGCCAGAGCCAGCATTTCTTCGGTCATATCAAGCCCGTACGCTTTGCCTGAAGGCCCCACGCGCCGCGCCGAGAGTAATACGTCAATCCCGCCGCCTGAACCTAGATCTAAAACCGTTTCTCCTGGACTAAGTTTGGCCAGAGCGGTCGGATTGCCACATCCAAGCGAAGCGAGCATGGCTTCTTCGGGAATCTGGCCCGCCTGCAAGGCGTCGTAGAGATTCGAGGTAATCGGATCGCAGCCGCCAGTCGGCGAGGATGGAGCGCCGCCGCAACAAGAACTTCCTCCTGAGCCAACGCGCAAGGCCGCCTCTCCATACTTTTCCTTGACGATATCTTTTATGTTCACAATGCTCATCTTCCCTCCTATTTACATATCTGCACGATCGTTTCGGGCTTGAGGGCCTGGTTGCGCGTGCAACATTCGGCATAAAGAAACTGAAGAAGTTCCTTCAGGGCCTCGGTATTTGCGGTGTAGTGCAGGAATGTGCTTTCACGACGTACACGCACGAGATCCTCGGCCTTGAGTTTGTCGAGATGGTGAGACAAAGTAGAGTTTGGGATCTCAAGTTCCTGCTGAATCTCACCGACCACTAGACCTTCGGGATGGGCGGAAAGAAGAAGCTGCATGATGCGCAGCCGCGCCTCGGCTCCCATCGCGGAGAACATATCGGCGTATTTCACCAGCCGCTCGGCGGTCTTCTTCCCTGCAGCAGGATTCATATTTCGATAATTGCAGGAATATGGTGGAGTGTCAAGTTCTTGAAAGCAATCAGCAGTCAGTGGTCAGCGATCCGTGCGATCAAGAACAAAATCAAAAGCCTTAAACCAACATCTTTACCGCAGAGGGCACAGAGGAAATGCTTCCGAGGTCACAGAGGAAAGCAGCCAGCAATCAGCAGTCAGTAGTCAGCGCTCAAGATCAAGAACAAAATCAAAAACCTAAAAACAGAGGGCGCGGAAGAAAGCCTCTCCCATAGAGGTTCTGGTAATTTCAAGAAGAAACCCACGGCGCGGTATGCAGCCACATTCAACAAAACCAATAAATGAGATGCCGATGACACGCCACGACCTTTGCTGGAATCTTTGTGCGGGGGCTGGAAAGCTTGAGACTTCACCTCTCAACTCACCGTTTCACTACAAATCAATTTGTTTGCTGCACGACCATTCCTAGCCTCTCTATGGCCAGCAGGACGCCCCTGATTGAGTGAGGTTCATCAGCAAATTGCCAGGGCCTATAATGATTGACAAGTCGCTTATTGTCATTTTTTTCAATTGCAAGAGGGATGATGTTGAAAAATATCCATAGAGACGAATTACGCTCTGAGCTAGATTCAATCATAAGGGATGGGTCGCAGTTTTTTGAAGAGATGATCCCTTTCCTTGATATCAAACGTGCTGATAGTTTGCGCGTTGCCGTACCGTATCGCTTGGTCTACAGCGACTGGAATTTACTCAATGAGGATGGTAAAGCCTCATCCGAAAGAGTCATTGATAGGCTTACGCTTTTTGCACCTCGATTGATGCAAGCTGTGTTACTGTCGCCACTTTTGCAAGACGAAGACCAAGAGATGCGAATGCTTCTACGAGCTCTAGCAGACTCTCTTCGCTTCACAATGACCTATAACATGCCCGATCTTCCCCAAGTTGCCGCCGCAAAGCACCTGGAGAACGCCGTCGACATCCGGTCAGCGTCGCAGATTTTCATGAAATTAGCCACTAAAATCAAAGAGAGAATGAATTTCCTATCTCCGGCTCCCAGTGAGTTAGTGTCTGCAATCGTTGCATCGCAAGCCCCTTCCATTCACAAATATAGGCCAAATACAGCATTTATCATGATGCAGATAAGCGACAAAATTCCCAAGTTAGAAGACATCAAGATGGCCATCAAGGAAGCCTTTAAAGAGTTCGGTATAGAAGCAGTTAGGTCTGACGAAATTCAGCACGCAGGCGTCATTACACAGCGCATATTAGACGAGATTGCTACCTCAGAATTCTTGATGGCTGATCTTACTGGTGAGCGCCCAAGCGTCTATTACGAGGTTGGTTATGCACATGCACTTGGTAAACGCCCGATTCTCTACCGCGAGTGTGGCACATCGCTTCACTTTGATTTGCTGGTTCACAATATACCCGAATATCGCAATGCCACCGATTTAAAGATACAACTTCGTCAGAGATTAGAAGCAATGACCAATAAAAGATCCTCCGCACCACTAACTGAAAAAATGAGTAGTAGATAGTGGAGTTCACGATAGTTAAATCACAGAGGAAGCGAGCGGAATTCGGTGATCAGTGCTCAGTAGTCAGTATAAAGGACAAAAGCAAAA
>DATGIO010000212.1:0-8531 GCA_035295685.1 Candidatus Angelobacter sp.
TTGGGCCTCGTCGGACCTTGCCAAGAGGACTTCAACCAAGTAAGAATTCGGATCAATTGTCTGAATTGCAGTCAGTGTTGACTTGGCAAGTTCGGCATAAACACTGCCCAGCGAAAAGAGAACTTCAGGGTTCCTAGGATCCTCTTTACGTAGTTGATCCAATAATTCCATGGCCCCTTCGAAATCCCCCGCCGCTTCCATGCTGCGCGCCAGAAACAGCTTAACGTTTCGATCAGTTGGCCTCAGCTTCAGCGCCTCTGCGAGTTCTCGTTGCGCAGCGGTAAAATGTCTCATTTCATAATAAGAGAAGCCTATCATGGCATGAGCGGCTGCCAGGGCAGGATTCAGCTTACATGCATGTTTTAGGGTTGTGATCGCAGCCTCCAAATTTCCTTTCTGCCAATAAAGCCGTCCGAGGTTGTTGTAGGCTGCAGCCAGCTTGGGATTCAGGCGCGTAATCGCCTGGTAATCCCCAATTGCTTGATCTATGCGCCCTTGTTTCTCCGAGCGAACGGCGTCTTGATAGAGAAGCTGAATCCGGCCGCCCGTATCTTCTTTTGCAGGGGAGGTTGGATTGATCCAGAAAGAAGCTAAAACGATAAGGATTGCCGTATTAAGGTACTGCCCCATCATGACTTTAGGATCGTTCCAGATGCAACGCGATGGCGCTTTCCGCTTGGCTTTATATGGATCGGCCCGCTGGCGCAAGGGCGAAGCGGTGGAGAGGTTTCTTCGTACCCATCGGCGTCTCCATCTGCGTACCTGCCTCCTTACCAGCCTGGCCTGAATCCGCAAGAAAGAATCTGGCGGCAAATCCGTTACGAAGCAACCACCAATCGCCGGTTTGCTGCGCTGGATGACATCTGGAGCGTTGTCCAAAAGACAACCCGTTCCTGGTCAAAGCTCAAAGTCTGCAGAATATGTAACATTAATCGGTGTATTTGTATTAAATCGTAAGTTATCGCATCAAAAGTTAAATTTGAGACCAAACTGAATAACCCGCGGTTGGTTGGCTTGACAGCCAACTTTTCCAAATGCGCCAGTGACTCGATCGTTCCAATTCCCGTCCGGTCCGCAAAATTGCACACGGTTAAAGATGTTGTAGAATTCTGCGCGGAATTCTATATTAGTGGATTCCGTAATCGACGTCCTCTTGATGAATGCCAAATTTTCGTTGTAGTACGGAAACCCCCTCACATCCGGAAGCGATCGTGGTGCGTTTCCTAGGGTAAATGCCCCAGCATCACTGAATGCGGCTGGATTTAAGTAATAATCCACTGCCGGATCAAATGCCCCGCCAGTAAATGACCTAGGGTTTACTCCCGGAACGCGGTTAGGCCTAGGAGCGCCGTTAAATAATGGGTTGGGAGTTCCTCCGATCACTCCGAGATAAGCTCCCGCGACGTAGCTTAAGACTGGGGCAATGTTCCAACCGCCTAGTATCCTCCCGACTACCCCTCCGGTTTGATTCAAATAAGTCTTCCCAGGGCCGATGGGAAGTTCGTACGTCCCAGCAATCGACAGAAGCTGGGGGCCCGCAGCCGAGCCAGACTCGGAAACATCATTGGCCTTCTCGAGTCGTTGGTTATATGTATCCAGAGGATACCCAGTGAACGTAGAGAATTGGCTGTTGCTATTGTCTAAATTTTTGAACCATGTATAGCTTACGAGAAAGCTTACGCCGTGCGAAAAGTATTTCTGGGCCTTCACTTGAAGAGAATGATAGGTTGCGTGGCCATCCGCCTGTGTGTTGGCAGCTATATTCAGGTATTGAGGGAACGGTCGCAGCGCCTGCTCGACGGAACCTGTGAATCCTGGGTAAGGAAGCTTAACACCTGCTGCTACGGCGTTAGGACAGGTTCCGTCGTTCAAGCAACTGATGTCGTCATACAGTTCGTTCCCCAGCGACAGCCAACGCGTAGGCACTTGGTTCTCATTCAGCAAGTTGGATCCGGTCCGAACACTCCCGCTCCCTACGTAGCTGGCTGACAGACCTACCTGCCATGGGAGTTCGCGCTCGATTCCAAAGCTCCACTGCATCGTGTAACCCGGCTTTCCATCCACTACCTGCATGAAGTCTACATCTTGGCCATTAGCTAGGGTTCGGGTTCGAGGAGGTAATGGTGGCAGGGGTGGGATTCCCACGTCCCACGTGGGCTGTAACTGGACAGGAGGTAAGAATCCACCGTCTGGAGTGAGTAGGTCACTTTCATTTCGAAATCCTGTCAAAAAGCTGGCGGCTATCTCAGGGCCCATCAACGTGCTAGCTCCACCTCGAATACTAAACATCCCAAAACCGCCTCGTAACACCGTCTTCGGGTTCACACTATAGGCAAAGCCAGCCCTCGGCTGAAACATCTTCCAATACGTAGATGCAATCCTCTTTCGGCAGAGGGATGCCCCCCCTTGAGCAATGCATGGTCCCCCGCTTGTGCCAGTGTATACGAGTGAGCCTGGAAGGTTACCAGCACCGGGATTGGGGACCGTAGGGTCAAAGGTTGACATCTCATTGTGCGGGTCCATGACTGGAAGGGAAACATCCCAGCGTAGTCCTAAATTGAGCGTTAGGTTCTTCGTTGCGTGAATATCATCCTCGGCGTACAAGGCATCATAGCGTGTCTGGCTGAGGCGCGGCGGTGCACCCGTTGTTCGGGTTGCCTGGTAAGGAGTGCCAAGGAAAAAGCTAGCAAAGCCATATCCCAAAGTCGCTTGGTTAGGGGAATCCGGAAGCGTAGTCGTACCGTTTCCAAAGAAATAAGTACCTATGTTGGAGGCGAAGGAGTCAAGCTCATCTTCCCAACGCAGCTCAGCACCCAAGCTTAGTTGATGCCGGCCCTTGATCCATTTAAGATTTTCGCCCAGATATACACATGGCCAGCATCCACCACTGATCTGGTTGTCATTTGCTCCTACCCCGAATGTGGGCATTCCCGATACAACAAATGCCGGATAGGGAAGTCCTACCGTCGCCAAGGAGTTAGGTGCAGTGGTGACATGCGGGAAGAAGATGCGCTTTCCTTCTGTGTACTGAACCGAAAAAGCCAATTGGTTCAACAAGTTATTTGAAAGGTTCTGATCAAGGGACAGTCGCGGCTCCCACGCATCAACGTTGAAATTGTTTCCTCCGCCCAGCGGTCCCGGCAGAACGGGCGAAGTGGGAAAATTCAGGTGATTCCGGTAATAGGACCCATGGAGAACCACCTTGCTACTGAAGTTGTGATCGAACTTCATGAGGTACTGACGGTAATTCTGGGGAGCAGTGGGGACGCTGACTAGCGCATTGTTAACGACGCCGGGCAGCGTTGCCGTCGGCACAAGGGCAATGTACGGTGCACTGAGGACACTCTCCCGGCTGGGAGGAATGATATTGCCTGGAAACGGGTCGCGAGTTAAGCCACCGTGACCGTCTGGCCGCGTTGTCGCTGGATCATAGATTGGAAATGGCAACTGAGAGAAATCGCCGTTCTTCATCTGTTCAGTAGGCAGAGTGATCAAACTATTGGAAAGCCCACCCCTGAATTTGAACCAGTTCAGCATGAAAAAGAAAAACGTTTTGTCCTTGCCATTGTAAACCTTCGGGATATAGACAGGACCGCCGACACGAAATCCGTACTCATTCTGCTTCTCGGTACCCGCTTGAGGAGCGAAAAACCCCCGAGCATCGAAGGCATTGTTACGAACAAATTCCCATGCTGCACCATGAAGCTGATTGGTGCCGCTTCTGATGTGAAAGTTCAACAAACCCACTGCGCGTCCATACTGAGCAGAGTATGGATTCGTGATTTCGCTGTACTCGTCTATCGCCTCTAAACCGGGTCCTTGGCCTTCTTGCCTCCCACCTCCGTCAGCGTTCATGTACGGCGAACCGTCATAGTAAAAGTCCTCACTCATATCCGGGGCACCGTTGATTTTGGCCGCGAAACTATTTCCAGTGACACCTGGTGAGAGCGTCAGAAAGGTATCGTCCTGCCTCCAGCTACCCGAAACTTGCACTGGTAATTCCTCAAGCATCTTATTAGGGATAACCACGCTGCGCTGGGCTTTGTCAACGGTAATGGGAACTGTTTGAGCTTGAACGGTCACGCTCTGAGTGGACTCTCCTACTGACATGCGAATGTTGACGACCGCAGTCTGACTCACGCCTACAACAACGTTATCGCGTACTTCAGTCTTGAAGCCCTGCTTCTGAACCGTGATGCTGTAAGTCCCAACACTCAAATTAGGAACCGTATAGATTCCGAGACTATTGGTGCTGACCGCCCGGCTAACTCCTGTATCTTTATTCCTCACAGTGACAGTAGTCTCGGGAACCACTGCGCCCGTGCTATCAGTGACAACGCCCGAAATCGTACCGGACGTTACGCCTTGCGCAAAAAATGCGCGAGGATGTAAAAGACACAAACAAATCCCCAAGACAGTGGCCACGATCTTGACGGACCGACCGACTGTCCTTCTTACCGAGGGAATGTTTTCAGCACTTGCCATCTTGCGAGCACCTCCTTCACTAGGCCCTAGATGCCCTAAAATCGTCCGCAACGTTGGGCAACTAATATAGCCACTGGCAGTGAAGTGTCAACTACGTTCAATACCTTGAACGAAAATATGAAGCAAGCTCTGGAGATGATCAGACCAGACCTGGCACTCGATGGAAATGCCGATTTGCCCCAACTCCCTTAAGTCGGTCATGTGAACGCATTGCACGACTGTCATCACTGGGAGCGTGTCCGAGAGTTGCTGATTTTTCTTGAATTCACAGGCGCGAGTGTGGCACAAGGGGGCATGTCGAAACCGTACAAGTCGTATCAACTGGAGCAAGACCTGTTGTTACCGCCCAGCTTGAAGGATTGGCTGCCCGAGAAGCATCTGGCCTACTTCGTCAGCGAGGTGGTAGACGAGCTGGACCTTTCAGGGATTCACACGGTGTATGAGAAGGACGCACGAGGGCAGCCGCCATATGATCCGCGGATGATGACGAAGCTGTTGGTTTATGGACACTGCGTGGGGGTGTACAGCGCGCGGAAGGTCCAGCAGAGGTTGACGGAGGACGTCGCGTTCTGGGTGCTGGCAGCGGGTAACGAGCCGGACTTTCGGACAATCACGGACAGCGCTTGCGGCGGGATGGGGATCATCGGCCGGTTTCCGTCCTCTCCCTGGCTCAAGGATTGCCGGAGAGGGGATGGAAAAACATCGCTTGGCGGGAGGGCGTGAAACGTCCGCTCCGTTCGCGGTTTGCCTTGCTGCGCGTCCGTCCAGCGCATGGGGACGAAAACCGCACTGAGCCGCGTCCGGAAGAATGGCTGCTCATCGAGTGGCCGAAGGGCGAAGCTGAACCCACGAAGTACTAGCTCTCGACCTTGCCTCTCGATACGAAAATCAAGGTTCTCGTGGGCTTGGCCAAGCACCGCTGGATCATCGAGCGTGACTCCGAAGAGTTGAAGCAGGGATTGGGGCTGGGCCATTTCGAGGGCCGGGGCTGGCGTGGGTTTCATCATCATGCGACCTTGTGCATCGCGGCCTATGGTTTCCTGGTGGCGGAGCGGAGCCGTTTTTCCCCCTCCGCCCGCGCCGGTCAACTGGAATTATCCTTCGCCGAAGCCCCGCCGGATTTTCGGCCGCGGGGTGCTGCCGGTTCGTACGGCACGGCATCCTCCCTGGTCGATCGCCACGCTACGCCTGACCCTCGCGCAGATTTTGCTGCGACGGCTTAAGGGTTGCCCCTATTGCGGGACACCCTTTTTATAACACAGTCGTACTAGGGGCGTAACTTGCCACTAGTCTCCTGTCACAGTGATTCGTGATCTAAGTCCGTCCGCTGGAGGCGGACAGGTACGTTGGGCGAAACGGGCGATGCTGGCCAGGATTTGATCGGCCGTTTTCGTCCAAAGGAAGGGCTTGGGATTCTTGTTGTGCACGTCAAGGTACTCGCGGATAGCCGCTCCCAATTCTTTTTCTTTCACACTGCGAAATACGCCCCGTCGGATACGCTTATTGGTGATCTCGGCGAACCCGCGCTCCACCAGGTTGATCCAAGAGGCGTAGGTGGGCGTGAAGTGGAGGTGGAAGCGGGGACGCTTCGCGAACCAGTTTCGGATCAGGGCGGTCTTATGGGTGCCGGAGTTATCCATGATGATGTGCGCTTCCAGTCCGGCGGGCACATTGGCCTCGATCCGATCCAAGAACTGGCGGAATTCCGAGGAACGATGGCGGCGGTGCAGTTGACCGATGACGCGGCTGGTCTTCAATTCCAGCGCCGCAAACAGCGAGGTGGTCCCGTGGCGCTTGTAGTCGGGGGTGCGCCGCTCAGCCTGACCGGGCCGCAGGGGCAGCAGTGGTTGGGTGCGATCCAGCGCCTGAATCTGGCTCTTCTCCTCCACGCAGAAGACCACCGCGTGATCCGGCGGGTTCATATAGAGGCCCACGAGATCGCGCACTTTCTCGATGAGCAAAGGGTCGGGCGAGAGTTTGAAGGTCTCGGGGCGATGAGGCTGCAAACCGAAGGCACGCCAAATCCGGCTGATGGTCATGCGGCTGAGCCCGCTGGCTTGAGCCAGACGGCGGGTGCTCCAAGGCGTCTGCCCACGAGGCGTGCTTTCCAGGGTCTGAATCACGACTTGTTCCACCTCCGCGTCAGTGACTTTGCGGGGCGCTCCGGGTCGGGGCTCGTCATAGAGTCCTTCCAGCCGATGCCGCAGAAATCGGGAGCGCCACTTGTTCACCATGCCCAGCGAGCAGCGTGCTTAGCCACCACGGGGTTGGCAACCCCCTGGGCGGAGGCCAAGATCACCCGCGCGCGCCGCGCCAGCACGGGCTGACTGCGGGCTCGATGGGCCAAAGATTGCAGTCGCTCCTGTTCATCCACGGTCAATATCAAGGGTCGTTTCGGGCGTCCGGTTCGCATCTTAGCCTCCTGCCTCTGAGACGCAACTCGGCCCCATTTAGTTCACTTATTTCTGGGACAGGAGACTAGAGGTGTTCCGGGGTTACTTCCAATTGTCCAGATTACAATACTGCTCCGATGTTTTTAACCGCGAACGAAGCACTGGATACATTCTGTCCAAGCGCAAGTTTTGAGGGGAAGGCGACCTCGTTTAACAAATCCAGCTAAGAAAGGATTTTGAGCATGAAGAACCTATATCCAACACGAGTTGATCCTCAGAAATTATCGCTGTTTTGTATTGCGGCCATGCAGGCTTGCGGCATGAAGGAGGAAGATGCAAGGGTGACTGCAGAGGTTCTCGTAAATGCCGACCTCTGGGGCACCTTTACTCATGGGACAAACAGCCTCTATCGCTACTTGCGAAAGATACGATTGGGTGGGATTGATCCAAGTGCCTCGCCCGAGGTCTTGAGGGAGTCCCCCGGATGGGCCATCATCGACGGACATGCTGCGATGGGCATGGTAACCGCTGCCAAGGCAATGCGATTGGCAATCCAGAAGGCAAAATCGACCGGCATAGCCTACGTAGGCGTAAAGAACGGATCGCATTTCGGAGCAGCCGGCTGCTATGCAAACATGGCGGCCGAGTCCCAGATGATTGGGCTGGCAATGAGCAACGCCGATCCCAATATGGCAGCACCCGGGGGTACAACCTCAGTCATTGGCAATAATCCTTTGGCTGTTGCGATTCCTACTGGCTCCGAGAAGACGATCATGCTGGACATTGCAATGAGCACTGCCGCGGCGGGCAAAATTCATGCCGCAAAGCGTCTTGGCGTACCTATCCCGGGAGACTGGCTGGTCGACGGGGATGGAACTCCAACCGCAGACTATAGCCGCTGGCCGGAGGTTGGTTCGATGTTACCAATGGGGGGGCATAAGGGGTACGGGCTTGCTCTAATGATCGAGAGTTTAGCAGCTGTGCTGACGGGAGCTGGGGTTACCGCACAAGTCACAAGCTGGTCGAGAAATTTACGTTCCCGCACAAATACGGGCCATGCATTTATTGCGATTGATGTTGGCGCAATGATGCCGCTCGACGAATTCAAACAACGGGTCGATCGGATGATTCGCGAAATTCGGGAGTCGCCAAAAGCTAGCTGGGCAAAACGAATTTATCTTCCCGGTGAGATCGAATGGGAAAAGCGCGATGAAGCCCTGGCACACGGGATTGCATTTCCGCAAGATGTGATTGAGACACTCACCCAGATAGCAAAGGAATTCAACATGGATATCAGCAGGATTTTCATCTAAGGGAGCAAGATTGCTAATTTCCGCTTCTTAACAGCGAACCTTGGCCAAGTCGGTTCATTTCGGGGGTGTGGTTTTGACAGTCTGTTTATCTCGCGTCATGGCTTGTCCAGCCCAGCCGCTCTGAATCTTCTGGAGTTCTCTCCTTGCAAGATTGCGAACACTTTCTGGGCCTAACTCGATGGCGCGCCCAAATGCCTGGCTTGCCTGCTCGTCATTGCCGAGGCTCTCCGACAATAGCCCCAGACGTAGGAATTGCACGCCATGCGGGTCGGGGTTCGCGCGGATTGAGGCTTCGAACTCCTTGCGTGCTTTTTGGTTATTTCCTTGTATTACGGCAATC
>DATGIO010000213.1:0-63012 GCA_035295685.1 Candidatus Angelobacter sp.
CTTCGCTCGCCGTAGTGTGCTGTTGCCTCTTTACCGCTTTCCCTTCCGGCGCCTTTGCCCAGGCCCAGAACCAGCCGCCGGAGGATCGTTCGGTGCACCAAGGCCAAGCGGACCAGAGCCAAGCAAGCCAGGACCAGCCGCAAGGAGCCAAAGAGCCGTCGGCCCGGCCGACGGAAACACCCAAAAAAAACGACCGTATTTTTGGTGTGATTCCTAATTACCGCACCGTAGAGGGCGGCCGCGAGCAGATTTCCAAAATGTCCGTGGGAGAAAAGTTCAAGCTGGGATTGGAAGACTCATTTGATCCGTACGCATATCCGGCTGCAGGAATTTTTGCGGGCTTGGCAATGTGGCAAAAACAAACGCCCTCTTTTGGACAAGGCGCGGCAGGGTTTGGGAAGTACTATGGCACCGCTTTTGCGGATCAGACCATCGGCAATATGATGTCGGAATCGGTGTTTCCTGTAATGCTTCACCAAGATCCTCGCTACTTCCCCAGAGGAAGGGGCAGTTTCTGGAAGCGCACCGGTTATTCGATCAGCCGCGAATGGATCACCCGCAATGACTCAGGGCAGAGTGCCATCAATTACTCAGAACTTGTCGGCAACGCCGTGGCCACAGCGATCTCCAACGCCTATTATCCGGCGGAGAATCGTACCGTATCGAACAACGCACAGAAATTCGGCCAGCAGATCGGCCTTGATGCCTTTTTCAACATCCTGAAGGAATACTGGCCGGATATTCGCCAGAAGGTATTTGGGAAATAGTATTTTGGGGAAATCACGACGGACCGGTTTCAGTTGTCCCCGGACGTGCAAGGGCGCCGGTCTTTATTAGAGAGCTTCCAAATATTAAAGAGTTTCCAAATTTAAGAATTTCCAAATTTTCGGATTTCGGCCCAATTTTTATGAATCTGCGAATTCCCGCCCCCTAAATTCTGTATCCCCTGTTCGGACTTTACAATAGATGGGTCCTTATTTTTGTTCATCATGCCGACCCACGACACCGCCGAAACCACCGTTTCCAGTTCAGAACAAATCGTCACGCCTCCCTCCGCGAGGAGAATCCACACCGAAAAACATATCCACGGAAGCACCCTGATCGACGACTATCAGTGGTTGCGAGACAAATCCAATCCTGAAGTTGCGGCCTATCTGCACGCAGAGAATGCCTATGCCGATGCGATCATGAGCGGGACTGGGACCCTGCAGAAAAAGCTCTATGACGAGATGGTGAGCCACATCATGGAAACCGATGTGGATGTGCCGTACAGGATGGGAGAGTTTTTCTACTATAGCCGTTGGGAGGCTGGGAAACAGTACCCAATTCTCTGCAGGAAAAAAGGCGACCTGAACACGCCTGAGCAGATCATTCTCGACGTAAATGAGCTTGCGAAAGAAGAGAAGTTCATGGCGCTGGGCGCTATCAGCGTAAGCCGCGATGGGCGCATGCTTGCCTATTCTACGGACAACACAGGATTCCGACAGTACCGGCTACACGTCCGCGACATGGAGACCGGAAAGGACCTGCCTGAAAGCGCGGAAAAAACGGGATCGTTCGCATGGGTAAACGACAACCGCACGATCTTTTATACAGTCGAGGATCACACCAAGCGGCAGTACCGCCTCTACCGCCACACGCTCGGAACGGAAGTCAAAGACGATGCGCTCGTCTATGAGGAGGTAGATGAACGGTTCAACATCGGGGTGAGCAAGGCGCGCAGCGGAGAATACATCTTCCTGACTTCCGAGAGCCATACAACTTCTGAAGAGCGCTTTCTCGATGCCTCGGCGCCTAAGGAAGAGTGGAAGCTGATCGAGCCCCGCCGGCAAGATATTGAGTACTATGCGGACCATCTCGACGGCCAATTTTATTTTCGAACCAATGATACCGGCCGCAATTTCAGGCTGGTGAAAGCCCCCATCGCGAGTCCGGGAAAGGCCAATTGGACCGAGGTTGTGCCGGTACGCGAAGACGTTATGCTCGCCGGGTTTGACTCGTTTCAGGATTTCTACGTAATGGTGGAGCGCGAGAACGGGTTGCCGCAGCTTACGATTGCCAGCCTAGCGTCTGGCAAAAAGCAGCGAGTCGCGTTTCCGGAGCCTGTCTATGCCGCTTTTCCCCAGATCAATCGCGAATTCAATACCAAGCTGTTTCGATATTCCTATCAGTCGCTGGTAACGCCGGCTTCCGTGTTCGACTATGACGTGGAAAACGGCACATCCACGCTACTCAAACAGGTTGAGGTGCCGGGCGGCTACGACCAGTCCAAGTACACCTCCGAACGAGTTTGGGCGACCGCCAAGGATGGCGTCAAGGTGCCGGTTTCCGTTCTTTACAGGCGAGACCTAAAGAACGGCGATGGAGCCAATCCGCTTTTCCTTAGCGCCTATGGCTCGTATGGGTACTCCCTCGTGTGCAACTTCAATTCTTCGCGGCTCAGTTTACTGGATCGCGGCATCGTGATGGCCTTTGCGCACATTCGAGGCGGTGGAGAACTGGGCAAATCATGGCACGACGCGGGGCGCATGATGAACAAGATGAATACGTTCACGGACTTCATCGCGTGCGCCGAGTATCTGACGAGCCATCACTACGGCTCCGCTCAACAAACAGTGATCGAAGGCGGATCGGCAGGCGGGCTGCTGATGGGCGTGGTTGCCAACCTGCGCCCGGAGCTGTTCAGGATCGTCCTTTCACAGGTTCCGTTCGTCGACGTGATGAACACCATGCTCGATGCGTCGCTGCCGCTAACGGTGGGCGAATATGAAGAGTGGGGCAATCCGAACGATGAACCCGCCTATCGCTATATGCGGCAGTATTCTCCCTACGACAACCTGAAACAAGCGGCGTATCCCACCATGCTGGTGAAGACTTCCTTCAACGACAGCCAGGTGATGTACTGGGAGCCGGCGAAATACGTCGCCCGGTTGCGAACGCTCAAGACGGACAGCAATGCGCTCGTGCTCAAAACCAATATGGATGCAGGGCATGGAGGTGCGTCGGGACGCTACGATTTTCTGAAAGAAAAGGCGTTCGACTTTGCGTTCATCCTCACACAGCTAGGAATAGAGGGCTGAACGGCGCGAGTTTTTTAGCGTTCTGAATTTTTTGAACGCCCCAGGAGGTCGTGCCGCGTGGTTTCTAAGACGACGCCATCTTGCCACCCAAGACTCCTTCCAGAAAGAAAAGTAAGGCTCCTCACCGGGGAGCCTTACCAGTTGAATGCCGCCTGCCGCCTTCAACTAACGCACGTGGTTAATGCCCGGAGTTCGACTCAATGAATGAATCCACATCCTTGTGGAGTTTATGGCGCTCCTTGTCGTCGATATACATCATGTGCCCGGCCTCGTAGTAGGCAAAGCCGATGTTCTTTCGAATCGGGGGCTCCAGGTTCATGTGCGAGACCGTGTGTTCAATACCATTGAAAGGCGTAGCGACGTCGTAGTATCCGCAAAGAACCAGAACCTTTAAGTATGTTTGCTGGGTCATTGCTCCACGCAGCACTTCCGCGACCTGGGTATCGCCGGTCTGGTCCCACGGACGCACGTTGGCGCTCACCGTGTAGTACATATCGCTCTCCCACTTCAAGTCGCGGCGCACGTAGTCCTGAAACATGGCGACGTAGGCCCCTTCATACGACGCTTCGCTCGGATCGTATTCAAAACGCTCTCCGGCGGCATCCACATCGATGCCCTCAAAGCGCGAGTCAAGGCGACCTATTGTCCGGCGCTTATCCCGCTCCAGTTCTTTGAACCAGCGAAACGGGCTGATACGCAGGTTCGTCTGCTCGATGTACTTTGGGGAAAGGCCGGTGAAGCGGGACAGATCCTGAACTACCTTCTTGTATTCGTCGGGAGAGAGCCGGTCGCCTTTCTCCAGCGCGGCCGCATATTCGCCATGAGCAAATTCCCGCGCCTGATCGGCCACCTGCTCAACGCTCAGTTTTTGCAGATCCGCCGATAGAAGATGGTGATACCAGGCGGTGGCGATATACGTTGGCAGGAAGAAGATGGATCTGTCGTCTCCGCCCCAATTCGAGAAAGCCACGGAGGAGAGCAAGACAATTCCGTTCAAATAAATCTGATGGCGCTGCTGGAGCACACCTGAAAGTTCGGCGGAACGGGTGGTGCCATAGCTCTCGCCGATCAGGAACTTGGGCGACGCCCACCGCTCATTGCGGGTAATGTACTGGTAAATGAAATCCGCAAACCAGTTCGCATCCTGAATGATGCCGTGAAACTGCGCGGTCGGCTCTCCGGGGGCCGGACGGCTGTAGCCGGTGGAAATAGCGTCGATGAAAACCATGTCGGTGGCATCGAGGAATGAATCTTCATTGTCCACCACCGTGTAGGGCGCGGGCATGCCATGTCCGTCCGAGGTAAGATTCACGCGCCTCGGCCCCAGTCCCATGTGGGTAAATAGCGAGGCGGAGCCGGGCCCGCCGTTGTAGACGAAGGAAATCGGGCGCCGGGCAATGTCCCCAGCACCGTCCTTGGTGTAAGCCACATAAAACATCGTGGCTTTGGGCGTGCCATCGTCCGCTTTGATCACATATGTCGCGGCGGTGGCTGTGTAGTTGATCTGCTGCCCGGCTATTCGCGCACTGTGATGGGTGACAGAGCTTTTCTCTTCCGCCGGAGGAATGCGGCGGGGCTGGCTTTGCGCATTTTCCTGCGGCGCTTCCGATGGCATTCTGGTGCGGTCTCGCTGGCGTTGTTGCTGCTGCGAATCCGGAACCGTGTCGGACGGGGTTCGAGGACGAGCGGTCTGCTGCGGATCGCTTTGCGCCCAGCCTGCAAGTGAAGCAAGCAACATAACGGCTGCCGCCAATGCGGCGCGACTCATGTTCATGGATCAATGTCTCCTAAATTTTGCGCACACGATTCTACAAAATTCCTGGGCCGGCTGGAGCAGTACCGCGTTGGATTGGAGGCCGCGAATTCAACGGGCCCTGTGGGAACGGAAATTTCGCATTTCTCCGGTTTCTTCGCATTTTCAACGAGCGCGAAGGAAGGGAAAACGTTAAGATACTTCGTTTTAGTGGCAAGGCGGAGAGCAAGCCAGTCACGATTCCGCAGATGCCCGGCTGGGTAGAACCCAATCCCGAGGAACATTTTTCGTATGGCGTTTGTTTCAGGGTTTCAAGCGGATATTTTCATAAGCTACAAGCACAGCGACAATCGAAGCAACTGGATCAGCGATTTCGATCGCCGCCTGCAGTTGCGCCTGACCGAACTTCTCGGCCAGGAAGCATCCGTTTGGCGCGACAAGAAACTCGGCGGCGCCGACGATTTCTCCGACGAGATCATGCAGCAGTTGAACGGCTCAGCGCTTTTCATTCCCATCCTGAGCCCAGGCTATGTGCTATCGGAATGGTGCCAGAAAGAGTTCCAGGCTTTTCAGGCTTTGGCCGACAAGAAGGGCGGCCTGCGAGTCGGCAACAAGCTCCGCATCCTGAAGGCCGTGAAGACGCCCATGGATAACGACGAGCACCGGCAATTCCTGGGTGAATCGTTGGGTTTTGAATTTTACGAGCGTACGCCCGACTCCCAAGATTTCCGCGAGTTCCATCCTGAAACACCTGCTTTCCAGGACCGGATCGACAGTCTCGCCCAGGAGATATGCCGCATTTTGCGAGCCATGCGCAGCCACACAAAAAAAGAGGAGCGGGCAAAAGCAACGGTCTACGTGGCGGAGACATCCAGCGACCTGCGCCAGCAAAGAGAAAAAATCGTGGCAGAACTGGAAAGCCAAGGATATTGCGTGCTGCCCAGAGAGGAGCTGCCTGACGACGATGAAGACTGCGAAGCAGCTGCCCGCGAGGCGATGGAGCAGGCGAAGCTCTCCATTCATTTGCTCGGGCCGAAATACAAGACCGCGGTGAAGCTGCAGTACGAAGCAGCGAAAGAGCGGAACGTTGGGCGCGTGGTGTGGCTCTCCAGCGATGCGCAATCGGCCAAGGACAACCAATCGCGTCTTTTACAGGCGGTGATGGCGGAAACGCAAAGCAACCTGGAATTCCTGGAAAACCGTTCGCTGGAAGAGTTGAAAGACATTGTGCTCGACAAGCTTCGGGCGAAGCCGGCCAAAGACGCCGCATCTGACGCAGAAGACGGCCTGGTTCGTATTTATCTCGTGTGCGACCGCGGCGACCACCCCCTGCTGCAGGCTGAGCCGAACAATGCGCGGCTATTGCGCGACTACCTTTTCGACAATGAGGGCTTTGAAGTCAAGCTTCCGGCCACTTCGCAAACCTCCGCACCCGAGGTAAGGAAAGACAACCGGGAGAAGCTGATGGAGTGCGACGGGGTGTTGCTCTATTGGGGCAACGCCTCGGAGGTGTGGGTCGACGAAAAACTACGCGAGCTAACGCAAGCCGTCGGATGGCGGCGATCCCGGTTTGCAGCCAAGGCTATTTACGCTACGGCACCCTCCAATTCGGTGAAGGACGGCTACAGAACCCGGGAGGCCACCCTGATCCAGCAATTCCAGCCTTTCTCCAGCACCAGCCTCGAAAGCTTTCTCGCCCCGCTCCGCAAAATACGCCCCGGCCAGGCAAAGGAGCAGAACGCTTGAGCTCCGCCTCTGCTTCTTCCTCAACCTGGATCATCGAGCCGTTTCCAGGGCTGCGGCCATTCGAGCCGGAGAATTCGGCCCTCTTCTTTGGCCGCGATGAGCAGACCGACGAGTTGCTGAGCCGCCTCCAGACATCGCGGTTCCTGGCAGTCGTCGGAGATTCGGGCAGCGGCAAATCTTCGCTCGTTCGCGCGGGACTCATCCCCGCGCTGCAACGCGGCTATATGGCGGATGCGGGAACGAACTGGCAGGTCGCCCTCTTCCGCCCGGGCGACGATCCCATCGGAAATCTGGCGCGGGCGCTGCACCACTCAGCCAGGCCCGCGCCTTCCACGCTTACCGTTCCAGACATTCAGGCGATCCTGGAGCACAGCAGTATGGGGCTAGAGCATGCGGCCTTTGAGCTACTGCCCGGCAAGAAAAACCTGCTGGTGGTTGCCGACCAGTTTGAAGAGATCTTCCGCTTCAAGAGAGAAACGCAGCTCCGCGATAGCGGCGATTCGGCTACCGCATTCGTCAAGCTGCTTCTGCGGGCCGCGCAGGAAGAAGAAGCTCCCATCTACGTGGTCCTCACGATGCGTTCCGATTTTCTTGGGGATTGCGCCCAGTTTCGGGGACTGCCTGAAGCCTTGAATGGCGGACAGTACCTGGTGCCCCGGCTTACGCGCGCGCAAAAGAAAGAGGTCATCGAAGGCCCGGCAGCCGTCGCGGGAGCGGAATTTGCGCCGATGCTCGTACAGCGGCTTTTGAACGATGTAGGCGACAATCCCGATCAACTGCCGATCTTGCAGCACCTGCTCCTCCGCATATGGGTGGAGTCGCTGGCGAGCCGAGAGCGCGGCGAACCTGTCGATCTCACGCACTACGAAGCCGTTGGCGGCATTTCTCAGGCTTTGAACTGGCACCTGGAGAGCGCCTATCAGGAACTTAAAGACGACAAGCCTATCGCCAAAAAGATCTTTCAGCGCCTCACGGAGCGAGGCAAAGGCGACCGTGAGACACGCCGCCCAACGAAAGTCAGTGAGCTTGCGGCGGTGGCCGGAGTTGAGCAGCAGCGGATCGTTCGGGTAGTGAACAAGTTTCGCGAGCCGGGCCGGACATTTCTGACCTCTCCCGACGAAGCCGAACTGCGCGCCGGATCGGTCATCGATATCACTCACGAAAGCCTAATACGCCTGTGGGACACGCTACGGGTGTGGGTCTCGGAAGAAGCCGAGAGCGCCAAGCTCTATCGAAGAATGGCCGAATCGGCGGTGGAGAGCCGCGCGGAGTACCACGATCAGGATCTGCGGGAGGCGCTGGCCTGGCGGCGGCAAACTGAGCCTAATCGCGCCTGGGCAGAACGGTATAACCCGGCTTTCGAACTAGCCATCCAGTTCCTCGACCGGAGCCGGAGAAAGACGCGCGCGCAGCGCCTTCGAAGAAGCGGCGCGATTGCGTCCCTGTGCCTGTTCGCGGCGGTCGCGCTCGTGCTCTCTTCGGCCACATGGCTCCAAAGAAGAGAGGTCAGGGCGCGCGAGTTGCTGGCGCACGCGCAACGGCTGCAAACCATGGACGGCCCCTCACTAGAAGTCAGCACACTGCTGGCGATTGAGTCCCTAAAGAGCAAAGCGCTGTTCGACAACGACTTTGCGCTGCGGCAATCGCTGAATCTTCTTCCTAAGCCAGTTTCTATGTTGGTGCACAACCGGGGCGTTTATTCACTGGCGTTCAGCCCCGACGGCGCGCTTCTGGCGACCGCCAGCGATGATGGTACGGCGCGCATTTTTGAAACCACAACCGGGAAAGAGACAGTTCATCTTAGCGGCCTGGGCTGGGTCGATACTGTGGCGTTCAGCCCCGACGGACGAAGGATTGCGACCGGAAGCTACGATCACGCTGCGCGCGTTTTCGATGCAGCCAGCGGTAAGGAAATAGCGGCGGTGAAACACGATGGGCCTGTCTATGCAGTAGCCTTCAGCCCCGACGGGCGCCTCATTGCCAGCGCCAGCGGAGATGGAACCATCCGTCTCGTCGATCCCACTAAAGGAAGACAGATTTCTCTGCTACGACACGATGGCCCTGTCTATGCCTTGAGTTTCAGCACCGATGGGCGCCGCATTGTGAGCGGAGGCGGCGATCTGACCGCGCGTGTCTTCGAAACCGACACGGGATCGCAGCTAACCTTACTGAAGCACGATGGTCCCGTTTACTCCGTTGCTTTCAGCCCTGACGGGCACTTCATTGCAACCGGCAGCCTTGTGAAGCAGGGGGATGGCGGCCAGTTCGGAGCGGCGCGAGTCTTCTCGATGGAACAAGGCCGGGAAATCGGCCGCATGATCCACCGGGGCCTCGTCTATGCGGTTTCTTTCAGTCCCGACGGCCGCAGACTTGCCACCGGCAGCGCGGATGGCACCGCCAGGGTATTCGACATCGGCAGCGGCAATGAACTCTCTCGTTTACTGCACGGCGGCCCTGTTTACGCGGCAGTCTTCAGTCCCGACGGACGGTGGGTAGCAACCGCCAGCGCCGATAAAACCGGCAGAATCTTCGAAGCAAGCGGCGGCAAGGAAATCGCCCGTATGATCCACGAGGACAAGGTTTTCACCGTGGCTTTCAGCGCGGATGGCCGGCGGGTCGCGACCGGGAGCAACGACCACATGGCGAGGGTCTTCGAGGCAGGCGACGGCAACGAACTTGCCCGCCTCACGCACAAGGATAAGGTGCTGACGGCGGCGTTCAGCCCCGATGGAAAACTACTGGCGACGGGAAGCGCGGATAACACTGCACGGGTCTTCGAGGCAGCATCCGGCAAGCAAATCACGCTCGTGCGGCACCAGGGAGCGGTGGATGCAGTGGTCTTCAGCCCGGATGGGCACATGGTAGCCACCGGCAGCGAAGATGGTACAGCGCGAGTCTTTGAAGCATCCACAGGTAAGGAGCTAGCCAGGATCGACCACCAACTGCCCGCGATCACAGTTGCATTCAGCCCGGACAATCGCCTGGTCGCCATGGGCAGCATCGACGGCACCGCCCGAGTTTTTGAAGTCAATAGCGGGAAGGAAATCTCCCATCTGGAGCAGCAAGGCCAGGTGCATGCCGTTGCTTTCAGTCCTGATAGCCGGTTGGTAGCCACCGGCGGCGACGACTATATGGCGAGAGTCTTTGAGGCCGCATCCGGAAAGGAAATTGCCCATCTTGCGCACTCGTCGATGGTGCGCTCCGTGGCTTTCAGCCCCGATGGCCGATTGGTTGCCAGTGGAAGTTATGACAATACCGCGGGCCTTTTCGATGCTGCGACCGGACAAGAGGTTTTTCGCCTTCCGCACAACGGACAGGTTTTGACAGTCGGATTTAGCCCGGATGGACGTTTTATGGCGACAGGCAGCGCGGAGCCTTCCAGCGATGGTTCGATGAAGGGCCTTGCGCGGGTTTTCGACGTACACACGGGCCAGGAGTCCGGACGAGCGATCTTTGATGGGCCGGTGCATGGCCTATTGTTCAGCCCCGATGGGCATCTTCTGGCTGCAAGTAGCGACGACCAGACGGTGCAGGTGTTCCAGGCTGTCGGCAACGCATGGGTGGCACGCCTGAATGGAAAGTTTACGAAGGCGATGTACTTTGGCGAGGACGACTCATTCCTGCAACTAGCCTCTTCCGAACCAATCGAATTACAGGAGTCGAATGTACTCGCGGTGGAACATCATCCGCTGGTAACGGACGATTTAGAGAAGAGCGCATGCGGGCGGCTTGCCAGGAACCTGTCCCGTGAGGAATGGAAACAATATCTGCCCGACCAGACTTACCATCCGACCTGTCCGAATTTGCCCTAAAAGCAAGCTTGTCCTCGCCATAGCCTTATAGCGTTTTCAGGATGTATCCTGTTTAGATCGTATCCGTACGGCTTTTCTTCGGCGGAAAAGCCGCGCTGTGATCATGATTCCCACTTACATTTGGCTGAAAACGCTTTAGCGGCTTCCCCACTCCCACATGCCGAACATCGCCTTTTGGGGCAAAGGGTGTCCAAGCTGCCGGGCCAACATGGCAATCTGCCCGCGATGATGGGCATCGTGCGCGATCAGGTAGCTAAAGAACGCGGCCACATCGGGCTTGAATCCCTTGATGCGGCCATCGCTCTCCAGCGCTGCTTCCAGCAGTCTGCTCAACGCTTCGCCGCTGATCTTCAAAGCATCCTTCGCTTCTTCAACTGTGACCTTTTGCCGCTCAAGCTGCTCGGGAATCGCGCTTCCCTTCGCCGCAGCCTTGAGCCACATCACACGAACGTTGTGAATATGAGCCGCAATGGAAGCGATGTCCCTCCCCTTGCCCGAATGCGGCTCCGCCCGCCAGGCTTCGGCAGGAAGATGATCCAGCAGATATTGGTTGATGCGGTCGTTGATCGCGAACGCATTGAGCAAGGCTTGCGTGGCAGAAAAGGCTTTCGGTGTGGACTTTGGCAATGCAGCTTCCTCCAACAAAAACCTGACTCAGCAGATTAGCAGAAGGTTCTTTTTATTCAGAGGAACTTTCGGGACCAGCCTGCGAAGAGTTTCCAGCAAAGAGAGACCCAGCCAGCAGCAGACAGACTCCTGTAACAATCGAGATATCCGCGACGTTGAAATCCGGCCAAATGTAATGTCCAAATTGAAACTCCAGAAAATCGACGACATGGCCTGTTAAAGCCCTGTCCCATAAGTTTCCAATGGACCCACCGAGGATCAGCGACAGAGCTAATGCCTTGCCATTTCTGAAAAGCCCCGCTTCAGAAAACCGGTCCGGACGAACGCCAGGGCTTAGCGTCCAAAGCAGCACAGAGATGACCGATACCGCCACCAAGGCAACGCCAATCAACAAGACGGACCGGTAGCGGGAGGACCACCCCGCTAATAAACTGAACGCGGCTCCCTCGTTCAACTCGTGAGCAATGCGGAAGAAGCCTGGAATCACGTCGATGCTGCGATGTACAGGAATCGCCGACGAGATCGCAACCTTGGTGATCCGGTCAAGCACTACGATAACCGACGCAATTCCGAAATAGTGCTTACGAGTCATGCTTTTCATTCCGTCTCAGCGCTTTCCGATGCTCTCCTAGCCAAGGCTCAAAGCTATACCTCTCCTGCGCGGCAATCGCCTTCGTTGTCTAAAGCTTCACGTCCCGGTTGGGGATGAATCTACGGCTTCGCCAGTCGCCGGAGGTGCTGCAGAGTCACTCTCCACCCCAGCCCCGAAGTTGCGACCGAATATTCGTTCCCTGCAGATATGCTATTCGATCCTTCAATCGCCGGAGAGAGGCCGCATTCGCGATAATCGTTCCACGCAGGCAATGGCGGCGAAAAAGCCGATCCCACGCAAGGATCTGCATAGAAAAGGCGGTCTTACCCTAACTATGAATCCATCGGAAAATAAGAATCTGATGCAACGCATTTTCTCCGGCTTATCGGAGGGAAACTCCCAGCTTTTTTTTGAAAGCATGGCCGACGATTTTTGCTGGACGCTCACCGGCACAACCAAGTGGTCAAAAACATACTCGGGAAAACAAGCTGTAATTGACAAGTTGATCGGACCTCTTCGCGCCAAGCTCGAAGGAAGAATCCGGACGACTGCTCGCCGATTCATTGCGGATGGCGAATTTGTAGTGGTGGAGGCACAGGGCAACAACAGGACCAAGACCGGCGCAGCTTATAACAATACTTACTGCTACGTCTTCCGCCTCGAAGGGGGCAAGCTGAAAGAGATGACGGAATATTTCGACACCGAGCTGGTGACATCCGCCCTCGGAGACCCAGATAGCCCGTCAGCATCGTCCTATCAGATAGTGTCCGTTGCCGGCGGGAGCTAAACGATTTTCCATGATGAGCGCATTCGATCTAGCGGAAATCTTCGCTGGAGTCCGGGCCGCAAGTCCGAATCAGGGGCAATCGCATGAAACTGCGGCAAGAACGTTTTTACCAAGGCACTGCAGGGAGGCTACCCTGCTGACGGCTGTCAGTTGCGGCTTGGGGCTCAGCCTCCTCATCGCCACAGGGAGATAATTTCTCCGGATAGAAAAGTTTCGTGTTGCGGAAATTCGATCCCCGGAAGCGGACTTTCCAGGACTGCGGACGACGCACGGTGGAAGGCATTTTCACGCCCAATAAATAGGCATTCCAGGCAGATTTAAAAAAGTGTGCATCGAAGTCCGAATATCCGCCTCCGGACTTCGCGGTTAGCTGACGGAAGAACTCTTTTTCCGAGTCATGGTTCTTCCATCCAAAATCGCGGCCCACATGGCTTAGAGGCTCGCGGAGCATGATCATCACGCGGGTTCCACTACGCAGAATCTCTTTCCTGATGCTATCGACGGAATGCTTGCTCTTGTCGTCGTAGGGACTGCCGATCAGCAAAATGGTATCGCCCGGCTGGTGGGGACCAAACATCTTCAATCCCTGATGAAGGGCATCGAAAAGCGCCACTCTCTGCCCGAGTGAGTCGCCTTGCTCGGCCACTTCGTTGATTTCCGCCGTCCGCTTGCGCGAATCAGTGAGAAACCCTTTCGTGAATGCCGCCTGACCCGCATACATACCAAATGCCATGGGCTTTCCTTCGGGCGCCTGGCGGGCCATGCGGGTGATAATGTTCACAACGTCGCCGGACTTGTTGGCGTCGTCACCATTGTCGCTTTCCAGCAAAACCAATAGCCTTCCGCCAAAGTGCTGCTCGGCACTGACGACGGAGAGCAATTGTTTTCCCGCGCGCGCCTCAAAATCATCCGCTTTCAGATCGTCGATGTCGGTGCCGGTGGTGCGGTCGTATACGCTCAGCATGACATACGTGGTGCAGCCTTGACCCTGTTCCTGGGCTCGATCTTGCCCTTGCGCCCGGTCCTGGCCCTCGGCTTGCTCTTGATTGCGAGTTTGGGCCCAGGCCCCGCCTGCAATGGCCAGGATGAAAATGCTTGCGGCATACAACGAGAGAAACCTACGCATGGACGTTACCCCTCATCCACATTCGACTGCGATGCAGCGGCAGTTGGGCATCGCAGGAAGATCCTTGCCCTGATAGATGTTCCTCGCGTGAACGCGAGATGCTCCAAAACTACCCGCGAATTTCCGAGAGTACCTGGGACAGTGTATCCGAATCCACAGCAAACCCCTTGAACACTTTATGCCCACTTTCCGGCACCCGTTTTGCCCGGGTGAAATACCATGACCGCGTTTCCAATTCTCCCGATAACACTCAGGCTGGAAATGCTTTAGCCTTGGCCCGCGGACAGGACCTGCGCACCGGCGGCCCCTTCCCACCGCCAGAGCTTCGCTTTCGAATCCTCGCTTCCTGAAGCGAGTAACTTCCCATCCGGAGAAAACGCCAGACAGTACACCTTGTCCTTGTGTCCCGCCAGAGATCGTACGACTTTGCCGCCGGCGACCTCATAAAGCTTGACCGCATGATCAACCCGCGCATCGAAAAGATATTCGCCGCTCACGGCAAGAACCCGGCCGTCGATGCTAAAAGCCACGGCTTCCACCAGATCCAAGGCTCCCGGTTCGGCGCGAAGCGAGCGAGCAAGTTTGCCCGTAGCTGTGTCCCAGAGTTTGCTGGTCTGGCGATTGCCGCCGGTAGCCGCGAAGCGGCCATCTTTGCTCAAGGCCACTGTGGTCACCCACGCTTTCAACTTCCGGTCATCAGCCTTGAAGGTCCATAGCGGCTTGCCGCTCGCGAGTTCCCATATCATCGCGGTGCTGTCGGCACTGCCTGAAATTAAAGATCGGCCATTCGCGCCAAAAGCGAGGGAAAATATCCAGTTGGCATGGCCCTCAAGAGTCATTGCCAGGGCGCCGGTCGAAACGTCCCAGAGCGTAATGTTGTTTTCCCTTCCACCTGTGGCAAGTAACCGGCTGTCGGAACTGAAGGCAACGGTAAGGACATCTTCCTGCCGTTCCATCTTTCGCACTATCTTCCGTGTGGCGAAATCCCACAAAGCAATCGCGTGGTCTTCACCCCCGGAAGCCATGTATCTTCCGTCGGGGCTGAAGGCCACACTCCGGACGGAAGCCTCGTGCCCTTGAAGTGTGTCTTCCATCTCCCCGCTCGCCACGTTCCACAAAACAACATCTCCGCTCGCTGCTGCCAGATAACGGCCATCGGGGCTGAACGCCAGCGCCATCACGGCATTTTCGTGCTCCAGGGTGCTCAGGAGAGGATCGGGCTCGATCGTGAGCGAGTCTCCGGCGGCAGTTGTGACAGGTGCGCTTTGAGAATGAGCAGGTGTACGCGCCAGCAGGATTTGAACCGTCTGCACAAGATATTGCAGGTGTTTGTCCAACGGAGGAGTCATTGCATCGAGCCAGTGAGTGGCCGAGACGAAATATTCAAGATCCGCCGAGGGAGCCACCTCTTCCGTCCTGAAAGGAAGAATCGGTATCTGGAAGTGGACCGCCCGCTCCACCTCCCTCATGACTTGCGGGGAGGCATTCGACTGCGACGAGAGGATCAGCACCAGAACACGGCTGCCCTTGATTCCCTCAAGAATGGCCTCGGCGTAGGGCGTGCTTGGCAGGATGTCTCTCGGCGCAATCCAGCATCGCACGCCGGCCGATTCCAAGCTTGCGCACATCGCGTCCGCTATCGGTTTGTCTTTGGATGAATGACTTAGGAAGACGTCGTGCGCCATACGATCACGTACCGCGAGGGATTGTATAACGCGACGAAACAGGTGAGTAGTGCGGAATCGCATTCGCTCAACCTGCCAAACGTCGTTGGACGGCAGATTTAGATGAGCTTCTATGAACGACTTACAGCCAGTCTCAAGTCAATAAGACTTTGATTGGAGCCGCCAAATTTTTGGCCATATTTTCATGCAGGAAGTATTCATTCACACGCATTCCAACCATGTCCCAAAGCAAATGCATTTGGCTATAACAATAAACAGTGCGGGCGGCCCTACAGGCATTGGATGCGACTCTTCCATCACTGGAGCAAGTGCAACGAATAACGGGCCGTGCCGACTTTGCGATTTAGCCGATGCCTTGGCAGCAAGTCGTGTTGAATCATGTACCAAGTGATTCAAAGATTTGATGCTGGGATCACAGGCTACTCATGCTAGCCGGCGCAGAAGAGTCAACGGCAAGGTTACGATGGACCACACCAGAGAGAGTGCGCCGCCGACCGCTATTCCGACAATGCGAAACGGCAAGAGCAGCAGCCACACAATCGGATATAGGACGAGGGCCGCCAAGGCCAGCGGCCAGCAGAGAATAAAGAGAATGCACCACAGCAGGAATCCAACCATTTCAATACGCTCCTGGGTCTTGCTTCACTCACTTGATCGTCCACTCAGCTGATCGTAAGTACGCCGTTCCAGGCCGATAAGTTCCCCCAAAAAGCGCGGATTGGAGTTCCGCAAAGCTTTGGGATTCATCGATTCCAAAGCATTTGGGGAAACTCAGAGCCGGGGATTCCTCAATGCTTCGGGACTCCTCAGAGCTTCGGCAACACAATGCCCGTCTGCTTCTGGTACTTTCCAGATTTGTCCTTATAGCTGATTTCACAGGGCTCATCTGATTGGAAAAACAGGATCTGGCACAGCCCCTCATTGGAGTACACCTTCGCCGGCAACGGCGTGGTATTGGAGATTTCGAGGGTGACAAATCCTTCCCACTCCGGCTCAAAGGGAGTCACATTGACGATAATGCCGCAACGGGCATAGGTTGATTTGCCGACGCAGATCGTCAGGACGTCCCGAGGAATCTTGAAATATTCCACCGAGCGCGCCAGAGCAAAAGAGTTGGGCGGAATCAGGACAAAAGCACCTTGCACGTTAATGAAAGACCGCTCGTCAAAATTCTTGGGATCGACGATGGCCGAATTGACGTTGGTAAAAATCTTGAATTCGTCGGCGACGCGCAGGTCGTATCCGTAAGAAGAAACCCCATAGGAAATCACGCCGTCGCGTACTTGACGGTCGTTAAAGGGGTTAATCATTCCATGTTCCTGGGCCATTCTGCGAATCCAGCGATCACTCTTAATTGCCATTCAGAAAGAATTCCTTCACTTTGCGGGAGTCTCTATCTTTTTTCGACGTGCAATGTCCTGGCTTTCGACGTGCAATATCCTGGCTTGAAAATCCGGGCTAACGACGTCTCCGCGGTAGGTTGTCAGAAGGCTATGGAGATGTGTGAACTCCGTTCTCACACAATCTATATAGCCAGTTTGTCTACAAATGCATTGACGCGGCCCTGAAGGGCCGCTCTTCCACGGTCGCTCAAGAGGTGCAACTTTGCCAAGAATTTCACAACAAGCCCATTCTTGTTTTTATTCAATCTTCGTGGGCCAAAGGCCCTTAAACAACGCTGAAAACGGCTTTCGTCGACCGCCCCTCCGAACCAGGCACAACGCGTGCTAGCACTGGCGGACGAAGGGTCATCTTAAAGGCTGGATTGCTCCATTGACAACACGGGTACAAGCCCAATAAAATCTGCAAGTTACACTTGCTTTCGCTCAGTGCAGGGGAGTTGCCGCCCGTGATTAAGCTCGACATCATTACAGAAGTGGTGAACAAAACCGGGATTACCAAAACCAAGGCCGAACTGGCGGTAGAGACCGTATTCGAAAGCATGAAGAAGGCCTTGACCAAAGGTGAACGCATTGAATTGCGTGGGTTTGGAGTGTTCAACGTGCGTCCGCGCAAGACCGGCATCGGCCGCAATCCTCGGACCGGCGCGGAGGTGAATATCCCGCCCGGAAAGGCCGTCCGTTTCAAACCGGGCAAGGAGCTTCAGTCGATCGACTAGATCCGAGCCCAGATCTCAACAAGATCTTAGGATTTCAGATTTCAGGTCTTCAGATTTCGGGCCGTGGGTCTTATATCTGGGGTCTTGTGTTGAGTCTAGAATCTCAAATCCAAGACCGTGCTTCCATCATCCAAGATCTTATTTCAAGCGAAGATCTTTCAAACGAAGATCTTAGGGGAGATCCCAGACTCTTAGGGCTGCCTTGTTCCATGCCAGAGAACCCAACGCCTCCGGTTACCTACGAAGTTTTCGACCCTGAGAATCGGGAAATCAGGGTCGTCGTCGTGCACCCGCCGCGCAAGCGGTATTGGCTTCATCTATTGCTGTTCCTGGCCACGGTGCTAAGCACCCTGTGCATCGGAGCGCGGCTTCAATACGATTTCAACCACAATATCTGGCCCTACTCCACCGACGAATATGCCCTGCTTTGGGGCTGGGGCCTGGCAAACCCAAGCAGGTTGTTCCTTGGCATACCTTTTTCCGCCTGCCTGCTCGGAATCCTCACGGCCCACGAATTGGGACACTATCTGATTTGCGTACGCCGGCGCGTTGCCGCCACATTACCATTTTTCATTCCAGCCCCGACTCTCATAGGAACGATGGGCGCGTTTATCAGAATCCAGTCTCCCATTGCCAACCGCGTTGATCTTTTCGATATCGGCATTGGAGGCCCAATTGCAGGCTTCCTGGTGGCCCTCCCCGTTCTCATCTGCTCCCTGCTTCTCTCCAAACAATTGACCACGCCAGTTGTGAACTCATGGCCGCAACTTGGGTTCCCACTGGTTTTCAAACTCGTCCACTGGATGCTGGCAGGCTTAGGCAGCACTTCGGCAGCGGCAAGATTAGACGCCAGCCAGCTTTATCTGCACCCGACCGCTGTTGCCGCCTGGGTAGGAATGTTCGCCACCTCGCTGAATCTGCTGCCTGGCGGCCAGCTTGATGGGGGACATATCGTCTATGCTCTGGCGCCGTCGTTCCATCGGCGCAGTTCGCTACTCGCCATGGTGGTCCTTATTCCCCTTGGACTGTATTACTGGGCAGGATGGCTCCTTTGGGCAGTGGTGCTTCGGCTGACTGGACGACATCCGCAGGTGCCCACATGGCCAGAGCTGGATGGGAGACGCAAGCTGGTAGCGCTCTTCGGCCTGCTAATGTTAGCTTTAACCTTCGCCTACAATCCGCTCCCCGATTCTGGACTGCTCAAACTAATCAGTGGTTGGAAGCACTGAAGCGGTCCTCTCGCTCGTAAAACAACGGAAAAAGGACGGTCGTATGAAAAACAACCGTGTACCGACATTATATGAATGGATGGGCGGGCTGCCGACACTGGAAGCGCTCACCGCAAAATTCTACGAGCGAGTACCACAGGATCCACTGCTGTGCGGGCTATTTGCGGGAATGTCTCCCGAGCATCCGAAGCGGGTTGCACAATTCCTGGCCGAGGTGTTCGGAGGACCCAAGACATACTCGGGCGAGCGAGGCGGCCATGCAACTATGCTTTCCCACCATCTCGGGAAGACGATTACCGAGGAGCAGCGCCGCCGATGGGTGGCTCTGCTGCTTGATTGCGCGGATGAGCTAAAGGTTCCGGACGATCCTGAATTCCGGTCGGCGCTGGTCGCTTATCTGGAGTGGGGCTCGCGGCTGGCGGTTATCAATTCGAACCTCGACCCGAATACCCCCGTCGATCCATCGGTGCCTATGCCCGCCTGGAGTTGGGGAGTTCCCGGCGGGCCTTATATGCCGGAGTAACCGCTTGATTTCCTGAACGGCGCTACAGCAGAGAAAGAGCATCGACATCGACGATCAGGCTGGTCTTCGGAATTTTTTCCTGCTCCGCAAACGCCAGCATGTTGCGAAGCGTTGCATTCAGTTTTTCGCGGCCTGCTCCCTTCAGGATGAAGTGATACCGATAGTCGCGCTTCAGGCGCAGGATCGGTGCGACCGACGGCCCCAGCACGCGCACTCCTTCATGCCGCTTGGTCTCAAACCACTTCCCTAACTGCCCGGTCCACTTCATCACATGCTCAAGATTGTCGTTGCGGACCAAGACATTGGCTAATGCGCTAAAAGGCGGATAGCGCATGAAGCGCCGGTAGAGCACCTCTTTTTCATAAAACCCCTGGTAGTCATGCCGCCGCGCAAACTGGATTGCGTAGTGGTCGGAGTGAAAAGTCTGCAGGATGACCCGTCCGGGCGTTTCTCCGCGTCCGGAGCGTCCGGCAACCTGGGTCAAGAGCTGAAAGGTGCGCTCGGCAGCGCGGAAGTCAGGAAAGCCAAGCGCATAGTCCGCGCCTACCACGCCCACGAGCGTGACTCCATGAACATCATGCCCCTTGGCAATCATTTGCGTGCCTACCAGCAGGTTGATTTCTCCGGCATGAAACTGGTTTAAGACCCGCTCAAAGTCGTGCCGGTTTTTTACGGTATCGCGGTCGAGCCTCCCGATGCGCGCTTGCGGAAAGGCGGCGTGCAACTGCTCTTCCACCTTCTCGGAGCCCGCTCCAAGAAAGTAGATGTGCTCGCTCGCGCACTTGGGGCAGGTTTTGGGAACGGCCCGCCGATAGCCGCAGTAATGGCATTCGAGGCGGTAACCGCTCTTATGAAACGTCATGGAGATAGCGCAGTTCACGCACTGCACCGTCTCGCCGCAGGAGCGGCACAAGACTACCGACGAATAACCGCGACGGTTGAGCAGGATCATGACCTGCTCGCCTCTTTCCAGCCGCTCTTTTACCTCTTCGGTGAGCCGGCGGGAAAAAAGCTGCGCCTCACCCATCTGATCAAACTCCGATTTCATATCTACCACTTCGACTTCCGGCAGAGGACGCCTCTCAACCCGCTCCCTCAACTCGATCAACGAGTACTTGCCGGATTGGGCATTGTGGTAGGACTCAATGGAGGGAGTGGCGGAGGCCAATACGACCGCGGCGCCGCTAAGCTTGGCGCGCATCACAGCAACATCGCGCCCGTGATAACGCGGCACTTCTTCCTGTTTGTAAGACTGGTCGTGCTCCTCATCTACCACCAACAGCGCAAGATTGGAGACCGGAGCGAAAACGGCGGAGCGTGTCCCGACCACGATTTTCGCCTCTCCCCGGCGAATCCGGTGCCACTGCTCGGCCCGCTCGTCTCCTGTGAGCGCGGAATGCAAGATAGCGACCTGATCTCCGAAAACCTGATGGAGGTTGGCGGCCGCCGCCGGTGTGAGTCCGATTTCGGGAACCAGCAACACAGCCGATCGACCCGATTCAAGCACCGCCTGCATCGCAGCCAGATAGACGGCGGTCTTACCCGATCCGGTTACGCCGTGGAGCAAAAGCACGGAAAACGCCTTGTGATTCACGGCGGTCTGAATGGACTCCAATGCGGCTTTCTGCTTAGGACTGAAGATGAAATCCAGGTGCGAGGGACCACGCCGTTTCAATCCGCCCATCTGGAATTCGGCAGGATGCTCTTCCAATTCAACGAGGCCACGCTTCACGAGCGTTTGCAGAGTACTTCGCGGAACCGCTAGATTGCGAATCTGCTCCACGAGAGCGCGCCCCTCCGATTGCCGCAGCAGCTCAACAATTCTCTGCTGATTCTCGTTGAGCTTGCCGATTGCTTCCTTGAGAACGGCGACCTGCACGGTTCGTTGAGCGTCACGGACGCTGGAGGCATCCTGCCGCGCAATCCATTTCTTGTGCAGCATGTTGTTGAGCACCTGGCGGTTGGCCCCGGTCGCCGACCGGATGGTTCCTTCCAGGCTCTCTTCTGAGATTGCCAGATAGTCGAGCACGGCGTACTCGAGCATCTGAGTATCCATCTCCTGCCTAGATCGCCTCGATGAGCCGGAAGTGGCGGACTGGTAGAGAATGGCTCGCCCGGTTTCGGTGATCCAATAGATCTTGGCCTTCTTGATTTCAGCCGCCAACGGGAGCATGGTACGAAGAACTTCACCGATGGGGGCAAGATAATATTGCGCGATCCACTGCCCTAGCTGCATCAAGCTGGAGTCCAGCACCGGCTCCGCGTCGAGCACCTGCAGCACCGTCTTGGTGGCCATTTCCGGCTCGCGCTCGTGAACGGCAGTTACGACTCCCGAAAGGCGCTCATTCCGGAAAGGAACGAGGACCCGCGCCCCAATAGGCGGAACCTGGTCTCCAAGCCGATAGGTAAACACCATATCCAGAGGAACGGGGAGGGCAACGTCGCAAAAAGAAGCCATGAGATGTAATCAACGATTGTACGAGGATTCGCAGGCAGCGTGCCTGGAGGGGTGCAGACGAAAAACCAGTGAAATTCAAGGATTGAAGTTCGGCGTAGCGCGGGATTGCTTATTAAAGGATAATGCCATATCTTTAAATAACGTTTCCCGTTATTAAAGGGAGTTGCAATAGTGAATGGCATCGTAAATGAGACCTCCAGGCTCGGGCGATATGTCACTACCACTGTCGCGGGAGAGCCAGTCAAAGCCTTTCTCCCGCCTCCCCTACCACCCTCGGCCCTGGACCTGAGCAGCCTTCACCAATACCTTGATGGTGCAAACCAGGCGCTTGGCCGCCTCGATGGCCTAACGATTCTGCTGCCCGATGTGCGATTTCTGCTTTATTTGTATGTCCGTAAAGAGGCCCTGCTATCCTCACAAATTGAAGGGACGCAGTCGTCGTTTGTCGATGTGCTCTTGTTTGAGAATAAGATTCCAACGGCAGTCTCTAAGGAGGATGTCGAGGAAGTATCGAACTACGTTGCCGCCATGCAACATGGACTACGCCGTCTTCAAGACGGCTTTCCGCTATCGTTGCGGCTTATCCGGGAGATTCATAGAATCCTTCTCAAGGGCGGACGCGGCGCGAATAAAACCCCCGGCGAATTTCGCCGTTCTCAAAATTGGATTGGCGGCAGCCGCCCTGGAAATGCATCCTTCGTCCCGCCACCGCCGCTGGAGATGAGGGAATGCCTGGATCGCTTCGAGCGCTTTTTGCACGAAAACGGCCATGGCCTGCCGCTGCTCGTAGAGGCGGGGCTTGTGCACGTTCAGTTCGAATCCATCCATCCCTTTCTTGATGGAAACGGCAGGCTTGGACGTCTGCTCATTACTCTCCTGCTATGTGCGAAAGGCGCTCTCAAGCATCCACTGCTTTACCTGAGTCTCTATTTCAAGAAAAATCGCAGCCAATACTATGATTGTCTGCAACGGGTACGTACAGAGGGAAATTGGGAAGAATGGTTAAAATTCTTTCTAGAAGGTGTCACCATCACGGCCCAAGAGGCGGCCGTGACCACAACCAAGATACTTGGTTTGTTCTCTAAAGATCGGCAAAAGATACAAAAGCTCGGCCGCTCCGCTACTTCGGCGCTACGAGTACACGAATACATGCAAAACAAGCCGATTGCTAACATCGCCGCCACCGCTAAAGCGCTAAAACTCTCGATTCCTACAGTTACGACGGCCCTCAATCGCCTTGCACAAATTGGAATTATCGAAGAGATCACGGGAAGGCGGCGAGACCGAATCTTCACATACTCACGCTATTTCAACATAGTCGGTGAGGGTACAGAACCTTTACGAGGTTAGGCTCTCGCAATTACTCTGGAGCTCTGACGGGACGCTCAAGACCCAAAAACTTCATCACCATCTGCAGGTCTTTCCATGTCTCTTTTTTCTGGCTGGGATCGCGCAGCAGGTACGCAGGGTGATACGTTACCGCGAGCCGTGAGCCCTTGAAGTCATACCAACGGCCACGCAGTTTGCCCATGCTGTCGTGAACGGCCAACAGGTTCTTCGCCGCAGTTGCGCCAAGGGCAACAATCACCTAGGGCCGCACTACCTCGATCTGGCGCATGAGAAAGGGCATGCAGGTATCGGCCTCTTCGGTTTCCGGAGCCCGGTTTCCAGGGGGACGACACTTCACGACATTGGCGATGTAGACTTCCTCGCGCTTCAACCCCATGCTGGCGATCATGTTGTTGAGAAGCTGCCCGGCGCGTCCCACAAAGGGCTCTCCCTGCGCGTCTTCGTCCGCGCCCGGCCCTTCACCCACGAACATGAGGTCGGCATTTACGTTGCCTACACCAAACACCAGTTTCGTGCGGCCTTTGTGCAATTTGCACCGTGTGCAATCTCCAATATCGTCGCGAATCACGCGCAACGCCGCTGGCTTATCGGCAACCACCGGCAAGGCCTCGGGTTCGATTGGTAACTGCGGCTCGATTTCAAGCAAAGGAACCGCTGTGTCTTTTGTTTCTTTGCGACTTCGGCTCACGCGCGGCATGTCGTCCACCGGTATGGAAGTTGCGGCAACCTCAACTTCTGGGGCTTCGACCTGTATTTCAGGGATCTGTATTTCAGGGATCTGTATTTCAGGTGATTCTTGCGTTGGACGGCGATAGAAGTCATAGATTCCCAGATCGCGATAATAGTTTACCCGCGCGGCAAGCTGCTTTTTCTTTTCAGCATCGAGTTTGATGGTCATAGCTTGCCCGAGACCGGCCGCGCTTCGCCTGGCTCGCTCAATATCTTCATACCCTTCGGATTCGTGGAATCCATTCCGGCGCCGCGCTTGAGGGACACCACCGTGTCGAGCACACGATGCGCTACCTCCAGCTTGGTGGTTTCAGGCACATCTATTGATTCGGTGTGCGTGAGAATTGTAACGGCGTTGCGCTCGGAGTCAAAGCCTATACCCGGCTTCGAAACATCGTTGAACACAATGGCATCCAGCGATTTTGCATGTAGCTTCTTGCGGGCATTTTCAAGCCCGTTATGCGTCTCGGCTGCAAAACCCACGATCACACGATTGCCTTTATGTGCCGCAATCTCCTTGAGGAGATCGGGCGTAGGCTCCAGTTCCAGCGTCAGAACGCCGGTGCGCTTGATCTTCTCTCCGGATGGATTGCGGACGGCAAAATCGGCCACCGCCGCAGCCTTGACCACAACCGTCGCCCGCTCCAAACGCGCCATGATGGCTTCGAGCATCTCTCTGGCTGTTACCACCGGCACAACCTCTACTCCGGCAGGCGGTGCAATTGATGTGGGGCCGGTAATCAAGATGACCTTTGCACCACGCCTATGAGCCGCTTCGGCCAAGGCATAGCCCATTCTGCCGCTGGAACGATTTCCGATATAACGCACGGGATCGATGGGCTCGCGCGTAGGACCAGCAGTAATGAGGATGGTTTCTCCCGCCAGATCTTTCGAAGACTGATGCGCGCTCAAAACTTCCATTGCCGTGCGAAGAATGGTTTCGTTGGCTGCAAGCCTTCCCGCACCAACCATACCGCAGGCAAGATAGCCGCTGTCCGGTTCAACCACGCGAATGCCCCGACCTTTCAGCTTCTGGATATTGTCGCGGGTAGCTGGGTTCTCCCACATGTTCACATTCATGGCGGGCGCAACTACGACCGGCGCGGTGGTGGCAAGGAATAGTGTGGTGAGGAAGTCGTCCGCCTGGCCATGGGCAAACTTAGCGAGGATATCCGCAGTTGCCGGGGCCACGACCAGCGCATCAATCGCCTGAGCCACGGCAATGTGCTCTACGGCCGACTCGATATTCGGCTCTTCTGCTTCGTGGCCGAAAAGCCCGGTAATCACTTTCTCGCCGCTGAGGGCGGCAAACGTCAGCGGATGCACAAACTCCTGGGCAGACCGGGTCATGACCACCTGCACACGAACCCCTCGGTCGTGAAAGAGGCGCACGAGTTCCGCTGCTTTATACGCGGCGATGCCCCCGGAGACACCCAGAGCAATCTTCATAAGGAAGATTGTAATCCGCTCGTCGCAGCAGCCAAAATCGGCGGTAACTCAACCGGCTTCAGGGCTATGTTTCGCTCTTTTCCGGCTCCGGCCCGGTTTCTAATTTCGCCTTGGAAGCTGTGATTGTGAATTGGATCTTGCCCGCGGCGATTTCTTCCTGGGCAATGCGGCAGACTTTGCGAGCATTGGTATCGACTAGAGGAGGCGCCCCACCGCTGAGTTGTCGAGCACGGCGCGCAGCCACCAGTACGTATCGGTAATTGCTGTCGAATCCGTTCATGAGCTTCATAACCTCGTTACCTCGGAGCTTCAATTGCCGTTGGGGGATGAATTGAATGATGCGAGAATACTTCTGATCGTTCCTTCCATGTTGGGCTTCAGGCAGCTCTCCGCGACTTGCAGCTGCTCCTGATCTTTCCCTTCGGGTACCCTCCCAGAGCGTTTGATGCGCTCGCCCAACACGATGGCCTGGAGCCGGTCAATGGACTGTTCCAGTTGATCGTTTACCAGAATATAGTCGTAAAAGGGATAGTTCTCAATCTCTTTTCTTGCGGCGTTCAGCCGGCGCTGAATAACCTCTTCCAAGTGCACATTTTCGCTGGCGCTCCGCTTCCTTAAGCGCGATTCCAGTTCTTTGCTGCTGGGCGGCAGCACGAAAATACTCACCGCCTCGGGCGCGCGCTCCTTGACCTGGCGTTCGCCCTGCACATCGATATCGAGTACGAGATCCTTGCCCCGCTCGGCGGCCTGCTCCAGAACACACTTGGCGGTGCCGTAGTAGTTGCTAAAGACCTCCGCGTACTCGAGAAACTCCTCGCGGCCAATCATCTGCCTAAATTGTTCTCTGGTAATGAAGTGATATTGGCGGCCATCCTGCTCGCTGCCGCGCGGCGGACGCGTGGTATAAGAGATGGAAAATTCCAGGTTTGGGACAAATTCGAGCAGCTTATTGACCAGCGTGGACTTCCCGGAGCCGGAGGGGGCCGAGATGATGTAAAGAATTCCGCTCATTCGATATTCTGCACCTGCTCTCGGCACTTTTCGATCTCAGACTTCATCAATAAACCCAGTTCCGTAATACGCAATGCCTCACCGGCAATACCCGAGGTCTTTGAGAGCAGCGTGTTCGCCTCGCGATTGAACTCCTGCATCAGGAAATCGAGCTTCTTGCCGACTTCCCCGCCCTGCTCCAGCAGCGCAAGAAAATGATCGATGTGCGTCTGCAAGCGCACCAGCTCTTCCTGAATATCGCTGCGCTCCGCCAGGATCGCCGCCTCCTGCAGCACGCGGTCCTCATCGGCGTTGGCAACCAGTTCCGACAGGCGCGTCCGGACTTTTTCCATATAGGCACGGCTGACGGCACTCCGCAATCCGGAAACCTCCTGCGTGGCCGCACTTAATGACTTTAACCCTCGACGAAGCTCGCGCTCCATCGCGCGGCCTTCCTCTTCCCGCGTGGCGTTGAGCTTTTCGATAGCCTGAGAAAGCGCCACCAGGACGGCATCGCCAAAGCAGCCGTTCATTGGCGCGGCGGCGCCCAAGGCTCCCGGGATTCGCAGGATTACGTTCAAATCCGGTTCTCCGGTTGTGCCGAACTCTTCGGCTGCCTTCCTGAAGGCTCCCACAAATCCCGCGATCAACTCCCGGTTGACCTGAAAGCCCTCGCCCTCGCGACGCTCGATGCTCAACGTGACCTCGACATGGCCGCGCGCAATCCGCTCTTTGAGGATGCGGCGGACCTTGATTTCCAACTCATCCATCTCCGGCGGGAAACGCAACTGGGGATCGAGAAACCGATGGTTCACAGATTTCAGCGCCAGCGTGAACGAACTACCGTCGCTCGTCTGTGACTTCACCTGCGCATATCCAGTCATAGATCGGATGGGCATTATTTTTCCAAGAGGCAAAGATCTGTTGCGCTTGAGTTTACGACAGAAACGCCCTTGAATGTAAGGGGCAGTCCCTGGCTGTGCAAGGGGGTTTTTGCCGCTATTCACAATTGACAGCGATGGAATGGGCGGCTCAAGATTCTCAATGAAGCGTTAAGAGCGGTACGAGAGGCCTTATCGTGAGTACGTTAACCGAGCTGACTTTACGCTCTCACTGGATTACCTCTTCGATGAGGACTACATGAAACAACTTTCCGTTGATGCCATCATTTAGGAGGCGCGCATAGGAGGCGCGCAGTCTCGGGTCGTATCTTTTTTCAAGCTTTCAAGCTTCAAGCCCTCAAGTTTCAGCCTTCAAGCTTCCCGCGTCAGAATTTCAGTGGGATCTATCCGGCTCGGGCCGATGGGGGCGGGCGATTTTCCACTAGTTACTATCCTATAACTCATCCCGTTACCACTTAGTAAAATTAGTTACATCCAAGGGGTGTCTGAAATGTGCAAAATAGTGAAGTGTAATCAAACGGCCTTTGCAATCAACGAGTTACACCATAAACGGCCTTCACTGTGCACTCACACCATAAATGACGACTCCCCTCGTGCACCTCGCGCGTTCCCACTGTCTCAAATAGCCGCTGTTTACAGTGGTTCCACGCATTTTTCCACTTGAAACGCCGCCGCTTTCAAACGTCAATTTTTCATTTTCATTCCGCATCTGGAAATGACGGAAATCCAGGATAGTATCCGCTAGCATCTTTCGGCCCTCGGCCATGGATCTCGAAGCCAGATGGAGGCGTCACGCCCAGCAGGTGCATCACGAAGTAATCCCAGCGCCGCCTCATCAGATAGGGGTTCCCGTTCTCCAGATGTCCCTGGTTAGGCACGATCAGCATGTCGAAGTCTTTGTTGGCTTTCATGAGCGCGTCGGCCAGACGCATGGTATCGAACAAAGGAACGTTTTCGTCGATGTCACCGTGCACGAGCAAGAGATGCCCCTGAAGGCGATCCGCCATCGTAATGTTCGACTGCTGGTCGTAGTTCGCGCCAACGGGATACCCCATCCACAGCTCGTTCCACCAGGTTTTGTCGAGACGATGGTCGTGATTTCCCGAGATCGAAACCCCAACCTTATAAAAGCCGGGATGCGTCAGCATGGCATGAACGGTATCGTAGCCTCCTGCGGAACCACCGTAGATACCCACGCGCGTGAGGTCCATATAGGGATAGCGTTCGGCCATCTGCCGCATCAGCGCGATGTGGTCGTCGATCCCTCCATCGCCTAGGTTTTTGTACGAGAACAGATGGAAGGCGCGCGAACGGCCCTCGGTTCCCTGGCCGTCAATCTTCACCACAATAAATCCGAGTTCGGCCAAAGACTGCTCCATTTCCCGATACGCGGAAAATGTCTTGGGCACAAAGAAGCCGTGCGGGCCGGTATAAATCTCCTCAATCACAGGATATTTGCGCGATGGATCGAAATTGGAGGGCCGCCAGATGAGCCCATCTATCTCCTTTGCGCCCTCCGTTGCGCCGTCTCGCCCTTTGCCGCGAAATGGTTCGGGAAATTTCCAACCGGTCTTCAGAAGATCCGAGATATCGGCCTTCTCAAGTTCGCGTATCTGCCGGCCATCGGAAGAGCGGCGCAGAACAGCCATCGGCGGCGAATCGGGACGCGAGAAGTTATCGACGAAAAATGCGCTGTCGGGAGAGAGGCTCACCGAATGATAGGCGTTCTCCGGCGTCAGGAGCTTTAAACCAGAGCCATCAAGATTGACCCTATACAAATGGACCTGATACGGATCTTCACCCGCCTCGCGGCCGGCGCCGAGGAAATATACCTGCCGGCTTTTTTCATCGACCTGCACCAGACGGCGCATGACCCAATCGCCCTTGGTGACCTGGTTCACCAACCGCCCGGTCTTGCCGTCGTATAAATACAGATGGTTCCATCCATCGCGCTCCGAGGTCCAGAGGAACTGCTTCCCGTCGTCTATCGGCTCGAAGACGGTGAGAATCGGATCGACGTATTTGTCCGACTCTTCCCTTACGAGGACGCGCGTCTTACCTGTTTCCACGTCCGCCTCGCGGATTTCGATGAAGCGTTCTGCGCGGCCATCTACCTGGAAGTAGAATCTCTTACTGTCCTTGAACCAGGAAAAATCCGGGCCGCCGTAATAAGCCAGATCGAGCTGAGGCCCGTCTACATCGGTTCGCTTACCGTCGGCGATGCTGAAAATTACCGGTTGCGCCCTCGGCAGATCTTCTCCGGGAAGAGGATATCCATAGTTAAAAGCTTTTGGCCGCATCTGGCTAGGAGGAACGAATTGAACCGCGGTGAGCCGTCCTACGTTGCGGCTGTCCAGGCGATAGGTAACCAAACGGCTTGAGTCGGGAGACCAGAAGACAGCCGGACTCTCTTTCGCCCGATCCGTTCCCTCTTTCACCATTAATCCCAAGGACGGCAAAGGGGTGGCGTAGTCGTAGCCCTTCTCTCCATCGCGGGTAAGTTGGACTTCCTGACCCGTACTTGTGGATCGCAGCCACAAGTTGTAATCGCGGACAAACGCAACCCAATGCTTATCGGGTGAGGGCACGCCCACGCTGGGATCTTCGGCCACAGGCCTCGATGCACACCGGTATTCCTTCAGGTCACATTTCCACGACAGATCGGCGGCCTTGAACTCTATTGCGTTGGGCTCGGTAAACTGGACGTCGTCAAAGGGCAGGCTTTCGGGCTGGACCGGCTTCCCGATTTGCTTCGATAACTCAGCCGCGATTCGTGCGCTATCGAAGGCAGGTTCCTGTGTACCGCGTTCGGCATCCACAAGAATGAATTGCTTGCTCGGGCTGCCATGGCCCTCCTTGAGGTACCAAAAGCGATGCGAATCGCCGATCCAGCGCGGAAACACGCGGCCCTCCGCTACCAGCTTCCGCACATTCCACGGAAGAAACCTCTCGGCCCTTTGATAATCGGTGAGCGTACCCTGGGCAAAGCAGGAACAGACATTTGCACAGATCATGACGGCAATCAGAAATCGGGTGTTCCTGCTCATATCGAGAGATGATCCTTTCTGGCTTGTCTTTTCTGACTTATCTTTGCTCGTTTCTCTACCCACTTACTCGCTCTTTTAGAACGACCCTCTTGCCGATGCTGCGATGCAAAAGGGCCGGGTACGTGGGTGCGCTCTCCGATTCGGCCAATTCATTCGATCAGTCGATTCGAACCAATCGATTCGAAGAGCGATCCAGTTAGAACGTAAACCTTGCACTCACCTGCAACAATCGGGGATTGCTGACGGTGAAGGTCGATTGGCCGAAGTTTACGCTGCCAATGGTATTCACCGGAAGACCCAGGTTGGGATGATTCAGCAGATTGAACATGTCCGCCTGCAGCCGGAGTTCCCGGTGTTCATCGACCGGAATCCGCTTGATGACCGCAAGGTCCATGTCCTCAAAATGGGGGCCTGTAAGGAGGTTGCGACCCACATTGCCTTGCCTGCCGATCAGACTTGGCCCGGAGCAGCTTGCCGGTCCGGTGGCCACGTCGTCCGCCGGGCAGGGGCTGGTGAATAACTGCCGCGGAGGACCGGTCACAGTCAATGGATTCGTGATCTGTGCCGCAGGCTCCGCAATGCCGTTATGAGCAAAGTCGGCGCGCTGCGAGAAGCCGCTTCCGGCGCTGTCGACTCCAGAGAAGACGCTAAACGGAAGCCCTGTCTGCTCCGAAGCAATTCCGGAAACGGAGAAGCCGCCGAGCAAACGTTTCATCCAAGGGTTCTGGAAGCGAAATGGGAACTGGTAGACAAAGCTCATGATGAAGCGATGGCGCACATCGAAGCCGGAGCTTCCGTGCTCGCTTGCCGGTCCACCCGCAAAGCCCGAGGTATCACGCGGAAAAATGCGCTCTCCCGGGTCGCCGACGATTGGGTCCACGCTATCGTCGATCGAGTGAGCCCAAGTGTAAGCGCCTTGGATAAATCCCTTGCCGAACGTCGCACTATCGAGCGTCTTCGTTACCTTAACCTGCAGCGAGTTGTAGCTGGAGTGTCCGGCATCGAGTTGAAGATCGGCATTCTGGAACGCCGAGTTGAGCCGTCCATTGAACAGGTTCGTGGTTCCGCTCTGGCTGATGGGAATCTGTGAGCCAGTAAGAGCATTCACACGAGGCACGCTGGTGAGCTGTCCATCATAGAGCGTAACTTCGTGGTCGCCCTTCGCTCCGACATAATCCGCTTCCAACACCAGTTTGGAAGCCAGTTCCCACTCAATGCCGAAACTCCATTTTTGCTCACGGGGCATGGGCATGCTCGAAGTGAACGGATTGTTGCCGGGAAGCGGGAAATAGATCGGCGTGAAATTCGCGCCGTCGGTGACAACGTTGCTCGTGGTTATGGAAGCAGGCCGTGAGAGATTTTGTATGGTGGTGTCGAGCGTGCCAAAGTTGAAGAACTGATTCAAATCCTGCTCGAAAGGCGGATTGGCGCGGGCGTTGCCGAAGAGATTTCCATAAATGCGGTCGTAGTAGATTCCGTAGCCTCCTCGGACGGAGGTTTTCCCGTTATTGAACGGATCCCAGGCAAAACCAAGACGTGGGCCAAAATCCTTGTAATCGTCGTTGTAGAGATTGGTCTTGCCACCTGAGTTTTTTCCGGCTGGCTCGAAGACAAATCCTCCGGCAGGAGTCGGCTGGCTAGCATCCTGGCCCAAGGTCGTGAGCAGTCCGTTCACCTCATAGGGCACGGTATTGTATTGCCAGCGCAGGCCAAGAGTCAGTGTTAGATTGCGCCGGACCTTCCAGCTATCTTCGGCGAAGAGAGAAAGAGTTCTTCCACGAAACCCACGATAGTCCTGGGCGACGCGCTGCTGTTGCGAATTGAAGAATTGAGCCTGAAATTGCTGGGCCACCAAGCCATACAAGAAACTGGCGTAGTTGTTGATTCTGGCGGCGGCATCGCTCGCGAAGGGGTTGATGGGATTTCCGGAACTGTCCGACACCAGCGATGTTCCGAAAGTGGTGGGAACGTCAAAAGAAAGAAATTCCGAACGGTTGAAGTTGTTGGCGCTGTTCTCGTAAACCCAATCCATCTCTCCGCCAAACTTCAACGTATGCGCACCGAAAATCCGCGTGAACGTATCTCTCACCGAGGTGGTGCCGGTAATCCTGAAATCGGAATCACCCTGGGTCAAGGAAGACATGGCACCGGTGCTCAGCTTAATGCCATCGCCGTTGGCTCCCAGAGAAACCGCCTGCTGCGTGGGAATTCCAGAGGCTTGAAACGCACTGAGGATGTCGGTAGATAGGGTGTCCGGCGCATCTCCGCTGCCAGCCGAATTAAAGAAGACACGCGAGCGGTTGTAGCCGAAATGAGCTTCGTTGATGGCCCTGGATGAGAACGTGGAAACCAGGTTCAACGACACAACCTGGTTCCGGAAGGGCTCGCTGAGCCCGTCGTGAAACTGCGGGAAGGTGGCGGCGTCCGTCTTGCTGGCGCTGTCGGAAATGCTGTAGCTACCCCAAAGGCTCTGGCTGTCGGAGAACCGATGGTCCACGCGGGTATTTACGTTATTGGAGTGAAACTTGGTGAAGTTGGAGTAGCGGAACCCATCGAAAATGCCGGGAACGGGCGAGTCCGCCGTATCGTTCGGAAGAGGATAGAGATTCAGAATTTGCTGGATGGCAGGGTTGAATGCCATTCCGCTCAGATTGTTGGCCCCGCCCGCCGCAATGTTCAGCGTGCCGAACGGCGTGTTGGGAAGAATGCCGGTGCGCGCAATCGCCGATGGAACAATCTGCAGAGACTGGAAGCCATCGATATTTCGCTGGGCTTCATAGTTGATGAAAAAGAAGGTGCGATTGTGCAGGATGGGGCCGCCCACCGCCCCGCCAAAGGTGCGGCGCTGCAGAGGGGCAATTGGCCCGTTGTTGTTGAAGAAGTCGCGCGCAGCCCAGGCGTTCGACCGGTAGTAGCCATAAGCGGAACCGTGAAACTTATTCGTCCCCGCTTTGGTGGCCACGGTTACGATGCCACCGGTGTTGCGACCGTATTCGGCGCTATAGCTTCCGGTCAGCACTCGGAACTCCTCGGTCGCGTCGATGTTCGGTGTGGACAACCCACCCGGAATACCCGGCACAAATGTGTCGTTGTTGTCGGCGCCATCCACGAGGAAATTGTTGTTACGCTCGCGCGAGCCGTTGACCACAAAGCCGCCATTCCCGCTTTGCGTCTGGGCAACGCCCGGAGCAAGCAAGATAAGACCGTTCGGATCACGATCCAGCAGCGGAAGATCGAGCATTTTCTGGCTGGAGATGAGAGTCGAAAGCACAGGAGTGGACGTATCGACCGCGGTTTCCGAATTAGAGGCGGTCACCGTGATCTCCTGAACGGCTCCCGCAGGCTTGAGCTTTAAGTTGATCGTGCTGGTAAAGGCCACCGAAACCTGAACCTCTGGAACGGTCATTGTTCCAAAACCGGAAGAACTCACGGTGATGGAGTAGGGGCCAACGGGCAGGCGCGGAATCGTGTACGCGCCGTTCTGTCCACTAACCGACTTGTAATGGATGCCCGTATTCTTATTCACAATGTCGATGGATGCGCCGGGTATCACCGCGCCCGTGACATCGGTGACGGTTCCCACTACAGAACCCTCGGCACCTTGAGCGCCGGCCGGCGCAGGCGCCAGGCAAAGGGCCATTAAAAGAGCGGCAATTCCCGCGATGAATCTTCTTTCCATGAATGTCTCCTCGCGTTTGAGTCGATCCTGAAGGGGAAAGCTGCGCAGACGGACTCCAGCCCACGATCCCGGACTCGCAGAGCAGGTTTCAATTCCATTCGAGGATTTCAGGGCTGGATTATATGTATATTGTATCCAAAGTTAAATATATTTTATCCAATATTAAAACGCGCCGCTTCGGTTTGAACGGCAACGAAGGTTGGGTTTGGCCGGAGAGAGTTTTCGGATCGAGTGGATTGTGATGGAAAGGAACGTTCTCGTGGGGAATCTAACGATTGTTCAAAGAGCGCGCATCCGATGCGAGTTGCAAGATCTTCGCTGGGCACCAGGGCTGAAGACTAATTATTAAAGCCTCAACGGAGCCGTTCTTCCACGCTAGGACAAACTTCTTCGCGTTAGAACAACCTTCATCTTTGCTACTTGATTGCTTCGCGAGTCGTCTTTCCATCGATCATTCGCAGGATCGAAAGCGGATTGGTATCTTGCAATTCAGGCGGAAGGGACTGCTCGGGAAAGCCCTGATAGCAGACAGGGCGCGTAAAGCGGAAGATGGCCTGGCTGCCTACAGATGTCGAGCGTCCATCGGTGGTAGCGGGATACGGTCCGCCGTGCACCATCGCATGGCAGACCTCGACGCCTGTCGGAAACCCATTGAAGATCAATCGTCCGGCTTTGGCTTCGAGTGCGGCGACCAGAGCCGCGTTTTCCTTGAGGTCTTCCTCAGTGCCATGAATCGTGGCTGTGAGGTGACCTTCCAACTTTTCCGCAATCTCCAGCGCAGCTTTGCCCGACGCTCGATGGACAAGCAGCGTGGCGGGGCCAAAAACCTCTGCGGCAAAGTCGGAATTCTTCAGGAAGGTTTCGATATCCGTTTCAAAAAACATCGCCTGGACGGAGAAGCCCTGTTCGTCATTACCACGGTCATGGCCATCCCCATTCTGCCGCTCTTGTGTCTCTTTAGGATGTGCCACGGTATATTCCGCTTTTGACTGAATGCCCTGATGCGCCGCTCGTTGAGCGGTGGCGGAGGAATAAGCCTTTCTGATTCCCGCAGTGAGCAGATGGAACTGGGGCGAGGCCGAGGTGAGCCGCCGCAACTCGGCGGCAAAGCTACCCGCCTGCGGCGCTTCCGGCACAAACACCATGCCTGGCTTGGTACAGAATTGACCGGCCCCAAGTGTGAAGGAACCGTGCAGCCCGGATGCCAGGGCCTCCCAGCGCTCGCGCAAAGCTCCCGGCAGAATAAACACTGGATTGGTGCTGCCCAGCTCGCCGAAGAAAGGAATGGGATCGGGCCGGGAGGCTGCAATATCCATGAGCGCTCGCCCGGCTGCATGAGAGCCTGTGAAACCGACCGCCTTCACCAAAGAGTGCCTCACCAGGGCGACTCCCGCCTGAGTGCCGTTGTCGAACAACAGCGAGAAAACGCCTTCGGGCAGGCCACATTCACGAACGCTCTGTTGGATCACGCGCGCGGCGAGCTCGCTCACACCTGGATGCGCCGGATGCGCCTTCACAATCACCGGATTACCCGCAGCCAGAGCGGAAGCGGTGTCTCCACCGGCAACGGAAAACGCCAGCGGAAAATTGCTGGCGCCAAATACCACGACCGGCCCCAGCGGACGCAGCATCGAACGAATGTCCGGCTTGGGAGCGGGCTTTCGATTGGGATCGGCACGGTCAATCCTCGCTCCAACCCACGAGCCTTCTTCGAGAACTTCCGCAAACAACTTGAGCTGGTTACTGGTTCGAAGGACCTCTCCCTCTAAGCGAGCTTTCGGAAGAGCGGTCTCCAGCATCGCTCGGCTGACCAGGTTCTCGGCATTCCGCTCCAAGCCGGCCGCAATGCTTCGCAGAAGAACCGCCCGTTCGCGCCCTGGAATCCGACTGAATGCGGAGAAAGCATCCGCCGCCAGCCTCACGGCAGAATCGCTCTCCTGAGGAGTTGCCGCAGAAAATGCCGGTTCGAGCCGCGCCCCATCGACGGGATTGAAAGCATGAAAGACCGTTCCATTCAAAGGGGCATCGCTCGCTCCTACAATGGATCGCCCTAAAAGGTTCATAGATGCATTCCTGCTTTCTTCATTTCAATCCGGTTCGTTTCAATCTGGTTCATTTCAATCCGATTCATTCAATCTGGCTCATTCCAATGAGATTCGCTCCCACGCGCGACCGGCTTCCCAACGCCGTGTGAATCACGGCTCGCGCCTGCTCCAGTTCGATCCCTGCCAGCGGAAGCCGGGGAGCACGCACGCGGGCATTCCCTATGTCCAACTCCTCCTGCACCAGCTTGATGAGTTGAACAAAATGCGGCACGGTGTCCATGCGCAGCAGAGGCAGGAACCAATGATACAACTCAAAAGCGCGTTCCTTCTCTCCGTCCATTCCATACTGGAACAGATCGACCGATTCCCTCGGGAGAGCATTGGCAAGTCCGGCAATCCATCCAGTGGCGCCAACCGCGATGCCCTCCAGGATGGCATCGTCCACACCCATAAAAACCTCGAGGCGGTCTCCCACAAGGGCGCGAATGGCGGCAACACGCCGCGCATCGGCGCTGGACTCCTTTACCGCATCGAGATTTCGATGATCGCCGCAAAGCTCCAAGATCTGCTCCGGGAGAAAGTCGGTGCCGTAAGCAATCGGATTGTTATACAGCATGCAGGAGAGGGGCGTCGCCTTCAGCACGGCGCTCACATAGACCTTCATTTCCCGCCAATCGCCACGATAAAGATACGGGGGAAGCACCATCAACCCATCGCAGCCCGCCTCCTCCGCCGCCCGCGCCAATTCAATCGCCTCGCGGGTGGTGAGCGCCGAAATGGACGCCACGACCGGCGACCGCCCGGCAACGGCCTGCACACAATTGCGCAAGATTTCCATCTTTTCCGCAAAGGTCAGGGTTGCGCCCTCTCCGAGCGAACCCAGCGCCACGATCCCCGAGCAGCCCTGATCCAATAAGAATCGGCAGTGCTCCGCCATAAATCCGTGATCGATGCTGTAGTCCTCGTGAAAACAGGTTGTGATTGCAGGCATCACGCCTTTCCAATTCATCGCCGCCCTCCTCAAATGATTCTTTCAATTCAACGTGCGTCCATTCCAAGTGCTGCCATTCAAGAGTTCTTCCATTCAAGAGTTCATGTCGCACCGTGGCCACCGCCCGCGAGTGCGCCCAAGCGCACTGGAAATACCGGCGGACGAACCGACTGCGGTTCCCAATCGAGCAAGAAGCGCACTGCGGCCCCGCAGATCCTTCCCTGGCATGGTCCCATGCCGCATCGTGTTTGCAGCTTGGCGGACCGCCATCCTTGATGCCGATTGAGCTGCGACCACGTAACGTCTTCACAACGACAGATAATCGTTTCCGGCTGAGGCAAGTGTCTTAGCCCCGGCTGAAGCTGGAACGCCCAATCCATTGCGCCGGACAATCGACGTAGACGTGCGGATCGACGCAGCAGCCCTCGCACATCTTTAGTTTGATCCAAAGCAATTTGGTTCAAAGTAATTTGTTCCGCAGCAGCGAGGCCTGCGATTTCTCCTTCAACCAGCGCAAGCTCTACGCCTCCAATGCCGGTTGGCTCGCCCGCGCAGAAAACCGACTCGATCGATGTTCTTTGGAAATCATCCACCTCGACGAAACCTTGTTTGATCCGGCAGCCTAGCAGAGCAGCCAACTCTATATTGGGCACGAGATGGTAACTACACGCCAGATAGTCGCAGGGCAGAGTTTCTTTCCTGGTTTCGTTGTTCTTGGCTTGGTTCCCTTCGCTCCCACCTGCCGAAAATGTGACGGCTTGCAGTTTGGCATCTCTGTGACCTTCGCCGTGAGCTTGTCCATGCACTTCAATAACCCAGCCATTCGTCACCATACGAACGCCTGAAAGCTGCCGCCGGAGTTGAAATGCCTGGAGGAGTTTTTCCGGGTGGGGCAAAAGAACGGCTGCAAACCTGAACATCCGCGACCAGGTTGTTTGCTCAAGGATCATCGGGACTTCCGCACCGTGCTCTTTCAGGAATGCGGCAACGGCGAGCAACAGCGGGCCGGTTCCGGCGACGATTACTTTTTTTCCGCGCACCGGCAAACCCGATTTCACCTGGGCCTGCAGCCCGCCCGCACCCATCACACCGGGCAAGGTCCAGCCGGGAAACGGAAGGAAAAGCTCGCGCGCACCGGTGGCCAGCACCAGCCGGGAGTATTCAAGCTCAAACGCCTGTTTACCGCATTCGGCGCTCAGCGCTCCAGAGCGCGGTTGATCGAAGATTCGCGTCTGCGACATGACCAATACTTTGGAAGCCTGCAAACGCTCGAACCAGGATCTTGCTTCTGAGTTGGCGCGTCCTTTGGACTCACCGCGGGGGGATTCACTGCGGCGGGTTTCGTCAAGCCGGGATTCTTTGCGCCAGATTTGCCCACCGGGCGACGGGTTGTCGTCGACGAGAGCGACACGTGCCCCGCTCTCGGCCGCGCGCACGGAGGCAGCTATGCCCGCGGGACCCGCGCCGACGACTACGACATCAAACCGGCCAAACCCGTTGCGTCCGTCATCCTTGATCACTGGGCTTCGGTCCTCACTTCCATTCCAGACGAGCACAGGATCTGGCAGCTTCGGCAGTGTGGAACCCCATCAATCGTGACGCGGCACTCATAGCAAACGCCCATTCCACAGAGCGGCGCTCGCGGCTCTCCGCTGGCCGATTTCCGACACGCCTTTCCCAGCATCACCACCGCGACGGCCACTGTGGTGCCTGATGAAACCGAGACAGACACGTCATCCACTGTCAACGTGATGCTTTCAGGCATAGGCGGGCTCGCTTTGCCTGGCGGGCAGATATGGTTCGATAGGGATCTCCGATTTCCTATTCAAGAGCTGATCGGCCAGCAGACGGGCGGTTCCGAGCGAAGTCGTAATTCCAAGCCCCTCGTGCCCGGTAGCGAGAAACATGGTCTTGTCTTCATGAGGCGACCCAATCTGATGTGGCCCGATCAGTGGAAGCTTGTCCGGAGTGGCGGCGCGAAATCCCATCCAGGTTCTAAGGGCGGCCAAATCCGCGATTGCAGGCATATATTCCTGCGCCCGCTGTATCATGCGCGCGAGCACAATGCGATCCACTTCGTTGTGTTCCGCTTCATATTGACGCGAGGAGCCAATGAGCACCTGCCCAGTACACCGGGGCTGCACATTGAATGCAACCGAATCGGTCGTTGAAGAATGCGCGCTCTTCAGGTAACCCAACTCTACGAGCTGGTGACGAACAAATACAGGGTAGCGGTCGGTGATGACGAGGTGTCCCTTGCGCTTTTTGACCGACAGCCCCGGCGTTAGAAAAGGAGAATCAGCGCCCGCGGCGTTGACGATCGCGCGCGCGGCAATTTCTCCCTTTCGATTGGTCTGGACTCGTCCATTACCAGCCGCCGTTACGGCGCAGCCGAGGATGACTTCAGCTCCATGCGTGCGGGCTTCGTCAATCAAAAAACGAGCGGCACACGGCGGAAAGATCACGGCGTCCTCTGGCACGAGCAGCCCGCCCGCTATATCTTTGCGTACAGGGCGAAGATTGGGTTCTTCGCGTTTCAGCTCAACCGAATTGAGAATGCGGGTGGCAACCCCTCGTGCGCTATACCAGGCGTGCTTGCGCTCTACCTCGGCCATTTCTTCTTCATCTGCCGCCACCCAGATCGTTCCACGCTGCTCATACTCCACGTCTCCTGGAAGTTCGGGGCGCAGCTCCTGCCAAAGCTGCCGGGAGTATCGAGTCAGCGCAAACTGGGCCTCGGAGTCGTCCATCGCCACGATGTGTCCCATGCCGGCAGCGGTCGCGCCCCCGCCGATGCAGTCTCTTTCGAGAACTACAACGCTCATGCCGCTGCGGGCGAATTCTCGCGCGCACGCTGCTCCTACGATGCCTGCGCCGATAATGGCAACGTCGTAGGCAGGGGCAGTCATGCGCGAATCCCCATGCAGAATGGGTCCAGGGAATTTAGAAGAAGATCGCCTTCCCCACTCACAAAAGCAGAGCCAGTAATGCTTGGATAAATCCGGCCGTCCCGCACATGGATGCGCCCTTCAAAAACGCTGCCGACAATACTTTCCTGCCTCCACACCTCTCCTTCACGAAGACTTCCTTCAGCATAGAGGCAAGCGAGCCTGGCGCTGGTTCCGGTGCCACAGGGAGAGCGATCGTAGACTTTGCCTGGGCAAAGCACAAAATTTCGGCTGTCGATTCCGGCAATAGGCGAGTCGGCGCACAGCTCGATATGGTCGATTTCTTCTCCGTTGGCTCCGGTAATTCCCTGCTCGCCAAGAGCCTGGCGAATCGCCCATGAAAACTGCAGCAGGTCCGGGACATTTTGTAACTCCAGGCCGAGCCCCTGCTGGTGAACCAAAAAGAACCAATTCCCTCCCCAGGCAATGTCGCCACGCACAAGGCCATAACCGGATACATCCACCGTCACGCTTGCCTTAAAGCGATAACTGGGAACGTTGGTCACCGTAACGCCACCATTTTCATGAAGCACAGCGGTTACGACGCCTACCGGGGTTTCAATCCGATGCTCTCCGGGGCTGATGCGTCCCATATGGGACAGCGTGACCATCAAGCCGATGGTTCCATGGCCGCACATCCCAAGGTAGCCAACGTTATTGAAGAAGATGACACCCGCGACACAACTCTTATCGACCGGCTCGCACAGAAGCGCGCCAACAATCACGTCCGATCCCCGCGGCTCGTTCACCACCGCCGAGCGGATATGGTCATAACGCCTGCGAAACAGCTCTCGCCTTTCCTGCAGCGACGGTGTCCCCAAATCGGGGCCGCCGGCGACGATGAGCCGCGTCGGCTCGCCGCCGGTATGCGAGTCGATGATGCGAATTCTCCGAACGCTTTTCTCTCGCGCGACGGCTGTGTCGGTGATTTCAGCGAGACTCATCTCTGGATTCACCCTGTTTTGGATTTACCTGTATCGGCAAGGATCGATTGCGAACTGCCAGCTTTCTTTGCAGCTTGCAGGGAAGCATAATGGATACAATATCCAATCGTCAAGACAGTCTTTGGATCTTTGAGGCTTTGGGGGCTTTGGTCTTTGCCTATCTTGAACCACCATGCAAAGACCCGCGCGAACGCTGTCGCGCCTTTCTCCCGCGCCCGGTAAATTGCGCCAAAGCAGTAGAGCAAGCGTTGGACCTTTAAAGTGGCAGCGCGACTCAATGTGCTATGCTGGTCCCGCTAGGAGCCGGATTGACCTCGCTTTTGATCCACGAGTCCAATTTCATGGATCCCAAGCCACTATTTGAATGGACCCTTCTTCTGTCCCTGCAATGGATCTAGCCATCCCGCGCCGGTCGCTGACTTCCGCGGTGGCCGACAAGCTGCGCGATCAAATCATCAACGGAACGATTCCCGAAGGCGCGCAATTGCGCCAGGATGCGATTGCGGGACAGTTCAAGGTGAGCCGCATCCCGGTGCGGGAGGCCCTGCGCCAACTCGATGCCGAGGGGCTCATCCGCATCCTGCCGCACCGCGGCGCTATCGTTCCCGCGCTCTCTCCCGGGGATATTGAAGAGCTGTTTACGATTCGCGCTTTGCTCGAACCGGAGTTGCTGAAAGCCTCCATTCCGCACCTGACGGAAGAGGACTTCCGCCGTGCGGAGGCGACCCTGCAGAAGTATGCCGATGAGCTTCGCCGCGAGGATCACATTTCCACCTGGGGGCGGCTGAACTGGGAGTTCCACGCCACCCTTTATTCGCGCGCAGACCGGCCACACATCACGTCGATCGTGAACAACGTGAACAATAACGGCGAACGTTACGCGCGGCTCCAGCTCTATTTAACCCATGGCATGTCGCGAGCCAACAAGGAGCACCGCGAGTTGTTGAAGCTGTGCAAGCAGCGCGACGTCTCATCCGCTTGCAAGCTGCTAGTCGGCCACATTCAATACGCCGGTCAATCCTTGAAACAGGCTCTGGAGCAGAGGCGAGGCAAGGCCAAGGATGGGATGGCCGTTTAGAAATCTGCAATGATTCAAGCCTGTAATAAAAAATCTAAGCTGGGGTAGAAAACCTCCAAGTGAGGCGCCTTGAGCATGAAATTTATTGCGCGCGCTTCAGGTGACCCTACGCCCGTTTTCGATAAATCTCTTCCTGCCGTTACGCCGGCTTGACGTACCTTGACGGATTTCCGCCACTCCATATGCACTGCCCAAGCCGCAAAGCTACTTAACTTCCAATAAGATAGATTAGAATCGCTCAAGAGAATTTACCTCCAAATAGCTGGAAGGGAATCCTTATCTCGCTATATCGGAAGCTCGCCTAGTTCAATTAAAAATAACTAATGTTGTCGCTCCACCGACAACAAAATATTCCTAACGGAATTCTTGAAAGCTGGCTTATCCTTCCAGCACTGTGTTGAGCTTCAATCTCTAAGAGACAAATCCGGCCATCGCATCCAACGCCGAGGATGTTGTGAGGAAACATCAAGACCGGATAGAAGCTCTTCTAGGCGCCCGGCATCGTCACCCCTTTGGAGCAGCGTATCTCGGCCAAGCAATTTGGCCGACCTAATTGACTCATCCATGCTCGGCTAGAGCGTGTTCGGCCAATGCATGTTGGGCTAATGCATGTTGGGCTAATGCATGGAGAAGTTTGGGGAGAGAGTTGTGAAGGAACGAGGTCATTTGATCAGAGACATGCTCTCGGCCAAGGGTTTGAGGCCGAGGGACATTGAACGTAGAAGCCGCACCATCTGCGATGAGAAAGGCAATCAGGAGTTTTTTGTTTCTCACGCTACTCTCGCGGATATTGAGGCGGGATCGACGCCGAGCATCTATAAGCTCTATACCCTTGCCGTTTGCTGCGGTGTCTCCTATAGCCGGATGCTCCTGCTTTTTGGAGTAGACACAGGGGAAGCCGAACCCCAGGCGCTTGCGCTCGTTCCAGACAAACCAGCGCCGGAGACTTCCATTCTGACGAAACCAAATTTTGAGTTTCGCATGAACTTCGATGTGCGAGTTGACCGGGAAGAGACCAATCTGCTGCAGGGAGAGCCACAAGACTGGAGATTTCTACCTCAGGATCTGGTCACGCGCCTGGAGCCGACTCGTTTTCTTTATGCACTGATCGGGCTCAAAGATGAAAGCATGAGCGATATTATCCCGCCCGGGTCCCTGGTTGAAATCGATAGAGAGCAAACGCAGATCGACCACACGGGATGGAACAACCTTCGGGACAGACCGATTTATCTAGTCTGGCATGAACAAGGGTATAGCTGCGGCTGGTGCCAGATCGTTCGAAACGAACTCCTGATCATGCCCTGGCCAGGTTCGGCGCGCCCCATCCTGCTATTCAAGGTGCCACGAGAGGCAACGGTGATTGGACGGATCGTACACGTCTGGTGCTCCTTGTGCCCCGAGAGCCGCATGTCCGCGCGTCTGGAACGAAACAGGAGTTTTTCGCGGTAGAACAACAACGGCGATGGCAAAATTAAATGCAAAACCAAAATCTTCACCACTGAGGACACAGAGGAAAAACTAGAGGTCACAGAGCGAAGCATTCAGATTGCCAGCACTCAAGCTCTGAGGGCGGGTCCATCACTGGAACGCAATGTAGAAAAGTAGAGAACGATGGAAACGCTACGGATCCGTCGCCCGTCAACAATCAAGGCAGTCAATCAGCTCGAGGCCAAACGAGAAGACCATGGCAAGACGGCGTTCGCCGTTTGCCGCCACCACGCCAAGAGATCATGCCCGCGTTGTAGTCATTCTGGCCTTTTGATGCTTCCTACCTTCTTGCCTTTGATTTAGCCCAAAACTCGTTCCAAACAGTCACATCAATGACGCAAGTAATCGGCCCTTGGCCTTTCAGATTTGCCTGATTCAGCACCGATGAAATAACGTTTTACTAACGTATCTAATGTTTGCAGCCTATCCGGTGTTTGCAGTCTGTCCGGCCGCATCCATGCTTGATCCGGTGCAATCAGGAGCCTCTTCGTCATGTTCTGCCAACAATGCGGGATGGATGTGCCCGAAAATTCCCATTTCTGCCTGCAGTGCGGCGCCGCCATAGCCGCTAACGCTCGGGGCGCCACCTTGACTGCTCGCAATTCCGCGCAGGAGACAGTTTCAACAGCTGCAACAACGACGGTCGAGCCATCCCTTTCCCAGAAGACGGACCCCACGGCAATCTGGAGCCTTGCACTGGGGATTCTCTCCCTCATATGCCTCGTATTCACAGGCATCCCGGCCATTATTTTGGGACACACCGCAAGGACAAACATAAGGAGACACCCGGGCCGGGTGAAGGGCGGCGGAATGGCGCTCGCAGGGCTAACGTTGGGTTATCTCGGAGCCACCGCATTGCCGTTGGTCATCGCGGTTGCAGTACTGCTGCCCAGCTTCTCACGAATGCGCATTTCGGCCAACGAAGAGAAAGCCGCCACCGAAATGCGAACGCTCAGTATTGCGATTGAGACCTACAAGACGCAATACAACGGATATCCGCCCTCGCTTCAGGCCCTTGGACCCGCTGCCGGAAGCCCGTCCGCCGATGCTGCCAGCCTGATCAACTCAAAGTTAAGCGCCGGAACCAGCGGCGTCTACCGCTACACCTATCAAAGAATCGACGGCCAGCCCATGAACGGGATCGGCGGATTTACACTGCGCGGGGACCCTACTTCGGACGATGGTGGTGTTAAGCACTACTTTACTGACCAGACAGGACTTATTCGATATCAAAACAACAAGGCCGCCGGCCCAAGAGGACCTTTAGTAAACTCATAGAGATATCTCTATAGTATCTGCAATCGCGCCTTAGCGGTGGGGTTACAACCAAGGCCGTGCCCTTCTCAAGAGCTAAGATATTAACCTTATCTTTTGTTGAGATCTGTGCTCTTGCTCATCAATTTGAAAATTATTTCTCATAGCCTCTTGCCAATCAACTACAAATAACCATATAATAGTGCGTTTTTGGGAGTATTGGCCCAGGCAAGTTCATTAACACCGCGCATCCGAGTACTAGGTGAAATTTCAAGATCAAAGGGCTGAATCCAAAGACGAATCGATTGAATCGAAGTGGTACGGCTATTTTTTACGGCACTTTTCATCCAACCAAAGGCAGGACGAACTTAATTATGGCAAAAAGACGCGGTAATCCAAATTGGGGTAAACCAGAGCCTATCGGTCCGGTCATCCCCGTTGTTACGTCGTTTGAGCAGGCAGTTAAAGAATTTAAGCTGACCCCTGACCAGTATGTTCGCTCTACTCGCCTGCGTGAATGGGCGCGACGCAACAAGAACTCTAAATATATCCCGGAACCTTTGCTCGAAGCTTGGGGATTTGAGATCGAATCAACTCTGTAAATTCCGGACGAGAATCGAAAGGGCCGCCGCATCCGGCGGCTTTTTCTTTTTTCAATCCGAACCGCTATGCAGGCCCTCGCTCGTTCATCGGTACCATTTTTGTACAACAATTACAAAAAGATCACTTGATGATCGTGGCAGCCGGGCCGCAACAATTCTTGCAGTCTGGAAACAATTCCAGTCCCATGCTTCAACAGAAAATAGGCTGCGCCGATTTCGCGCTCCTGCAAATTCTTGTTTGGGTACAGCATCGTGGAGAGTTCATCGGCCTGACGCTGCATATCGCTGTTCTTACGAAGCTCCGCTCTGGCAGCTTTATCGCGCAGGCTCTGCAACTGGTGGCGCATTTTCGAACCTGCATTTTCCGCCGCCGCCAGCAACGTGGGATCGAGCGCATCGAGCGGCCCTTGGATGAGCTTCAAGGCAAGTTCCACATGGTCATCGGCCGCATCGAAACTCTTCATAATGCTGTCGGGCAAAACCTTGGCGGCAATGTGCTCCCGAAGTTTTTCCGGGGCGCAGAAGACATCAGCAAGCCGCATCTGGTAGCGCTCCAGCAATTTTGCCTGGCGAGGCTCGATCAGGGTCGCAGAGAAGCGCGACACGACCGGGGTAACACGCCCAAGCAGCTTCCGGTAAACCGGTTCAACCTGGGCGAAGTAAGCAATCTCCGCTGGACCTCCGATGTAGCACAAGGTGGGCAACAGATAGTCCTGCATGATTGGACGCAGCAAAACATTGGCACTGAATTTTTCCGGAGCGTTTTCGACGGCGCGAAGCAGTTCTTCCTGATTGAACTTTAAATCGTCGGCAACGAAGGCACTACCGTCGTGCCGCAACGGATACCGCACTCCCTCATCGACGTAGAAACAAAGCGTGTGTGACGGGGTGACCTTTACCTGAGCGTGATATCCGCTCTCTTCAAGCTCCTGGTTGCGCGCCATCACCGAATCGTCAATTTCCCTCCACTGCCGCAGCGCCGCATCAAAAACAGGCCGGGCAATCCGATGCAACTCAACGTCCGACGGATCGATCAAAACGAGGCCAGTTTCGCGAAACAGCTCGGCGATCAGCCTGCCAAATGCGGCTCCAAAAGTTGAGCCCGGCGCATAACAGCGCTTCAGCAGCTCGAACGAATCCGAATCGCCGAACGTTTCCTTAAGGCCCGCGAAGAGCGCCGCAATCTGCTCATCGAAAGCGATGGCGCCCACGGGAGCGCCTTCTTTGTGAGGAGGAGCGACCGAAAAGGTTTCCAAATGGTCGGTTGCCGGCAGATGCACGGAACTGACTTCCGCCAGATCATGATCTTCAGTCGCCAGCCAAAAAATGGGAACGGCTCCGCTCTTTTCCGCAAGCACGGTGGCGGTGACCGCTTTGAGCAGCGCATACATGGGGCCGCCAAGAAGGCCGACCTGTTGACCCGTTACCACTGCCGAAGCGCCTTCTCTCAATCGCTGGATATTTTCGAGGGCCTTGGTCCCCGCCCCCAGGCTGCGATTCTGCCGCTCCAAAATCGCGGCGACGGACTCGCGCCGCTCAGCCGGTAACGGGTGGGATTGCAAATGTGCCGCAGGAGGGCCGCTAAAAGGAGAGGGAGCATAAAACCTCTCGACCTTCCCAAAGTGATGCAAAAAATCCAGAAATAGCTGGGTCTGATGAGGGAGGCTCGTGAATGGAAGACAGTCAGGATGCACTGGTCTGCTCTCAATACAGCGATTTAAAGTCGATTGGACGCCAAGAGCCTTCTCGGGATTCAATATTTCTCACCCCTTCCTTGCAAGGCAAATTCGACCCAACTTCAAATTCTAATTCACGATGGCGCGCATTCGAGGATCCCCCGATGAAACGGAGGTTAATTGGTGAATCGCACAGTGCTTTGGAGCATCCAATTGTCAGATGAGCTATACTGGCTCATCGTCATTTGATCTTTGAAAACAGAGGGCCAAAAACCCTTTCCGGTTTGGGGGCGTCACGGCTTCGACGGAAATGTTTGCGGCCAAGAGGCATACCGGGGCGCATTCCCCCGTAAGTGGTGCAAAAACAATAATTGCTAACACTAATCAGCTAGCATACGCTGCTTAATTAAATAAGTAGCCGCCCTCCGTGGCTTTGTCTGCGGGCTGCGAAAGGGCGTCACACAGTAGGCTGGTCTTCATCGTTGGGCCTGGACATGAGGACGAGACAAACGGGCTAGCGTCTTGCGTTTCTTGTCGGTTCTGAGCGAAAGGCGCGAATGTGGCGGGGTAATTCCCGTCGCGTGAACTCGACTAAGTATGTAGGCTCTTGACCAGTATCGTTTTCGGACGCGGGTTCGACTCCCGCCGCCTCCACCATAAGTTCCCTATCCCATTCCAACAATTCATAAATCCGCTTCTGAAATTAGACGCAGTGTGCAAGCGGGGTCCCACCTTCCCAATCATTATTGACGAAATCTGAATTCCGCATACTCTCGCGCTGCGCTTAACTCCAAAACAATTGCCAAGCTTAATGGTTACATTCGATAGGTAATCTCTTCACACTGATTGCAAGAGGCCTCTTTGGCCCAATGCCATTCCAGGAAAAAGGAATTTAAGTGTGGTGGGCAAAGGATACTCAACGCTTTCTGTTTTGACTCCTCAGCACAGATCGACCGCTTGCACAAATGTACACCGAGTCGTAGAGCGCGCACGGCTCTATATAATGGCCGCCTATGCTCAAACCAATTTTTTTCTTAGTACTGTGGCTTTCCCTCGGTACCACGGCTGCGCCCGCGCCATCGTTGCGCTTGTGGAGACTGGATTGCGGCACGGTTCAGGTCAACAACCTCAACGTATTCTCCGATACATATGCTTACGTGGGGCGCTCGAAGCGCTTAACCGCGAGCTGCTACCTCATCAAGCACGACGACGCTTATATGCTATGGGACACAGGATTGCCCGAGACAAGCCTAGGAGCTTCGCTGCAAGCGCCAGGGGACATGGCGCCTAGTTTGTCACGCAATATTAAAGATCAATTGTCAGAAATCAGTGTTTCACCAGCTTCCATCTCGATCATCGGCATCAGCCACTTCCACTGGGATCACACTGGACAGGCTGCAAGCTTCCCGCAAGCAAAATTGCTTCTGGGCAAGGGGGACGTCGAAGCCATGCGGAAGGGCGGAAACGACCGCGCCAAGCCGCTGGAGCATTGGCTGACCGGAGGCGGCACGCTGGACGAGGTCACCGGCGACAAAGACATTTTTGGCGACGGCAGCGTGGTCATGCTCGACCTGCCCGGGCACACTCCGGGTCATCATGGACTCCTGGTGAAACTTGGCACCACCGGCTACGTGCTGCTATCGGGCGATCTTGCACATTTCCGCGAAAACTACGACCACGATGGTGTTCCCTCATTTAACGACGATCGAACAAAAACACTCGCATCCCTCGATCGCTTCAAACAAATTGCCCGGAACACCAAGGCCATCACGATCATCCAGCACGATCCCGAGGACATTAGCAAGTTGCCCCAGTTCCCGAAATCTGCCGACTAAAGGATGGATCGATTGAAGCTCCCATCCGCCTTTGCCGCTTTGCGGAGCTAGATGGGGATAGAGAAGATCGGAAAGTTCACTTGACTCAATCCCAAGGTGGGCTGTGGCTACCACCTTGGGAGCTTCTCCAATCTCAATCGGTTTTCCAGGGTTCCTTTCCTAGATGCACGTAGGATGAACCCGAATCCTAGCCAGGTTGTTATCTTCGTATCTTCGGTTTCTTTGGTATCCCTGCATCTCCGAGTCTTCGTATCCTGCCTCTTCCCTCTTCGCCTCTTCTCCTTTTCGGCTAACCTTCCCTTGCGAGACTTCCAGGAAGATGCATGTTTGGCCGACGTAAGGATCAACACAAGCGAATCCCCTAACATCACTCATATCCCTGGGAAGTCATCAACGAACCATTCATCTTGCGGAAAGAGAGGCTTCGATGTCTCGATATCATTCGATATCATTGGGGGCCATGCATATTCGAGAAATATTGATCGGACTGATTTGCTTGCCTCTTTTCGCTCAGAGCGGCTCGACCTTACGCTCGACCGAAATCGAAAGAACATCCGAGGACGCCGGCAGACTGAAGACCATGATTGAGGCAGCGCCACAACTTCCGCTCGAACAGAGGGAGCTGTTGGTAAAGCTACCCGAGGGTCAAGAACTGGGCATGGTCTCGTGGCTGGCACGCGATCCGAAGACCGGCGTAACGTGGCTCATTCAACGCGGCGACAAGACCGATCCAGTCATCGCGGTCGACGCGGAAGGTCGCGTCTTACACTCATTTGGCAAAGGACTATACAAGATTCCGCACGCGATCCGCCTGGACCCCCAGGGCAATGTGTGGACGGTCGATGCGGCCAGTTCAATGGTCATCAAGTTCAGTCCGAAGGGCGAAAAGCTGCTTCAGATTGACGTGGATGGCCAGCCAGATGGGCTTAGCAACGCCTTCCGTGGAACCACGGACATCACGTTTACTCCGAAAGGCCGGATTTTCATCAGCGATGGATACGCTAACGCCCGGATCCTTGAGTACGCGGCCGATGGCAAGAAGGTTCGCGAGTGGGGCAGTGCAGGCACGGGACCAGGGCAGTTTCATTTGCCACACTCCATCGTGGTGGATGAGAACAACGTCCTCTATGTTGCTGACCGTGAGAACGGACGGATTGAGAAATTCACCCTCGACGGCAAGTTTCTAGGCGAGATTCCCAACTTGGGCAGGACCTACTCGCTCAAGTTGGGCGCGAACGGGACTCTATGGGCCGCAATGCAACCGCTCAATCAACCGACTGGCTCTCCCGGCTGGCTGGTCAAGCTGGACCGCAACACCGGAAAAATCCTAGGCTGGGTACCAATGACCGAAAAATCGGGCCTTCACACCGTGGAAGACGCCGGCGAGGGACAGCCCATGACCAACGTCGGCAATAGAATCGTTTGGTTCAAAAAGCCACAGTAGGGATGCGTCTGGTAAATGACTGATTTGCAGCCTCATCAACGCGACCACCCGTGAGCAGGGGAAAGATCACATGGTGACGGAGAGTTGGTGCGCCTCGCTACGAAGCTTCCTGAGGCGTAGCGCCAATGCCATCATGCAGATCGCACTGAAGGCGGCATAGACACCCAGCCATGTAAGCACAGCCGACATGTCCGCCGCGGGCACCACAAGAAGGCGTACACCAAATCCAATGGTAGCGGCCCCGGCAATGAGCAGAAACCACTCATCGGGAAGGTGGCGTCTTATTCGAAAGGCAAGAGCAATTTCCAGGCCCCCTAGAACGACGCTCCCGAGCGCCATGGCGTTGACGAACCGAGCAAACGTAAATCCTGGGACCGCTATGGTGACGGCTCCGGCAAGCGCAATCCCTAACCCATCGAGAAATAGAAGCCATGAGGTCTCTTTCTCGGAATTCCACGAAGCGGCCGCCATCGTGGATATGCCGGCGGCAAAAACCAGCAGACCGAAAACGATGACTTGATTGGCCGCGACAAAGGCGCTCAATAAGTAGGTTCCGGCAAAGCTTCTCATCGAAAAAGCCAGGAGCGCGAATAGCATGGCAAAGACGCTGCGCAAAGCGAGCAGCCACCAGTTTCTTACCAGAACCTTCATCATAAAAACATCTCTCCCGTCCGGGAATCTTCGATCCAGTGGCGCACTCGGGCATTCGCATTCGGCTGCTTAATCAGCGGAGGGCTGCCCAAACTGTCTGCGTCCACGATGTCCAATCGGCCTTGCTGTCGTACTCGCCGGGGCAGTGAAGCGCAATCACATTCTATGGCCTCGCACACTTGCTGGGCATGTTCAGCTTGCTTGTATCATCATCTTATTGCGTAGATTTTATGAGATGGCTCCTATTGTTTTCTCCTGAATCGGATGCAGAGCTTCTATTTACTCTACACATTCAAGTGCCGGATAGAAGTTAGTTGTTCTATTTATCATTTTGTAAAGTTTAGTAAGACATTGCACGCTATCTCAGTGACAGTACCCTTCGATTGAAGGCCTTTCCCTTCCCTAAGATGCTCTCTCCGATCTAAGCGCGCTCGACGTGCGACCACCTTGTGGGCGGTTTCGCTCAACCCGTTGGAATTTGAGCCTGACCGCAGGGGCAACCGAAGTGCGACGGAAGGCCTGTCGCGCCTTTTGGCAGAAAATCCCTCAATGATCCGTATTGAGATTCAGCTGGATTTGACCTTCGCCATCCGGCGGCTTTTTCAAGCGTGAGCCCTTTTCGAGCATGTGCCCTTTTTCGAGTATGAGAGCCCGTCGGAGTTCCTATCCACCGCACTTTGTTATGATTACGGCCAGGCGAACACGCCATGGACCATTGACTAGCTGAGTATATTTTGCACCCGAAAAAGAGGAGAGCATGCACCTAAAAACAACGATATTTCTAGCGCTATTTGCGATGACTGCCTTGTCGCTCGCGCAAAATTCCGGACCGATCAAGGTAACCGGCAAGCCCACAACCACCTCTTCCGGCCTGAAGTACTGGGACATCGTTACCGGCACAGGAGATACCGCTACCGATGGACAGACCGTCAAGGTGCACTACACGGGCTGGCTCGAAAGCGGAAAAAAGTTTGACAGTTCCGTAGATCGAGGCAGGCCCTTTGAATTCCTTCTAGGCCGCGGCCAAGTCATCAAAGGCTGGGACGAAGGAGTGGCCGGGATGAAGGTCGGGGGCAAACGGCAACTGCACATCCCTGCGGAGCTAGGCTACGGATCGCGTGGCGCCGGTGGAGTTATCCCACCCAATGCGTCTTTGATTTTCGATGTTGAACTGCTTGGCGTCAGGTAGGCAGGAACAACTCCTATCAAGGATTACCTACACCATACCGAGAGACAACATTTCTCCATTCTCCATGCTTACGACTTATCCACGCTTACGGCTATCCACCCTGATAGGAAGCAGCGTGTACCACCTTCGGATCGGAACGCGCACGCCTTAAGATCCCCTATCCGAGGCTGCACATGTTTATTCCTTATTCGTTTAACGAAATAACAAACCCCCTCCCGCGCTGGGTCACCTTGGGTGTGAGTGACCCAGAGTCTTCATCCCCAAAGTCAAGAATTGCGACAATGTTCGGCATCGCAACATCACGCTTCGCCGCGATCTAGTCGCAATACAGCCGATACGAGGTGGAAGAATGGCAAATCGGTCGAGCGAATTCAATACGCGTTTTCTTCCAAACCGTTTCTCCCAAACCGATGCCGCTATTCTTTGTCGCCGGATTCTTTGTCGCCGGTACTGGATACGGCCTGGAATGGCCCTACAATTCGACGAATTTGCGCGTGGTCTGCGGGAAATTTAGAATCACTTACCTATGAACAAAGTCGTAGCCAGCGTGGACGAAGCCATCTTCGATGTGAAGGATGGCGCCACCGTTATGGTTGGAGGATTCGGGCTTTGCGGGGTTCCCGAAAGCCTTATTGATGGTCTGGTGAGGAAGGGCGTGAGAAATCTGACCACCGTTTCTAACAACGCCGGCGTTGACAAGTCGGGCCTCGGCAAGTTATTGGCAACCGGCCAGATCAAGAAACATATTGGCTCTTACGTGGGCGAAAATAAAATGTTCGAGCAGATGGTGCTGTCGGGCACGGTGGAATTGGAACTCAATCCCCAAGGCACGCTGGCGGAGCGGATTCGCGCCGGCGGCGCCGGCATTCCAGCATTTTTTACACCGACCGGGGTGGGAACACTCGTGGCCCAGGGCAAAGAGATACGCGAGTTTGACGGGCGGCCTTTTGTGATGGAACGAGCTTTGAAAGCCGATTTTGCGTTCGTCAAAGCATGGAAGGCGGACCGGTGGGGCAATCTGCTCTTCCGCAAGACGGCCCGCAATTTCAACCCCACGATGGCAGCCGCTGCTAAGGTGACTATCGCCGAGGTAGAGCAGATTGTCGAGCCGGGAGAAATCGAGCCCGACTCCGTACACGTCCCAAGCATCTACGTTAAGAGAATCGTCCTGACCCAGTACCCAGAAAAACCAATTGAGCGCCGAACCGTGCGAAAAAGGGCCCAGGTATAGGAACCACTATGGCAACCACACCAACCACCAATCGGGCGAACGACAAGCAGAAAGACGTTGAGAAGCGCGAACGCATCGTAAAGCGCATTGCCAAAGAGTTACGCGATGGCTTCTACGTAAACCTCGGAATCGGGATGCCGACTCTGGTCGCGAACCATGTTCCCGCCGGGATGGAGGTCGTCCTGCAGAGCGAAAACGGCATGCTGGGAGTAGGCCCTTTTCCCTTCGAGGGCGATGAAGACCCGGACCTCATCAACGCGGGCAAGGAAACCGTTACGGAGATTCCGGGCACAGCCTATTTTTCCAGTGCGGAATCGTTTGCCATGATCCGGGGTGGACACGTCGATCTGAGCGTGCTGGGAGCGATGGAAGTAGACGCAGAAGGAAACCTGGCCAATTGGATGATTCCGGGCAAGATGGTCAAAGGCATGGGTGGCGCGATGGACCTAGTCGCCGGCGCGAGACGGGTGGTCATTGCGATGGAGCACACAACAAAAGAAGGCCAGTCAAAAATTTTGCCGAAATGCACACTGCCCCTTACCGGCATGAAAGTGGTGGAAACCATCGTGACTGAGATGGCTTATATCAAAGTGACGCCCAAGGGTCTGGTATTGGAAGAGGTTGCTCCAGGCTTGAATGCGGAAGATGTGCAGAAGGCTACCGAGGCCAAGCTAATCGTGAGCCCCAATCTGAAGGTAATGGAATTCTAGGCCCACGTTCACAGTTTCTTTCATCGTTCATGGCGCGTCGCTCATAGCACATCGTTCATAGCGCATCATTCATAGCAAACCATTCACGGCGCTGCGAGGGCTACGATTTCAGCAAATTCGGTCTCAAGCTTTGCGCGCAGCCAACTTGTGAGGCGGTATCAGAAAGAAGACAGCAAGCACTCCGTTCAAAATCAGGCTAATCGGCACGCTGATCCACGCAGTCAAAAGGCATACCAGGTAGATCACCGGCCCAAAAGCATACTGCTTGGTAATCATGGCTGCGCTCTGCAGATAATTCTTGTCCAATAATTCCCGGGCAACGGCGTGCCGCCACAAGAGATTGAACAACACCGCAATCACCAGATATACCCCATCGTAGACAATGGCGGCAGTCCGCTGTTGTGGCCCTCCCAGATGCGACGACAGAACAGACGTGGGAAAAGGCACGGAAGTAATACCCAGAAGAAGAAGAAGATTCAGGACCAACAGCGTGTCATCCGACCGCCGGATATGGGTAAACAGGCGATGATGATTGATCCACATCACGCCTATGTACATATAGCTCATCACATACGCAAGATAGGCTGGCCACTGCTTCAATAGGGCAGCGGCCAGCCCTTTCTCAACGGCGTAGGGCACCTTGAGGTCAAGCACCAAAAGCGTGATGGCAATGGCAAATACGCCATCGGAAAACGCCTCAATGCGTCCTGTCTCTGTCTGCATCTCGAAACCCTGGTAAAAGGAGCACAGCTCCAAATGCGGAATCCATCCGCCGCAGAGAGCAAGTACCCAATGCGAGGATGAGCTAACTAAGTGTCGACCGGGCCGAGGTAGCTGCCTTCGAAGCCAACTCCCGCAACGACTCCGCGTAATCAGGCCGGGCAACGCCGCGCTCCGTAATGATCGCGGTTACGTACTTGTTAGGCGTTACATCGAAGGCGGGATTTTCCACATGGACGCCATCCGGAGCCATTTGCTTGCCGCCGTGATGGGTTACCTCTCTTGGCGACCGCTGTTCGATGGGAATCTTGTCGCCGGTAGCGGTGTTCATATCAACCGTGGACCAGGGTGCGGCCACGTAAAACGGAATACCGTGCTCTTTCGCCAAGATAGCTACCGTGTAGGTACCAATCTTATTGGCGACATCGCCATTGGAAGCAATACGGTCGGCACCCACCACCACGGCATGGATCTTGCCTTGCTTCATCATCGCTCCGGCCATATTGTCGGCGATCAGCGTGGTATCGATGCCGTCGTTGATCAGTTCCCAGGCGGTAAGCCGCGCCCCTTGCAGGAAGGGCCGGGTTTCATCGGCAAATACATGAATCTTTTTTCCGGCTCCGATAGCGGCGCGAATTACCCCTAAGGCCGTTCCGTAGCCACAGGTAGCCAGCGCTCCAGCGTTGCAATGCGTGAGGACGCCTCCTGCTGCGGGCATGAGGGCTGCGCCGTGGAGTCCCATGCTTTCGTTGGCAGCAATATCCTCGTCGTACATCAGTTGCGCTTCGCGCACCAGGGCGTCTTTGATGTGCTGGATCGTTTTATCTGGGCCCTGCTTTGCCTCATTCTGCTTTTCAAAGCCGCGCTCCGCCGAATCGAAGGTATCCTTGATTCTCTGGATGGCCCAAAAGAGGTTCACCGCCGTCGGACGGGTTGCGCCAATTACGTTACAGATATCCTCAAACGATCTGCGCAGCGACGCCAAATCCGTGTCGCGCGATTGGTTCACACCCAACGCGACACCCATTGCGGCAGCAACACCGATGGCCGGAGCGCCACGCACAATCATGTCGCGAATCGCCGTGGCCACATCTTGATAGTTGCGGCAAAGAACATAGACTTCTTCGGCGGGAAGCCGGGTCTGATCGATAAAGCGGACGCCGTCGGACGTCCATTCCAGTGTCTTAATCATGAACACCCATCATTGAAAACCATCAAGAGCATCAATCATGAAAACCGATGATGATTACCCAAATCCGATTGTAAACGGTGCAGGCGCATCCGTTTGAATAGAGAGCGGTAACAGGCAGAAAATCGCGGATATTGCGTAGCGTAGTCTTAGCCACCGAATAACTCTTTTGCTATCGCGCGGCAGCTTCAAGCAGGAATGACCTCGTCTTTGACGAGGTGCAGGCGGATCAGCAACGGCTTTTGATCAGACTCAGCGAAGTGACATGCCACCGCATCACGGACCATTTTCCTGAGTTCTACAAGATTTTCACCCTCAGTAAAGATCGAGTACCCCAAGGCTCGCGCTTCATATCCGCCCTCGGGCGACTCCTCGACGACAAAGATGATTTCTTGATTTTCCACAGACTGGATCCTTCCATATTGTAAACCGTTTCAGAGAGTTGCACCCTTCATCGACCGCTCGGGTATTGATCCTAAGGCGCAACCTTTATGAACAATTGATGCCTTCTTTATTCATTCCTTATGCCCTGCCCGATCTAATGCTTTGAGTGGGGCAGGAAACAAAGCCCCAGGAGGAAACAGAATCTTTATGGTTTACCGATCCATCAAGCCACTTTTAGTCGATGCCGTCCAGATGGACGAATCCGCAGACATACCGACGCCTGGAGGTGTCTTGCATCTGAAAGCGGGCGATTGGCTTCTTCGCGACTCACAGGGAAATATCTCCCGCTGCGACGACGTCAATTTCAAGTGCACCTATCAAGCTTTTCCAAAGCGCGCACAGCAGGAGAGTACGGACGAGGGAAAGACTTGGGGCTGCTGAAGCGTTCGTAGAACCAGTCGTGTTCTGTTGTATTTATTTTGCGTGCGGCTTTCTGTCTTCTTCTTTTCTTTCATCTATTTTTCTTTCACCTAACTGAGGAAAGCCGCGCGACGATTTTGACACCTGGGCATCGCGGCTAGGCCGCGCCTGCCGATGAGACTACATCTTCCGGCGCTGACCGCTACTTTCTCTTGCTTTCAGGATCATTTCTCATTCATTTCGCGTTGATTTTTCAGGGCACTTTTAAAACATCCAAAGAATCAACTAAACTTGTGAAATGTTTTTTATCAATGAGTTTCACCGTCGATTCGCTCGACTTTCTTTCTTCTCTTCTCATTCCTGAGAACATACGCACACAGCCCAATTTCCGACCCCTTACCTCAGCGTGCTCTCCATTTAAGATAGCTGCCCATGTCCGCACTTGCAGAGCTTGCAACATTTGTAGCTACCACCGCCGTTCCAGAAGATGCGCTGCCGATCGCCCACGGAGCTTTTTTCGATACGTTGGGAGTGACGCTGGCGGGCGCGGTCGAAGACTCCGCGAGGATCGTCCAAAACGCGGTTGCCGCTGAGGAAGGTTCCGGCCCATGCACCATCTTCGGCACCAAGCTGACCTCCAGTGCCAGCGGGGCGGCCCTGGCGAACGGCACGGCGGCGCATGCGCTCGACTTCGACGATATGTGCTTCGTCTCGCTGGCCCATCCCAGCGCGCCCTTAGTTCCGGCAATCTGGGCTGTCAGTGAAAAGGAAGCCGCCTTGGGTCGCACAATCTCGGGACGTGCAATCCTGGAGGCCTATACGATCGGCTTTGAATTGGAAGCGGTGCTGGGACGAACCATGAATCCCAGGCACTATCAGCAGGGCTGGCACTGCACCTCGACGTTGGGCACTCTGGGAGCAGCGGCGGCGGCGGCCCGCTTGATGCGGCTGGATGCCGCCTCTACGGCACACTGCCTGGCGATTGCCGCTTCAGAAGCATCCGGATTGAAAGAAAACTTTGGAGCAATGACCAAGCCCCTTCATGCGGGCCTGGCAGCGCGCAATGGCGTGCTCGCCGCGCTGCTTGCTCGCGGAGGTTTTACGGCGGCAGATCGAGCCCTTGAAGGGCCCCAAGGATTCCTGGTGGCCATGGGGAGCGAGCATGCAAATATGGAATCCGCGCTGCACGAGCTAGGCCGACGTTGGGAGATTCTAGCGACCGGCATCACCGTGAAGCTCTACCCTTCTTGCGCCGCAACCCATCCAGCTCTGGATGTGGCCCTCGACCTCCGCAAAGAATGCCGGATAGAGCCCGATCAGGTCGCCTCGGTCGAAATCGAGGTGGATTCCATTACTCCTACCCTTCTTATCCATGATCGGCCGCAAACCGGATTACAGGGCAAGTTCAGCATGCCGTTCTGCATCTCGGCAGCGCTCGTGAATGGGCATGTGGGCCTGGAGACTTTTGAGGCATCGGTCATTCAAGAACCGAGCATCCAGACGTTCTTGCCTCACGTCACGATGCGCGAGAATCCTGCGTTGGGGAAGGATGCCCCCGCCTTGACGCAGGCCATCGTCACGATCCGAATGCGCGACGGACAAGTCTTACAAAGAAAGGCCAATGGCGCTCGCGGCTATCCGCAGCATCCAGCAGGACTGGATGAGCTAGAACGCAAATTTTCGTCTTGTGCGCTGCGAGTCCTCTCCCAAGATTCCCTCGATGCCGTTCTTGCTACGCTGCGGGATCTCAGATCGCTGCCCGACGTTCGCAGCCTGACGACAAAATTGTGTTCCGAAGCGCCAGCAAGAGCCGGAGGAAGCTCCTGCTGACGTCGGCAAAGACGCAGAACCGGAACACATCTTCTTCTACCCTCTATTCCGTGGTTTAAAGCTCTTCAATATCACATTAAAACACTCTAATTGAGAGCCTGCGTCATCTGCTGCAGTGCAAGGCATCTCCCTCTGCAGGAGAGTTTCTTAATTTATTGCCGCATACAGCTCGCAGAAGTCGTGTCCAGGTGCGAATCTTCTTTTTTTCATAGTTTAGATAGTTACAGACTTCGATGTTGTACTCAGAGGTTCTTCGGGTACTTTGGTAATTACTTGAATACTCCCCAGGCCAGTAAGAATCGCAGTTCGGACGATTATACTTTTTTCAGCCCCAACACCCCCGATTTCGATTTGGAAGGAAAGCCACCCATGAAAGCACTGCTTCGCATCGTCTTTATCTTCTCCTGCGCCGCGATGTTGCATGCCCAAACATTCCGTGGCGGCATACAGGGTACGGTCACGGACAGCAGCGGCAGCGCCGCGGCCGATGTAACCATTACCGTTACCAGCCAGGAAACGGGCCTGACTCGCACCGCCAAGACCAGTGCGACCGGCACTTACTTTATCTCCGAATTGCCGATCGGAAGCTACGACATCACTGTAGAAAAATCCAGCTTCCGCCAGCAGACCATCAAGGGAATTAAAGTAGCCGTATCGGCCACCCACCGGGTCGATTTCCAGCTTAGCCCCGCGCAGCAAGAGCAGACAAAGACGGAAGTCGTGGAGATGAGCGGCCATACTCCGCTCATCAATGCCACCCAAGACAATCGTGGAGCTACACTGGAAGCGAGCCAGTTTCAGGAACTACCGCTGAACGGCCGCGACTTCACCAAGCTCTTGGTCATGATCCCCGGCGCCGGCGGCGACCCTTCCAACGAAGTAGACGCCCCCGGCTCTTTTGGACTGTTTAACATCAACGGCAACCGGGGCCGCTCCAATAACTATCTGATCGACGGCACCGACATGAACGACGGCTATCGCAATCTTCCCTCGGTCAACCAGGGTGGAGTCTTCAGCACTCCGGCCACGATCCTGCCGATCGACGCTCTCCAGGAAATATCCGTCATCAACAACGCCGAAGCGGAATTCGGGCGGAGTTCGGGCGCGACCGTCGATATCGTCACTAAATCCGGGAGCAACAATCTTCACGGCTCGGTTTACGAATACTTCCGCAACAGCGCCCTGGACGCCCGTAACTTCTTCAACACCACGGACCAACCGCAAAACCAGTTCCACAATAACCAGTTTGGATTTTCTTTGGGCGGCCCACTAGTGAAAGACAGGACGTTCTGGTTTGTGGCTTACGAAGGGCAGCGGGAGGGAGTAGGAATTCCCGCACTGGCGCACGTTCCCACGACTGCCGATATCAACCAGGCGATTGCGGACAACGGCGGAGTCGTCAACCCGGTCATTGCAAATCTTCTTTCGCACGGAGCATGGCCGTCGCCCAACCGCACGCCGGACGCCCAAGGCAACAACCTGCTCGCTTCCACAGCCGCATCCAATCGAGTCGATAGCCTCATCGCCAAGGTCGATCAACGCTTTGGGGGAACCGATTTTCTTACCGGCCGATACTTTTACGGAAACAGCGACCAGAGTTTTCCACTGGCCATTGTAGGCGGCGGCATCCTGCCGGGATTCAATACCACTACGCCCACCAACGTCAATATCGCCTCTGTTTCCTATACGCACATCTTCGGACTACATCTGCTGACCGAGATTCGCGGGGGCTACAACCGTTTTAGCGAAGACTTTTTTCCGCAAGACCACACGTTTAATCCTTCAACGCTTGGCCTAAACGTAGGCACCGCACAGCAGGATTTTGGACTGCCTTCCATCTCGGTCGCAAACTTCGCCGCACTGGGAGCGAACACCTCGGTTCCCCGCGGCCGCGTCGACACAAACTACCAGTTATTTGACAACTTTACCTATTCCAGCGGCCGCCATAACTGGAAGTTTGGATACGAATTTCACCGGACCTTCGTCGATGGATTTTTCGATAGCGGCTATCGAGGCAAGCTGGGCTTCAACACGCTGGACGATTTCATTGCCGGAACCCCCACCAGCGGCCGGCAGGCGCAGGGTAATTCGTCACGCCAAACTTTTCAGAATAGCCATTCGCTCTACCTGCAGGACAATTTCAGCCTCTTCTCAAATTTCACCTTCAACTATGGCATACGCTGGGAATACTTTGGCGTCTTAGGCGAAGCCAAGGACCGATTCAGCACCCTGGATGCCGCAGGCAATCTGAACCTCGTACATCAGCTTTATCCTCGCGATCTCAACAATTTCGCCCCGCGCGCCAGCTTCGCATGGGACATCTTTGGAGATGCGAAGACGGTGCTCCGCAGCGGCTGGGGCGTCTATTACGATGGCTTCTCCCAGGACTTCTTCGTTGGACAGATTCCTTTTAATACCTTCAATGCCGGACCGGCCTACAACGGAGTCGGCCCAAACCCGATCACGTTCAGCTTCTCGCCCGCCGCAGTCATCCAAAACGGAGCGCCTGTGTTTGCTCCCGGTACCTTCGGCGCAACGGACGTGTTCACCGTCAACCAGAAGCTGCGCACGCCCTACGTTCAGGTCTATAACCTCAATATCGAGCGCGCGCTGGCCAAGAATCTCGCTTTGGAAGTAGGCTATGTCGGCTCCGCTGGAAGAAAACTATATCGCTTCCGCGACATCAATCAGATCAATCCCGCGACCGGAACCGTGGCCTTCCCCGCATTCGGCTTTGTCAACCAATTTGAATCGACAGCTTCCAGCAACTACAACGCGCTGCAAGCGTCGTTGCGTCTACGCAACTGGCACGGATTGGCTTCCATCCTGAACTACTCCTGGAGCCACTCAATCGACAATGCGAGCGACGGACAGGACTTCGTTCCCAATGCAACGCAACCGGACAATAGCTTTAACCCGGGAGCCGAGAAGGCCAACTCCAACTTCGACGTACGCCAGCACTTTGTCTGGATGCTTTCCTATCAGTTGCCCGGCTCCAAGACCTTGCCGTGGCTGACCTCCGGGTGGGGTATCAACACTGTGACCACCCTGAGCGCAGGACAGCCGTTCAATGTGAATTTCTTCGGCAATTTCAATGGAAGCGGCGAAGGCTTTGGACGCCCCGACCTGGTTGGAGATCCTTTTGCGGGAACACATGCGCCCAGCCAGTTCCTGAACCTCACCGCATTTCAGGCGCCTTGCACCATTAATGCAGGCGGCAATTGCGTGGCAGGAACACAGCATTTCGGCAATCTGAGCCGCAACGCGTTTGAGGGGCCAAGCTATCACAACCTAGATTTCAGCCTGGTCAAAAACAACAACCTGTCGGAGCATGTGAAGATGCAGATCCGGCTCGATGCGTTCAACATGCTGAACCATCCTAATCTTGCCAATCCACTGTGGCCCAATTTTGCAATCGACTTTACACAGAACGGCCTAGCGAACGGCCGCGGAGTTGGGTTCCTGCCTATTACCGCCACACCGGACGTGGGCGTGGGCGATCCATTCCTGGCAGGCGGCGGGCCGAGAAACATTCAGCTTGCGCTGCGGTTTTCCTTCTAGGAGGCAACCTAGCTGGACAATAACCGCAAAATCATTAGGAATGATTAATCTAAAGGAACCGGAAGCCTGATGTTCAAGATTTATTAGCTCAATTTAATATTGACTGGACTTCAGGCTTTGCAACAAAAACGAGCTTCAGGCACCTGGTTTGTTACTTGACCATGCACTTTCGTACATTTAAAACCGATTTACCCGCACGTACTATGTATTCGCATGAATTGTGAGCACGGCCTGTAATGTTTTTTTTAAAGCCGTCGATTTTTTCAACGAAGCAAGTTCGCGGGATCAGCAAGGATCCCCGGAGTAAGGAAAGTTGACAAGACACCCTCAATCAGGTTCAGTACACCGGCTGTTGAACTTTGCATTGGTGTTCGGACTCATTCTCTTTGCCGCGTCACCGTCGACATGGAATCTTGCGGCGCATGCGCAGGACAGCACTCGCAAGATCAAGAAGAGCGTTGATCCCGAAACACCGGAGCTGGCGCGCAGACTAAACATCAAGGGAGTGGCGCGTGTGCAGCTAAAAATTGCGCCGGGCGGTTCGGTCACCGATGTAAAGGAGTTGGGCGGCAACCCTGTGCTGCTCGATGCGCTCGTGAAAGCCGTGAAGAAGTGGAAGTTTGAACCGGCCGACCGCGAGACCCTGCAGGAAGTAAAGTACGACTTCATTCTCTAACCCCTATTGATCGTTAGGACGATTTTTCGTCCCTCCCCCGACGATCCCCCTCTCAGCTTCATTCCCGATCTAGCATTTATCTAGAAGATATTCGATCCCTTCCTTTCTGCGTTCCTTATTGAAGCATTCCGACATGCGCCCGAATCGGTACGACGATGGTGTATGCGGTCGAACACTACGCGACGTGTACCACCCAGCGCTAAAGCGCGGCCTTTGGCGGTGCCCGTCAACGCAGGGATCAATCCCTGCTCTGGAGTTTCGTCCCTAACGGGACTTTTATTTCTATTGGTATGATTCCCACCATTAGGATTCGTCGCCTAAGCGGCTCCGAACCCATGGTGGGCTCCTTCGAAAATTCAAATCAGGCCGCAGGCGTCACTGTCACGGTAAGACCGAGTTTCTGTAACCGTTTGACGAAGTATCGCTGGAGTCGGTCTTTGTTCACTTGCTCCAGATAGTCGCC
>DATGIO010000214.1:0-13555 GCA_035295685.1 Candidatus Angelobacter sp.
CCTCCCACTGGTGCCCAACGAGCGCTGTTGCCGGCCCCGGGAACCAATGTATAGAGACCGGCCGATTTGTTATTGCGCGTGGATATGAAACTAGCAAAAACCGTACCCTTGCCGAGCAATGACAGGGCGGAAATTTCGGCATACTGCCGGTGCGTCACTGACCATTGCTGTACGGCCCCGCTCGTGAGCTGTACTTCAAACCAGGTTGGACTTGAAGCAATACCCAGGTAGACGCCCACAGATTGCTGTCCGCAGCTCAATAAAGCGGGAGAGCCATGGCCCAGATTCAGGATTCCTTCCACGCTCAGGGTAAAGCTCTTCCTAGAAAGATAAGAATGCTGCAGCTGCCCATCGCCGGAATAAGCCCGGAGCAGATCGTAGTCACCCTTGTTGCCCTTCGCTATCTCTTTCTTCATATCCTGGCCAAGGACCCACACGGTGCCGTCACTGGCTCCGCAAAGTCTTTGCGGGAGGTACATGCCCAAATTGAAACGCCAGATGATATTACCGCTGAAGTCAGCGGCAGCCAGAAATGTTTCTTTCGCACCGTTATCAGAGCGAGTAAGTACTCCCGCTACCAGAAGATGTTGGTTTGGACTTACCGTTACGCCTTCGATTTGAAGTGAATTAGCGCCGTCCAGCGCAAATGTGACCTCTGTGCGCGCGCCGGTATCCACGGAGTTCAGGATGATGTTCGCAGCCCCTGGCTGCGGAGCGCGAACGAACGAAAACAAATATCCGTTCGAAGTTTCAGGAAAGGTCCTGTGCTGGTCGAATGCTCCTTGCACTGCAATTTGATTCGAAGAACCATTTCCATTCGGCACAGTGCTTTGTGCTGAAAGTTGCGGAACGCAATAACTGGCCAGGAGCGTTAGACACAATATAAGGTGGCTACGCTTGACGATCGAAGTGATATGCATTGTCTTAAATTCCTTTCTGAGATATTTGATCGATACCCCGCATGAGTACTAGCCAGTTAACCCAGCTCTCCCCAGGGATCGCAACTGCTGCAACTGCCGCAACTGCCGCAGCCTCCGCAGCTTCCGCAACTGCCGCAGCTTCCACAGCTCCCGCAACTGTAGCAACTGAAGCAACTGCCACAGCTCTCGCAACTGCTGCAGGAGCAACTGCAACTGCTGCAACTGCTGAAGGCCGCAGAGTTCGCGCTCAGGAAGCTGTTCGCCAGAAAAGCGTTGGAAAGGCCTTTCGGCGCCGACACGTTGCGCAGCAGCGCCGCTGCATCTGGCGCGGCAGAGTTCAAAGTAAGAGAAGCAACTTCCACCGGGACGGGGATAGAAGTCCGGGACAATGACATCACCCTCACATAAGGGAATGTGCCTGTGATCTCCAGCGCGTAATGGCGTTGCAAATTTTCATGCCTACCTGAATGTTTGACCCGAAGCACCAGCCCTTGTCGAAATGTGGATTTCGACAAATGCGTCAGCGCCTTGTCATTCGGAGGAGCGCCTGATACAAAATTCAGGACCTTCCCGATCGCCATTCGGGTACAAACCAGGAAGAGCACTGCAAATATTGCGAAGTAAGTCTTGGTTTTTCTTAGCATGCTCATGGTGATTCAGTACCTTTCAGGAGTAAAGAAGAAGAAAGTCCGCAAAACACGCATCCAGGTTTCTAGTTTGCCGCTAAAGACCATATAGAAAAACGGAAGCAGTTTGCGCTTAGATCTTCTCTGGCGTATTCTTGCTCCAAAAAACTAGCGCAGCAAGCGATTGGTACATGTTGGATACTAAATTCCACCGCCAAAACAAAGCACAAGCTATAAAGTTAAATGTCACACTGAAGCGTGATACACGTCACAGTGGAGACCGTGTGACATGACTATGCTTTTGCGGAAGCCGGAGAGCACGATAGAAAGGGGGCCTTCGAATGAAAGCCGCGAGCGGGATTCCTTTCCCTGGCACCTCTGAGGGTGATAACGGAATAGACTCCGAACAAAATATATTTGTTCCAACTAATAAAAAAGCCTCAACATTCAACAGTTCATCCAACGGCAACTATCCGCATTCAGCTTTACCCAGCTCCGAACAGCACAGGCGCTCCACTCGAAGGCAGTTACACCTCTGGATACCAGAGAAAGACTTTCTCTTTTTACATTGTTTGGCGGGAGAGGAAGAAGAACCGGTGGCCAAGATCGTGCGGCGGCTGATTCGCCAGTTCCGCCAGACGAGCGCCGCCAAGAACAATCGCTATCCTTAATGCCTGCGAATGTTTGCAACTTAAAACCATTCTTCCATAGTCCATAGTTTTTCGGTGCCAGGCTTCCAGCCTGAAGGAAAAGATCCTTATGATTCAGGACACAAATCTTTATGGTTTGGTGCAGCCACTCGGCGGTCTTATAGGCAAGGCGGTAAGCTTTTGGGCCGAATCCGATGAGCCCGGCATGGCGACACGCATCGTCGATCTGGGAGACGTCAGCCAGGTCTGGGGCCGTCCTTCCATCAACAGAAAAACACAGACTGCCCAACTGATCTCGGGCTGTGGCGTCGGCTTGGATGCGGAAAACGCCTTTCTTCCCGCTGTGGGTGAAGGGCTGGAGCGCTATTGCTCTTGTGTGTTTGCCAAGGAGCAGTTCATCGCGGCTTCAGCGCGCGACTTAGGCGGCGAAGCCCTGAACCTTGATCTTGTTGCGCGCTGCAGCAAGACCGAGTTGGCGAATCCGAAATGCCCTTTGTTGCCGCCGGACAAGAATACCCCCATCCGATGGGTCCGGGGACTGTCTCTTCTCGATGGCCGTAGGGTATATCTTCCGGCGGTCATGGTCTACCTTTATACGGGTTCCTGCGGCCCGGGTGAGCGGTTTTGGCTTCCGATCACGACCGGTTGTGCCGGCCACATTTCCTTTGAGCGCGCGCTTTCATCGGCGATATGTGAAGTAGTAGAGCGGGATGCCATCAGCTTGGTATGGCTGCAAAAACTCGCGCTTCCCCGGATAGAAATCGATCATGCGCCGCCGCCGCTGGCAGACTATTGGGCACGCTATCTGCGAGCTTCACGGGATCTGGAATATATTTTCTTCGATGCCACCACGGACTTGGGCGTCCCTACTGTGTATGGCCTGCAGATCTCGCGCGAAAACCAGCGGCTCACGACGCTTGTCTCCTGTAGCACGGCGCTCCAGCCAGCCGAAGCTATCAGCAAAGTCATGCGTGATATGGCTGCCTGCAGAATCGCTTTTCGCGGTCCCCGGCCTGTACCGGAAACTCCGCGTGACTGCCGGACCGTCTTTGACGGCGCCAGCTACATGAGCCCCGCCGACCGCATACATGCATTCGACTTCCTCTTGGACAATCACAATTACAAGTCTCTGGGCGGCATGGCCGGCCTTGATAGGCTCAGCGATCAAGACGCATTGCAGCGGCTTCTTGCAATCTTTCGCGCAAAGAAGATGGATATCTATGCCGTGGATTTGAGCACGGATGAAGCTTTGCGCGTAGGAATGCGGGTAGTTCGAGTAGTCATTCCGGCCCTGCAGCCATTTTCATTTAACTATCTCGCGCGGTATCTTGGGCACCCCCGTTTATATGATGCGCCAAGGGAAATGGGATATCGGGCCTATAAGGAAACAGAGTTAAACCCATGGCCGCAGCCCTTTGCATAAAGGACCTCAGCTATAGGAAACAATTGCAAGAGAGGAAAGACATTGAACCCAGTACATCTAGTGTCGGTCGGCCATTTCGGAGAAGGCGTGGGCGAGTATTTGAGGCAGTTCCGGCAGGACATTGTGGAAACCGTGCTCAAGGAAGACAGAATCCCCATGCCGGAAGTGTGGCCTGCTTCTCGCATGCACCTGCTTGCTTCATGGCGTCCTGTGCCAGCGCTATGCGAACTGCTCGGTGACCTGAGTTGGGAATGGCAGCGTGCGTTTGTTCCGCTCATGCTGGATTCAACCATCATGCGCCTGGGGCCAGTCATCCTGCCCGAGAACGGAAGCTGCTGGCGGTGTTGGGCGCAACGTTCGAAACAGCACGCCCGCTGGCCGGAAGAACAGGCGGCCCTTCTGGAGCACTATGCCGCGCATGCGGAAGCCGGTCCTCAAGGATATCTGGAAGCGTTCGCCATGATGGGCGCGGCCCAGCTCGCGCACACCATCGACCAACTCGATTCCGGGGCCGCCATCGGCGGCCGCATCTGGAACATGGACATAATGACACGTGAAATCACCACTTCCACAGTAGTCCCTATTCATGACTGTCCGCATTGCGGCTTGCACCGGCCTCCGCTGGCGCGGAGCTTTGCGGACATGGAACATGACATTGGCTATCTATGGGCAAAGGCCCAACAATGAGATTGCATTATGAAAACTGTATCCAGTTCTGGAATTCCCAATCGCGCAAATATCGCAAATGAGGCAGGGGCTGCAGAATGGCAGCGACCGCGCTTTCTTCAGGAAGTGGTCCGTGTTCCGCTGGGCGACCGCGTCATCGTGGATGGAACAGAACGGCTGCACGTTCTCAAGACCGGTCCCAACCCGCAGTTGCTCCTGGATTTAATCTCCGCTATGGACGGTAGCCGGACGCTGGCGGACTTGGAGGCCGCTTTTGCGTCCGTCCCTCTTGGGGAAGTACAGGCCGCCGTTTCCATGCTTTCTACGTACGGCTTAGTGGAAGATGACGAATTCCAGGGCGCAACGTGCAGTAACATCGAGAGCCTCTCGTTCTTCCGCCGGTTTGTATCCGTCACACGCGAGAACAGCAGCGGCAGGCAGGCTCTGGAACGGTTACGAAATTCTTATCTGGCGCTTCTTGCACCCAGCCAGAGAACGCGCGAGGCATTGCTGCTCAAGTCGATTTTGAAAAAAACCGGCGTGGGCCGGGTGGACCTCCTGGATCCAGAGTCACTTAATCTCCGGGCCTTTGACGAACTGAGGCCATCGGCGCAGCCATTCTTCATTGGATTGTGGTTTGGAGAAGAACCAGCGGAGCTTTTCGCCGAACTGGACGTGTGGTGCGCCGAACGGCAAATTTCGTGGTTGCGAGCGGTTTGCAATAGTCACGCTAATTATGCCGACCTCGGTCCGATCTTCACTGCCAAAGAAACGCCTTGCTATCGCTGCTTCCACGCAATGCATTCCGTCCCGTCCGCGCCCAAGCCTACGGACGCGCAGGCGGTTTCCGCCACGGACGAGCTCTTCTTCATCAGTCTACTGGCTGTGGAGATCACCTATATGCTCAGCCATATCGGGACGGCACCTGCCGGAAGAGACTTCCGCCGGTTCGATCCGCGCACCTGGACTTGCCGGTCTCTTCGGTGCACTCGGATGCCTGATTGCGCCTATTGCCAGTCTTCCGGCACGTCAAACGCTGTGACCGTTCTTTTTCCCGAGCGTCGCAGCAGCCTGGACACGGCAATCGTTTTTGAGGACTACGCGGGTCTGCCTTCCCGTTCGCTGGCTCCTTCCAAGCCGCCGTTAGAAGAACATTCGTTAGCACCTCTCTATCAAGCGAAGAAATTGAACCATTGTCCGCTCCATGTTCTTCCACAGCGCCTGCCGGATTGGAAGAACGGGATCCTGGACGTCCTGATGTCCGGCCCCATGAGTTCAGGTCAGCCGCTGACTCTGGAGAACGTGGCCACGTTGCTGCTGACCACAGGCGGCATTCGTGATTCGCGGGCGGGAATAACCAAAGTAAAGCGATGGGCAGCCACGGCCGGAAATCTCGGGTCGGTTGAGCTTTGGCTGGCCGCGCGTAATGTGGAAGGGCTGGAGCCTGGGTACTATTACTATCAGCCCCAGCATCACTCGCTTGCCGCATACCGCAGACGCTCCGGAGCGCTGGCAATCGATGATTTCATGCGGCGTCTGATTCCGGACGGACCACAGCCGCTGCCTGACGCTCTTTTGATTTTTACCGGAGCCTTTCACCGCGTGGCCCGCAAATATGGGCCGTTCGCCTACCGGCTCGTGAATCTGGATGCCGGCGCTGCCATCAGCCAGTTGTGCATAGTGGCTGAATGCCTGAATGTGGCGGCCCGTCCCGCCTGCCGCTGGGCCGATGATCTCATAGAAGACCAGTTGAATCTTGAATCCTTCAACGACCACTGCACCGGCGTGGTGGCCTTGTTCCAGAACATGCTCGGCGGAAGGCCAGGTTTTGCATGGTCCCAGAAAGGGCCACGGCAGGGAGTGCCAGCCTCGGCAAAGAGCCCCGGCCAGTTCGGTGGGCTGTCCCTTCAGGAGGTATTGGAGTTGACGCATCGCGAAAGCCGCATCTCCGAGAAAGAGTTGAATCTGGGTCCGTTTGCGGCGCCTTCGGAATTTCTAGATTCCACGGGAGAGCTCTCCTCTCCTCTGCCACTTCCTCCCGCCCGTCACGGGGGAGAACCGGTTGGAAGAGTCCTTGCGGCGCGGACCTCGGTTCGGCTCTATGCACCTAAACCTGTCTCGCTGGATCAGATCGCAACGATGCTTGCCTGCGCCCACCAAGGCGACATGCAGGATTGGCCGGAGGAGCAATGCGTCGGCCAGGTGCTCACATACAGGGTGCTGACTTGGCGCGCTCAAGACCTTGCTCCCGGCATTTATCAGTACAACCCGCAGAGCCGGACGCTGTCATTTTCCCATCCTGCTCCGTCCCCGTCAGGAACAGTCGAGCTGTACGTGCAGGAAGAGTTTGCCGCAGCGCCGCTGGTCCTCTGGATCACGGGCAATCTGGCGGCGGCATGCGCGCGTCATGGTGCTTTCGGGCACCGGGAATTGTTGCTGCGCGCGGGAGCGGCCTCGCATCGTGTGTGGATGGCGGCTATGGGCATGGGGTTGGCGGGCACGATCGTAGCGGGAGTGATTCCCGGTGCTGCTCGCCGGCTGTTTGGACTGGATGGCTATACGCGCGCAAGCCTGGTAGCTGTGGCACTCGGCTATCCTGCCAAATTTCCTAAACAGCCTCTTGCATATTCCAGCCCGCATGGGGGAGACAATCATGCAAACAGCCGATAAAGATCTGCGGCAGACGCCCGCAACCATCCATTCCACCTTCGCGGTCTCGCTTTACGCGGAAAAGAATTTTTTTCGATCGGCGGAGGCCCTTAGAGAGCAGTTCGAAAAGCAGGTCCTTTCCAGCGGAGGCAACCGCGGCCTCAGCGCTTTTGTGTATGCATTCCGTGAAAACAGCTATCAATTTCTGACCTCCAGCGCGGACCGCATTTTTACCGCCGGCATCTTGGAAGAGTTTATTGAAAGCCTGAAGGCCTGGGCCGCAAACACGCTGGGCGTCTCCCACGTCTCCGCGCCTCAGGTCCGCGGCTACATTCACGGTTGTTCGCGGGCCTTCTTGTGCGATGAAGTCAGTTTTGAGTGGCACTATTCCTTCTGCCTGACCAAACGGCTCTGCCACCACAAAACCGCTCGCATCAAGCTCCTGGTGGAGAGCATTGAAGAAGAGCAAAACCGCAATTTCAGCATCGACCGGATCGTCACTTTGCAGCCTGAATTGAATGACCTGGTGGTGCACAGGGCAGGAAATCCCTACAGCATTGAGACCGGAACAAAATCGATGAGCCCGCTGGAAGCCGACATTTTGCTCGACGGATATCTCTGGTGACTCACATTGGGGCCGCGATGGAGCAAGCGGGTAAGACAATCTGCGAGGGTATCCGATTCGGAGGGTCCATGAACTATCTGCTCGACCTATTCACTTCACCCGAGCTGTATCCCATGCGGGTCGATTTCAGAAAACATGCCATGACGTTTGTTCGCATGTCGGGAGAGACCTATCGCGCCTCTGTTTTCCTGGACGGCCGCACCCAGCATCTGGGCAGTGATTCTTACGAGATCAGAATGGACGATCTTCTGCTGGCGGCGGGCACAACGCCCGAGCAGCCCAGGAGCATACATTACATCCTTCATCCCACATTCTGCTGTTCGACGCTCCTGGCCCGCTACTTCGAACTGCTGCCCAATTGCTTTGTGCTGAAGGAGCCGGTGCTGCTCACGCAGCTGGCGCTGACGCGACGCTCGCTGCTGCGGTGGAACGATGCTTTTGCACTGTGCGCCCGACTGCTGGCCAGGGCCTACGATCCGCAGCAGTTTGTCATCATCAAACCGCATGAACCCTGCAACGTCCTCGGCTCTCTCCTACTGGAGCACAATGACCGCGCCACGATCACGTTCCTAACCACGCCGTTACGGGATTTTCTGCTGTCCATCTTGAAAGCGGAAGATCGCCGAGCCTGGGTGCAGCGCCGACTGGTCAAGGCGCGAGAAAGCGCTCTGAACGTTCCTTCCCTGGCGAACGCCGATATAAGCAGTCTCCACGACGCGGAAGCCGCCGCATATTTGTGGCTGGTAAACCGCTATTTGTGCCAGAAGCTTTCTTCGGGCCCATACCGGTCGCGCGTGCTCGTGCTTGACGGAGGCCGAATCGCGGACTTTCCCAAAGACTCACTGCGGGCAGTAGCCTCATTGGCCGGTTTGCCTTTGAGCGAGCAGCAACTGCAATGGATGATCGACCACCCGTCGATGCGCAAGTATTCCAAAGATCTTTCCCGGCCCTATGACGCCAATTCGCGTCATCAGGAGCTGGCCGAATTGGAAAATTCCTGGCGAAGAGAGGCTGACGCCGGCGCTAGATTCGTTGAATGCTGCTGTCCTGAGGCTTTCGCCGAATGCTGGTTCGCCGAAGCCACGATCTCGTGAAAAAGGAGGCGGTCTTTCGACCGTAAATTCCCTTGGAAGTTCTGCTAGGGTTGCTGATCGGATTTGCCATTGGCGCAACGGGCATTGGCGGTGGCACCCTGGCGGCACCCGCGATGATCCTGCTTTTAGGCTTCTCGCCGCGCGTGGCCATAGCGACAGCGCTGGTTTTTTCCGCTATCGTCAAGATCGGGGCCTCCGGTATTTATCTCTGGCGCAAACAGGTGAATTTTCGCGCGCTTGGCTATCTACTGGTGGGCGGAGTCCCCGGCGTGCTTCTGGGGGCCCTCCTCTTTGCCGAGTTGCACATTACAAAATCGGATAGCTGGATACCGGTGGTGGTGGGACTTTTCATCATTATTTCCGCTGGATCCAGCCTCTTTCGTTTTTCGCGGCTCAACGTGCAAGGTAAATCCATGTTCCACTTGCTTCCCCTCTTTAGCCTGCCGATCGGGCTGGAAACGGGTTTTTCCTCGGCTGGAGCGGGAGCCCTGAGCTCAATCGTCCTGTTGAACGTGACCGACCTCAGTGCCGCCTCTGTTGTTGGAACCGATCTCGTCTTCGGCATGATCACTGCGGCGACCGGTGGCACAATCCATGCGTTCCATGGTAATTGTGACTGGATGGCTCTGGCACTTCTTCTGCCTGCCGGTTTTGTTGGGACCGTGGCGGGTGCACATTTTGCCCGGGCGCTGCCTTCCCGGCAGATTCGAGCAGCTTTGCTATGCTGGATAATTTTCGTCGGGTTTCTGCTCATCCACAGCGGCCTTCAACAGCCATGATCGGGTCCCGCATTATTGGAGAGAAAACTGAAGCTAAAAGAAGGCACTCGAACCGTCATGCTTCAACAACTCATTGAGTCTCAGAGCAAAGTGGCTGCACACGTTGATCTTGCTTTCGTGAAATCTTGAAATAAAACCGACAAGGTGGCGTGTAATGTAGGCAATTTTGTGCCTTTCAAAGCCTCAAAGAGCCACCGCGTCCAACAGCTTTCAACGAGCGGCGTGCAACAGGTTCAATATCAATCAGTTAGTAACAACAAATTTCAACAGGTTTCAATAAGGGTTGGAATCTGGTTCGGGACCAGGGGGTCGGAGGTTCAAATCCTCTCTCCCCGACCATTTATTTCAACAACTTACAATTGATTTCTGGTCTGCCGTCCTCAGTGGTGTAGGCGAAATTGAGGCTGCGAAAGCCTCAAAGATCAATAAGCAGATTTTTCGAGCAGTTTCCAAAGCATTGCATCCTCTAATAGTGCTCTTTCCGCTCACTTGTTTCATGTCTGTGGCTCAACTCCGAATTGCCGAGGTCGTCGGATCGTGCCTTGGTCATACACCGCATGTTGTAAACATTGGTTTCCAGGCAGCGACTCAAGGTTTTGTACCCCAAGCAGTTGGAATAAAAATCGGAGCATAGTACTAACACCAGATGCACTGGAACAGCGCTGTCCACACAACTGGCTCTAAACAACGTGTCAAAGTAGCGTTTACGGACTTCGTCATTTTGCGTAAGCGTAAAGATCTCCTCAAATTGATCAACGACAAGGAGTACACGGGGTTGGCCTTCCCGGGCAGTCGCCTGCACCAGGGTGCTTATGGCATTGCGAAGAGAGTTTCCACCAGTGGGAAGCTTGTTTCTGCAGGCTTCAATGAATTCTGTCTGATCTTCAAGAGCCAATTCCGGCGCCAAGGCGCCAGGCAGTATTTCGGCGAGATAGTCGAAAGGAGAACTGGCAGGACGAAAAAGAGCAATTCTCCATGAGCAAATCGGTTGCCTCTCCCACTGAAAATAGCCCTGGCGCAAAGCGGGAATCAGCCCCGCGCGTATAAGAGACGATTTGCCGCTGCCGGAATTGCCTATGATGACCAAAACCGGAAAGCGAGCAAGACGACCAATCAATTCATCCGTGTCGGAATCACCGCCAAAGAATAGCCGGGAATCGGGTTTAAAAATCTGCGGGCTACGGCAGAAACTGCGTTGGCTACAATAGTCTAGAGCGCAACTGTGGTGTGAATATTCATTGCCGCGTCCAGGCGTGTTCTCATCAGATGCAACATCCATTCGCCTTACTTGGGCTAAAAATTTATATCCTCTCCTCGGAATGGTTTGAATGAAACGATTGCTATTCCCGTCATCGCCGAGAATCTTTCTGAGAACAAATATGTTCTGACTCAGGTTGCCTTCTTCAACAAAGCTCTCAGGCCAGAGAGCTTTCATGAGGGGGCCTTTTTCCAGTACATTTCCACTGTTCTGCAACAACAACAACAACACGTCGAGTACCTTTGGCGTAACAGTGATTTCTTTGCCATTATGGGTCAATCTGCGCTTCTTCACATCAAGCCGAAATGTGTCAGCCAATGTGCCGAATTCGTAGACTGACCCCATCTTTCCGTCCATCTGTCACTCGCGCGAGCGCCAAGCCAACTCCAAAGAATCCGTCGAGTTCTTTCGTGGCCTGGCATCGCAACTCCGGCGGTCAACCAGACTTGCTTGTTCCAAACAATATGCTACGAACTAATGAATCTCTCATAGCCGTCGTTTTGAAAAATGTGTGGTTAGCCACTAGTATGCAAATTTGAGAACTTTGATATTTAATTGAGAATCTACCTAAAGACTTTGAGATTACCGTTGTTCTATTGTTAATAAGTCACAGGTCGCTAACTCCGGATAGCTATTCAAGAATATGATGACTCGGAGCAAGGCTGTTACTAATAATTGTCTTAATATTCAGAGTAAGAACCAAAATGGAATAGTTCCATTTGCGGAAGCCTGAAGCAGAGACACAGGGGTTTCCACAATGTAAGGGGTTAAGGCGAGAGCCTGCCCGGAAGGCTTAAAGGTTAAATGCAACCTTAGGCCGCTATCTGCGTAGCTTACTGGAAACATACCTTGTCGATCGCAGCGAACCACGGCCTCTGGCAAGAATCGCCGTGGCTACCTCTGCTAACTAAATTCTGTCTGCATACACAATGTGCTCCGCTGTATTCCAAATGAAGGAATCCGGCGCGCGCTGCCCAAAGCAATTCCACAAATTCAATAAGAGGTCGCTAACATGAAATCGCTCCGTATTGCCCTTCCGCTCTTGCTCTCGTTCACTGTAACCGCCGCTTTCGCCCAAATCTCCGCCCAGAAATCGTTCGACCAACTCAAATCGCTCGCCGGTTCCTGGGAAGGTAAGGACTCCGCCGGCCGGCCTGTGCAGGCTTCCTTCCGTGACGTTGCCAGAGATTCCGTGCTCATGAGCGAAGTCCAGAGAGAGTTCCACAGCGGGGTCAAGTCCAATATGATCAGCATGATTCACCTGGACGGCCCCAACCGCCTGCTGCTCACTCACTACTGCATGGACGCCACTCAGACGCGCATGGCCGCCACTACTTCTGCTGACGGCAAAACCATCACCTTCGACTTTTTCGACGACACCAACACAACTCCCGACTCCACCAATACGCGGCGCCTCATCTTCACCATCGTTGACGCCAATCATCACACCGAAGACTGGACCTTCTTCGCCGGGCGCGGCAAAGAAACAAAGGAGCTCTTGGATCTACACCGAACTGAAGCAGCCCAAAAATAATAGCCTGCCGGGTGTAATGGGAGTTAGTTGGCATGTGGAGTAGTTGGGAGGGATAAGCTGAGCATCGCAACCATGATATCGAACGAGGCGGCAATCGCAACCATTGTGGACGTGTTGCGGTTGAGGGCAGAGACGCAGAGAGAGGAGATCGCTTACAGGTTTCTGGAAATCACCCAGAGAGTCCTTGAAGTCCACAGATGTTCATAAAATGTGCTGTGAAACTGCAAGGATTGTTACAACTTGCAGCCTCATGCCATCCCAGTGATAGTTCATGGCCTACTCTCAGCCGCTTTCTGGCGGAGGTCTCGACTGAACGCACAGCTTCAGATGATCCCACAGCCCCAGACCGAACCGATCCAGCCCCAGCCCAACATTCCGAACTGGAGCCTGGCCCTCCGGATTGCCTTTCGATTCTGGATGGTATATTTGGGACTGTATTGTCTTTCCACGGAAATCATCTCCGGCCTGTTCTCCGCTGCCGGGGGATCTGGAGGCATTCCCGATCCGGCCACTCTCTGGCCGCTGCGCCCCGTGATCTTCTGGACCGCCGCCCATATTTTCCACGTGAATGCGCCCTTATCCTTCGACATCAACAGCGGCTCCTGCGACGGCATGTTCGGTTGGGTCATGACCTTTTGCCTGTTAATGATTGCCACTGCCGCGACCGGCGTCTGGTCACTTCTCGACCGCCGCCGGGAGAATTACGCTGAGCTGCATAAGTGGTTTTGGCTTTTCCTTCGCTTCGCGCTTGCCGGACGGATGATTTTCTACGGTATGGTGAAAGTTTTCGTGGTGCAGATGCGGTATCCCTCATTGACCAGGCTGCTGCAGCCTTTCGGCACCCTCTCCCCTTTCGGGGTTCTCATCAACTCCATCGGCTCAGCCCCGGCTTATGAAATTTTTACCGGCTGCGCCATGATCGCAGCCGGATTGCTGCTGATCGTCCCTCGCACGGCCACCCTGGGCGCCCTGATCAGCCTCGCCGCCTCGATCGAAGTGTTTATGCTGGCCATGACATACGATGTGGAAGCAAAGCTGTTTGCCTTCCACCTCCTCCTGCTCTCCTGCTTTCTCCTGGCCGCCGACGTTCCACGTTTGGTCAGATTCCTGTTTCTGAACCGGGACACGGGGCCTTCCACGGAAGCGCAACTCTTCCGCAGCGTCCGGGCCAACCGGATCGCACTTGTTGCGCAAATCATATTTGGTCTGTGGCTCGTAGGCTTGGACTGCCACTACGCCTGGGGGATCTGGAGTACCCGGGGCGGGGGCAGACCACTCCCGCCGCTCTATGGCATCTGGGAGGTGAAGCAGATGTCGATCGACGAACAACC
>DATGIO010000215.1:0-18281 GCA_035295685.1 Candidatus Angelobacter sp.
GACCCTGCTAGCTCAACTTGGAATGGTACTGCCCGAGCGCTTCAATCTGAATCTCGAATGTAGTGCAGACTCGGCCATCGCCTAAACTGATTTGGAAGCACTTACCCCAGTTCCGGACCGCTTCGTGACGAACTTGGGCTAACGCCGCAGAAAATTGCGGCGCGGGTGCCCCGCGTTTTTTGGGCGTACGCGCTCGCTGAATGGCTGCTCGGCCAGAAGGCAAAGGTCCCGCAGCGCCTGCGGGCATTGGTGCTGCTCCGAACAGCGGTGCGCGTTGGATGTCCGTTCTGAATCGATGCCAATTCTGCCGGTGGCAGAATGTACGGGTTGAGTGACGAGGAAATCGCCGCAGTTCTTAACGGAAACTCCGAGCCTTTTGTCCCGCCTGAAGTTGCGTTGCTACGCATGGCGGACGCCATGGCCGACACCCCGTCAAATGTGAGTGATGAACTCTATGCCGAGTTGCGCCGACATTTCTCCGAAGAGCAGCTGATCGAACTCGCTGCGAGCGCAGCGCTGGAACACTTTCGCGCCCGCTACAACCGCGTGTTTGATGTGGGCAGCGATGGACTTTATCGGAAAGGACTGCGATTCAAGCAGCGGTGATCCCCCGAGGCGAGCGGACTGGCTTGCCTGGTCAAATTGGCGAGTTTCTTCGCTCATTGCGGGTACTCGACCGGATGATTCCCACAGAGCGCGGCTGGCATCCGTGCGGGATGTTCGCTGCACCTTTAAGAGAACGGGATAAGTTGGTTCAGCGACCCACGCGGAGGAAACAATCCCAGATCATGCGAGGCTGGCGCGGACGGAGACCAGATGATGATAAAGCTCACTGAGCTTTTCAAGCATTCGAACGGCAGGCGTAAAATTCCGTTTGTTGATGTGTTCGATATTCAACCCAATTAACGGTGGATCCGGCGGCAAATTATCAAAAACATCCATCAGGATGCGTTGGCAAAGATCGAGCGAGCGATCGAAGCAAGTAGTTTCAGTCTCAGGAGCACCTGTCGAATCTGAAGTATCGGAAGAGCCCGCAAGCAGGAACCGGTCCAGGTCGGCGGGAATATCCGCTCCCAGCCAGCGGAGGAATTCCAGATCGCGAGGATGGCTGACCGGCGCAAAGCTTAGAAAAATGCGGGCCTCCACACCGTTAAGCCGCTGGAGGAGCCAGACGATATCATTAGAGTCAAATAGCACTTGGGTGGTGAAAAAACTCAAACCCGCCGCCGCCTTTCTTCGCACCCGCTCCGCCTCATGAACGCGGCTTGGAATGCTGATGCCTCCCAGAGTCATGGTGAGGCCCGCAGCCTGAACTTGCCTGGCCGCCTCCATCACATTGGGACCGGGATACTGGATGCGGCTCGACTCCCCCCCCACGAGCACCACGTGATGAATATCATGCTCAGTCTCCGTTTTACGAAACCATGAAATCGGGTCCGCATCGCGCACCACACAACGATTGACCACGACCTCCATTTCAAGTTCGCGCCGGATGCGTGACCCAAGCAAACCGGGATCAATCCGCTTAACAAACTTGACAGAGCGTGGCTGATTGCGATCCTCATCGTGGATCTCCGGCAGGTTGATGGCATCCACTCGATGCCGCACCTTTTCCGCCTCAGCCAGAGATGCCTCAACCGCACCAGGCTTGCTTGCCGCCGGCGGAACCATCTCAAAAAAAGTTACTGGCTGAGAGGGATCAAGCAGTTTTTCCTTCAGACTCATTTTCTTAAGATTAAAATGAATTCGGGACAGCCGCAACTTGGCAATGCTATTCATCCTTGTAGTGACAGATTTGCATCAATCTTTTGGATACCCACCCCCTGCTGCTCGCTTCATAAGCGAGGAGGGCCCAAGGTCAGACGAAGGTAGAGGGAATGCAAAATATGGAACCTGCCATTCGCGCTCCACGGCAAGCAGGCGAGATAATTGCATTGACAAGAAGACGCATTTTATTCAAATTTAACAATTTGACGGCTTTATCGAAGATCCTTTGCAAAATTCGCCGCTTTACCTGCGGCACCTCCAGCGAAAGTCCCTGCGCTATGACTCTCTTCATGGCTGAGAAAGGAATAATCAATGCGAAATAAATTCTGTTTGATCGGACTTCTCCTGCCGCTTGGGCTGATCATATTATGCTCCGCTTGCCACAAGCGAGTGCCTGCCGCCGCTCCGGCACCAGCCCCCTCAGCCGCCGCTCCGGCTGCACCAGGACCGCCCACATGTAATCTGACAGCGGAACCGGCCACCGTGACGGCGGGTCAGTCTGTAACTTTAAGTTGGAACTCTCAGAATGCAACTGGATTGGAACTAAAACCCGGGCTGGGTCAGCAGCAGGCCGAAGGTTCAACCTCCGTAACCCCTTCTGAATCCACCACTTATACTCTAAGTTTAACCGGTGCGGGGGGAACGGGTGAATGCAGCGCCCGCGTTACGGTAACCCCTGCCGTCCCACCTGCCCCCCAGGTTCAAGAGTCGAATATTACGACCAAGCCGAACGCTGGTGAGGCCATGCAGGACGCTTTCTTTGATTTCAATAAGGCCGATATTCGTCCCGATGCTCAGGCAGCCCTGACTCATGATGCTGATTACTTAAAAGGCCACCCGGACGTGAAAATCCGGATTGGAGGCTATTGCGATCAACGCGGAAGCGAGGAATACAACCTGGGCTTGGGTCAGCGACGCGCCGATGCAGCCAAACAATTCCTGGTGAACCTGGGTGTTGCGCCTGACCGGATTGCGACGGTCTCTTTCGGGAAAGATCGCCCATTCTGTAACGAGAATACGGACGAATGCTACCAAAAGAATCGCCGCGCCCATGTCGTAATTATCAGTCCTTCATCATGACAGGCCAAGCGATTTCAGGCGATCGACTGCGCGTCCAATTGAACGGAAGGCTTTTGCGGTAGAAAGAGCATGTGGAGGAAAGATGGATCTTCTTCATTATTTTCAAAGGCTCTTTGACTACGATGCCTGGGGCAACCGCCAGGCACTCGCTTCGATAGGCTCTGTAACTTCTCAGACCGAGCGCCCGCTGAAGTTCCTGGGACACATTATTGGAGCGCAACAGATCTGGCTTGCGCGGCTGGAACAGAAAGACCCATCAGTCTTGCAGCCCTGGCCGGCATTGAGCCTCGACGAATGCCAAGCAGCTATCGATGAATTAAGTCAGCGCTGGAAGAAATTTTTGCAAGGGCTTACCCCCGAGCAATTCAGTCAGGACCTTATCTATCGCAACACCCAGGGAACCGAATTCAGAACGCCTCTCGTCGATGTGTTGCAACATCTGGTAATGCATTCGGCCTATCACCGAGGCCAGTTAGCGGCGGCCATTCGTGAGGCCGGAGGCAAGCCTGCACCCACCGATTATGTAGTCTACGTCCGGCAACTTCCTCAGCGATTGTAATCGCTCGGTTTTCCACAATCGTAACCTGGCTGGATTGCGGAAGGTATCCTTCAGCATGACTCATCCCGCCACCAAGAAAGCCATATGAAACCGCCCTGTGCCTTTTATCCAAGGCGGACATGTTATAATTACTGAGATTACTGTCACCTGCCGAAAATCAGGGTGCAGCACATGAGGTTCTATTGCTGGGGGCATCCTACGGAGAGAACATCACATGCCCATTGATTATTACGAGAAGGTCTGGCACAACGGAGAATTCATTCCTTGGAAGGAGGCGACCGTTCATGTGGCCTCCCACGTCATCAGCTACGCTACCTGCCTGTTTGAAGGCATCCGTTGCTACGAAACTCCACAAGGCCCCGCCATTTTCCGGCTGAAGGAGCATGCCGAGCGCCTGGTCAACTCCTGCAAGATTTATCGAATGGAGCTGGACTATTCTCTGGAGCAGATCCAGCAGGCCATGGTGGAACTCATTCGAATCAATCAGGCGCAGCACGCTTACATCCGGCCCGTGGTCTTCCGCGGCTACGGCGAGATTGGCGTGAACCCGCTCAAAAATCCCATTGAATTTTTCATCCTGACGTGGCGGTGGGGCAAGTACCTGGGGGATGAGGCGTTGAAGAACGGCATCGATGTCTGCACTTCCTCCTGGAATCGCATGGCTCCTAACACGCTACCTGCCATGGCGAAGGCGGCGGCCAATTACATGAATTCGCAACTGATCAAGATGGAAGCGGCCATGAACGGATACGTGGAGGGCATTGCGCTGGATCATTCCGGGAATGTGAGTGAGGGGAGCGGCGAGAACATTTTTGTGGTTTATCACGAGAAGATTTATACGCCTCCCCTGGCATGCTCAATCCTGCCTGGAATCACGCGAGATTCTGTCCTGACGCTTGCCGAAGAAGAAGGCTATACGGTTGTGGAACAGCCCATCGCCCGTGAAGTCCTCTACATTGCTGATGAGATCTTTTTTACCGGCACCGCGGCCGAAATCACTCCTATCCGTTCGTTGGATCGCATCCCCATCGGCAAGGGCCAACCGGGACCTGTCACACGAAGGCTTCAGGAACGGTTTCTGGCCATTGCACAAGGCCATGCCGAGGATAAATACGGCTGGCTCACTTACTGCCATCAACCCGTGCCAGCGAGGTAGGCAGCAGGCTGAAACATTGATAAAGGGTCGTTGGTTTCCGGGGCGGCGCTACCCTGCCCGAGCGCACCAATCAGCATTCTTGCAAACATTTGCCTTCGGTTACCTGCGAGGGACTGCCCTGCCCGTGTAAAGGCGTAAAAGAGTGGAGATTTTCAAGGCGGCGGGCGTTTTGTCGTTGAAGAGCCGTAAAATCAACCGTTTGACTTATCGCAGACCGCTCCTTAGAATGAAAATCAGGATGCGGTAAAGTAGACGATCGTACCGAGAACAACCAGGAACCGACGGCATCAAGCCGTAACTTCTCAAAATGTTTGATACCTTACAGGAAAAGTTTCAGAACGCATTCAAGTCACTGCGCATCCAGGGGGTTCTGAACGAAGAGACCATCGATGGAGTGTTGCGTGAAGTGCGGCTGGCTCTTCTCGAGGCCGACGTCAACTTCAAGGTGGTCAAGGAACTGCTGGATCGCGTGCGGGTAAAGGCGCTGGATCAGGAGGTGCGGTCAAGTCTGACTCCCACCCAGGAAATTATCCGTATTGTGCGCGACGAGCTGATTGAAATTCTCGGGCGCAAAGAGTCGTTGCTGACGTTTTCCAAGGATTACCCCACGATCTTCCTGATGGTCGGACTTCAAGGGTCTGGCAAGACCACCACTTCCGGCAAACTGGCGCTTTGGCTGGCCAAAAAGAAGCGGCGCCCCATGCTGGTTTCAACGGACGTCTATCGACCCGCGGCGCGCGAACAACTGGCGATCATTGCAAAAGAGATTGAAGTTCCAATTTTTGCGGGTGACGGAATCAATGCTCCCATCGAACTGGCCCTGGCCGCGCGGAAAGATGCGGCGGATCGTGGCCATGACGTTCTGATTGTGGATACCGCCGGGCGGCTGCACATCGATGAGCAGTTGATGCAGGAAGTCAGCGAACTTCAGCTCAAGTTGCGACCCAGCGAAATCCTTTTGGTCGCCGACGCCATGATCGGTCAGGATGCGGTACGAAGCGCGCAGGAATTCCACGAGCGGTTGGGCACGTCCGGGGTCATCCTGACCAAAATGGATGGCGATGCGCGAGGCGGAGCGGCGCTCTCGATTCACTACGTCACCGGCCAGCCCATCAAGTTCATCGGAACAGGTGAAAAATACGACGCGCTGGAGGTGTTCTATCCGGACCGCATTGTTTCCCGCATCCTCGGGATGGGTGACGTCCTTTCACTGATTGAGAAGGCCGAAGAAGCGATTGACAAGCAGAAGGCTCTTGAAGTCCATCACAAGCTCCGCACCGACAGTTTCACGCTAGCCGATTTTCAGGAGCAACTGCGGCAGGTCCGCAAGATGGGCCCACTTGACCAGATGCTGGGCATGCTACCCAAGATCGGCATGCTCAAGAATCTGAACAACGTGCACGTGGACGAGAAAGAACTGATTCACCTGGACGCGATCATTAACTCCATGACTCCTCAGGAGCGGATGAACCATGAGATCATCAACGGCCGCCGGCGTAAACGCATTGCCCGGGGCAGCGGAACGAGCGTGCAGCAGGTGAATCAATTGCTGAAACAGTATGTTCAGGCCCGCAAGATGATGAAGTCCATGAGCCAGAGCTTTTTTGGAAGACAATTGGGCCGGCTCAAGATTCCGCCGGATTTCATGAGCCCGGTGAAATCTCCCTGAGGGCGTGGCAGCGGGATCGGATATCTGAAAAAATAATTTGATCCGAAACTCTCCCTGAAGGAGGGTTTTCAGCATCCAAAATTTAGAGGAAAGAAATAAGGGGGTCAATTGCTAAAGATACGCTTAGCCAGGGCTGGGGCCAGAAAGAAGGTCAGCTATCGCGTGGTGGTCATGGAGGGAGAGCGAGCCCGTAATGGCCGTTTTGTGGAGATTCTAGGCTCGTATAACCCGCGCCGGAATCCACCTGAAGTGGTCTTGGACCAGGAACGAGTCGCCTATTGGATTGGGGTAGGCGCACAACCGTCCGAAACCGTGCGCAGCTTGCTTCAAAAGGCGTCGAGGGCCCAAGCCACGCCGCAGACTGCTTGAGGGGTTCGCGGCTTCAACGGCTCCGACGAGTCCCAGTGATCATTCCCTGACGAGCTCTTTCCACAAATATTGATTCCGGACATCATCTGTTCAACGGAGGATCACGTGAAAGAGCTGATTGAAGCCATTGCCAAGGCGCTTGTGGACAATCCTGAGGAAGTTCAGGTCCGGACGGTGGAGGGTGAGCAAGTGACAGTGCTTGAACTTCGGGTACATCCGTCAGATCTTGGGAAGGTGATTGGGAAGCAGGGCCGGACGGCGCGCTCTATTCGCACCATCCTGGGAGCTGCCGGAATGAAACTTAAGAAACGGTTCACGCTGGAAATTCTTGAATAAAGCCTCTCCTCGCGCGTGACACTTTACCATTCCATGGGCCAGAAGGAAAGCCCGTCACCCCGGAAGGGTGAAAGCTGTGCGTTTCAGGAAACCACCGACCCCCTATCTGGCCATCGCCCGCATCCTCAGGCCCCAGGGGCGCCAGGGCGAAGTTTCCGCTGAAATCACAACAGATTTTCCCGAGCGCTTCCAGAATCTGAAGCGAGTCTATCTGGAGATTCCCGGCCAATCCCCCAAGCCCTTCGGACTCGAGCGCGCATGGCAACACAAGGGCCGGATCATCCTGAAGCTTGCGGGAATTGATTCCATCCGCCAGGCGGAGGAATTGCGCGGCCTTGATGTGCTAATCCCTTATGAGGAAAGAATACCGCTGCCCGAAGGCTGTTATTATTGGTCGGAGCTGTATGGGTGCCGCGTGGTGGCAGGTTCACCGGAATCGCGCGTGGAAATCGGTACGGTCACGGCCGTCGAACCCACAGCGGGTACTCCGCTGCTTCATGTGGAGCGAGGCGTTTCAGGAGGGCGGGAAATCCTGATTCCGCTGGCGGAAGAAATCTGCAAAAAGATCGATCCGGAAGCCAAACTGATTTTGATTGATCCTCCTGAGGATTTACTGGAATTGAATGATTCGGATGGAGCGCCTTGAGGGTGTCGATTCCCGATCGCTGGCTCTCGGCCCGCCACTTGTCGGAAGCTGCTGCATCACATGATTTTTGATATCATCACAATTTTCCCGGATTTCTTCAGCAGCATCCTGGCGCACGGGATACTGAAAAGGGCCGTCGAGAGTTCTCGCATTTCAGTCCATGTGCATGACTTGCGCAATTTTACGGATGATTTTCACCGCTCTGTCGATGATCGGCCTTTTGGGGGCGGGCCAGGAATGGTTTTTAAACCGGAGCCCATATTCCGCGCGGTGGAGGCCATCCAGGCGAAAAGACCCGCAGAACGGCTGCGCGTGATCCTGCTGACCCCACAAGGCCGGCTGCTGAATCAGCGCATCGTTCAGGAACTCAGCCGGGAACCGCGATTGGTTTTTATTTGCGGCCGCTATGAAGGCGTGGACGAGCGAGTGGCAACCCATCTTGCCACCGATGAGATTTCGATAGGCGACTATATTCTAAGTGGCGGCGAACTGGCTGCCGCCGTTCTGATGGAAGCTGCCACCCGGCTGCTGCCTGGAGTTCTTGGCAACGAAGAATCCAAAGAAGCGGAGTCTTTCACAATCTCGGGAGCGGCTTTGAATTCCACTGGCGACGTGGGTCTGCTGGGTTTTCCTCAGTACACACGCCCGGCGGACTTTCGCGGCCTGAAAGTTCCGGAAATCCTGCTTTCCGGAAACCATCAGCAAATCCGCGAATGGCGCAAGCAGCAGGCTTTGCTGAAGACTTGTCGAAAACGTCCTGACCTGCTGAAAAAGGCCGGGCTGGATCTGGAAACGCTTCGTAGGGAGCTCAAGAAGGTGGCTGTGGAAGAAGCCATCGAAATCCTTTCCGATTTGTAGCGGCGCTTGGAGCCTGCCCGGACGCAGGAAGGGAGCGCCCAGAACGGCGGCAGTGAAACACCGTCGTCACATATGCTGTTATCAGGGAGCAACACATCATGTCATTAATTCAGAAAATCGAACAGGAACAGATGAAGAAAGATTTGCCCGCATTCCGCGCAGGCGATACGGTCCGCGTCCACGTCAAGATCAAAGAAGGCGATAAGGAACGCATCCAGGCGTTTGAGGGCACGGTCATTCGCATCCGACGCGGCGGCATCAATTCAACTTTTACAGTCCGCAAGATATCGTTTGGCCAGGGTGTGGAACGAATCTTTCCGCTGCACTCACCGGCCATCGACAAGATTGAAGTCACGCGCTCGGGCCGTGTGCGGCGCGCAAAGCTCTACTACCTGCGCAACCTGAAGGGCCGAGCGGCCCGCATTCGGGAGAAAACTGCGACGAGCGAAAAATGATGGGAAAGAAGGTTTCGGTGTTTGGCATCAGAAAGAGGTAACAGTTTGGCCCTGAGGGTATTTGCAGTTAAAATCCCGGATACCTGCTATTTAAAAACTGTCGTCGGTCACCCGCCATCGACCTATGCCTCGCATACGCGACCCGAAAGATCTCGAATGCACCTGGCGGTTTGAAGAGCAGGCTTACAGCCGCGGTTGGAGATATGTGGCCGGTTGCGACGAGGCAGGCCGTGGCGCGTTGCTGGGTCCACTTTATGCCGCGGCAGTAATTCTCGACCCCTCCCAGCCGATCCCCGGCCTTAATGATTCAAAGAAGCTCTCGCCTCAGTGTCGGGAAGAGTTGGCCCTCGAGATTCGCGCCAAGGCCGTCAGCTTTCAGGTCGTGGCTGTAAGCGCCCAGGAAGTTGATGCAGTCAACGTCTATCAGGCGTCGCGGCTGGCCATGATTCGAGCCCTTGAGAGACTGAAACCCGCGCCTCACTTCATCCTCACGGATGCCATGCCCCTCTGGAATGCCAGCGACACACCGACTCCCTTTTGCGGGCTTATCCACGGGGACGCGCGTTCAGTCTCGATCGCCGCTGCGTCGATCCTGGCTAAAGTGGCCCGGGATGCCTACATGCAAAAACTCGATAGGCTTTATCCCCATTATCATCTGGCACGGAACAAAGGCTATGGCACGCCTGAACATCTGAAAGGCCTGAAACAATACGGCCCCTGCCGCGAGCATCGAAAGTCCTTCCAGCCAGTCAGGGATTGCCTCCTTCCACTCTTCGACCACACCGCAGGGCCTGGTTTCTGACCTCTCCCATCTCGAATCGAATGTGAAAAACTCCTGGCCGCCTCTTATTTCAAGCGTGGGGCCGCCGCAGCACGCCTAATCCTGTAGCCGCTGGCAAAACCTCACACAAAGGGTTATATTCTTCCGAGCATTCACGCAAAGCGCCCAATCAAAAGGAACAACAATGGCTTATTTCATCCTGAGTTGTGATGGCGGTGGAATCCGGGGTCTGATAACGGCTCTGCTTTTGCAAGACCTGGAAAAGGATTTTGCAATCCTGGAACGTGTGAAGCTCTTCGCAGGCACCTCAACCGGGGGCATTCTGGCACTGGCGCTCGCGAGCGGACTCCGAATCGACGCCATTGTCAACATTTATCAGAATGACGGATCCCAGATTTTTACGCCGTTCCATCTCGGCGAATTTGACGCCTTATTGGAACGCTTGAAGCTTGCTCCTCGACCGCCTGCCGGCGACCCACAGATGCACAATATCATCGAGGAGGTGTGGAAGAACCTGGACTCGCTCTTTTACGTCCGGTATAACAACACCGGACTGGCTTCAGTCCTGAAATCTCTCTTGCCGAATCGTCCCTTGCGTGAACTTCGGAACGTTACGGTCACAACCTTTCAGCTTGAGAGCCCGGAGGGCTGGAAGCCGATCACCATCAATAATGTGATCGAAAATCAAGGCGGGGATACTCTACCCATTGATGCCGCGCTGAGTACCGGCGCGGCTCCCACTTACTTTCCTCCTTACAAACACCCTCAGTATGGGTACTGTGTGGATGGCGGCGTATTTGCCAATAATCCTTCCTCACTGGCGCTTGCGCTGGCGTTGCAGGCGGGGGTCCCGCTTTCCGAAATCGTCATGCTTTCACTCGGCACGGGCTTTGCAATCCAGAAGATGGAGATCGTCCTTCCACCCACGTTTTATGGACCGCTCCTCTGGCTGCTTCCGATTGCACTGCCTTCGATGCCTGCCACTCCCCTAATCGAAGTGCTCCTGAGCGGTGTTGGACCTGCCGATAGCTTTCAATGCCAGCAGATTCTCCATGACAACTTCATGCGCGCGGATGTGCCCTTGCCTGCGTTTATCAGTATGGATGACTATCATGCCGTGGATCAGCTCCAAAGTGCGGCTGAATCCTACATAAGGAATAACAAGGCATGGCAGCAAGTGCGCGCCTGGGTTGGAAAGCTTCGTTAAGAGCCGCATTTTGTGAGTTCGCTGCTGTATTTTCTTTACACCTGCCAAACCGCATCATCCTTTTGCGCGTGGGCGAGGGGATCAAGGGATAAGGAGCTCTCCAAACCTGCGTTATGTTAAATCCATGGACATCGAAAGGACGATGCCGTTTATCCCGGAAATTCAGGCCAGGCTGGAAGAGTCATCCCAGAAGCACAACGAACAAATCGCCGAGAATGCTTGGCAGATCCAAGCCAACTCTCGCCAGATTCAGGAGCACTTCGGCATGATCCGGCAGCTTGTGGATGTAATCCTACCCTTTTCCAATCGAAGTCTTCCTCCATATCTCCCCCCAACAGAAAGCCCCTCCCATGCTTCTTTAGAGCCTTTCAAATCGCAGAGTCCCAAGCGCACAACTTTTTAGGTCATTTCTTGATAACTGATGTACAATAAAGCGGTACGCGGATGCGCCAGGGTTGTGCCGCGGTGATGAAAAGGCAGGAGCTTGCCCGCCACGCCTGAAAGTTAAGGCGAGGAAATATGCTGTCGGGATGAGTTCTTCCACTAGCCGGGGCAGGGGCACAAGGGCTTGATGCGCAACCACGCCAGCCAATATTATTCTTCGATTCTTGTCGTTTTCTTTCTCAACGGAATCTTGTTTACAGCCCATCTCGTGCAAGCTGAGCACATTGTTCTGACCGAGGATGGTCAAGGTCACCTTGTTTACATCAATATCGCTGACTCACAGCCTGCTCCGGAAAGCCACCGTTTTCGCACCCTGCATCCGCCTTACCACTCCCCTTCTCAGCCTCCCGAAAAGATTTCACGGTGGGTAGAACAGGCTGCCCAAAGATTTCAATTAGATCCCAGACTGGTTGATGCGGTGATTCAGGTTGAATCCGGCTACAACCCTCGTGCGGCTTCTCCAAAGGGGGCTCTCGGACTGATGCAGCTTATTCCAGCCACGGCCCAGCGCTTCGGCGTTGAGAATCCCTGGGACCCCAAACAGAATATTCAGGGCGGAGTCAGCTACTTGCGGTATCTCCTGGACCTCTTCAAAGGGAACGTGCCGCTCTCCCTGGCGGCTTATAACGCAGGCGAACATTCTGTGTTGCGGAATGGCGGCATCCCGGCGATTCCGGAAACTGTGGATTACGTCGAGAAAGTCACATCACTTTATGAAGGTTCTGGTGCAGCAAAGGAGAGGAACGCCCCTCAACCTTCACCGCAGCCACGGGAAACTATCGATCATTATGTGGACGCCCAAGGCGTAATTCATTTCACTAACGATGGAGGTTTTTAAGAGCCATCGTGTGCCAGAGGCGATGAGGAAGGACCAGTCCGTTATCAGTTCCGTTTCTGTTCTCCTGCTGCTCAGCGGGATCGTGCTTTCAGGCCAATCCTTGTTGGGTGCAACCTCTACGCGCAGGCAGAAGGCAGCAGCAGCCTATCATCGGGCTGAACGGTTGCGAGTGACTCTTGAAACCGGATCGAACCGCAGCGTGGCGCAGTATCTGAAAGTGGTGCGCGCCTTTGAATTGGTCTATCGCATGGATCCAGGCTATCCCAAGACCCCGGCGGCTCTCGCGGCTGCGGCTGAAGTTTACGAAGAAATTGGTCGCCAGTTCGCAGACGATCGATACTATTCGAAGTCGATTGCAGCTTATCGCTTTCTGATCTCCCAATATCCACACAGCACTTTGGCAAGCGACGCGCTTCTGACCATCGCCGACATCTATCGAACAGAAATTGAAAATCCTGAGCAAGCCCGCGCCGCCTACGAGCAATTCCTGAAGTTGCACCCTCATTCAAGACGAACCGCGGAAGTCAAGAAGAGAATTGCCGAGATCGACCGCTCGCTGGCACGATGGTCTCATGAACAAAAGCCCCAGCAGCCTGCCTTGGCAACCGCCCCGGCTCCTCCCAGCCCGCCGCAGGATGAACCGAACCCTTATTCGGGTTCGCGGGAGGTCCGAGGGATTCACGATTGGGTAGGGCCAAACTACACTCGCGTAGTTATCCGTGTGGACGGTCCAGTCAAGTTTAACGCGATGCACTTAAAAAACCCGCCACGTTTGGTGTTTGACTTAGCCGACGCTCATCTCAGTCCTGACTTGGCCAAAAAGGTTTTTCCGGTCGAGAATGGTTTTCTTCAGAGAGTGCGCATCGCCCAATTCAAACCCGATGTGGCGCGAGTGGTCCTCGACGTGCCGCAGATTGAGGATTATTCCGTCTTTTCCCTTCCCAACCCCTTTCGGCTGGTCATTGACATTCAGGGCGCAAAATCGCTGGCCGCAAACAACACAAAGTTGCCGGCTCGCTCCGCGCTTCGGCATTCGATTGAACACCGGCAAGCCCTCGGCCCCTCAAAGGCGCTGGCAGAGGGTGGCCGTGCTGAGAAAATTCCATCAAGCTCGTCTGCCGCGCCAGATGCGCCCGCGGCTGATGCGATCTCCGGGGGCAATGCCAAGACTCCCGAAATCAACAGCATCGCTGCTGCTTCGAATCCCGACTCGACCCCGAAGAATTCTCTTCACAATCACCCTACTTCTGTCGCTTCCTCTGAAGTGGAACTCTCGCCGCCCAGCCCTGACGACTCACTTTCCGGGGTTTCTCCTACCCTGACGCGAGCTCTTGGCTTGAAGATCCGAAGGATTGTGATTGATGCAGGTCACGGCGGGCACGACACCGGAACGATCGGTCCCACCGGGCTGGAAGAAAAAAATGTCGTCCTTGATATAGCCTTGCGGCTCCGCAAACTGATCGTACAAAAAATGGGCTGCCAGGTGATTATGACTCGTCACAACGATACATTCATCCCGCTGGAAGAACGGACGGCGATTGCCAACGAATATGGCGCAGACCTTTTTATTTCCATCCATGCCAATTCCAGCCACGACCCGAGCGCGCGCGGCATTGAAACCTATTATCTGAACTTTACATCCGATCCAGAAGCTCTGGCGCTGGCAGCTCGCGAAAATGCGACTTCGCGGGAATCGGTTTATCAGCTTCAAAGTCTGGTCAAGAAGATCGCTCTTTCAGAAAAAATTCAGGAGTCTCAGGAATTTGCGAAAATTGTGGATCGTCAGTTCTCCACCCAACTAGCTCGTGAAGGAGACCCGCAACACGACCGAGGAGTGAAGAAAGCACCCTTTGTGGTGCTGATTGGGGCCAATATGCCATCGATCCTGGTTGAGATTTCCTTCCTTTCCAATCCTCACGATGAACGCCTGCTGCGCAGCGGTTACTATCGAGAAAAAATCGCTAAGGCACTCTACAGCGGCATTGCTCATTACGTGGACAGCCTTGGCACGATCCGCGTGGCTCAGGATGCTCCTTCGTCCCCTGCGCAACACCCATCGCCCAGTTTCTGATATCCTATGGTTGATGTTTTCCCTTCTTCCCCGCCTTTTGGCATGTCTTTTTCTCGCTGGTGCGCTTCCACCAGCGGCATATCAGAAAACCCTGGTCATTCCACTGGTCTCTGCAGCGAAATGGCAGCTTGTTTCCTCCAATCGACTCGATCTGAGCAGCCTGACGAAGTTCGGTAGTGAAATCCAGGTGGACCAGGAGCTCGGCGTCAAGTCGGGTAGCGAACGAACTTATCGACTGGGAAGCGTTGAGACCTCCGCGATTTTCGAGGAGGCTGCTGATCCATCTTCTGCCTACGCTCTGTACACCTTCTATCGCAGCGCGGAGATGACCTCCGTGCCTGGAATACAAATGGCTGCGACTAATGCTCAGCAGGCCATCATGGCACGAGGACGATATTTTATTCGCGTACTCCGACCCGCTCCCAATGTTCCATCAGATCGCGATTTCAAATCCCTTCTCGTGATGATCGGTGGCGCTCGCCTTACCACCGAAAACATCGAAAGCCTGCCCACCGCCCTTCCCCAAAGAGGTCTGGTCCCAGGTAGCGAAAAATACCTTTTGAGCACTGAGGAGGCCAAACGGCTGCTGCCCTCATTCTTTCCGGCTCAGCTCATTGGGCTGGCCGATGGTATTGAAGCGCAATTGGGAACTTACGTCATCCAACATAGCCGCCTGGCACTGCTGGAGATCAGCTATCCTACCCCCCAAGTAGCTCAATTGCGTTTCAAGGCGATGGCGGATGCATTGCAAATCAATCGGGATCGAGGACCAGAGTCGATTTACGGCCGCCAGGAAGGTTCTTATGCGCTACTGGTTTTGAATTCAAAATCCGCAACGGCGGCCAATGAACTTTTAAAACAGCTTACAGTTACTCAGAACGTCAGTTGGAGCCCTCGTTATCAGAGCGATAAAGGAACGACCGTTTATCAGATGTTACGGTTGATCATTGCTAACCTCGAACTGGTACTGATCATCCTCTTGCTGGCAATCATGGGCGGCATCATGATTTTCTTTACTAAGCGCTTGATTACAAAACTCTTTCCGAATTCATCCTGGTCGCGCCCAGACGAAGACGAGCTTATCAGGTTAAATCTAAGCTAACATAAGATTAATGATAACTATGGCTTGCATTGATTTATTAAAGAAACACTTAATTTCCTATCGAAGGTGTTCCCATATAGTGGAAATGCTCGACGGCATTGAATTAAGCTATTTATTTTCAACATGTTACTCGAGTAAAATTTTTTAGAAAAACTCCTTGACATCAGCCACAACGATTCAATAGACTCCCATCGAGTTTAGTTGGCGGAGCGCGTCCGCCTTTCTATTCTCCTCTTAAAGGTGCTCACCCGCGGGTTTGGGAAAGAATCTGAACCCGCTGGGTGAGCATTTTAATGTTTGACCGAGCCGGCGTAGCTCAGTCGGTAGAGCAACGGTTTCGTAAACCGTAGGTCAGGGGTTCGATTCCCTTCGCCGGCTCCATTCTCTTCAATAACTTGCGGCGTATTGGCCACAATCAGCATCCTGCTCTGTTGAGCCGGTATTGCGTTTTGTTGCGGACTTGTTTTGCCATCCAGAGCGTACTCCCAAGCGATATTCCCTCCCGGAATTTTGTGGCCGTAGTTATCCATCGTCACTTGAGTGGAGCTGTGCCCCATCTGTTCCTTTCATAAACCAGGCTTACGCCTTTTTGTATCAGGAATGAAGCGAACGTATGATGAAGCGACTCGTCTCAGTCCGGCGGTGCACAGACAGGGCAAGAAATCCCCATGGTAGATGTTGCGCCTATTCAGATAGCCACCATTTCGAGAAGGAAAGACCAATTTGGAAATCACCGGCCGGATCGCCGCCGAGAAGAGGGGATTCATGCCCATCGGCTAGCGGAAGCTTGTGCGAAGTCTTGCGAGAGAAGGACCGCTTGAACCTATCGTCCCTACCATCTATTGCGAAAGCATCCCAATCGTTCGCAGCCACGTCTCTGCCAACTGAGGCCATCTTGTGATCGGAAACTTCGTGCGCCGCAGTCCAAACGCATGCCCACCCTGCGCATACAAATGCATCTCCACGGGAACGCCGGTATTCTTCAGCGCGATGTAGTACGCCAGCGACTGGTTTACGCCGTCCACATGATCATCCTCAGCCTGCACCAAAAAAGTTGGCGGCGTCTGGCGAGTGACTGGAACATTGGGATTCAGTCTATATGCGTCACCGCCCGTCCACAGATGCCCCGGATAAACGCCCACCGCAAAATCCGGACGGCAGCTTTCGTTGTCAGCCGCATCGACCGGTGCGTATAAACGGCGCTGGAAGTTCGTACTGATCTCCGCCACTAGATACCCGCCTGCCGAAAACCCAAGCACTCCAATCTTGTGCGGATCGATCTGCCATTCCGCGGCATGTAAGCGCACCAATCCCATCGTTCGCTGCGCATCTTCCAGCGCCATTGTTGATTTCGCAAAGGTATATCGCTTATGTCGCCAATCCCAAGGCGGACCCGGCACGCGGTATTTCAGCAGGACGCAAGTGATCCCCTTGGACGTGAGCCAATCGCAAGCCTCCGTTCCTTCCAGATCGATGGCCAGAATCTGAAAGCCTCCGCCAGGAAACACAACTATCGCAACACCCGTGTTCTTTCCCTTCGGCGAATAAACCGTCATCGTAGGCCGCGAGACGTTGCTGACCTCAATCCAAGGTCGGCCGGCGACCAGGTCGTCCTTGACCGTTCCTGCATACTCCGGCCCTGGAACTGGCTGTGCATCAGGCGCCGCACCCGGCCATATCGGCACTTGCGTATGTCCTCGTGATGCGTGCCAGACAGGTTTCTGCGCGCTCAGGCCGCTAAGCGCAAACACCACACAGAAAGCAAAAATCAAAGACTTGATCATTGAATCTCCTGATTGACAGGTTCAAGTAAACATCGGCACACGGGGCGTAAAGCACGCACCGTTTCATTGCCTACCGGCTCGGCACCGTTTCTCTCGCGCGAACCGGATGCCACTTTCGCCACGCGCGAGGGCTGCTTCGTCATCCCAAGAATGGCCATCGCTTTCGTGACCATCTGCTCCGCCTAACAATACGGGCGGGCTTTGGCCGGCGCAATCAGTTTCGTCGGGTCCTTTTTGTCATATCCGTCCCGGCTGCGGTAAGCCACCATACCCCGAATGATCTGATTCGGGTCTTCGCCCGCCTTCAGCTTGCGAATCGCCTACAAGAATTCTCTCTCCGACTGGGTGGCCTGTTCCCGGCTTAAAGCTCGTTCATGATCGGGACTGCCGGGAACTCGACTAACCCGCTCCCTGTCGTGCCCGAAACCGTTGAAGTCATCCGCGCGATACACCTCGCCAACAGACGCTTCGCGGCTCGCCGTCACCACCCGCTGCACCCTCCGGCCCGACTCAAAAGGCGCAGGCGGAGGTTTCCTTCTCCATCGATCCGCTAGAGGGTCGAGAGCCCGTCGTTAACCTGACGGGACAAACAGCGCAGAGAAAAAATTCCGGTCACCCGCCCCCGGCAAAACGCTCTCCGGCAAGCCACGCACTTCAAAACCCAGGTCCGTCATTTCCCTGCGACACCTTTTTTCCGTCGCCTGGCGATACCACCGTAGTTTGGGCGACGATGTCCAAGGCGTATAGGTCCATTAATAACGGTTTGTGGACTTGACACGTGGCTTTGTCCGGCGCATAGTGGCCGCAGTTCGGCCTGTACAAGGCCGGCTCCATCTTCCAAGGGAAAAGCAGCTACAAAGGGGTCTCGATCGAGCGAAAGGGAATACGCGCCTGCCCTCTCGACGACTTAATTCCGGCTCTTTCCCGACTTGAGGAACGCCAATGAGATTAACACCACTGATACGCTCGGCCGTTTTGTTCATGCTTCTGCTTGGAGTCGCCAGCGTGGTTGAAGCTGATTCGATTGTCTACCGGGTGTCGGGAATTGCTTCGGGCACGATTGGCGCGTCTACGTTTACAGGAGTCTTAGTCCAGGTGATCGCAGAGGGCGACACCTCTGACGTCATCTCGATGTCCGTCCCGCCTTTCGGCACGGTTT
>DATGIO010000216.1:0-26630 GCA_035295685.1 Candidatus Angelobacter sp.
TCGTTGGCGGTAGCCGCTTCCGATGACAGTTGAGCCTTCTGCTGCAATTTCGCGCTGGCAACAAGGTTGCTCGTCCGGCCAAAGTCCGTAATCAACTGCGCTATCGTTACACCTCCAGCAGCGCGTTCGAACACCACCGAATTGCTCAGTGCGCCGGCCGTGATGCGGTTCCCGTTCCTGGTATCGACGGCTGTGAGGTTTCCCGCAAATTGGGGAAGCTCCGAAGATCGTACTTCCCGCACAACCTGGCCTTGGGCCAGCGTCAATAGCTTGGAGATACTGACGTGGGGATTGTTCTTGACGGCCAACGCCTCTGCTTCATGCAAAGTAAGCTGGGCTGGTGGGACGCCACCGGACGATTGCGCGGATTGACACTTCACCACCGTAGGCAACAAGAATCCAACAAATGCAACACAGCACCAAAGGCGTCTTTGTCTCATCATCCTTTTCCTAATGACCTCAGCCGGCCTGCGGCTTCGCTCCTTCTTCGCGGCGATGGATCAGCAAATAAGCAGCCGGCACAAGAAATACCGTCACAACCACCGATACGGTCAAACCACCAATGATGGCGCGCGCCAGCGGGGCATATTGTTCGCTACCAGCCTCGAGCGCGAGCGCCATGGGAATCAATCCGAGGATCGTTGCCAGGGATGTCATCAGAATGGGGCGCAGGCGGACACGGCAGGCCGTGGCCACAGCTTCTTTGATTGGCATACCTTCAGCCCGCATCGAGCGCGCCACATCCACGATCAAGATGCTGTTCGAAACCACGATCCCAGTCATCATGATCACGCCCATCAGCGACATTACATTCAGCGTGGTATGAGTGACCCAGAGAAACGCAATCACCCCGGTGATCCCCGGCGGAATCGCCAGCAGAATAATGAACGGGTCTACAAACGACGCGAATTGCGCCATTAAGATGAGGTACACCAACACAATCGAAAGCAACAGCCCCAGGCCGAAGCTCTTGAATGACTGCTGCATGCCCTCCACGGAGCCTCGCATGTTGACCCGCACGTTTTCAGGCAATTGGGTGGCCCCGATAATTTTGTTCACCTTGCCGGCAAGCCCGCCCAGGTCTTCTCCGGAAGGAGCCACATAGACATCAATTACGCGCCGCAATTGATAGTGATCTACTTCCGTGGGAGTGTTTACGGTCCTGATATCGGAAACAGCTTCCAGGCTCGTCGGATTCTTATTGCCCGGCGCGTGCAGCGGAATCTGCTTGAGATCTTCCAGGGAGTGAACCTGCGATTCCTTGTATTGCACGGTCAGCATGTAGTTGTTTCCGTTGCTGGGATCCACCCAGTAACTGGGTGCAATCATTCCATTGGAAGTCAGCGCCGTGATCACGTTGTCGATGACCTCCTGCGAGGAGAGGCCCAGGCGCGCTGCCATCTCCCGGTTCACATCGAGCCGGATACCGGGATAATCGAGATCCTGTGGAATCAAAACGTCGCTCACGCCGGGCAGAGCCCGGACCTTTTGGGCAATCTGCGCCGCCGTGCGATACGCGGCAGCCTGGTTGTTGCCGCTAACCTGAATGTCGATTGGCGCAGGCAATCCAAGGTTCACCACGGAATCGACCAGCCCTCCCGACTGAAAGTAGGTGGAGAGTTCGGGGAGATCGTCGCCAAGTTTGGCGCGTACGCGGCGCATGTACTCGTAGCTGCCGAGGCGATGCCCTTCTTTAAGGCTGACCTGCACAAATGCCGTGTGCTGGCCGGAGTTGCTGGTATAGATGGCTGAAAAGTCCGGCGTAATGCCGATATTCGAAACGATCATTCCAAGATCGCCGGCCGGCACTACCTCGCGAATTTCGCTTTCCACTCGTTTGATGTACTCATTCGTGAGTTCGAGGCGGCTTCCCGTTGGCGCTTTGATATTGATGACAAACTGGCCGGGATCTGTTCGCGGGAAGAACGCAACTCCCAACAGAGGATAAAGGGACAGACTCAATAAGAAAGCGCCCATCACGCTCAGCACGGTCGACAACGGTTTCAAGAGGCTGCGCTGAACGGCAGTATCGTAACGGCCCAGCATACTGTCGTAACGTCGATTGAAGCCTTGCACCAATCGGCCAAAGACGGATTTATCGTGTTGGCCGCTGTGCGCGGACCGGATGAACTTGGCACAGAAGAGCGGCACCACGGTCATTGCCACCAGATAGGAAGCAAACAGCGACAAGACAACCGACGAAGCCAGTGCGATAAAGAGAAAGCGGCTCACGCCATACAGAAAGACGACGGGGAAAAAAACAATTGCGGTGGTGAAGGTGGCCGCCAGCACGGGAAGCGCGACCTCGCTTCCCCCTTTTTCGGCGGCAACATCCGGTGCTTCACCCATTTCCAGGTGACGGAAGATGTTTTCAAGCACCACCACCGAGTTGTCGATGAGCCGGGAAAAGGCGAGTGCAAGTCCGCCCAGCACCATGGTGTTGATGGTGCCTCCCCCAAGGTTGATCGCAAGGAAGGCCGCGAGGGCCGAGAGTGGGATGGACAGCATGACCGCAAAGGTCGCCCGCATGTTACCGAGAAACACCAGGATCATCAGGGCGGTCAGAATCAGACCGATGCCGCCTTCGCTTCCCAGATTGCGGATCGCGGTCTTCACGAAAACCGATTGGTCGAAGACAACGTTGGCGGCCATCGTCTTGGGAACATCCAACAATTTGCCAAGAGCACCGCGGATGCCGTTGACGATGGTGATCGTATTGCTATTGCCGCCTTGCTTGAGAATGGGAAGATACACGGATTTTTGCCCGTCCACCCGCACGATATTGGTCTGGAGAGCAGCATCGTCTTCGGCGTGACCGATATCGGCGATCATTAGTTCGGCATTGCCCTCGGCTTTTAGCGGAAGCCGGTTGATGTCGTCGGTATTGGGCAACTGGCTATTGGTGTAGATGTTGTAGTCTTTGGGACCAATGCGCACATCACCGGCTGGAAGGATGGTGTTGGCATTGTTCAGGGTGCGCACCACATCCATCAGGCTGAGCTGATGGGCCTCCAACTTCACCGGGTCCACGTACACCTGGATCTGCCGGTACTTGCCGCCGAAGGGCTGAGGAACGGACGCGCCCGGCACGTTTGCAATCTGGTTGCGGACATTGAATTGCCCCAGATCGTGTAGCTGCGTTTCATTCAGGCCCTGCCCCTTAAGAGTAATCAGACAGACGGGCAGGCTGGAAGCATCGAACTTCAAAACCACGGGAGGCAGAGTTCCAGGAGGCAAGCGGCGCAATTGCGCCATGGCCAGATTGGCGATGCCGCTTACTGCCGCATCCGGATTGGTGCCAGGCTGGAAATAGACCCGGATAAGGCTCACGCCGGTGAGCGAGCGCGATTCAATATGATCAATACCGCTGCCGAGCGTAAAGAAACGCTCAAAAGGATTGGTAATGTTGGCTTCGATTTGTTCCGGCGGCATGCCGGAATAAAAGGTAGCCACCACGACCACCGGAATATTGATGTTCGGAAAGAGATCGACCGGCATCCGCGCCACTGTGGTGATGCCCACCACGGTGATAATCAGGCACAGCATGATGATGAAGAATGGATACTTAAGCGCAAAACCAGACATCGAAGGTCACACTCCCTTCCGTGGCTCTTGCCTTGCACGTTCCAAAGCCTTGGACCGTCCAACCGGCTTGTGCCTTTGCATCAAGCCATCGCCTCCGGTTGGGCCGATTCCTCTTTGCGGTGCATGATCAGATAAGCAGCGGGCACAAGAAAGAGCGTTACCAGAAAAGACAGGCTCAACCCGCCGATAATCGCCCGGGCTAGAGGCGCGTACTGCTCGCTTCCCGCTTCCAGAGCCAGTGCCATGGGAATGAGGCCCAGAAGCGTGGCAAACGTGGTCATCAGGATGGGCCGCAGACGCACATGGCACGCTGTCTTGAGAGCTTCAACCAGCGGCAAGCCGCGGCCGCGAAGCTCGCGGGCGAACTCCACAATCAAAATTGAGTCCGAGACCACGATGCCGGTCATCATCATCACACCCATGAGCGACATGATGTTGACGGTAGTTCCGGTCATCAGCAGGAACAGAATTACACCGGTAAACCCAGGCGGTACCGCCAGCAGGATCAGAAACGGATCCTTGAAGGAGGCGAACTGCGCCATCAGAATCAGATACACCAACACAATCGAGAGCGTGAGGCCCACGGCAAAGCTGCTGAACGATTGCCGCATGCCTTCCACAGAGCCCCGCATCGTAACGCGGACGTTCGCAGGCACTTTGACTTGGGCCATGGACACTTCCACCTGTTTAGCCAGCCCGCCCAGATCCTCGCTGGAAGGCGCAACGTACACATCGATGACCCTGCGCAACTGATAGTGATCCACTTCTGTAGGCGTATCGATGGTTTTGATCTGCGAAACGGCTTCCAGATTCGTGGGATTTACATTGTTGGGGGCGCGCAAGGGAATCTGCTTGAGATCCAGCATGGATTTCACCTGGGTTTCGGGATATTGAACCGTCAGCATGTAGTTGTTCCCATTGTTCGGGTCAACCCAATAACTGGGAGCAATCATGCTGTTGGATGTGAGCGCGGTAATCACATTGTCCACGGCTTCTTTCGATGAAAAACCCAGCCGGGCAGCCATCTCCCGGTTAACGTTCAATTGAATGCCGGGATAATCCAGATCCTGCGGGATCAAAACGTCGCTCACGCCTTTGAGCAGCCGCACCTTCTTGGCGATCTCCGAGGCCGTTCGAAAAGCCTCATGCATGTTGTTGCCGCTTACCTGAATATCGATGGGCGCGGGCAGGCCGAGGTTGACGATGGAATCGACCAAGCCGCCCGTCTGGAAGTAGGTGGCCAGTTCCGGCAGGTCTTCGGAAAGCTTGGAGCTGACGCGGCGCATGTATTGGTAACTACCGGTCTTGTGCCCTTCTTTCAGACTGACCTGAACAAACGCCGTGTGCTGGCCGGAGTTGCTGGTGTAGATCGCGGAAAAATCCGGCGTAATCCCAATATTCGACACGATCATGTCCAGGTCGTTTTCCGGAACGACCTGGCGAATATCGTCCTCCACTCTCTTGATGTATGCATCGGTGAGTTCCAGGCGCGATCCTGTGGGTGTCTTGATGTTGATTACAAACTGCCCCGGATCGGTGCGCGGGAAAAATGCAACGCCCAGCAGGGGCGAGAATGCAAGACTCAGCAGAAATGCACCCAGAATGATCCCCACCGTAAACTTAGGCCGCGCCAAACTCTTCTCAATGGAAGCGTCGTATTTCGCCAGAACCCATTCGTAGCCGCGATTGAAAGGAGCAAGCAAGCGCATCAGGAGCCCTGGGTTCCCGTGCTCCCCTCCCCCTCCATGCGCGGACTTGATAAACGTGGCACAGAACAATGGCACTACGGTCATGGCTACGAAATACGAAGCAGCCAACGAGAGCACAACCCCCAAGGCGAGAGCTGTAAACAGAAAGCGGCTTACGCCATAGAGAAACACCACAGGGAAGAAAACAATTGCGGTCGTGATCGTGGCGGCGAGCACGGCCAGCGCCACCTCTTTCCCCCCTTTTTCCGCCGCAACCGCGGGTGTTTCTCCCAGTTCGAGATGCCGAAAAATATTTTCGAGGACGACCACCGAATTATCGATCAGGCGTGAAAGCACCAGAGCGAGACCACCCAAAACCATCGTGTTGATGGTCCCTCCGATGGCATTCAACGCCAAGAACGCGGCCAGACACGAGAGAGGAATCGAGAGCATGACCGAAAACGTTCCACGAATGCTGCCGAGAAAGATGAGAATCATGGCGGCGGTGAGCAGCAGGCCGATTCCACCCTCCCGCAACACGTTCCAAATCGCGGTCTTCACATAGGTCGATTGATCGAAAACAACATTGGCAACGAGATTCTTGGGAACATCCAGCAAATCACCCACGCGCTGCTTGATACCGTTGACGATCTGAATGGTATTGCTGTTTCCACCTTGCTTGAGAATCGGCAGATAAACGGATTTCTGCCCGTCGACGCGAACGATGTTGGTCTGAATGGCGGCGGCGTCTTTGGCCTGGCCAACATCGGCAACCATCAACTCTGCGTTCCCCGAGCTTTTGAGCGGCAAGCGGTTGATCTCCTCGGTCGAGGGCAGTTGGCTGTTGGTGTAAATGTTGTAGTCCTTGGGACCAATACGCACGTCGCCGGCGGGCAAGATGGTGTTTGCATTGTTCACCGTGCGTACAACATCCATGAGGCTTAGCTGGTGCGCCTCAAGCTTGACGGGATCGACATATACCTGGATCTGCCGGTATTTGCCGCCGAAGGGTTGGGGCACGGATGCGCCAGGAACGTTGGCTATCTGGTTGCGCACATTGAACTGGCCTAGATCGTGAAGCTCGGTTTCATTGAGCCCTTGGCCCTTGAGAGTGATCAGGCAAACCGGAAGACTGGATGCATCGAATTTGAGGACCACCGGGGGCAAGGTTCCCGGCGGCAGCCGCCTTAGCTGAGCCATAGCCAGATTGGAGATTCCGCTCACCGCCGCGTCGGCATCCGTGCCTGGCTGAAAATAGACCTTGATAAGGCTCACTCCGGTCAAAGAGCGGGATTCAATATGATCGATGCCGCTTCCGAGAGTGAAAAATCTCTCGAAAGGATTGGTGATATTCGCTTCGATCTGCTCCGGCGGCATTCCCGAATAAAACGTCGCCACCACCACCACCGGAATATTGATGTTGGGGAAGAGATCCACGGGCATCCGGGCCACGGTAGTAATGCCCACCACCGCGATGATGAGGCAAAGCATGATGATGAAGAACGGATGTTTGAGGGCGAATGTCGACATTCCCTTTTATTGCGCCTCCGTCTCGCTGTACTTAGCGTCAACCATGGTGCTGAGTTTGGGCACGACTTTCTGCCCTGGCTGAAAAGAAGCGAGATTGCCGACAATGACGCGATCCGACTCGTTTAGCCCAGACAATACCTGGACGCGATCCGGATCTTCGATGCCGAGGGTAATCTCACGTTGCTCGACCCGATCCTCTGAATTCACAATCAGCACCAGGTTCTTCGTTGCGGTTTTCTTGAGCGCTTGTACCGGAATGGTAAGAGCGTTGGGCTGGTTCTGCACCCGCAGGGAGACATTGGCGTACATGCCTGGAGAAAGCTCATAGCCTGGATTCGGCAAATCCACTTCCACCTGCATGCTGCGGGTGGATCGGTCTAGCGAGTTGGTAAAGCGGGTCACTTTGCCGTGAAGGACCTTACCGGTGGCCTGCACGCGAATCTCCGCCGGTTCTCCCTCGCGAACGCTGCTCGCCAGCGACTCGGGAACCGGGATGCGTAGACGCAGCACGTCGATTTGCGCCAGCTTGACAACCGGCATGGACGACTCGTTGGAGGTGCCGGCCTGGATCAACGCGCCCGTGTCTGCATAGCGCCAGGTCACCACACCATCGAAGGGGGCAATGATCCGTGAATAGTCCGACATCGCCGAATAGTGCTCCCGGCTGGCCTTCGAAACATCGAGTTGCTGTTTCGCGGCAGAGGATGCGGACTTCGCTGCCTCCATCTGTGCTTCCGCCGAACCATCTTTGGCCAACGCGTCGTCGAGTTCCTGTTCCGCAATCAATCCCGGGCGCTGTTCGCCCGCCTGCTTGAGCCTCAGATAGGCCGCGTGGACGGCGATGTAATTCGCCTTTGCGCGTTTCACCTCTTGGTCCGCGCGATCAATCTCATCTCCGCTGTGCCGTACCTCCGCATCCGCTTGCTGCACCTGGGCCTTCAGCTCGGGAACTTCGAGAATGGCCATCACCTGGCCGGTATGAACGTGGTCGCCGATATCCACGTTGATTTTGCGGATGTAGCCAGCTACCTTGGCATGCAACTCGACCTCCTGATACGGCAGGAACTCACCGGCTATCGAAAGTGTGCTGGCAATCGTCTCCCTGGCGACCTTAGCTACGGCGGCGTGGGGCGCAGTTGGGCTGGAAGCAGAGACATCTTCGGGGTGGCTGGAACGCACTCCACCGGCTATGAGCGCACCGGCAACACAGGCCAAGATCGCCCCACATAAAAACAAAATATGCTTTCTGCGAATACGCACAATAATTTCCTCGAGAACTATCTTGTGATTTTGCGTGTCACCGACACCGCAATCTAGACGGCCCTACGGACTCTACTTGTGGGATTGCGATGGAAATGATTGCGTTTGATATCGCCAAGGCGGAGGTTTCCGCCGCTATTACCGGCGGAGCACAGGGGGAGGGCGAAGAAACAAATCGAACAGGAAGGCGCGTTGCCGTGCGCTGGACGCAACGGGGGCATTCAGCGTGATGAATGGGTATGGTATGAATAGAGAACTAAAGAGAAAAAGCGCCAGGAACCACACGTTTGCTGCAAAGCTGGGAGCCGCGTGAAGCTGCGCTTTCTGCCCATCAACCCACATCTTGAGGGAAATGATGGAATTGGGATCGGGCCTTGAATCGTACTGCGATAGTTTCACATGCAAAGCCAAGAGCGCAATCAGCACGCACAAAACCGCTGCGAACCATTGTTTTCCCTGCGCCTTAATCTGCATAGAATGCCCTGACGCCAATCATGTTACGCCTGCTATCGGTGAAATGCAAAGAGTTTTGCCAACACTCCCCTCGCGCGCTGTTGGTGCAGAGCCGCGATATTCGACGGGCGATTACGGCATCCCTCCGTTCTTGTCATAGGGTTTCATCCGTTTGGACATAAGCATCCAGTAAACCGAACTGGGAATATCTTTCAATAGTCCATAGATCAAGGAGATCAAGGCTTTGCGACGGGGGCATCGACTCGAAGGGGGAGTGGTATGATCCGCCCTGATGTCCAATCTTCTAAATTGTTTCAGGGAGTAAGCAGAATGAAAGTTATTCGCTATTTGAGCATTTTAGCGGTTTTGGCGATGGCACCACTGGCATTCACGCAAACCTGTGTGAACGATTGTTCTAGAACGCAGTGCGCTAATTTTCGCGCCAATTGCGTTCAGTGCTTGCGCGACCGTACGAACTTTAACGCGTGTCAAACTTGTGATGGCCTTTCAGCATGCCTTGATAACTGTACAACTCAGTGTTCCAACTCACTTAATGGCGCATCGACAACATTTAAGGCGCTTCTTGGCGGAAAGGAAGCACTAAACGACCTCGTTGGCATCCATGAGTCAACCGGTACTCATGGTACCGATGCTTATGGCAAAAACACTCTTGATCATGAGAAACGGCCAGCCACCTTCGTCGCAACCAGCGAAGCGCAACAGAACCATCAAGAGTTCCAATTCATCAGTAATTTGGAGAACGGTAGGTTGATCGATCGTGAATTAAAGAGCAGCCTACGTACTATCGGGCTAGCAAATACCGCCGGGAGCTTTTTGGGATCCCCGTGCATACCAGCCATTGGCTGCGGCGCTTCGACCAACTTAGTATGTTGCGACTGTGGCGGCGCGACGAAGTGCGTTACTCTGCAAATATGTACTGGTTTGTGTAAACAGTGAAGTGACTTGTCATTCAAAAGCACCCTGGGCCGCCCTCATTGGCGGCCCTTCAATTCAGAGCGCCTCTGAAACATCACGAAGGAGAGGGCGTCTGTAGCTCCTTGGAACTATCCCGCGCAACCGCAGGCCCTTGGTGCAGCACCTCTGCAACGGGGTATTCCGTTCTGTGCCATTTGGTAACCCGATGTAGATGAGCAAGCGTTAGGGCTCCTGGATAGCAGCGGCAATGCAATCTCGGTTGTGACACTTGCAACAAAAAAAGCTGCTCTTCGTTCGCCTGCTTTCGCAAACGATAGAGCAGCCTTTGGGGAACCGAGATCGTTCTTGTTATTCCGTTAGAGTGAGTTCAGGAACGCAAACAGCTCTTGCTTCCGTTCCGGAGAAAGGTCGCGGAATCTCTCCGCAACATGCCTGGCTTCCCCGCCATGGCGATGGATCGCGCTTTCCAAAGTCAAAGACTGCAGGTCATGCATATATCTTGATCTGGTGCGCAGGCCCCACAGAGCGGCCGTCCTGAGTTTATTGGCAGTATCCGCCGGACCAGCTTGAACAATGCCATCCCCGGTTTCAATGTCGTGAAGGAGGAAATCGCCAAACGGGTGAATGATTTTGTTGCCGAGAGCGGCAGGTACCGTAAACGCTCCTCCGTCGATCACCGTTCCCGCCGGAGCGGTGGTGATGGAAGATACGTGGCAGATGCTGCAGCCAATGTGCTCAAAAATATGCTGTCCGGCAATGGCAGCAGGAGTTGCAGCCAACGCGGTATCGCGAGGAGGAACCTTGGTTCCACGGATGAACTGCGTGAAATGATCAATATCGGCGAGACCGAGCGCATCCGGTACGTCCTCGGGATCGGTGGTGGTCTTGCAAACGCTGGTTACATCTTTAGGACGGAGACGGTTGGTGATTCCCATCTCGTTCAAGTAAGCGTCGCCCACGAAGGAGAGCAGGCTTGAATGCTGATCCTTCCAGCCGAATCTGCCAATACGGGTTTGGCCAGGCGCTTCAAGAACGGGCACTTCAATGGCTTCGCCATGAATTCTGCCATCGCTCACGTCCACCTGGGTCCTGGCGATATTCTGCAGCGTGCTATCGTCAATTGCCTCGACAAATCCGTCGCCAAGAGTGTTGAGCACTGCGCGTAGCGTGCGGATCGTCTCGGTTGACGGCACATGTTCCTGTGCCTGGGGGCAAATTGCCAGATCATTCACAATGGACCGCCCGGCGATCGAGTTCTGCCCATCGTTAATCAATACGGTTGGATTTACGAAGTTGCCGTTGGCATCTTTGTGCCCGACTCTGACTTCTGTGAATTGGCTAGCGCTACCTGCTACGGGATTCCGGTGGCAATCGGCACAAGCAGCCGCATTAAAGACCGGCCCGAGTCCCGACTTTACGTCCTTTTTTGTTTCGAACTGTTGCTGATCGAGGGCAAAGGTGTCCCCAGCCGGCTCCGCAATTCCATTGCTTGAGCTTTGCGATCCAGGATTGGCTACTACGGTAGGCGTGTCAAATCCGGCAGGCGCCTCCGTGGCAGTCTGTTGTTGCGCAAGACCCACGAGACCCAGCAAGCCTGCGACAAGAATAACGGCAACGACGCGGCTATTGACTTGTTTCATTTTGGGAAAATCCTCCAAACGACTATTAAATGGGTGGTGATTTTTAAAAATGTGAATGTGATAGACGAAACAACTCTGCTCGGTCGCCAGACCTCTCCCCGCAGACAGCACCGAACGCCACGGGGAAAAAGCTGACTCCGTTAAGAAAAGACTAGCTTTGTGGAGAGAATATTCCGTGATCCTCTGCTAAATTTTCTAAAGAGATCGAGTTTGCTTTACCCGGCATGCGAGGGCAAATGCCCCCAATTTTATTGAGTAAGCCGGGAGCTGCCAGGGAATAATTGCGTCGTTTTTCAGTTAACTCTTAGCAACGCATGCTACAAGCCAATCTCTCGTTGTCGTCAGAAATGGCGACAACGATTTTTGATAACCAGGGTTTTAGATGTAACGAGAGGATTGCGCGGGATGCCTTCCATATTTCGGTCAATTTTACAGCGTCAACGTGTTCTGAATTCTTATTCACCTACCGGTCTTGTAATCGCTTTTATTTCCGTATTGGCTGTGTGGGCCTTGGCTACCCTAGTCAATCCCCCGGCTTCCGCAACTGCTGCGAGTGTTGTGCACACCGGTGACAGCGCCTCGCACGGGCGTGAACTCTACGATAAGAAATGTTTAATGTGCCATTCATTGGACAGCGATAGAAAAGCTCCCCGGCTGCGGGGCGTCTTTGGCAGAAAAGCGGGGAGTGTTTCTAGTTTCAAATATTCTGAAGCGTTAAAAACAGCTAATCTGACGTGGGATGCGGATTCCCTGGATAAATGGCTCGCCGATCCGGATAAATTCATTCCCGATAATGATATGGATTTTCGCCTCGAATCCGCCCCTGATCGAGCCGACATCATCGCTTATCTTCGGCAGTTATCAAACCAGTAATCGGCGGTTATCAAACCAATTAAGACGTGAAGAAAATACGAGTCCCATCGCAAGGCTCCAAGGAATCGCATTTGAAGAATTATTTTCGTCCCATCGGAATCGTTCTCTTGAGTGTAGTTGGTATTACATCGTTCACGCATCCATTTGGCAAAGCGAAGGACGTACAGCCGACGCGGCCACTGCTTCAGGGAGCGCAAATCGAAGCTCCGGTGCTGAACGTACTGAAGAGATCTTGCCAAAATTGCCACTCGGAGCAGACCACTTGGCCATGGTACAGCTATGTTGGACCGGTCTCATGGCTGGTGGAAAGAGATGTGCAGGAAGGGCGGAGCCATTTCAATATGTCGCGATGGGCGGAATACGGCCCAGACGATCGCCTGCAAATGCTGGGTGGCATTTCCACTATGGTGCGCAACGGAGACATGCCCTTGCCCCAATATGTTCTGCTGCATCCGGACGCAAAGCTCTCGCAGGATGAAGTCAAGCTGCTCGATCAATGGGGGCATGAAGAGCGGAAGCGCCTGCGGACCCCGGCAAACCCGCCAGCGCAATCCCCAGCGAATTCGCCAACGCAATAGTGTCGTAGCAGCAAGAGACGAGCCGAGAATGAGCTGGGGTTCCTACCATTGCCTCTGCCATTCTTGTGTTGAAAAGCATGGGCGCTCATAGACCATTCCGCAAGCCGGCAGCTCTGCCACTGTCCGGTTTGAACCTTTACCAGTCCGTTCAGGGTTGCCTGCCATGATTCCAATTTCTGCGGCAGCGCGAGTAGGGACGTCCCTTTATAGGTGTGTGTAAATTTCAGAGGAATGCTGTGGACATTAGTTGTTAGGATAGTTCAGAAACCAACCCAAGCCGCTATCAAGCCGACAACTATTAGCTGCCTCCAACTCGTCATCGGAATTGGTGACGTAAGTCCGATGAAGTTGGTTCGCGCTAGAAGCTAGTTCGACCGAGCTTGCCAGAGTAAGTTCCGTGGGATCTGCAAGTTTCAACTGCAGATTCCCGGTGTTGCTCTGTATAGTTGCGCGACCAGAAGAAGCAGTATTGCCAAAAATCTCGCCTACGTTTTTCATCGGCTCATGCGACTTCTTTTTATTTGCCGAAATTCAACAAAACCGAAACGCAGGCGTGGCCTTTCTCGGCCCTCGCTTATTTGATGTAGATGGCTCCGCTCTCACTTCGAGCCCGAACCAGTTTGCCTCCGCCGTTAACCTGCTGCCGGCATTCTTGAGCGGCGCCTTCCTTCGGCGGCTTAATATCGTCACTTTCGATGTAAAGGCGGCCAGAGTGGGTGGCTGCATCGATATCGAATTTAGATTCGGGAATTAGAATCCGAATATCCCCGGAGGTGGACTTCAATTCCCAATCGCCAAACACGCCGCCCTTTACATCCAGATCTCCCGCATCGGTTGAGCCGGTGAAGCTCCCGCTTATGCCGTCCATTTCAACTCGCCCTACACCCTTTTTCACTGTGGCTGTGCTGGCCGGACCGATGTCCCTCATATTGATATTTCCCGACCCCGTTTCAGCCTTGGCGGCGTCTCCAACCCGTATGATCGTTATGTTCCCCTTGCCTGTCCTGGCTTCGAGATTCGACGTGATATACACGGCCCGGATGTCGCCGACTCCAACTATGGCTTTCACCGGTCCGGTAACACCCCCGATGGAAAGCTTTCCGTTGTCCACGGCCGCGTTGATCTCAATCCAGTCCGGCACTCCAATTTTGTAAGAAATCTTCAGATCTTTGTTATCCACCCCGCACTTGATCTTGGCGTGGTTCCCTGCGAGTTCCACAGTCAATACACGATCAAAGAAATTCTCGGGAATATCTTTGTCCTCTATGGAACGGACACTTGCGACCACCGAAAGCTCTCCGGCCCGGCTAAAAGAAATGTCAACGTCTCCCCGGGCAACGGCAAGATCCAATGCGATATGGTCGCCAAGGCCAAAGGTAAAATTACGCTTGAACGTAACCTGTTTGTCCTCAAAGCCGAACGAACGAAGGGTCGCTCCCACGACTACGACAAGGAAAAGGAGTCTCTTGATCATGGTGTTGGTCATTGTATCGAGATTCTTCCGCTAACGCTTCGCGCCTGAAGGAGTTTACCACCTCCGTTCACCTGCTGGACGGAATCCCGTTCCTCATCGGACGGCTTCTGCATGTCGTCCCGATCGATCAAGACTTGTCCCGATGAAGTCTTGGCATCGAAGTTGAATGCGGCTTTGGGCGGCACCTCGATGCGGATATTCCCCGAGACGGAGTTGAGGCGCCATTCCCCATGTAAAACAGCTTTAATATGAATATCGCCGCCATCGGTGGAGCCTTCAAAGAAGCCACGTGCACCGCCGACTTCGATTTTCCCTCGTCCCTTCTTCACGGTCGCCTTCGATGGCCCGTCTTCCATGAGAGTAATGTTCCCTGCCCCGGTTTCAGCGATAACCCGAGCCACCCTACTACAGGAAATCTTCCCCTGCCCCGTTCTTGCTTCCAGCAATGCGCGCGTTACCGACGTTGCCTGAATATCGCCAAGGCCTGAAATCAGCTTGGCAGGGCCCGCTATTCCAACAAGATCCTGGTTCCCGGCATCCACCCGCGATATCAGATCCGTCTGAAACGGAACATAGAACTGGTATTGAACCTTCATCAGAGAAGAGATGGTGCTCAGGTCCGGCCTCCCTCGAACAACGATGCGGTTCGCCACCTGTTCGATCAACAAACCGTTCCTGAAAAATTCTTCGGGCACGCGGTTGCCCGCCGCATCTTTCGCGGATGCTTCAATCAAGAGCTGATTCTCGCGGCCGTAGCTGAAGGTGATATCGCCGCTTGACAGGGCAACATCCAGAGAAAAAGGCTCCGCAATACTCAGGTCAAGTGCCCGGTGGAAGAAATAGGAAGTGCTCGGCGACGGCTGGCTATGGGCGGATAACACGCTTGCGAGCAGAAGGAAGAAGGACAAGCCGAAAGAGCGCGATGGGACCGATGACAAACTGGACATAGTAAAAAACAGTGGTTCCTGGAATCACTTCCAGGAACCACTCCTCAGATCAACAAGGATAAATCAGAAACTTAGAGCGAACGCAGGAAATCTAGAACCGCCTGCTTGTCGGCTACGCTCAACTTGCGGAACTGCCGAATGACTCCATTCGCTTCCGAAGCCGGCACCTTGGTATTGCGATCGCCGGAGACGGCGTCGTCGTTGTCATTGTTTCCATCGCCAGAGGCATGGAGCAGGATGGCCTGCAGAAGATCGTTCGTCCGTCCATCGTGCAGGAAGAACATCCTCTGTCCGACGCCCCAAAGCGGAGTCGAACGGAACTCATCCGGTCCGGCATTGCCCTGGATTACATCATCAGCCAACGCGGGACCCATGTGGTGAACGAGCAGGTCGGAGAACAAGTTGGCTGGGCGGTCTACCAGAATCGGGGAGTTGCTCGGACCACCTGCATTGTTGGCGCCGCCAGTCTGCATGGTGGGCGTGTGGCACAGAGAGCATCCAACCTGCTCAAACACCGCGCGGCCGCGGGTGGCGCTGGCGCTGGGGTTAGGATCAGGCTGTGGCGCATCCATGAACCTCATCGTGACCAGGAACAGCTGCCAGTCAGGAAGTTCGTGAAGCGGGCTGTTGAATGCGTGGTTGTCCACATCGGTATCGTCGACGCGGTTGATGTCGTTCGGAGCAGGCTTGTTGATAGCGCAGTTGTGGTTTTCGTCACGCGCGTTGGGGAAGACGTCGTTGCTGACGCCCATCTCAACGTTGTAAGCTTCACCGGCGAAGATCGCCAGCGACTTGTTCTGGGCTTTCCAGCCGAAGCGGGAGATCGTACCGTCATTGCCGCTGCGGTTCGGGTGGCCGGCAATGCCCAGGGCCGCGCGAGCCGTAGCAGTGGCAGCCTGATGATTCAGGATCTCGTTATCTTCAATCGATTCGATCAGGCCAAGTCCGAACTCCTGCAAGGGGATGCGGAAAGAAAGGTTGCCCTTCTTGAACTCGGTGGCAAAATCAGGCTGAACCGCATCGCAGGCGGTATTAAACGGATCGGTGACGTCGCCCCTGGTGGTCCAGAGAGCATGCACACCGCCATCGCGGGTGCCATCGGGATTGAATTTGAACCGGACTTCGCGGATCGGTCCAAACTGCTCCTCAAAAGCTGGAACCACATTCTGTCTTCCGGAACGGTGCGGAACCAAGTCAAATTGAGGGTTCTGGGCAACGGCGCCCTTCTGCGCTGCGATGAAACCGCCTGAACCACCAAGCACCGGCTGAGCATGGCACTCGAAGCAGTTGTCGGAGTTGTGGCGGGTTCCCAAGCCGTTGGAATTGGTAAAGTGCTGCGGAAAATCGGGATCGATTTCAGCGTTGGCCGGCGCACCATGGTCGGTATCCACCGGGTTACCGTCACCCACGCCAAAGGGAGCCACAGAGCACTTGTCGCAAGTGGATTCAAGCTGTCCCATGCGCTTGATGCCTTCAAAGAACAGAGAGATTTCGTTGTCATTCATCTTGAGTTCCGGATGGTTCGGATTCGGACTCATGATGGGGGGCTTCGGAATACGAATGCCTTGAGTTTGCAGGCCGCCTCCAGTGTTCTGCAAACCGCCGCGCACGCCGGGGTCTTTTTGTGCCAGCATCCCAATGGACCACAAGCACACAAGCCCGGAGAGGGTGATTTTCTGCAAAAGCTTGCTCATTTTTGCCAATCTCCTTGTAGTAACAGTCGGATACCCTGCCTTATTGCTTGCAGAGCAAGGTTCCTTCGACTTAGCGCCACAAGATAGCAGGAAATAGATTGCAGAAGAGGAGGGAAAAGGTATGGGTCATGGACAAAAAAAGTATTGAGAAAGTATAGGTTTTGATGAAAAAGTATGGGTTACGAGTCAAAAGTATAGGTTCCATTTATCAGAAGAAGCCTATATCACGCTATGAAACATTAAAAGCTACTTCTGTATTTTAGTAACTTTAAAAGCAATCGGTCATTGTTGAATTTCCTGTTAAAAAACATTTGCGGCGCTCCATTGAACAATGGGCGCCGCAAATGCCAATTCGTTTTTAAATCGTTAAGCGTTTGATTGGGTTAGTCGCGGTCGTCTCCGTCTTCGTGCTCACGTTCGGTCAGGAAATGATCAACCACAAAATCGGCCACGTTCCGTCCCAGCTGGTTTCCGGTCTCCTGATCGAAGCGGAAGTGCTGCCCAGCAAAAATGCGGCTTAGAGTGGCTTCCTTCACGGCAGAAGAAAATTTATTAAAGGAACGCGTAACGCCCGGCAGCACCTCCGAGGTGACCGTAAAGCTGAAACGATCGCGCTCGAAGAACGAATCCAGCACAAAGCCACCCACCGCGCTCAAGACACCATGAGCGCCTGGATAGGAAGGATCGTTTCCTGTTTTGACGACCTCCGGCAGCCAGTTCGGATCAGGGGTTGTATCGCGATTGACATTAGGATCGGCAGCCCTGATGGCCGTTACCGGTCTCCAGAAGGTATAGGTGTATTTAGCGTCGTAGAAGGCGATGACGCCATCCGCCAGCGAGATATTCAGCAGAGCGAAGAGGCGGGCGCTCTCCGCAGTCGAAAGCTGATGTCCTAGAGCCGCAGTCTGTGTGATCTCATTCCAATAGTTCTGAATCGCACCGTTCCAGAAGCGGCCCGTCAGGGCCTGATCGGCCGTGGCGGTGGTGCTATTCTCCACACCTACTGACTTGACTTCAAGAAAGGCATCTCCGTACGTGTCGCTATTCAACGCGGGGGGCGGACCAGGCCTGAACTGCCGCGCGCTCCTCAGTGCGAATGGCGTCACATGGCTCCACTCCGTAAACTGAGGTTGCGGGAAATTGGGGGGCGTCGACTGATAATCGCCGGGCGCCGTGCCAAAAACAAAGGGGCCAGGCTTCACACTCGATCCGTCATTCGCGCGAATCGCCAAAATCTGGGTGGCCACCGTCTCACCTATGCTCACGCCTTCCTGAACATCTTCGGCATCGTGAATTTGGGCCAGATCCTGCTGGAACTGCGCGTCAAGCTGGGCCTGAAACGATGGATACAACGCCACCAGCACCTTGTGGGCCGCCGCCGCTGCCGCCGCATTTTTGGAGGCTTCGCGCGGCGCGCCGGGCACGTGGACCAAGAAGACCTTGTGCGTCTTCGCGATTGCATTGACCGCATCGTATACAGCGGCGTGCATGATTGCAAAGCTGCGGGTTGGATGAATTGTGGCCGGTTGAGCACCCGGCGTGCGGACAATCACCAAAAGTGTGCGATTCCACTCGATGACTGGGTTGACGTTTTGCACCGCGGAGCCCCCGCCGCTTATACCGGCCGGGGTCATTCCAATGGCATTCGGGGACAAGGCGGCAAAGAAAAGCGCCATCACCATCAAGAATTTTGACATAGCATGCTTCTCCATCTCTTATGAGCTTCAAACAAAAGTGAAGAACCAGTTTCTGCTCTTCACTCCTTCAAACTCTTGTTAGATGGAAAAATTCCCCGACAGGAAAGCTGACGAAAGCCAATCCAATTTTGCGGGCTGTTTCGTTTCGGGAAGTATTCGGGAAGTATCCTATTGCTAAAAACTATGCCTGCGATTGGGATTAACTATGAAGCTATTTGCAAAGCTACTCGGGGGAGAGCTATTTAAATTCTAGAGTACATTTTTTGTAGGAATATTTTCATGAGTATTCAAGTCTATACAAAAATAATCGCTTGATAAAGTCTTACCCCAAATCTATGCTCCCGACTGCGCAGTCGGCTCAAAACAAGACAGAGCCGGCTTCCGAAAATCGCTCCCGTTATTTCTTATAGGGGCTTGATGCCCGTAACGTGGAATTTTTCGTCCGCCAATGTTCCCTGTATCTGGACTTTTTTTCCGGCAAAATCTTTCACCATATCCTGGGGCTCGATCCTGTAGGTATGCTTCTTGTCGTCGGTTACAAAGACGAATTGGCCGCCACGCCCGCGCACGCAATTCCGGGTGCATTCCTCGGGAGTCTTGCCCATGTATCCGGCTTTGATCATCTCGTCGTGGGAGCGTGTCACGGAATGAACATTGAAGCCACATTGGCTGTCCGATATTTCTCCATCAAGCGTCTTCTTTTGAGGAGCTTCCGACGCCGTGGCAATCGACAGCAGGCAGCTTGAAATCAAGATAAGCGCTCTAAACACAATGCTTTTGTAGAGTTTTTTCACAAATTGCCTCCATTTTGATGCAGTAACGTCATACACAGACTTCGATTTCTTCAACGACGCGTACAACCGCCATTGAAAGAAGCACGTCTAAATTGCGGGGTTCATGAACTGAGTGGCCCTTGGTCTCCCAAACTCCCGCATTGTGACGCTCATTGCCATACGTACAATGTTTTTGAAAGGTAGAATTCGATTCGGGTGTCAGCGCCACCGAAAAAACAGAGCCAACCGCCCTTAAAGGTTTTCTAAGAATAATATGAAACGCCGAATCGGCCTTGAAATAAAAAGTCTAGGATCCTTACGATAAAAAAGTCTAGGAAGCGCCCGCTTTTTTCGAATCGCCCTATATTTTTAAGCCGCCCTTTCGACACTTCTTGTCATAAATCAGAAGTGAACGGATAACACAAATCGGCCCCCTGAGCCGGCATTGTTCAAAGTTTTAAGACCCGCTGAATAAAGAGGGCGAAAGCACCCTTCGTGCTACCTCCAGCCCCTCGGCGAGACAATGGCAAGAGCTTGTCTTTCATGAAAAGTGAGGAGATTAAAGATTCCATAATATTTTTATGGAAAACTAATAGCTCTTCCGGTTAAACGCCAGAACGAATCCAAAGACTACTATTTTTGGATGTAATTATTTGTAAATCTTAATATATAATCGCGCAGTGAAATCTTTCGGAGATCATAGGAATCAATGTTTACGAATCACAATAGATTGTCCTTGTCCATTTCCGATGCCATGATCATGGTCTATGTACTAGAGAGAAACCATCTCGCGGCAGAATATTTACGAAAGTTGTTGTCGACGGATTCCTCCATTTCCCTTGAGATCATTCATGGCTTGTCCGGCATGAATCACGTTTTCACACGGGAGAAATGTGTCCTGATCGTGAATGAAGCGGAGGTAACTTATCCGCTCGGGGCGTATATAAGGATACTGAAGACCTTTCTTCCCGAAGCGAGACTGCTTTTCATCGGCAGCCAAGAGTTCGAGGCCAGGCTGCAGTCGTGTACCGAAGGAACACATAGCTTCGTGGAATACGTCGATCTTTGTGAAAATCTGGTGCCCTCGGTCAAGGGCGTTTTTCATACCGAGGCCCCGAATCATAATCTCGCGACCATGCCCTCTTTGCCTTCCTATGTACCGCAGCAACAATTGCCCGGCAGCATTACCAAACGGGAACAGGAAATCCTCGGCCTGATTCTGCGCCGACTCTCCAACAAAGAGATCGGCAGCATTCTCAATATTGCGGAAGCCACAGTGAAATTCCATGTCTCGAACATTTTCTCCAAGATCAACGTAAACCGCAGGCGTGAGCTTCTTTTGCGATTCAGCCAAAGCGATAGCCTAAGGATCGCTTTGTGATTGCCATGGCTTGACTTCCTTCAATCCGCCGAGAAATCACTCTTTCAACAAGGCGGCGAAGTCTTGCAATTCCGAAAGATTCAAATCCGATATCGCCCAATATTCCATACTCTTGTCGGCCCAGTGGACGAAGTTGTAGCCCTGCTCTTCGCCCACTGAAGGACCCGACCAGGAAGAGCTTGGATAGGTAAATACGTTGATGACGTGCTTACGTCTTGTGTAAACGATTGCCGCCACCGGCCGGCTCTCCATATAGTCAAGCCTGCCCCCCACGAGCGGAAAGCCTTTGTCGGCGAAATCTGTAACCTTGGGGGAAAAATCAACCTTTCCGCTAAACCAGGGCTTCACGGTGTGCTGATCGGAAGACGGCACGTCGGCAATGTGATTCGCCAATAGAGAGCGAACGTGATTGGCGACAACCTCTTCGACACCCTGCTTCTCGGTTCCCCTTCGATAAACGAGAACGGTAAGCGACAGAAGGAGGACGGCAGCGCCGAAAAGTTCCACCCTTTGCCATATCCGCCTTCGCGTCCAACCTGCCTTGATGAACCCCTTGATCGGCTGCTCGGGCCGCAGCGAATGAAGAATGTCGGATTTCAATCCAATCGGAAGAGAAAAACGGAGGTCCGAACGCTGCACCAGGTCCTTCATGGATCTCTGAACATCCAAGTCGTGTGTGCAATGCGGACAAAGTTCCAGATGCTCTTCGAGCGCCAGGGCAGTCGTCAGGTCGAGTTCATTGTCAAGATATGCGGTAAGGACCTTCTTGCTTTCGTGACACAACATTTTCTCCTCCTTTCATCCTACATTTACTTGCCCGACAACGCATTTCTTCCGTCTTTCCGGGGTACCGGATCCTTGTCCATCTGGAGCGCCAGACTCTTCTGCAGATGCTCTCGCGCGCGGGAAAGCCGGGACATCACGGTTCCCAGAGGCGCCTTTGTAATCTCGGCTATCTCACGATAGGAAAGGCCCTCCAGTTCCCGCAACACCAGAACTTCCCGGAACTCGCTCATGAGCCCTTCGATCGCTTGTTGAACCACTTTGCTCTCAGCGTCTCGTATCAGTAGAACTTCCGGATTGCCAAAAGATTCCCGAACAAGATGAATCTCTTCGTCAAAAGAGGTTTGCTCGGGTGTCTTTCTGGATACGCCGCTTAGGTGCAGGTTTCGGATGATGGTAAACAGCCATACTCGGCCATCTTCGCCCCGAAACGTGTCAAATGCCTTGAATGCGCGCAGGATGGCCTCTTGTACAAGGTCCTTTGCGTCATCCTCGTTGCGCAAGTACCAGCGCGCCAAGGCAAATGCGGATTGCAAGTGCCGCAGGACGACGTGCTCGAAGCTTTGAAGCTTTTCCTGATGATTCACGGGCGCCGAATCCTGCCTCTACGATACAGATAAGTAACTGAATTTCTCCAATTTTAATCCCGACGATTTCTTTATTGCTTAAGAATTCAGAAAAGCGCCCTGGTTAAAAGGCCGGGAATAAAATCGATATCCAATGAGTTTTGACGTAGTTATAAGGGTTCAAAATGTTTTGAATGAAGTATTTAAAGTTTCTAATGCTCATCTTACGTATTGAAATCTTGAGGAGGAATGCCGGTGGACAGAAAGAATATTGAGAAGGACGAGATCTTAGGAACAAGCGTCGACGGAATTGACCGTCGTGGCTTTCTAAAATGTATGGCTTGGGCCGGAACGGGGCTGGTCTGGACGGTGGGAGCGGGTATTCCGACGTCTGCGGCATTTGGAGCGGTCCGGGACAAAAAGAGCGGCAAGGGTGCGGGGGGGGATTTCACGTTCGTCCAAATCTCCGACAGCCATATCGGCTTTGACAAGCCAGCAAATACCGACGTGAAGGCGACCCTGCAGGCCGCCATCGACAAGATTAACGGCTTGAGCACCAAGCCCGACTTCATCATCCACACCGGCGATCTTACCCATCTCTCCAAGCCCGGAGAGTTCGACGCTTTGGATCAACTGCTGAAGAGCACCGGTAGCGAAGTTGTCTATGTGCCCGGCGAACACGACATGATCGACAACGGCCAGCAATTCCTTGAACGCTATGGTAAGGACCCTCAAGGTGGAAAGAAGAAAGGCGCCGGCTGGTACAGCTTCGATCACAAAGGCGTGCATTTCGTCGGTCTGGTCAATGTGGCCAATCTGAAACAGGGTGGAATGGGCAATCTCGGCAAGGAACAATTGGAATGGGTAGAAGATGACCTAAAGGGCAAGTCCCATAGCACCCCGATCGTGGTCTTCGCTCACATTCCGTTGTGGTCCGTATATCCCGATTGGGGCTGGGGCACCGAGGACAGCGCCCAAGCTCTTGGCTACATGAAGAAATTCGGCTCAGTAACTGTGTTGAACGGCCATATTCACCAGATTTTGCAGAAGACGGAAGGGAACGCGACCTTCCACACAGCCATGTCTACGGCCTTCCCCCAACCCGCTCCTGGCAGCGCGCCTTCGCCTGGCCCGATGAAGGTGCCGGCGGAAAAGCTGCGTGACGTTCTTGGCATTACAGATGTCAATTATGTCGTCAATAATCACCATCTCGCGGTGGTGGATGCGACTCTATCCGGAAACTCTCCCGAGCAGCACAATGCAAGCAACCAAAGCAGCCAAGGGTCCTCGAGCGGAAGCTCCGCAGATGCCGAAACGTTGGTCAAGATCGACAACTTTGCCTTCAGCCCGACCCCTTTGAAAGTAAAGACGGGAACCACCGTAGTGTGGAAGAATGGCGACGACATTCCGCACAATGTGGAGAGTTCGACGAAAAAGTTCTCTTCGCCGGTGCTCGATACGGATCAGAAGTTCCAGTTCGCCTTCAAGGAACCGGGCGAATATCCCTACTATTGCAAGCTTCATCCCAAGATGACCGGATCGATCATCGTCGGGTAAGTTTCACCTAATCTCTGTCACCCTCTCAGGGCTTTCATAGCGGGTTCGGGACATTTCCCGAACCCCTTTTTCTTGTTCCAATGATCCATTGAAATCCCATCTACCATCGTGAGTTGGAAAGAACTTCGCGAGCGGCGCCGATGCAGAAATAAAAGCCGGTACACAAAGAAAAAGGGCGCCAGACTTTCGGCGCCCTTTCTGATTTGAACTCTTACAACTGGTTACTACGGCAAGGTGTAACGGAGGTTGACCCATCCCATGCTGAGGTGCGCATTCTTAGGAGCGTTGGTTGCAACGAACCACGGAGCGCGAGTCAGATACGAGTACTGGGTGATGAGCTGCAGGGCGCCGTACTGAGGCTGTTTCCAGAACGTCTGAATCCAACCGAACGTGGGCTCCTGGATCGATTTATTGTTGCTGTTGGCAGAGCCCGGACCACCGTAACCGATGAACGTGTTGGCCTTGGCGCCGACGGTGTTATCCAAAGCAAAGTTGCGCGAGTAGTAAACGCCGCCGTAGTAGGTGTAGAACAGGGTCTTGGGATTGAGCTGCGCCTCAAAACCCAGGATTCCGGACCCTGAGTGCACGAGAGAAACCCGCACATCGTTAGCGACTGCAGCGCCAGTGGCAGCAGGCAGAACAACTGCATCCGGGCCGTCACCGAAGACATAGCGTCCACCGCCATCGCTAAGGAAGCCGTTGGCGACAAAGCGGATGCCCTTCAGGAATTCCCAGTTAATCGCGGATGAAACTCCACCGCCGGTCTTGCTGTGGGTATTGAACGTGCCGGGCGTACCGTTGAGCGTGGTTGCAATCTTGACTGAGGTGACCAAGCCCGCAACTTCAGCGTGGAAGTGCTTGCCGGACATGTCGGTGTCATAGGCGATCTTCGGGATGATGTCAGGGTGAAGGTTCGCGATGTTCGGGTTGGCGGCATTGTCCAACTGCCCGCCGACTTGGTTAGCGAAAGCCGCTGGAAACGTAACTTGCCCTTGTCCGGAAAACTGCTGCGGATTTTCCAACGCGACACCCAAAGCCCAGTGCTCATCGGGGTGATAGATTGCGCGGAACTGAGGAGCGCGGGTCCAGGTCAGACCCACCTGGTAGTTAAAGTCCATGTCAAGGGTGTTGTTCACATCCGCCGAGTAGGGCGAAACACCCACGCGGTTCGGTGTCAGCCAACCCCAATCCTGTCCGGCCAGGAACTCCCAGCCGCCCTTTCTCAAATCTACAAAGTAATGGCGGAGGCGGGCAGTGTGTCCGTTGGAAGTAACAAAGACGTTGCCGGCGTCATTGCCGAGGAAGTCAGCCTCGATGAAGCCGGTTACATCAAAACCCATGACTTTCGAGGTAGCTTTCAGGTTGAAGCGTGAGTTCTGCGCGGTGAAGCGGGTTTCCGTGAGCTGGCTCGCCGGAGTGGTGTTAAACGGAATGTTGAAGAAGTTCGTTCCCAGGTTTCCGGTACCGGTGGAGCGGAAAATACCGGTGAAGTCAAGGAATCCGCCAGGAGTAAACTCCGCGCCGCCGATGCGGAACGAGAGCGGAGATTCGCGGGGTGCGTCCTGGGCGTTATAGTCGGAAGCCGGCTTGGCTGCAGCCGCGGTGGGAGAAGGAACATTCAGCACAGCATTCATTACATGCGCTGATTTCTCTTCGCCGTTGGCTGAAACCGCCCGAACCCCGCCGCCAAGCTGCTGCTTCAGTCTCTCGATTTCCTGCTGCTGCTCGGAAATCTGCTTCTGTTGATCCGCCAGCGCCTTCTGCTGCGCAGTTACCGCGTCAAGCAGCTTTTGCACGTCACTTTGGACGTTCGACGCGCCATCGCCACTCGGCGCGCTGCTTTGAGCCGCCATAAGGCTTGAAATGAGCAAAACAAGACAAAGCCTCTGTACCACTCTCATTGAGATGTTTCTCCTTTTTTCTTTACTTATGTTTGCGTTACATCCGAAAAAATCTTGGGGCCCAAAGCCGATTTAGGAGCCATCAAGGATGCTTACAGCTGGAATCTTCCGTTTGGGGCAAGCCATTCCGTCGCGCCACGGGTTCGAACAACCTGCCGGTCGCACGATGCCGAATGATCGACAAACCGGGGACCTCCATCGGAACATTACCTTCTTCCAGCCCTGCTCCGTCAGGGTCGCCGAAGGCCATGAACCTTTCGTTAAAATTTTATTAAAACCACGTTAAAAATGTGGTTGGGGTCGCACATTCCTTGCGCAGAGAAATGGCAGGTAAAGTTTTGAAAAGATGCAAAAATAGCACGGCTCCTCGGTGACTCCTCAGAGCGCGTACAAGACTAGCATATCCGGCGGAATGAAATACAGCCGGTGAAACAATCCATCGAATTTTTGCATGATCGGCAAGTAGCAATGGCGAAGAAGAAAAGGCAAGAACAAGAAAAGACCGGCGAAAAGGACGCGAAGGAAATCGCCAACTTTAAAGGCCATTGCCGCAGAAAACCGGAGCTAAAAAGAAAGCGGCGCTCTCAAAGCGCCGCATCATCGTTACCTATGGAGCGAGTCTATTTTTAGGGAAGCACGTACCGAATGTCGGCCCATATCATAGTACTGCGGGCATTCTTCGGAGTTGCCGGCGCAACAAACCAGGGGACGCGCGTGAGATAGCTACCCTGAGTAATTAGCTGTAGCGCACCATACTGCGGGTCCTTCCAGAAGGTGCTGATCCACACAAGAGTAGGCTCTTGTATGGATTTGTTTGCCGCATTCGAAGAGTTCGGCCCGCCAAAACCCACAAAAGTATTCGGCTTGGCTCCAGCGCTGGTGTCGAGAAAGAAGTTTCGCTTGAAGTAGTCAGCGCCATAGTAGGCGGCAAGCATCTGGCCTTTCGTTGCTTGCCATTCAAATCCGCCGATACCCGAACCCGCGTGCACGAGAGAGAGCGTGCCATCCGGGCGCAACACGGCATTGGGCCCGCTTCCGAAAATATAGCGGCCGCCGCCGTCGCTATAGAACGCATTCGCCACCAACCGGAAATTCTTGAAGACTTCGAGGTTGATGGCGGCCATGCCTCCACCGCCGGTTTTCGAGTTCGTCGGGCCACCCAGCACAGGCAGAACCCTGACCCTGGTGATCAAGCCGGCGGCTTCCAGATGAAAGTGCTTTCCGCCCGCGTCGCTGTCAAAGGCAATTTTGGGAATGATGTCGGGATGGACATTCGGCGTGGTCGTTTGGTTCGCGGCGTCAAATTGCGCGGTC
>DATGIO010000217.1:0-10830 GCA_035295685.1 Candidatus Angelobacter sp.
TACGCCGGCCCAGCGCCAATTATCGACAAACAAGGTCATGGCTGCGTAGGTGTCGGTTTGAGCGTCGGATTTTACGCCCGACTCTTCGCGGAATCCCGGCACTTGCTGAGTTCCGAGGCGCGCAGCACCGTATTGGCCGGCCACCGCATGTGTTGAAACCTCGGACGGCTTCAGGACTCGAATCGAGCGCAAGAATTTAGCGCGCTCATCTCGCACCGCATCCGCGGTAAAGACTGCGGGAGGCTCCATGCCGACGGTGGCCATCACCTGAATAAGATGGTTTTGGATCATGTCGCGGAGGGCGCCCGCTTCCTGGTAGTAGGCTCCCCGGCCCTCCACGCCGATAGATTCGGCGGAGGTAATCTGTATATGATTGATATAGCGTTGATTCCAAAGCGGCTCAAAAATCCCATTCCCAAAGCGGAATGCAAGAATATTTTGAACTGTCTCTTTACCAAGATAGTGATCGATTCGGAAAATTTGGTCTTCTTCAAAGACTTTCAAGATATCGTTGTTAAGATCGGAGGCCGTAAGCAGATCGCGGCCAAATGGTTTTTCAACGATGACTCTTCTCCACCCTTCGTGGTGGTGTTGCATCTTGGCTTCGCCTAACTGGCCAATGACTGGGCCGTAGTAGCTAGGTTGGGTCGATAGATAGAAGAGAGTATTTCCCAGAGTCCGATGGCTTTTTTGTAGCTTTTCCAGCCTGTCATCGAGATTCTTATATAAAGTTGAATCCTGCAGGTCGCCAGAAACATAAAATAAACTACGCGCAAAACTATCCCATGCTTCTGCATTGAACGGCCCATCATCGAGAAATTTTATGGTGGCGTCCCGCATGGCCGCGCGATACGCCTCGTCGGTCATGGGCGTGCGAGAATTGCCCACGATTGCAATGGTCGATGGAATGCGTTGCTCGCATGCGAGGCGATACAGCGCAGGTATCAGTTTGCGCTTCGCTAAGTCGCCGTTAGCGCCGAAGATCACGATGGAGCAGGAGGGTGCGCGGCGCTCAAATCTGAATGGGTCAGCCAAGGCATTTTCAATCCCGATCGGCTGAGTGCCAGCTGACAGAAGGGAAGTCGTAGTCATTGCCATTGCATTATCCAATTGAGGTGCTCTTTCGTGTGGAAAACTGGCGAGAGAGCACGAGATTATTAAAAATTCCGGTTTAACACTTTGAGCGATCAAGGGAACATTACGTACTCATAATTCCCGATTGCCCGAATAGTAGCTGTGAGTAGGCCAAACGCATACTTTGGCAATCACTGATATAAAAAGCAGCGCTATCCTAACATGTTGGGAAAAATGGTTGTGTGCAATGGATGTATAAATTAGGCTAGATTTGAATCTAATAAGTATAGGATCAATTCATTGTCGGTGGATATGATAAATCGCTAATCTTGGTTGCCCTGAGACTGCATGGAAGGCCAACATCATTGCCAATTTGGCCAGGTGAGTATTAGGATTAATTGTAGATATTTAATCAATCCAAATAGCTTTAAATAAAAGGCTAACTTATCCACTAATAGGTCTAGTTTAATGGATTTATGGTAGTGGATTCTGGCCTAAAGCATTATATTTTTACCCCGTCAAGGCGGTTGAATCGAAGCATCACTTGCAGGCGGTCATCCACACATAAGAAGTCGTAAATTTGCGACGATGGGGTTATCGATGGCACAAAAAAGGATTGTAATTATTGGAGGCGGTTTCGGGGGCGTTCATACGGCTCGAACATTGGAAAAGCTGTTGCGCCCTGAGGAAGCGGAGATTTGCCTCGTGAATCGCGAAAACTATTTTGTATTCCAACCGCTGTTGCCGGAAGTTCTTACTGGCTCATTGGGAGTGTTGGATACAGTGGCTCCCATTCGAAGACTATGTCCGCGTACAAGATTATATACACGAGAAGTTGAACGGATTGATCTGGCTGGGCGGCAGGTTGTAATGCTGCCGGGATTCCGGCCGAGGGCAAGCCATCTCCCCTATGACGTACTGGTGCTGGCTCCTGGTGCGGTCGTAGACTTTACAGGAATGCAGGGAATGGCCGAGCACGCATTGCCGTTTCGCACCCTCGGCGACGCCTTGCGCCTGCGCAACCGGCTGATCCAGGCGATGGAGGAAGCCGAGAACGAAACTGATTTGGAGTTTCGTCGGCGGTTGCTTACCTTTGTTGTCGCGGGCGGGGGTTTTTCGGGAGTAAAAGTGGTTGCGGAAATCAATGATTTCGTTCGGGGCGCTGTTCGCCACTTCCGCAACATCCGCCAGGAAGATATCCGTAGCGTGCTGGTGCATTCGGGCGAATTGATTCTTCCGGAGATGTCGCCTTCGCTCGCGCGTCATGCGCAGAACGTATTGGCTAAGCGTGGCATTGAACTGCGGCTTCGGTCGCGGATTGAGTCGGCAACAGCCGACTCAGCAGTAATTAGCGGTGCGGAGGTCATCGGGACTCGCACGGTAGTCTCGACTGTGCCGGCCGGTCCTGCGCCCTTGATCGAGCAACTCGATGTCCCCAAGGAAAAAGGGCGGCTTAATGTGACTGAGTTTCTCGAAGTCCGGGGGCACGAGGGCGTCGTTTGGGCTGTGGGCGACTGTACGAATGCGGGCACCCCGACCGGGCGTGCTGCTGAAAGCGAATCGCAGGCCGCGGCCGGAAACATCTGCGCAGTATTGCGCGGCCAGACGCAAAAGTCTTTTCATTTTGAGGGTTATGGCAAGCTAGGATCGCTAGGCCATCATTCAGGTGTGGCCGAAGTCATGGGTTTGCGCATCTCCGGCTTCCTTGCTTGGATTCTGTGGCGATTGTTTTATCTCGGCAAGATGCCGGGCCTGGACCAAAAATTCAGAGTGGCATTTGATTCATTTACGTCACTTCTTTTTCCGACGGATTTTGTCCAGGTTCGTATTCAGGCCTCGGACAACATTACCTATGAGCACTTTGCGCCTGGCGAAGTAGTATTCGAAGAGGGAGACGTAGGGGATCGCTTATACGTCATTCGTAAGGGCCAAGTGGAGGTGCTGCAGAATGGTTCGCAGGTCTCGGTGCTTGGAACCGGCGAATATTTTGGAGAAATGGCGCTATTATCCAGTCGTCCGCGCACCGCGACAGTCCGCGCGCTGCAAGCGACCGACCTGCTCGCCGTGAACAAGGGCGATTTCGACAAATTGTTGATTGGTTTCCCTGAGTTTCAGTCTGGCCTGAGCGAACTGGCTGCGCGTCGCAGTGCTTGAAGAATTTTGCCCAGCGGCCAAGAATCAATGGAAGCAAAAAACGAACACGACCTAGGAGGGCGCTTGACTAACGTAAATCCACTGGAAACCTTGTGCATCAACACCATTCGTATCCTTTCTGCGGATGCGGTCCAACAGGCGAATTCAGGGCATCCAGGTATGCCGATGGGGGCCGCAGCCATGGCATACACGCTGTGGATGGAATGCTTGAAGCACAATCCCCAGGATCCATCTTGGCCCGATCGCGATCGTTTCGTTCTTTCGGCCGGTCACGGGTCCATGCTCCTTTATAGCTTGTTGCATCTCACTGGCTACGATTTGTCGTTGGATGAGCTAAAGCATTTCCGGCAATGGGGAAGCAAAACGCCGGGACATCCCGAACGCGGGCACACGGCCGGCGTGGAAGTAGCGACTGGGCCTCTCGGACAGGGTTTTGCGAATGGGGTCGGAATGGCCATCGCCGAAGCTTGGCTGGCGGCGCATTTCAATAAGCCCGGGCACAAAATCGTCGATCATTATACCTATGCAATTGTGAGCGACGGCGATTTGATGGAGGGGATTACCCAGGAAGCGGCCTCTATTGCCGGGCATTTTCGCCTCGGCAAGTTGATTTACTTGTACGATCAGAACAGTATCTCTCTGGCCGGGGCCACGGACCTGATTTTCACGGAAGATGTTGCGAAGCGATTTGAAGCTTACGGATGGCATACGAGAAACGTGTCCGATGGCAACGATACCGAAGACATCAAGAAGGCGATTCTCGAGGCGCAGGCCGACCAGCGGCCCTCGCTCATTCTAGTACGCACCCACATCGGTTTCGGTAGTCCCAAGAAGCAGGATACCTTTCATGTCCACGGAAGCCCTCTAGGCGAGGAAGAATTGCAGGCGGCCAAGAAAAATCTGGGCTGGCCGACGATGGATAAGTTCTATTTGCCTAACGATGCGGTCAATCACTTCCGCACATCAATCGACAAGGGCGAAAAAGCCCAGGCGAAGTGGCAGAAACTGTTCGAAGCCTATCGCAAGCAATTCCCAACGGAAGCCGCTGAGTTCGAGCGGATGATAAAGGGAACGTTGCCTGAGAATTGGTCTGCGGATCTCCCGAAATGGAAACCATCCGATAAGCCGCTAGCCACTCGTGCCGCTGGGGGTGATGCTCTGAATGCATTGGCAGCCCGAATTCCCAACATTATCGGTGGTTCGGCCGACCTGAATCCTTCGACCAATACGGCGCTTAAAGCAAAGGGCGACTTCCAGCCGCCCACCAGCGCGACAAAGGATGTTGCAGGCGCAGTTGGCGGGGAATGGGGTTATGGCGGCCGCAATATCGCATTCGGCATTAGAGAGCACGCGATGGGTGCGGCTGTGAATGGAATGGCAGCTCATGGAGGGGTTCTTCCATTTGGTGCGACTTTCTTGGTTTTTTCCGACTATGTAAAACCCTCCATTCGCTTGGCTGCCCTCAGCCGGCTCAAGGCATTCTACGTCTTCACTCACGATAGTGTTGCGGTCGGTGAAGACGGCCCTACGCATGAGCCTATCGAGCATCTCGCAGGATTGCGGTCGATTCCGGGCCTTACCGTTGTTCGTCCGGCAGATGCAACCGAAACGGTGGAAGCATGGGCTTTTGCTGTCCAGCATGATGGTCCCACATTATTTGCCTTGAGTCGCCAGGCCCTCCCTCACCTTGATAGAAGTCGGTCCAAAGAGCCTGGTGTAAGCCGTGGCGCTTATATTCTCTCGGAAGCGAATGGCGGCGTACCTGAAATCATCTTTATCGCAACGGGCTCGGAGGTGCATCTGTGTATGAAAGCACAGGAAAACCTGCACAGCCGCGGGATTCCTTCGCGCGTAGTGAGCATGCCAAGCTGGGAGTTGTTTGCCGCTCAAGACGAAGCGTACCGCGAATCCGTATTGCCAAAGAAGATCAGGAAGAGGGTCACGGTGGAAGCCGCATCAACCCAAGGATGGCAAAAATGGGCTGGTGACCAAGGGAGAACCATCGGAATCGATCACTTTGGCGCCTCTGCTCCTGGCGAAGAGATTCTTCGGCGCTTTGGCTTCACCGCTGAGAATGTGACTATGGTTGCCGTACAGTTATTTGGACTCGACCCGAATGCTGACCAAGAAGTCGAAGCAGCGGCCTCCGCGGCCGTCAACGTGTCAAACGGCCACTAATAGGCCAAGAGTAGCATTTGGGAGACATGCATGTGCCAGGAAGAGCTGAGGCTCAAAGAATCTCGGGATAGGATCGCTCACTGGAAGCGATGGGGGCCATATCTAAGCGAGCGGGCCTGGGGTACCGTTCGCGAGGACTATAGCCCTTGGGGAGAAGCGTGGGAATTTTTTTCTCACGATCATGCCCGGTCTCGCGCATATCGGTGGAACGAAGATGGCATTGCGGGAATCTGCGATCGCCATCAGCACCTCTGTTTTGCCATCGCGTTATGGAATGGCAAAGATCCTATTATCAAAGAACGCTTATTTGGACTTTCTGGTAATCAGGGCAACCACGGGGAAGATGTAAAAGAGTATTACTTCTATCTCGATTCCACCCCAACCCACTCCTACATGAAGTTTCTCTATAAGTATCCTCAGCTAGAGTTTCCTTATGCGAAATTGGTTGAGGAGAATAGACGGCGATGGAAAGACGACCCGGAATACGAGTTGTTTGACACTGGAATCTTTGGCAATGACCGCTACTTTGATGTTTTTGTCGAATATGCCAAGGCCGAAACGGAGGACATCTGCATTGTCATCCAGATAGCGAATCGTGGGCTGGAAACGGCTAGCCTTCATGTACTGCCGACGTTGTGGTTTCGCAATACGTGGTCATGGGGGGCGGAAGGCGCCAAGCCCACGCTCGGCTTCGATTCCAAAAGCGGCGCCATTAGTGCCCAGAAGGCGGAGATTGGCCAATACTATCTTCATTTTCAGCCAGGGGGCTCGCCGTTATTTACCGAAAATGAGACCAACTACGAGCGTCTGTACAACGCCCAAAATACCTCCCCTTACGTGAAGGACGCTTTTCATCGCTATGTGATTGATGGCGAATCTGGCGCGGTCAACCCGAATCGGCAGGGTACTAAGGCAACCGTTGATTACAAGATCGAAGTTGCACCGGGCAAGCCGGTCTCCATCAAGCTCCGTTTGCAGAGAAAGGCTTCGCCCTCCACCAGTTTGAACATGTTAGGCGCGGACTTCGACGAGATTTTCAGCCAGCGCCGGGCTGAGGCCGATGAATTTTATGCGACTATCATTCCCGCATCGGCCGACAAAGAAAGCAGCATTGTCACACGCCAAGCCTTTGCCGGGCTTCTCTGGAGCAAACAGTATTACCACTACATCGTTCGCGATTGGTTGGAAGGGGACCCTGGCATGCCGGTCCCTCCGGCACAGCGAAAGCGCGGAAGAAACAGTGCCTGGACGCACGTCTACAACGCCGACGTGATCTCCATGCCGGATAAATGGGAATATCCCTGGTATGCAGCGTGGGATTTGGCCTTCCATTGCGTAACATTGGCACTTGTTGATGCCGATTTTGCCAAAGAGCAGCTCATTCTGATGCTGCGTGAATGGTATTTACATCCCAACGGGCAAATCCCCGCTTATGAATGGGGACTTGATGATGTGAATCCGCCGGTGCACGCCTGGGCTGCTTACCAGGTCTATGTGATCGACCGCGAAAGAAACGGCGGTAAAGGAGACCGTGAATTTCTTTCTCGCATCTTTCACAAGCTCTTGCTGAATTTTACTTGGTGGGTCAACCGCAAAGATTTACGGGGTAAGAATGTTTTTCAGGGAGGATTTCTCGGTTTAGATAACATCGGCGTTTTTGACCGGGGGGCGGCACTCCCCAGTGGGGGACACATAGAGCAATCCGATGGCACCAGTTGGATGGCGATGTACTCCCTCGATATGCTGGCCATCGCGCTTGAATTGTCGCGCGAGGATTCTACTTACGAGGATGTTGCGAGTAAATTCTGGGAGCATTTCGTCTTTATTGCCCGAGCGATGAACCACTTGGGCGACGATGGGATGAGCTTGTGGCATGTCGAGGACGGGCTATTCTACGACGTGCTTCATCTACCCAGCGGAGAGCGCCTGCCTCTGAGAGTGCGGTCCATGGTGAGCTTGATGCCGCTGTATGCCGTGCAAACCATGGAGCCGGAACTGCTCGATGCGATGCCTGCTTTCAAGCGCCGCCTGGAATGGTTTATTACCAACCGCTCAGATCTCACCAAGAACATGGCGTCGATGGGCACTGCCGGAATGAAGGAGCGCCGCCTGTTTTCGATCGCCAACCGCGAACAGCTCGAGAGTATCTTGACCGTAATGCTCGACGAAAAGGAGTTCTTATCTCCCTACGGTATTCGTGCTCTTTCTGCGCGCCATCGCGAGCATCCCTTCGTATTGGAATTGGAAGGCCAAAGGCACTCCATCGATTATGCTCCCGGCGACTCCAACACCACGCTATTCGGTGGTAATTCCAACTGGCGGGGACCTGTATGGTTTCCGGTGAACTATCTTTTAATCCAGGCCTTGCGCCGGTTCCATCAGTTTTACGGTGACACAATGCGGATGGAGTGCCCAACTGGGTCGGGCCAGATGATGAATCTGAATGAAATTGCCGACGAAATCAGCCGCCGTCTAATCAGCATATTTCAGCGCGATCAGACAGGGCGCCGTCCGGTATTTGGTAGCAACGATAAAATTCAGTTCGATCCGCATTGGCGTAACTATATTCCCTTCTATGAGTATTTCCATGGAGATACCGGCTCCGGCCTGGGAGCAAGCCATCAAACTGGGTGGACCGCGTTGGTCGCTAAGATGATCGACGAAATAACAGCGAAGCCGAAACATTCTGATGGAGTCGTGGCCAAGGCCAGCGTAGGTTGAGACTAAGGAACATAAGGGTTGAGTTTATGCCGAAAATTGAGTTCAACAAGACCATCTGCGGCGACCTGGAACCTGCTCTGGCGCGCGAGTGGCTGGAAACCAACGGTATCGGCGGATTCGCTTGTGGCACCTTGGCGGGAGCTAACACCCGCCGATATCACGGCCTGCTCACCTCGGCGTTGAAGGCGCCCGGTGGGCGCATGGTATTGCTCGCAAAGCTGGAAGAGACTTTAGTGATTGACGGTCGCCGCGTGGATCTGTCGACGAATGAGTATGCTGGCGCAATTCATCCAGAGGGATATCGTTACCTGACGAGTTTTAGCAAGGACCCATTTCCCACTTTCGTCTTCGAAGTGGAAGGAGTCCGGCTGGAAAAGTCGGTCCTTATGGTGCAGGGAAGCAACACGGTGCAGGTGGAGTATCGGGTCGTAGATTGTCCCGCTAATGCTGACCTGCAACTGGAGCTGCGTCCCCTCATCGCTTTTCGCGATTACCATTCGACGATGAGCGAAAACAGCGGTTTTGATACCGGCTTTGAGATCGAGCCGGGAGTAGTTTCAGTTCAACCGTATCTTGACCTTCCTCGCCTTTACTTCGCCCACACAGCGGGCAAGATCAAGAAAGAAGGCTATTGGTACAAGACTTTCATTTATCGGATGGAGCGCGAGCGCGGTCTTGATTTTCAAGAGGATCTCTTCAATCCATTCTCGCTGCTGTTTGATATAAGCAAGTGGCACAACGCAGTAGTGATCGCGTCCACAGAGGTCTGCGATGCCCGCGACGCCGGCTCCGTTCGCGAGCGCGAACAGAAACGGCGGGAACTGGTGCTTGCGGCGGCCCCCTGCAATGATTTTTTCATTGATTTTCTTACCGCGGCTGCCGACCAGTTCTTAGTGCGGCGCGGCGGAGATTGGACCATCATCGCTGGTTATCCCTGGTTTACCGATTGGGGCCGCGATACCATGATCTCTCTGCCTGGCTTGACTTTGTTTACGAAGCGGGAGCCGGTTGCAAAGAGCATTCTTGCTAACTTTGCCCACCACGTCGATATGGGCATGGTGCCGAACCGGTTTCTTGATTCAGGTGAAGTCGGCGAATTCAATACGGTTGATGCGACTTTATGGTTTTTCGAGGCTGCTCGGGCCTATGCCGAAGCGACCCAGGATTACAGCTTCGTTCTTCACGAGTTGTATCCAGTCCTGGAAGAGATCATTAACTCACATATTAAGGGGACTCGTTACAACATCAAGATGGCGGAAAACGGGCTGCTCAGTTGTGGAGCTCCGGGTGTTCAGCTTACGTGGATGGATGCCAAGGTTGGCGACTGGGTAGTGACACCTCGCAGCGGCAAGCCGGTGGAAGTGCAAGCCCTCTGGTATAACGCCCTGAGGATCATGGAAGATTTTGCCAGAAGATTTGGAGACGAAAAGCAGCAGAAACGCTACTCAACCCTCAGTTCCCTGACATTGTGGACTTTCAATCGCGTTTTTTGGAACGAAGAAAGAAATTGTTTGTTCGATGTAGTGAACTGCACTGCTGATCCTTCGATTCGGCCTAACCAGATATTTGCTGTGAGCCTGCACTATACGATGCTGTCCCTGGCGCGGGCTCGTGCGGTTGTGGAAACCGTGGAGCGCGAGTTGCTTACGCCGGTGGGGCTTCGAACTCTTTCTCCCTCCGACCCCAACTACCAAGGTCGCTGCCGGGGAGACCAGGCGACGCGTGACGCGGCTTATCATCAGGGTACGGTGTGGCCTTGGCTGCTAGGGCCCTATCTGAGTGCTTACATTCGAGTTCATAGCGGCTCGACAGAGGTCCGTCTGCGTGCCCGGCAACTTCTGCAGGGATTGGAAAACCATATCGTGGACGCATGCTTCGGACAGATTTCAGAGATTTTTGACGGGGATTGGCCGCACGAGCCCTGTGGCTGTTTTGCTCAGGCTTGGAGTGTGGGCGAGATACTTAGAGTTCTTTGCCAGGATGTTCTTCAGCTAGTTCCAATGAGCGGAAATTCTGAGATTCCCGTCCATCAAAATATGGCGAATGTTTAGTGGAATCATACTGATCGAAGCCGCCTTGCGACGAATCAATTTCAATTTGGGGAAGTAGGCCTGAAAGCTAACTAACAACGATTTAAGGGAACAGGTCGGAACTATGAGCATTCAGCCAACGTCCATCTCTTCAACACCCAATGGATCTCTTTCCCCCGCGGTAGTGCGTCATGATATTCGGAACGTACTGAATCATATTATCGGCTACGGCGAAATGTGCACGCAGACGGCGGAAGACTACGGAGCATCGGTGCTGGTGCATGCACTGAATGAAATTAGTGCCATTGCAAAATCAATTCTTCCGATTTTGGGTAAGTGGAATGGTCCTATGGCAAGCGAGGATCAATCCGAAGAGATCAGCTCGCAGATTGTGACCCAAAGTCAGCGGCTAAATGAGATCGAGATGGGCCTCGCGAAACATGCCGATTCGATTGAAGACCCTTCATTCTCAGATGATTTGAAGCGTTTGAAGCTCGCCGCGCAAAATCTCGTTTCGCTCTCCCGGCAACTCAAGAGCAGCCCGGAGCCTGAAAGTAGCGCTACCCTGGTTTTTGTTTCACAAAAACAGCAGAAAGTGCGAGCCACACTGTCGCTTTCCACGCCTGCGTCAGAGTCCAGCAAGGGCCTTATTTTGGTGGCTGACGACCAGGAA
>DATGIO010000218.1:0-2155 GCA_035295685.1 Candidatus Angelobacter sp.
GAGGTCGCGCAGCAGGTCGCCGGCACCGAGCTTTGGGAGCGATTTGGGGGCGGGCATTTTGCGGACGGGCTTGAGCGAGCTGCTGGTCATGGTAGGGGTCCTCGGGGGCTACGTATTTTTATTCACCTGAGTGAATAATTACACATTGGGGCGCGGGGTGTCAAATCTTTGTTGGGCTTGGGATCTGTCCTTTCGTGATAGAGTCGCAGATGAGGAGGGGCCATGCCGGAAGACAAATCCACTCCCCAAATCAACAGCGCCAAGCTCGGTATCGGCGGCAGCATCGCCGGGGCGATTTTCACTGTGGGCAGCCTGGTCGTGTTTCTCGAGGGCGTTCCGGTGTTGCGATATTTATTCCCAGGGGCAATTCTGCTCGGTCTGGTGGTGGCGTTCGCGCTGCACTTCATCAAGAAGGAAACGCCAGGGAGTCCCTGGCTTCTGGCCGCGACAGAGAAAGAGACGTTCATGCCGGAACGCGAATGCAATTCCAAGATTCTCGGATCTGGAGTTACATCGTTCGCTCCGTTCCAGTTGCCCGGCCAAGAACCTAGGTTTGAGCGATACGGATTCCTCGTAGATCGTATCGACTATGCGGATGCTTTCACAGATCGCCATTGGAGCACTTTCTGTTTCTTTATTGATGCTGATGGTGCTCTGCGATACTGTCAACAAGGCACCGATCATTAACACCTAAGTCTTTTCGCGGATCACGCAAATTGTTCAGGGTTTCAAGAACAGAAATGGGTCCGCGTCTGCAATGCCGAAGACACATCTATTACCGAAACGATCATTGAGCATTCTAATGGGTGTATAGTAATCCTAACCCACCATGGATGGAGAAGTACGCGGCGACGATCAAGCCGAGGCCGCTGATTCCAACAAAGAGGGCTCGCCTTTTGTCGGGCAGGCTCGGGCTAAAAGCCACAAAAATGACCCCCAATCCAGCGAAGACAATACCGGAGATCATCAGCAGCCATCCCACACCATGAAGATACTCTTTCAAGGCCACTCTTCGCTTGAATGGATCCAGGTACTTCTCGCCTGCGTACTGGCCCTGGTTGGAATCTTCTATACATTTTATGCTGCTATGCAGTGGCAGGCTATGAAGGCAGCCCTCCAGAAGACTGACATCGCTATCGGACAAACCAATCAAGCCTTGGAGTTGAATCGGCAAGCTTTGGAATTGAACCGTCGTCAGACTGTTGCTACCGAAGCTTCTGCCAGTGCTGCTGGGCGAAGTGTAGAAATAGCGGGCCAAGGACTGGGGCAATCCGCACGTTCTTTTCGACTGGACCAGCGCCCTTACCTCATCGTAGAAAGATTTGCATGGGGCGAGAATGCACTTCCTTCTGCCAACAAACGCTCCTTCCTGAACGTCTGGTTTAAGGACATTGGGCGTACCCCGGCAATTCGAACAAGAATCTATCGATCTATGTTCGTAGCTACTCCAGAAACGAGCGATCCCGGCGTTGATCCCGTAATAGATAGAGCAGTCATAGCTACCCAATCTTCGCCGCTCAGTAAACCAGCACAGGATATTGCTCCACAATCTGACATGTTCATTACTGCGGATATTCAAAGCATTTCCGAAGAGGATGTGGAGGCCATCCACGTCGGAGCAAAAGCCCTTTACGTGATTGCAGGCATCAGTTACCGGGACGATTTCAGCGCCGTGCATGAAACCCAATTGTGCATATTTTATTTTGGTGACGAGCCAAGCCTTTGGCATTTCTGCTCGGTACACAACACAATACGCTAGACCTAAAAACGAAAGCTGCGAGAAGGTCCACAAACCTGTCGTTAGCCTGTCGCGCGACCCCAAGATTAACCTCCATCCTCCTCTGGTACGTCAAGCATGTTGACGCCCTAATTTGTCACGCGGTACCGAGTTTGTCCGCATCCTTCGCTGCGCCAAACGCCCGCAAAGTTGTGTTGAACTTGCGCGGCCGATGCTTGCCGCATTCTGATCGCCGTCCTCAGTATCTGATCTTCACAATTTGAGCCCGCCCGCCGCCGCGGCGGCGCGGGGCGGAACGTAGTGTGAGTCGCGAATCGAGGCGCAGCGGTCGAGGTAAGCCTCCAGTTGCTCGACGGAAAAAACGAAGCCATCCTGGGCGGGATCGTAGGGAATTCCTTTTTGTTTGTGGATCTGGTA
>DATGIO010000219.1:0-38703 GCA_035295685.1 Candidatus Angelobacter sp.
CATTGCCGCTCGTGGACGGCAAGCTTGAAGTCTATATTCCCGCATCCGGAGTGTATGAGACCTCTTCGGCTCTTCCGCTGACGAATGGCACGGTAGCGTCTCCCGAACACCAGTTTTATTTTGAGAACCAGGGAAAACGCACCGTCATTCCCCACGACCCTCTCCGGCCAGGCGAGATTGGCGTGATAGTCCAGCCGGACCGTTGTGCGCAAGAAGAGGCAACGTGTGACAACTATTTTGTTGGGTCGCGGCAAGATGCTGAGGCTCTTAGTCATGCCAAGTGTCCAACTTCAGAAGCTGCGGTGAAAGTCTCTGCGTCCGGGCACAGTTGTGATGATGTGCAGCCGGGCTCGACGCAGCCGGTTGCGGAACTCGTTCCGCCGAAGGGCAAGCCTGCCCTCATGGCGGCCGAGCTGCATGGCCGCACGCTGAATGGAAGGCCCGTCGTGTTTTCCAGCGATGCATCGGGAGTGGGCTGGTGGCGGTATGAAGGTCCTGAGGCGATTGTTCCGGATGAGCCAACTCTTGCCAACGAGCTGGAGGCCTACCTTAAGGCGATGTTGTCGCAAGATCCTGGACCTGCCGCACAGGAAACGTGCAACCAAGAGCAGCTAAAAACGGTCGTGCGGGCAGCTTTGGATGGGCCTTATCGTTTTTCCAGGACGCCCTTTGGCGTTAAGGTAGTTGCGGCTTTTATTCGCTCCGGGAACGACGGCAATCAGGCTGTTTACGATCGATTGGCCTTTGCCCGCGGGTCCAAGGGTTGGAGTTTGATTCATAGCAATTGCGGCAGACGAGATTGGCCGTACTATGAAAGTCTTCAGAAGCTCAAGACCGTGATTGCCCCCTTTGCCGGATTGGGAGGATGCGGAGAGTCGGGCTATGGTTGCAACATTTTAAGGAGCGATGGAACTTGGTGGCCCGACGATCCCGAAGCCGTCGAGCCGCCTCGGAACGCTGTGAAATCGTTTCAAGGTTACGACGTGAACGGGAACAAACTGCTCTTTGTCGCGGATGACCGTCCATCTTGGCGCCGCTTGAGCGAGCGGGCCTCGACTATCCATCCCGCCTCGGTTCTTGCGGAAGTGAATCGTACTCTCGACAAGTACATTGAGCTTCTCTCATCGGGCAACGTGGAAGGATTTCTGCGCGAGACCGGGCAGAAGAGTTTCTACTACACTGCCTATAAGGACATTTTGAAACATGGGGAGGATAGTAAAGAGGCAAACAGGATCTACGACTTTTTTCGGGAAGGCGCAGGAGGGGACGAAGCGGAGTTTATCCGGAGGGCCGGAGGCATCGATTTCAAAGATGCTGTCAAGCGGCTTCTCCACGATGGTGCAATTCGAGAAGTAGACCCAGCTTCGTTGCTGCCTAAATTGAAACGCCTGCGCCAGGAGACGCCCCGCATCTTGTCTCCGGTACCTTTTTCAACGGATTTCGAAGCCATTTATTCGCTCCCATCAGGAGAATCGGGTGAATGTCAAAATCCATATACCATCACGGGCCACGGATCGAAGTGGAAGCTAAATCCCGGGTGCTGAACACATCTGCCTCTGCCGTTGCAGCGAAACAATCGAATCGAGGAACGCAGGATTCTCCCAAGGCTCCGCCGTACCGCACGCTTGTTCCGCCGCAATCACGTCGGTTGCCGCCTCTTCCACTAGGCTGTGGCCCTCAATCTCCAGTTGGCGCAAGAGGGCTGTCTTGCCCGTGCCCGGCGTTCCCGTAAGAATGAATCTGCGCATCACCTGCTCCTTTGTATCTGGTGAATATAGAGTGAAAAATCTTGAACGGAAAATTGCAAAACAAGAAATGCAAATTAAGGAATTGCCAACCAAAGACTTGCAAAACACGAGAATTACAAAAATAAAGACTCGGTCGGTTGCTCTTGCTTCTTGCTGGCTGGATTTCTATGGCTGATGGCCAAGGCGAGGGGACGTTGCGTTTCACGGCGTGACAAGCGGCAAAATTCGCCGCTGGACTTTGCAAGAGTGAGTGTGTGAGGCGTTCTCTACAATGTAGCACGGAGGCAGGCATGGCTCGATCGTGCTTTTGGCATTTTTCCTATCTCTTCTTGTTTTGCAGCCTTTTGTTCTGCGGCCTTGCTTTTTGCCAGGCAAACAGTCAACCAAGCTCTCAAGCTGCGGCTGCTGAAACCACTTATTTTATCGATGTTGTCGGACCGGAATACGATCCTGAAGAGGAAGCCGCGGCCGCCCGTGCGGCGCAAAAAATAGCTGCAACCAATTTCCTGCAGGCCACGCTGTCCCAATCGTTGCGCAACGATTGGCATAGCTGGCGGCTCTATCTAAGAAACGATGGAACGTGGGCGCCCGGCAGAATGGGTAAGCGGGACTACGGCCTGACACACTACCCGGTAGAGTATGTGTTGCCGTTCGGTTATCGCGGAGGTTTTCGAGTTGTTTGGGGAGTGCCGGGAGCACCCCCGTTGCAGCTTGTGGACGGTAAGCTCGAGGTCTATATTCCAGCTTCCGGAGTGTATCAGACCTCTTCGCCTCTTCCGCTTACGAATGGCGCGGTAGCCTCTCCTGAACACCAGTTTTATTTTGAGGACCAGGGGAAACGCACCGTCATTCCCCACGAGCCTCTTCGGCTGAATGAGATCGGCGTGATAATGCAGCCGGACCATTGTCCGGAAAAACAGGCAGCATGCGACAACTATTGGCTTGGGTCCCCGCAGGAAGCCGAGGCCCTTAAGCGGGCCAAGTGTCCTACGCGCGAAGCCATGGCGCAAGTCTATAACTCCGGGCACAGTTGTGATGATGTGGAGCCGGGTTCGACGCAGCCGGTTGCGGAACTCATTCCGCCGAAGGGCACGCCTGCCCTCATGGTGGCCGAGTTGCGTGGTCGCACGTTGAATGGAAGGCCCGTCGTGTTTTCCAGCGATGCATCGGGAGCGGGCTGGTGGCGGTATGACGGTCCTGAGCCGGATGTTCCGGATGAGCCAACTCTTGCCAGAGAGCTGAAGGCCTACCTTAGAGTGTTGTCGTCGCAGGACCCTGGGCCTGCCGCACAGGACACGTGCAGCCATGAGCGTCTAAAAACGGTCGTGCGGGCAGCCTTGGATGGGCCTTATCGCTTTTCCAGGACGCCCTTTGGCGTCAACGTAGTTGCGGCTTTCATTCGCTCCGGGAACGATGGTAGCCGGGCCGTCTACGATGGATTGACCTTTACCCGCGGTCCTAAGGGTTGGAAGCTGATTCATAGCAATTGCGGCAGCGGAGATTCGCGGAGCTATGAAAGCCTTCTCAAGCTCAAGACCGTGATTGCCCCCTTTGCCGGACTGGGAGGGAACGACGCGCAACGCTTCATTTTAAGGACAGATGGAACATGGTGGCCCGACGATCCCCGAGTCTTCGAGCAGCCTGAGTACAGCGAAAGATCGTTTACCGGGTATGACATCAACGGGAACGACCTGCTATTTGTTGTGGACGGCCGTTTCTCTTGGAGCCGCGTGAGTGAGCGGCCCTTGACCATCCATACCGCGACCGTGCTTGCGGAACTGAATCGCACCCTGGACAAGTATATTGAGCTTCTCTCGTCTGGCAACGTGGAAGGATTTCTGGATGAAACCGGGCAGGAGAGTTTCTACTATGGCAGCTACAAGAAGATTTTGGAATTGGGCGACAATAGCCAAGAGGCAAGCGCGATTTATGACTATTTTCGGCAAGGCACAAAAGAGGACGAAGCGGAGTTAATCCGCATCACCGGAGGCAGCGATTTCAAAGACGCCGTCAAGCGGTTTCTCCACGATGGTGCAAATCGAGAAGTAGACGTACCTTCGTTATTGCTCAAGTTGCAACGTCTGCGCCAGGAGACGCCTCGTATTTCGTCTCCAGAGCCGTTTTCGCCGGATTTTGAAGCCGTTTATGCGCCCCAGCCGGGAGAAGCGGATGGATGTCCCAATGCCAACACAATCACCGGCCACGGATCGAAGTGGAAGCTAAATCCCGGGTGCTGAACACATCTGGCGTTCTCCGGTGAAAGCTCTCATCGATCTGCTAGTTCTGTTTTCGGCTCGACTCGAACTGCTTTCGCTGTTCTTCCTGTAGGGCTTGGGAAGGTACATTGAGATACTTCCGTAGAGCATCGGAGACAAGGCTCCGATTGTAAGGCTCTTGGGTGGTTGGCTGGTTTTGATTCGTCCAGAACTGGGTGCCGTAGATTTGCGGTTGATGGACTGCGTTCAGGTATCGGTCGAGCGTGGCGGCGGCAATCCAGATGGCGTGGCCGCTTCCGCGTGCCACTGCAACCATGGCAAGCGTGTGCGCGAGCAGGTAATCGTCCGATGTGCCGCCATGCTGGAAGATGAAAGCCGCGTTCTCAAAATCTTGCCCGGTGTGCAGCTTTCCATCGCGAAGCAGCTTGGCCGTGGCCTCACGGCGCTCCGCGTCCGCCTTGTTGACTGTCGTCCAATCGATGTCCTCCTTGAGCCGGTCGTTCTGATCGCGCTCAAAGATAAGCTGCATCTCCGGATTGGAAATATCGCTATCTTCCAGATAGTGGGATTTGGTGCTGTCCCAATCGATAGCAATGGTCGAAGGGGTTTTTTCTCGGATGATGGGCCAGGCATCCACTCCCGGAAAGTCGGGCCTCAGGGTCGCGCGATCCTTGCCGGTAAGGCAAAGCTGAAAGGTGCTCTGATCGCTCTTGTCTACGGTATCTTCCACGGTCAACGATAGGCAATTGCCCTTTAGGCTGCTTTGAACAATTGGATAATGAACGATTGGCCCCTTGATGTTGGAAAAGCCGCTGCCGTTGGGCGAGAACTGTTTCGGGCCGATCAGCGTTCCTCCAAAAGCGCCGGAGCCTTGCGCCCGCGGCGTTACATGCACTTCCATCAGCGTGCGCGTTCCGAGTTTCAAGGCCCAGTTGCCGGAGAAATCGGGAGCCTGCTGGCCCTCGCTCTTGGCTGAGGGGAAAGAACATAAAAAGAGGAACAGAACGGCAAAGGGGCCCATGCGATGCATCATCGTCTCCTTATAGATGGAGTATTGTTTCAGCCTTGCCTAAACACGGTCCCACATGAGGCATGATAGTGATATGGAATGATGAGATTGTAGCTCTGCGGAGTGGTGTCCTGGCGGCTCATTGTGAATGATGAGAGAGCCTCTCAATCATAAAACCAAGCGGTAAAGCCGTTCCACCGGCAGTCGGGGTTTCTCCCATTAAAGCGGAAGACTGGTACTTCTTCCGGGGTGGAAGCATCGAAAATACTAATAGAGTGGTCCTGGTCCGACCCCTGCGTGGCCCCTTGGGCAGATAGACAGATCGGCGGGCGGCTGCTCTACAATCGAATGAGGACATGGTGGAGATGGAACGCATCCTGATTGCGCTCTTACTATTCACGGCGATGTTTACTGTACCGGCAGCATGTAGGCAAACAGAGGCTACCGGGTCGAGCAGCGTCAAGTCACAGAACATTGAGATTCCGGCCGCCAAGCAATGGGTGGATACGAACGTGGACGTGCGCGGCGGCGCTAAGCTTCGCTTTTCCGCCTCCGGAGAAATCACCTATCCGGCGGATCAGTCGCCGGGCGGGAAGTCGCACACGGCGGGAACGTTCGGTCCCGATGGGCTGCCCCGGGGATTCGCCGATCTGCTCCACCAATACCCCGTAAGCAACGTGGGACACGGTGCTTTGATCGGCCGCATTGGCTCTGAAGCTTCTTCCCAAGCCTTCCTGGTTGGTGCGGGCAAAGACTACGATGTTGCCGTGAGCGGTCGTCTGTTCTTGGGAATCAACCAAAGCCAGAAAGATGCCGCTGCCGCGACCGGAGCGTTTCGGGTCAAAATCGAAATCCTTGCGGAGGGCTCCGAAGAAGCCACGGCTGTTGGCGGGCCGGCGGACTCCACCATCCCTGGCATCACCGCCGAATTGTTAAGCCAGATTCCGCGCCGCGTCTCCGATCCTGCCCACAATCCCGGCGACATGGTGAACATTTTGATTGTGGGAACCCAGGAACAGGTGGTGCAGGTCTTTACGTCCGCAAACTGGGTCAAGGTGGACAAGACGGTCATGGAAACGGCGCTCAATGCGGTCCTTGGATCGCTGGAAAAGAAAGATTATCTAACCATGCCGATGAGCACTTTGTACCTGTTTGACCGCCCGCAGGACTACGGCTTCGCTCATGCCGAGCCGGTGCGGGTGGCCATGTCTCGCAATCACCTGCGCGTGTGGAAGTCTCCCTATCAGGTGGATGGCCGTCCTTTATGGTGCGTGGCGGCAACCCACGATATTGGGTTCGAGAAAGATCGGCGCAACAATGGCATCACCCACAAGATCGATCCCGAAATCGATAAGGAGCGCGAGTACGTGAACGGCACGCTCTCCGGAACCGGATTGGTGGTGCAGCGCGACCACGTGACCCCGTCCGATCCGTTGACAAGCGCAAAAACCGCCACCGGGGGCGAGTTTCACTCCGACGGACAAATCGTCGTGCTGGTGTTGAAGAACACTGCGAACCAGGGCCAATAGATCGGTAGGCAATCCGGTTGAGAACTGACTCTCTGCGACCTCTCGCGTTTCCTCTGTGTCCTCTATGGTAAGAATCTTGGTTTGCTTTGGATTCTTCTGACTGTTGACTGCTAATTTGCTGAAAGACAGGTGGCTCGCTCGCTGCTTTTTGTCCTTTTGTGTAGTGAGAGTGAGGGTGCCCCATCCTTTGCGAAAAGCGCGTTTTTGGTTTTGGCGCTTGGAACAAAGGGTGGGTGTCGATTGCCTCCATTGGCTTCGTTGTTGAACCATTTTGGGCAAGATCGCTCGACTTTGTAACCGCATTTCTAACTTCACCACACTAGCGATCCGGCACGAATAGGGTAAGATCCCATCGACGCCCGGACAAACAAACGGCTGCGGTGGCATCGTGGTTGCGATGGATTCCAGATTTTTGTGCCGGAAAATAGCTAGGTGTAGAATCTCCGTTCGGAAGGCAGGAAGGATCTTCCCGCCGAATGATCGCATGTGCTGTGCTGTATCTCCAGTCTGCCGGCCGGTTTGTTGGCGCAAGGTCCGAATCTTTGATTTGTGACTTGCAACCTAGAAGACTGGGTGTTGACGGTGTCGGCATCGCTTCATACAGCGATGGCACGTTGAATTTTCGATTTGAGGTTCTTTGTTATGCGTCTTGCGAATCCAGGCTCTCCCACTCGCGCACTGGCAGTGTTGCTGGTTGCATTCGGCCTCGCGCACGCGACTAGAGGCCTAGCAAGCCCGGCAGCGGATCAATCCAAGATATTGACCCCTGAGACATCGCTCAACATTCGGTCGATCTCAGACCTGCAGTTTTCGCCGGATGGAACGAGGCTGGCGTTTGTGGTGACAGAGCCCGCGAAGGGATCAGACCGGGCGCGGCATGTGTGGATTTACGACAAGCGAGGTGGCGTTCGCCAGTTTACGAATTCGGCAAAGTCCGAATCGTCGCCACGCTGGTCGCCGGATGGCAAACAATTGGCATTCCTATCGAATCGCGCGGAAGACCAACAACAAATCTACATAATGCGCGCTGATGGCGGAGAAGGAGTGGCGCTGACCAAGGGCAAACGGAGTGTGAAGAGCTTGGAATGGTCGCCGGACGGTAAGCAAATCGCATTCCTTGCGCCGGATGCAAAGAGCGATGCCGAGGAAAAAAAAGAAAAGGATAAGGATGATGCGCATGTCGTGGACCAGGAGGACAAGCGCACACGACTGTGGCTTATCAATGTCGCCACCGAAGAGGCGAGGTCGCTGACCGGGCCCGGCTGGGAGGTCAAAGAGCTTGCATGGTTGCCTGCAGCAGATCGCCTGATTATCAAGGGCACGGATCACCCGGAATCAGACCAGCACACGGACCGCATTTTTAGCGTTACAACGGGTGGGGCGATTCAAGAGATGAGTGCTCCGCGAGGCCCATTCCGGGAGATACGGGTCTCCTTGGACGGCAAGATAGTGAGCTACGTAGGCTCGCGCGAAGATGGCCCCGATCCGCACGACTTACTGCTGTTGCCCATCGGAGGCCAAGCCGCGCGAAATTTGACCGGAGCGAGCTTGGACCGTCCGGTGCAGGACTATTACTGGCAAAAGGACGGTTCGGTGGCGTTAATGGCCGCAAATGGCTTTTCCGATTTGTTCGTTGCATTTTCCGCGGATGGAACGCGCCGCGATTTCTCTCTATCGCCCCTGCCGAACGGGAGCTTTGCTCCAGCCCCGGGCGGCGGAGAGATTGCGTATGTTTCCCAGGACGCTACCACACCCCAAGAGCTTTGGCTGTGGGACCAAAAAACGCCGCCGCAACAAGTTTCCCACCTCAATGATTCCTGGAAGGACTATGCCTTAAGCCAGCCGGAGTATTACAAGTACAAGTCTTTCGATGGAGTCGAAATCGAAGCCGCGCTGCTTCGGCCAAGGAACGCCGTAGCGGGGCTGAAGCTGCCGCTCATTGCCCTGATTCATGGAGGGCCGACCGGACGATGGTCGGATTCGATCGAAACGTGGGGCCAACTGCTGGCAGCCCGTGGATACGCGGTTTTTTATCCGAATATTCGTGGCTCGGTGGGTTATGGACAGAAGTTTGTAGAGTCGAATCGTGGAGATTGGGGCGGCCGGGATTTCAAGGACGTGATGGCTGGAATCAAGGATCTGGAGGACCGCGGAATCGCCGACCCGCAGCGCTTAGGGATCGGAGGATGGTCGTACGGGGGTTACATGGCGGAATGGGCCACCACGCAAACGAATCAGTTCAAGGCGGCTGTTTCGGGCGCCGGCATGGCCAACCTCATTTCCGAATTCGGCATGGAGGCCGATCCGGCGGGAGATGAATGGTTCTACGGTGTTCCTTGGGAAAAACCCGAGGGTTTCCTCAAGAGTTCTCCATTCTTGCACCTGAAGAATGTCAAGACGCCGACGCTCGTGCTGCAGGGCGATGCGGACACGACTGATCCGCTGGGGCAAAGCCAAGAGCTGTATCGTGGACTGAAGCGTTATGGCGTCGCGAGCGAACTTGTTGTGTATCCCCGCGAGCCGCACGGTTTCCGCGAGGAAAAACACCTCTTGGATCGACTCAACCGCATCCTGGCTTGGTACGACAAGTATCTGAAGGAAGCGTCCGCCTCGGCTAAGTAAAGAAATAAAACTTGATGGCTGTTTCGCCAGGACCCTTGATTGCGAGTTCTTGCGCAAGGTGCGAAAGACTACCGCGGCATCGTGTTGAGCCACTCGGCAATTTGGACGGTATCGTCCCAAGCAAACGCGCCATCCAGCAGCAGAGTGTCGCTAACGGACCCGTTCAGTACGAGTACGCTAATGAGGGTGCCATCCAAAACTATGGCCATTTTCCCTTGATCGCCGAGTTTTTGATGTTCCGCTAAAATGCGTTCCGTGGTTTCTTTCATGTGGTTGCCTGTTTTGATGGTGAAAAGGAGCAACAATTGAGGCTGACCAGATGGATTCCGCTTGGCTTCGGCAGCCCTGACATCGGCTTGATCCACCACGGGCTTAGCAGCAAGACAGTACTGCTCAGTGCTACCTTTCAGGCTCACCGCCTTGGCGGGGCCGCTGGTCTTGCAGTCTACGACCTCAAAGATTCCCAGAGAGGTATGCTGAACATTAGCAGTGGGGCGCGATTGGCAGCCCGTCAGAAGAACCAAGCCGGCGAGAATGCTGCCTACTATGGAATTGGACATGCCATGGATTTTATTAAATGTGGGTTCGGAAGCAAGAGAAGATCAGAAGGTTTGTATCCCGATTAAAGAAAAACGACAATCGTTTTCCCCACGTTCCTGCCAGATACACGCCGCGTGCTCTTGCGCCGATTTCCTTTTTCCGTTGTTTACCGCGAGTGGACGCAAACTCTGACATTTTCGCACTGCAAACGGCTTCTCTGTGCCCTCCGTGCTCTTCCTCTGTGTCCTCTGTGGTAAAGATCTTGGTTGCTTTTTGATTTTCTGGGATTTAATCCATGTCTGCCTACTAGAGCGAAAACTGCGAGTCATGCGCGATAAGGCAAAAAGGAAAAGGCCGCTAAAGAGCGGCCCAAGGTAAATCTTAAAGGCACCAGGTTTTACTGTCTACATATGAAGTTACATTTTTCCGTGGAAATGCACGCATTATCAGGTCCACAAGGGCAGCATACCAAGTCAGGCCCGCAAGGTTTAAATGGTATGCAAGTTGTCGCACTGTTACCCCCTGCGGCATTGGCTATTGGGCTTGTGCGCAGGTTGTTCATCAACGAATGATCTATAAGCCCGCCGTTCTCTACATTGCTGATGAATCGGGAACCTTGATCGATCTGCTGTGTTTGAGTCGCCACGGCGTTAGTGTTTGACAGCTTCTCTTGACCAAAAGCAAGAGTCGCAAATGACAATACCACCAAAATGCTGAGAGTTTTGACAACGTTCATGGACTTTCTCCTGATGTGGTCTTCCACGTCGGGAAACAGCGTAGCAGCTTCGATCCAATTGGGAGCAATATTTATAGAAGTTCCCATTTTGGGCTACTCGATAGCAAGAGAGCTAGAATCAGTGAAACTTCAATAGAACGCAGATAATATTCACTTGAGGCGAGCGCAAATTCTAATATTTTCGCACTGCAAGCGGCTTCTCTGTGACCTCTATGCTCTTCCTCTGTGTCCTCTGTGGTAGCGCCGCAGGCGCAATCTTTGCTCTCCTAAAAGCTATCCCTCTCTGAGCGCCACCATCGGATCCACCCGCGTCGCCCGCCGCGCAGGAATATACGATGCAAGCGTTGCCACCGTCAGCATCAGCAAAGCCGCGCCTGCCAGAGTGGCCGGATCGCTTGGCTTCACTCCGAAAAGGCTGCTGGCGATCACCCGGCCGAGCGCGAAGGTTGCTGCCAGCCCCACTCCGGTGCCGAGTAGGGTCAGCCGGAAGCCTTGTCCAAGGGTCATGCGTAAGACATTTCCCGGCTGCGCTCCCAGTGCCATTCGTATGCCGATCTCCTGGGTGCGCTGCGCCACCGAGAAAGAAACTACGCCGTAGATTCCGATCAGCGTCAGCGTGAGCCCCGCGGCTGCAAACGTCGAGAGTAGCCATGCCTGCAATCGCGGCTCGGCCACCGATTTTGAAATCGTTGTTTCCATGCTTTCGATGTGGGTCACCGGCAAATCTTTGTCCACCCGCCAGATGCTCTCCTGCAGCGACGGCGTTAGTTTCTCCGGATTCTTATCGTGGGTGCGTAAATACACATGGAAGCTGCTTAGGCTCTTGGCCTGCAGGAGCGGCAGATAGAACTGCGGCTTGGGTGGGCGCTTTAGTCCTACGTCGCGTATGTCGCGCACTACTCCCACAATCTGCCGGCGGTCTTCGGGGAGCGTGCCGAGTGGCAGGATTTTCCCGATGGCGTTTTGTCCGGCAAAGTATTGCCGCGCCAGCGATTCGTTGATGACTGTCACGGGAGTCGAGCCAAGAGTGTCGTGATCGTTGAAGACCCTGCCGGAGAGCAGCGGTACTCCCAATGTTGCAAAGTAGTTTGGATCCACGGACTTGTAAGCCAGCATCCCGCTCTTTTGATCGGGCCCCAAGGTTTTCGGCTCGAAGGAGATCACGGACATCGTGTTGCCGAGCGTCGCCGTGTCGCTGAGGGCTGCTCGACCTAGATCGTGGCGTCCGGCCATCTCATCCAGGATTCGGCGAACGAATGCCTGCAAGGCCTCGGCGGAAGGATAACGTTTTCCCGGCACTTCGATCTGCGCGGTCAACAATTGCTCCGTTCGGAAACCGGGGTCGACGTGCAGGGTTCGTATCAGGCTTTGCACCATGAGCGTCGATCCTGTCATCAGCGCCAGGGCGAGCGCCACTTCCGTCACCACCAGGAAACTGCGCAGCCTGGAGCGGAAGAAGCCTCGCCGCGTAGCGTCGGTCACGCGGTCTTTAAAGGCAAATGTCGGTTCCGCGTGCGAAGTCTGGAGCGCCGGAGCGAGTCCGCAAAATATTCCTGCGAGAGAGGAAATAAGAAATGCGAAGCCTGCGATGGCCGGGTCCAAGCGTAGTTCGTCCAGGCGTGGCAAATCCGCAGGCGCGAAAGCCTTGAAAACGCCAATGCCCATGACCGCTAAGCACATGCCTGTGGCTCCGCCCAGCAGGGCCAGCAGCAGGCTTTCCACCAGGAACTGGCGGGCAATTCTTGCCCGGCTTGCGCCCAGGGCCGCTCGCAGGCTGATCTCTTTCCGCCGCCGCGTCCCGCGCGCCAGGATAAGGTTGCTTACGTTCGCGCAAGCGATGGCCAGCAGAAAGCCCACAGCTCCCAGCAGCACCGAGAGCCCTGTCCTCACGCCTTTCACGGATTGTTCCTTCAGGAACTGGATTTTCAGCGCCACGCCCTCGTTCTCTGCTGGATATTGCGCTGCCAGGCGGGTGGAGATTGTATCGAGCTCTGCTTGTGCACTTGTCAACGTGATTCGCGGGTTGAGTTTTGCATAAACGGAGAGGGCCAGCATCCCGCGGTCCTTTGTCATGTCGTCGGCAAGGGTGAGAGGCTTGTAAAAGTCGTAGGGAAGGTTGAATTCGATGGGCGTTACCCCGGCCACCGTGTATGGCTGTCCGTCGAAGGTTATCTGCCTTCCCGCAATGTTTGGATCGCCCCCGAATCTTCTCTGCCACAAGCCATGTGAGATCAGGACGACGTTGCCGTTTTTCGCCTGTGCATCGTCGGTCTGAAAATCGCGCCCCACTTCAGGATGCATCCCGAAGAACGTAAGGAACTCCGGCGCTACTCCCACTCCCGAAAGCTTCTCCGGATTGCCTATGCCAGTGAGGGACATGGTTAGATCGACGTACGTCACCATGGCTTCAAAGCTGTGCGCCTGCGCCTTGATGTCGTCGAAGTTCAGCTTCGACACGCCTAGTTCCGCCTTTCCGAAGGGGGATACCACCGATCGCAAGGTAACCATCCGCTCCGAATCACGGTAGGGAAGGGGACGCAGAAGAATCGTGTTCACGATGCTGAAGATGGCGGTCGTTGCGCCGATGCCCAAGGCCAGCGTAAGAATCGCAACCGTGCTGAAGCCCGGCGATTGCCGTAACCCGCGCAGCCCGTAGCGCACATCCTGCCAAATGCTTTCCAGGGTAGGGAAGCCCCAGCTTGCGCGGCTCAGTTCCTGCTGCAGCGCCGCGTTGCCAAGCTGGCGTTTGGCGGCGTTCAAAGCTTCGGCGGGATTCATGCCGGCGGCGGCATAGGTGGCGGCTTTGCGCTCGAGATGATCGAGCATCTCATCCGCCAGATCACGCTCCATCTGCTTGCGATGGAAAAGGAAAACGATCCTGCGCCATAGCTCTCCAAGGCTTGCCATGTTTCCCTCCTGATTCTCATCTCAAAGTGACTACGTGCACGATCTTTATAGCTTTCTTCGTTCCCCAAAGTGGCTGTTTTCCGCGTGGCCTTTTCTCCAACGACGCTTTCCCCCACGGGCTTGCTGCATGACTACTTCTGCACAAATTTGCTTTCAAGCTTTCTTCTTTTCGCCTTCACCATCACGTGCCGAGTACGGATAGCTGACCACCGGAGAGGAGGAATCTCAATTTGCGGACTATAGCTTGCTTCTCTGTGACCTCTGGTGCTCTTCCTCTGGGGCCTCTGTGGTAGCGCCGCAGGCGCAATCTTGTTTTTTGGTGGATGGCCGAATCACTACCCTTCTCTGAGCGCTGCTATCGGATCTACCCGCGTCGCCCGCCGCGCAGGAATATACGATGCAAGCATTGCCACAGCCAGCATCAGTAACGCCGTGCCGGCCAGAGTGGCCGGATCGTTTGGCCTCACTTCGAAGAGGCTGCTGGCGATCAGCCGGCCAAGTATGAAGGTGGCCGCCAGTCCCACTGCGGTTCCGAGGAGAGTCAAACGCAAGCCCTGCCCGAGAACAAGCTGCAGAACATTCGTCCTTTCTGCTCCTAAGGCCATGCGGATGCCAATCTCCTGCGTGCGCTGCGCCACCGAGAAGGAAATTACTCCGTAGATTCCGATCAGCGTCAGCGACAGTCCCGCGGCCGCAAACGTCGAGAGCAGCCACGTGTGCAACCGTGGTTCTGCCACGTGTCTTGCAATGGTTGTCGCCATGCTCTCTACATGGCTTACCGGCAAGTCCTTGTCGACCTTCCAAACCACTTGCTGCAGTGCCATTGCCATGCTCTCTGGGTTGGTTCCGTGCGTGCGCAAATAGATGTGGATGCCGCCCATTCCGCCGGATTTCAGCAGTGGCACGTAGTACTCCGGAGACGGTTCGCTTTTTAGCCGAATGTCGCGTACGTCACCCGCGATGCCGATAATCTGATGTGGGACATCTGGCCCGGTGCCAAGCTGCAGGATTTTGCCCACGGCATTTTGTCCCGGAAAGAACCTGCGCGCCAACGATTCGTTGACGATGACCACTGGCGTTGCATCGAGGTCATGATCGTCGAAGGCTCTGCCGGAGACCAGGGGGATCCTCAAGGTTGCAAAGTAGTTTGTATCGACGGCTCTAAAGAACAGGGTTGTAGTCTTCTGGTCCAGCCCCAGGGTTTTGGGCTCGAAAATCTGCGAAACTTCCGTATTGTTGAGCATCCCTTGGTCGCTGAGACTGGATTGGCCCAGCTCGCGCCGGGCGGCCAGCTCATCACGCAAGCGGCGAATGAACTCTTGCTTCGCTGCTTGCGACGCGTAGCGCGTTTCCGGCAGATCTACGTGGGCGGTCAGCAGTTGCTCGGTAGGGAAACCGGTGTCGATGTGAAGCGTCCGGATCAGGCTCTTGGCCATGAGTGCAGATCCAGTCAAGAGCACCAGGGCCAGGGCTACCTCCGACACTACCAGGAGGCTGCGTAGCCGGGAGCCCGAAGAGCTTCGCAAGAGGGTTGCCCTCACGCGGCCTTCGAGAGCAAGGGTGAAGTTCGGCTCCGATCGTGAAGTATGGAGCGCCGGCGCCAGTCCGCAGAGCACGCCCGACAGAGAGGAAAGGAGAAAAGCAAACCATGCGATGGCCGGCTCAAATTGCAATTCGCTCAGGCGAGGGAGGTCTGGAGGAGCAGAGGTCTTGAAGGCGCGAATGCCCAGGACTGCAATCCATAGCCCGGCGGCTCCCCCCAACATGGCCACCAGCAGGCTTTCTATCAGCAACTGGCGGGCAATTCTTGTCCGGCTTGCGCCTAGGGCCGCCCGGATACAGATCTCTTTTTGCCGCCGTGCGCCCCGAGCCAAAATAAGATTGCTCACGTTGGCGCAAGCGATCGCCAGAAGAAAGCCGACGGCGCCCAACAAGATCGAGAGTCCTCTCTTCGCACTCGCCACCGTGTCTTCTTGTAAGGAGTGGGCCTTGATATGCATGCCCCCATTCTCTGCCGGATACTGGGCGGCAAGCCGCGCGGTGAGGGTATCGAGTTCCGGCTGCGCGGTTTGCAGTGTGGTGCCTTGGTTGAGTTTTGCGTAGGCCCAGAGCCCCGGAATGCGCCGTTCCTCCGCCATCTCGTCATCGAGCTTCGAGGGAGCGTAAAATTCGCCTTGCGGTTCGAACTTTGCCGGCAGCACTCCCACAACCGTATACGCTTTCTGATCGAGGATCAGGCTCTTTCCCGCGATGTTGGGATCTCCCCCAAGCTTTCTCTGCCACAGGCCGTGAGTGATTACGATGACGTTGCTGTTCCTGGCTAGTTCGTCCTCTGGTTGTAAATCGCGCCCAATTTCAGGGTGTGCGCCAAAAAATGCCAGGAAGTTAGGAGATACGAGTGCCCCCGAGAGTTTCTCGGGTTCTCCCTTGCCGGTGAGAGTCATGGAAGCCTGTTCGCATAGGACCATGCTTTCAAAGCTGTGGGCTTGGGCCTTAACGTCGTCAAAGTTGGGCTTGGAAATGCCTATTTCGGCATTGAAGAAAATGGGCGTCGAGGACCGCAGGGTCACGATTCGTTCGGAGTCCTGGTAGGGCAGTGGACGCAGCAGAATCGTGTTCACAATGCTGAAAATGGCCGTAGTCGCGCCAATGCCCAAAGCCAGCGTAAGGATCGCCACTGTGCTGAAGCCCAGCGATTGGCGTAGTCCCCGCAGGCCGTAGCGCACATCTTGCCAAATGCTTTCCAGGGTAGGGAAGCCCCAGCTTGCGCGGCTCAGCTCCTGCTGCAGTGCGGCATTGCCAAGCTGGCGTTTCGCTGCGTGCAGAGCGTCGGCGGGGTTCATGCCGGCAGCGGCATAGTTCGCGGCTTTGCGTTCGAGATGATCGCGCATCTCATCCGCTAGATCGCGCTCCATCTGCCTGCGACGGAAAAGGAAAACGACTCTACGCCAAAGCTCTCCTGGGTCTGCCATACCGCCTCCGATTTTTATCTCAAAGTGACTACGTGCACGATCTTTTGCAGCTTTCTGTACTCCCTGGAATATTTGCCCTCGCCACTACTGGCTGCTTCTGCTTCCTTCTCTGTGGCCTCCGTGCTTTTCCTCTGTGACCTCTGTGGTAGCGCCGCAGGCGCAATCTTGCTTTGGCCGATTGTGGTAAAGCTCTTGGTTTTGCTGAGTACTGAGTGCTGATTGCTAACTACGCCGTCCGGACATTTGGATTCTGGTGACAGCTAACAGTCGCTCGCTTCTCTGTGACCTCCGTGCCTTTCCTCTGTGACCTCTGCGGTAAAGCTCTTGCCTTTGCACTTGATCTTGCTGACCGCTGATCGCTGAGTGCTGACTGCTAACTACACCGTCCGCATCACCTGTGCGATGGCCTGCACCATGCGCTCAAAATTCTCGGCTTCAATCCCTAGCTGTTTCTTGCCCGAAGGGGTCAGCGTGTAATAGCGAGCGCGGCGATTGTTCTCCGAGACGCCCCATTCCGACTTGACCCAGCCCTTTACCAGAAGCCGCTGCAGCGCCGGATAGAGCGATCCTTCCTCAACTTGCAGCACCTCGTCAGAGAGCGTCTGGATCTGCTGCGCGATGCCGTACCCGTGCATGGCTCCGTGCGTCAGCGTGTGCAGAATCAGCATGTCCAGCGTGCCCGGAAGCAGTTCGTTTTTCGATGCCGTTCGTACCATAGATTTCCTTCATAGATAATCTATGGGAGAGCGTAAGCTCGAGCGCTGCGCTTGTCAACAGGGAAAATGGGAACGATGATTGGGCAAACGAACGTGTTACCGATTTTCGCCGATAGGCTTTGCCCAGGCTGGAGCCGCCAAGATGATCGTTAGAATGTAGGTAGACGCAATTTGGAAGGAGCGCATACTTGATATTTCGCATTGCGAAAGTTCTCTGCGACCTCTGGCTTTCCCTCTGTGTCCTCTGTGGTAAAGATCTTGGTTTGCCTTTGATTTTCCTGACTGCTGAATGCTAATTACTGAACGCCTAACCATGCTTTCCTTCATCATCCCCGCCCATAACGAGGAACGATTGATCGCCCAGACAATCCGTTCCCTTCATGATGCGGCCACGGCAATCGGCGAACCTTACGAGATCATCGTCGCAGATGACGCGTCAACCGACGTGACCGCTTCTATAGCGGCGGCAGGCGGCGCCCGTGTTGTATCTGTAAGTTTTCGACAGATCTCTGCGGCCCGCAATGCTGGAGCGGCCGCGGCTCAGGGCGATATGCTGGTGTTTGTCGATGCCGATACTCGAGTCACAGCAGCAGTTGTTGGCGCGGCGGTGCGCGCCATGCGGGAAGGTGCGGTAGGCGGGGGATCGAGAGCGCGGTTTGAGGGGCGCGTGCCCTTTTACGGGCGGATCATGGCGTGGGCATGGTTGGAAATAATCCAACCGTTGACGCGGGTCGCCGCCGGTTGCTTCATCTTTTGCACCCGCAGCTCCTTTGAGGCTGCCGGCGGATTCGATCCATCCTTGTATGCTGCCGAAGACGTAATCCTGAGTCGTCGTCTTGGACGTTTAGGCCGCTTTGTGATCGTGCGCGAAGAGGTGGTCACATCGGGACGCAGCCTGCGCTCGAATTCCGGCTTTGAGTTTCTGCGTCTTGCGGTGAACTTCGTATGGCGCGGACCAGGCTTCTTCACCACTCGCCGCGGGCCTTGGTATGGCCCACGTAACGATCCGGATATCCCAACTGAATGAGGACGGGGGGCCCACATTCTGCTGTTTCTTTGTCCTGTTGTATAGGAGAGGATGAGGATCAACGAGGGTGAGGGTGCCCCATCCTTTGAGGAGAGCGCGTTCTTGGTTTTGGCGCTCGCAGGAAAGGGTGGCTCTAGAATTGTATCGATTGGCTTCGTGATTGAACCATATAGAATGGTCGCCTATGCCCGAAGCTCGGAATAATTTAATGAAGTTCTATAGCAGGATAACTGGAAGCGGATAACACTAATTTGGAGCGGGACGACAATTTGATCTTTTCGCATTGCGAGCTAGTTCTCTGTGACCTCTAGCTTTTCCTCTGTGTCCTCTGTGGTAAAAATCTTGGTTTATCTTTGATTTTCGATTGCTGAATGCTAGATACTGAATGCTAGTGCTGATCGCTCGCAAGATTCCCTGCGGCCTGCGTTCTGAAAATGGCGATGGCCTCGGGCCAGATTGCTCCCAGTGGGACGGGTTTCAGCTAGAGTCACTTGGAGATGAGAATGAAAACAGTTCTGCAACATTTCCGCAGTGAGTTAACGTGGCTGTTCAATGCATCGACATTCATTATTCCGGCAGTGTTGGCCCTAACGCTGGTGCAGCCCATGGCCGCGCAAGATCCGGATAATGTCCACCGGCAGCTCGACCTTGCGTTGAACTACGAGCACGCTGGCGACGCTCAGGTGCTGCAGAAGGACTTAGATGGCGCGCTTGTCTCCTATGGCAAAGCGGTCGGGATTCTGGAGATACTGACAGCGCAAGCTCCAGGCAACAGGGAAGGGCAGCGTAATCTTTTCTTGAATTACAACAGAATCGGCGACATGCGGCAGATGCAAGGGGACTTGGATGGAGCGCTTGCCGCCTTCCGCAAGGGATTGGGGACCATGGAAGCCCTGGCCGCTCGCGATCCGGCTGACACCCGCTGGCAGAATGACCTCTCCTTGAGCTACGACAGAATCGGTGGAGTGCAAGAGCGCCAGAGCGACTTGGATAGCGCGCTAACCTCTTATAGCAAGGCGCTGACGATTCGGGAAGCCCTGGCAGAACGCGATCCTGCAAACGTGGCCTGGCGGCTCAACCTGTCCTTGAGCCACAACAGAATCGGCGACGTGCAGCAGCGGCAGAGGAACTTGGATGGAGCACTGGCGTCCTTCCGCAAGGCTCTCGAGATCGAGGAAAGTTTGGCCGCTCACGATCCTGGCAACGTGAATCGGCAGTTCAGCCTCTTCGTGAGCCACAACAGAATCGGCAACGTACAGCAGCGGCAGGGGAACCTGGATGGAGCGTTGGCGTCCTTTCGCAAGGCTCTGGAGATCGAGGAAACCCTGGCTGCGCGCGAGCCTGGTAACGCGAATTGGCAGCACAGCGTTGCCGTAGTCCACGACAGCATCGGCGTGGTGCAGGGACAGCGCAAGGACTTGGATGGAGCGCTGGTGTCTTTCCGCAAGGAACTGGAGATCGAGGAAGCCCTGGCTGTTCAAGATCCGGGGAATGCCCGCTGGCAGCAGGCCGCCTCCCGGTGTTATGGCACAATCGGCAATGTGCAGTTGCAGCAAAAAGACAGAAACGATGCGATTGCCTCCTTTCGCAATTCGTTGGACATTACGGAGATCCTGGCCGCGCATGATTCGAAGAACATGGACTGGCAGCGAGAGTTGATTCATAATCTCGTTACTCTTGGTCGGGTTAGCCACGACAAAGCATTGCTGAGCCGCGCCCTCAATACTGCGCTATCGCTAAAAGAAACCGGCAAACTGGACCCGGCAGACGATGCGATGGTGGATTCTCTTAGGCGAGAGGTCGCTCAATAACGCGTACTTTCTTGAGCGAGGATGTCGCGCGTTGCCTTGGAAGAGAAAGAGACTAAACTGCTGACGCGCCGCCCCTAGTCTGTCCAGGCCTTGTCCCACGGCGTGCATAAGGTGCTAGCCTGCGCTGGAGGCGGCAAGAAACGCGGAGATGGCTCGGCAATTCCAATTGAGCACCCCAACGGTCGGCCCTGAGTCGAAGCAGCAACGAACTTGCGAATAACGCTCTCCGAATTTAGCCTTGAAAAGATATGACGAAATCTGCTGCGTCCCAGGATTTTGGTGCGATCTTCGGGAAGATCAAGTCCCATTTCGCCGCGCAGGCATCCGATGGACTCATTTGCAAGCAAGGGTTCTATAAGAACTGTTTTGTCCTGAAGCTGCAAAAGCCATTTTGGACCAACGATCCCATGGACCGGATGCAAAACGAGAGCGGGATCTTTTTCTCCATTTGGATTGAGGAAAAGGCTGCGCATAGAAACCGTGCAAACTACAACATTCACGCGCTCAAACTAAGGAAACTAGAGGGATTTGCGATTACCAGCCGCGACTTCGCCGCGGATTTCAGAAAGCGCTTCGCCTCGGTTCGAGGCGCGTGGCCTAACGTGAGCACGGACTTCGGGCCACTGACCTTGATGCAAGGATGGGTTGAGTTCAGCCCAGACACCTGCGGAACGGAAATTCTCGCGTTGATGGAGCGCTTCCAGCAAGTGAGCCCCTTAATTGATCGGCTGCTTGAATCAAGACGCAAATCACTGGGACCGCGGCAGTGAGGCACTGTAAAATTCTGACGAATTGCCGGCAGTCGTCGCCGTGCTAGCGTGTTGCGTCTGGCGGTGAAGTTCGTAGTGCGCGGACCAGGCTTCCTCACCCCCGCCGCGGACCGTGGTACGGCCGTCCGTAGCGATCTGGATATTCCAACTGAATGAGGACGGGTGGCCCCCACTCTGCTTTTTTGTCCTTTGTGTTACGAGGCTCAACGAGGGTGAGGGTGCCCCATCCTTTGCGGAGAGCGCGTTCTTGGTTTTGGCCCTCGAAGTAAAGGGTGGGTCTCGATTGCATCCATGGGCGGATGCCTCGGTCCTGAATCGTTCGTGAGGAAAGCCTTATCCGCTATGTAAGAATTGTTAAAGGCAAGCGCCAACGGAAATAGATCAGGGGAGAAGTTCAATGTCGTTTGAAATGACGGTCGGTTTACTCGTTGTCGATCATGAGAAATACGCTCAATATCGCGCGGAAATCGCGCCCTTGTTGCAAGCCGCTGGGGCCGGCTTCCGGTACGATTTTGAAGTTGCCAGAACTCTGAAAAGCGAAGTGGGACACGACCTGAATCGCGTCTTCGTGATCCGGTTTCCGGATCGCGCCGCCAGGGATCGCTTCTTCGCCGATCCTCAATATCGCGAGATCAATGCTCGTCTGTTCGCGACGTCAGTCAAAGAGACAGCGATGTTGGCCGAGTACGATCGCAGCGAGGCATGACCCCAATTGGCTAATGCTCGACTGGCTGATGATCCGGGCCGCTCCGTCGCGAGTGCCGATTCTTGCATTGTTGCTTGTCGCGATCCGGCGCCTACCGGTGGGCTTCAGCCATGTAGTGCGCAATGCGGACCGCAACATTCTGGCGGATATTCATATAGAACAAGTTGTAGTCAAAGTCGTGATACACGCCGATGATCGTAAGCGCATCGGCAAAATGCCGGCGGTCGCGAAACGGAATGTCGACGCCCAGCAGATCGTTGTCGCAGCTCGCGCCGGTAACGTGCGCGAGAGGCTCCGGAATCGAAGCTTCCGGGCCGTCGCTATAGATCGATCCCAGATTGGCGGAGGCCTCCGCCGAACCGTTCGCCTTCCAGTTCAGGGGATTCACGCACACGATGGGGCGTCCCGCAATGGTTTGATACCGGCCGTCCCACCAGATCACGGCATCTTGCTTGCGGCGTTCATCGATGTGCCCCGCCTTTACCGTGTTCCAATCGATCACGCATCCGGTAGCCGATTCCGATTGGCAGATGGGAAGGCCCTGCTGCGCGATTGCCTGCGGCAAGGAAGAGCCGATCACGTAAGCGGCGATCATGCGTTGCGCAAGAGGCGTGTGCAGAATTTTCTCTTGCAGCAGGCGCATCGCATGAGTCGAGCCCTGGCTATGGCTGGCCACAATGAACGGCCTTCCCTGGTTTCGATGGGCAATGTAGTAGTCGAAAGCGCGCGCAACGTCGGAGTAGGCCAGGTCGGTAGCGGCCACCGATTCCGCATCGCTCTTGGTGATTGCCGCCAGCGAGGCTTGCCGGTAATGCGGAGCGAAAATCCGGCAGCATCCGTTAAACACGCTGGCCTGGAAACGCAGCACGCCATGTTGCAGCCGCGACTCTACTTCGCCCCGCTCGTCGTAGCGGGCATTCCCCTTGGTGGGGGCAAGGTACGTCGTAGGATGAATAAAGAAGACATCCACCTTGTCCCGCTGGCTAGATTCTCCCGGCAACACTCCAGCGGGCGTATGCTCGGCGTTGCCGGAATCGCCCGGCTGAGCCAGCCATGCATCCGCATGGGAGTAGTCAGGCGCCGGAAGATTTGAATTTTTGTCCGCGCCGGTAGGTAGATGCGCAAACGCATGGGCCAACGAGCCGGCCAGACACAGAATGGCGAATAGTGACGCGAGCTTCACCGTCATGAAACTCCTTTGTAAGCACAGGCATGTTCCGGCCTGAAGCGGCGCAAGATTGTAGCCAGACGAAGAACGCCCCCAAGCTTGGGTTCAGGCAATGATCTCAAAATCCTATGCTTGTAATTGTCCATCTCTTAGGATTGGCAATCCAGGGTTCGTAATCCAAGGGTTCGTTTTCAACGAGTTCTAACACGGCAAAGGCCCGTTTCTCTCGTTACCAGAGGGGTATGTCCGATGCCTACCGTAAAATCTTGCTGGGGCCAAGCCAAGGCCAAAATCGTCGAAATGCCTTCTTCCGGCCCTAAAATTTTAGAAGGTCTGTGTTTTCCCTTGTAGGCCGAGAATTGCCGAGGATGTGAGGAAAATCCGCGAGCCTTCTACCTCACGTCCAATTGGTTGACGACCGACACTACGGTTCCTCTGTGATATCGCCGCAGGTGCAATTCTTCACTGATTGCTGACAAATGCATGGCTATCGGCGAGGCACCGTGGTATCTGGCCTGGAAGATTTGAATACAGATGGCCCGATCGCCGATTACTAAAAATTGCCAGCCGCCAATTCTTCTTCCTTTCTTTCCTCTGCGACCTCTGAGCTTTCCTCTGTGTCCTCTGCGGTAGCGCCGCAGGCAGGTTTTTGGGTTTTTGCTGACGGCTGAGTGTTGTTCTTGCTAGTCTGTTCCCCCGGTCTCCCTGGCGACGATGCGGTTCGGCAGAATGAAAATTTGCTTTGCCAGGTCCGACGACAGCAAGTCGTCAGAATAGAAGTCGCTGAGTATCAATTTACTTTTCCGGTTCAACAGCTCTGGATTCTCAGCGGCAAACTCTGGCCACGTTGGCTGCCGGCCATCCTGGCGGGACGATTGAAGGACGATGCGTTCTCGAATAAGAAAGAGAAACGCCCAGGTAATCGTCTCGTGATACAGATTGGGCTTGCCATGGGCTGTGGCAAACCGCTGTAGAGCTCTGGAAAAGCCTTCCACCGCTTCAAGGACCGGGAAGCGGCAGAGATATAGAAATGCCAAGCGGACGTGATCGGCGTGGTGGAAATCTTCATTGCGAAGGTCGCAACTCTCAAAAGCGGCGATAAATTCTTGATCTGTCATGAAGTGGCCTCATCTGTATTCGGCGCACCGGCAGAGGTGCTCACGAGAACGGCTGCGCTGTAGACGACCAGGGAACCAATCTCAAATTGCCCATGAAGAATGTGCAACGTGGCGGCTATCGCGAAAATGGCCAATAAGGAAATTCCTCCGATGCGTCGAAATCGCGGAATTAAAAAGACGGCAACCGCGGCCATCTCGATTCCACCGAGCGCGGGAGCGATCCACTCGGGCAAGCCCATGCTCCGGAGATGCTGCACTGCGTTCGGCGAGACTGCAAAATCGATCGATTCCCATAGGAGCACAAGGCCCAGGCTCCAATGAAGGATCGCGACTGACCTTTGTCTTTGGATCATGCTCATCGCTTCTTGCTCCTTTTCTTAGTGTTTTCCGGTGATTGCTCGCGCAGCTTGTGGCTGGAAGCCGCATCGAGGTCAAGGTCAAAGAACTTCTTGAGCTCGCGAATCCGTGACAGGGTCTCTGCCTCGAAAGGGCACTTGCCTTCGAAGGCATGAAGAACAATGCCTTCCAATAGGTCGCCCAGGCTCAGGTTTCGATAGTCGGCGAGAGCCCGCAAGACCTTCAGCAGGCGTTTCTCAATGCGGACTCCGGTTTGTACTCTTTCTACGAGAAGGTTTTTGCTCTTCAAGAGACCTCCTTCGATGCGCCTTGGTAACTTGGTACCAAGGTACCAAATTGGCTGCGGATATGCAAATAACGGATATGCAAATAGAGGTTGCGCAATAGATGATTCGCACGCCCTTGAGGGGCGTGCGAGGGCACTCAAATTGCCTGACTACAGGATCGAGTTCATGACAGGTAGGGCCGCAGGCGCAATTCTTTGCTGATTGCTCCCTGCTGACTGCTTGCATCTTGGCAAATGGCGATGGAAATGGGGGAGAAGCTGTGGAGGCCTAGAGCCTTCAAAACGAGATGTTCTTCCCCTGTCTAGGCCCGCGAGACAAATTCCAAATCTTCGCACTCATCAATCTGGTCTGCAGGAATAAATGCTCGCCCGAAGAGCATCGGGTCGAGAATCCCCACGCCGCCCCCAAATTACTGGATATACCACGCTGCTTCTGGATCATTCAGGTCACATGCCACCAGCTCCACCTCCGCCGGATTTCCATGGAAAAGGACGTGGTCACCTTTTCTTATCTCCTCGCCAGATCGATACTTCAATACAATGATTGCCATCTCCCACCAGCACGCCATTTTGAGCATAATTGGAATTTCTTGCCGTCAATGTCACGTATGGCGATTTGTCGGTTGTTCAAAGATTGAGAGTTCCTCTGTGTCCTTTGAGCCCCCTCTGCGGCCTCTGTGGTAGCGCCGCAGGCGCAATTTCTTACTGAGGGCTGATGGCTGAATGCTACTTGCTAACTACGGTAGCGACCTCAAATAGTCCCGCACCTCAATATGTCCAAAGTAGTTTGCGGACCCTTCGGCATCGCCGCGGTAAAGGTCATCCCTGAGCTTGCGGTTTGCTCCCCGTTCAATGAGGAAACGCACCATCGGCATGTGGCCGTTTTGCGCGGCCATGTGCAGCGCAGTCACGCCCTGGCCGTGGGTAGGGCCACCGAAGGTGGCTCTGAGGTTCACGCTCGCCCCGTGATCGAGGAGCCATGCCGCTGTTTCAACGTGGTTGCCAACTGCCGCCCAGATCAGCGCGGTTCCTCTGTAAGGATCGGCATCCAGGCGCGCCCCGGCTTGCAGCAGGCGCGGCAGAACCTCCGTGCGGCCGCTTTTGCAAGCCCACACCAGGGCTTCGTCCAAAACCTCTTGCGCATCGGTCGAAGGACGCCAATTCGGAAAGCCGCTATGGGGCCGGTAGAATCCCCGTGCCGCGCAGGCTTCCGGCGTGAGCGTCTTATCTCCGCTGAAGCATTTCTCCACAAGATCATGTCTACCCAGCCCCGCAGCCGCCCGCAGATTCCCTGGCGCCGCGGAGTGCCGTCCCAGCAGATCTGCAACTTCCCGATGCCCCCAGAACAAAGCCGCAATCAATGGAGTTCCACCCGAGCCATGTCCTTCCATGTCGAGGTCCGCTCCGTGCTTGATCAATGCGGCGGCGATTTCGCTTTGGTTGGAATAAGCCGCCTGATGCAGCGGCGCCCAGCCGCGGTCGTTAGCGTCGTTTACGTCAGCACCCGCGGCCAGCAGGGCTTCCGTCATGGCCACCGACACATCGCGGCTTGTCCTTGAGCCAATGCTCCCTGCAAGGTTCAAGAGCGTGTTGCCATTGGTGCCGCGTTGCCGGGCAAGCTCCGGATGCTTTTGCAGCAGGGAACGCAGCTTGGCAACATCGTAGGCCTCCAATGCTCGAAAGGCAGCCAGAAACGGCTCCGTGGTTTCCGGGTTGGCGGCCGAGGCCACCAGGTTCACCCGCTGTTCAAGCTCGTCCCACGAATCAAACCCATGTTCTTTCGCATAAACCAGCCGCGCGTCCTCTACAGTGAACGGTGCCTGGCGAATCTCCTCGTCCGAACAGCCTTCAAAACGCGGATGCCACGTGCGAATCTGCTCCAGGGCCGCCGGGCCTGCCGACTGCCGGGTTCGTACCAGACCGTGGACTCGGTCCGCAATCCAATGCACGTCCGCCACAAACAGTCTTGTGTGCCGGACATACGGAGAAGGCTCCGCATAGGCTTTGAGCTTGGGCCAACTCGCAAATCCCTGCTCCCGGGCAATCACGAACTGCGCGTCATGCAGCGCCGCGTCCTGGCGCGCGCTGGCATCGTCAACGCCGGCCCAGCGAAGATGACGGGCCCGCAGACGGGTAAGAGCTTCCTGGTTTCCTGCGCGGAGAGCACGCAGCAATTCGCGTGCCTGTTTTTTCTGTTGTTCTAAATTCAAGAGACTACCTCCTTCATGTGCCTGGTCCGCAATGCAGGCGAAAGAGGTTCATAAGAGAGTGGACCTCTGCTAGGTGCAGGTGGGCGCGGCCCTTTCCGCGGACGGGACGCGCCCTGCGCGCGTCTCCATCACTGTATCAGAAATAGCGCTAAGCAATCAGCGGTCGGCGTCAGGTCGCGCTTTATGTTTTTGATCTTCAACGCGCTCCTGCTTTGGCATTTTTCGTTTCCTTTCACGCCATCTGAAAAGCAGCCAATTCAACCACATGGGTCTCCCACTCCGCGATCGTCCATGTCGTATTACAACCGCGCGTGCATTCTTCAGCGTTATGCCCACCTGGGACAGATGTTGAGCTGCCAGACTTCTTGGTTCACATAAGATTCCCAATAACAGGTGGTCCGTGTCGATCCAATAATCGTTCATTGCCTCTGCTTCTATAGCGGTCCAGGCCAGAATCTTCTTGGCGTCATCTGTGAGTTGTGGATTTTTTCCCTTAATCGTCGTTCGCAGGGCCGTGGCGTTAAACCTCTCGCCTCGATAGTGCGGAAGGTTTTCCCGCAAGCGAAACAATACCTGTGCCTGGGAGCCTTTACGCCACATCAATCCCTCAAGCAGATGGACTGAATCCAACGAAGGAGCGCCTCTCAGAAGCGTAGACGCCTTAGCATAGAAAATAGCTCGGCGCGCAGACTCTGTGTATCGTTCAAACATTGTGTTTTTATTCTACTCGTCCCAGCTAGAGTGATTGGCGCATGGCTAACGCTGGTGCCTAGACAGATCTAATTGACGATTTTGCAACCGCCGACATTAATCTCGTTCTTCTATGGCTCGCACCTTTGGCCAGGTTTTGGTTTCTGTCAACTGCTGACACTCTTGCTTTTCTTTCCTCTGTGACCTCTGAGCTTTTCCTCTGTGTCCTCTGTGGTGGCGCCGCAGGCAGGTTTTGGTTTTTGCTGAGCGCTGACCGCTGAGAATCTGACCGCTGTTTTTGCACCGCCATTTTTGAATGGGTTGCGCGCGAAGAACCCATTACTTTTTATTACCTACCAGCAATCGATTTTTTGTGGCAGGCTTATCATAGATGCGGTTGCGCCAAGCTAAGAACTGTCGCAGATTGCAGACAGTTACATGGGGCGGGAGGCATCCACTTGGAGGAAAGACATGCGTGTAAGAGGTGAAGTGTATTTGTCGATTATGTTTCTTGTTCTTGCGGGCGCAGCGGCGCGGATTCACGCCACCGAGTATCGCAGCATCCATAATCGAGATATGGACTCTCATGCCATTGCGTATCGAACAATGGATTCTCAAGGCATCGATTATCAAAATCAGGCGAAGACTCTCGTCAACACAATGGCAAGTCGCCAATTCAGCGAAGTCGAAAAGAGTTTTAACGAAACGATGACCGGTGCCCTGCCTGCCGATAGGCTGGCTTCGGCATGGGATTCGGTTGTGGCCCAGGCGGGAGCATTCCAAACCATTGTTGGAACCCGCCAGCAGGAGTTGCAAGGCTATCAAGCGGTTTTCGTCACCTGCCACTTCGGCCAGCAAGATCTGGATGCGAAGGTGGTCTATGATGCCAAAGGCCGAGTGGCCGGATTATTTTTTGTGCCGCCGCAAACCAAGGCTCCCGAGGGCTCCATCGCCAAGACGGCCAAGCCGTCCGATTTGGTGGGCGACTGGATGGGCACGCTGAACACCGGCCCGGCCAAACTGAAGCTTGTCTTTCATATCACCAGCACGGCGAGCGGACTGAAGGCCACCTTGGACAGCCCGGACCAGGGCGCGAAGGATATTCCTTTCTCCTCGGCGCAACTCAAGGATGGACGAGTGAAGCTGGATGCGGCAAGCATTAAAGGAGCCTTCGAAGGCGCGCTCAGCACCGATCTTTCCACCCTCACCGGGACATGGTCGCAGGGAGGGGGATCTTTGCCTCTCCAACTCAAACGGGTGAAGAGCGCGGCAGAATTACAGCACCACCCCCGCCCGCAAGAACCCAAGAAGCCGTATCCCTATCGCGAGGAGGATGTAGCTTATGACAACCAGGCGGGTGGCGACCGCCTGGCGGCGACCCTTACCGTCCCCAACGGTAAAGGGCCTTTCCCTGCTGTGGTCCTAATCACGGGGTCAGGTCCGCAGGACCGGGATGAAAGCCTTCTTGGGCACAAACCGTTTCTCGTTCTGGCCGACTATCTCACACGCAAAGGCATTGCAGTGCTGCGCGCGGACGACCGGGGCGTGGCCAAATCTACCGGAAATTTTTCCGCCGCAACCACTGCGGACTTTGCCACCGATACGGAAGCGGGCGTGGCCTATCTGAAAACACGCCCGGAAATTAATCCCCGGCAAATCGGCCTGATCGGCCACAGCGAAGGTGGGATCATTGCGCCCATGGTTGCCGCGCGCAATCACGATGTAGCGTTCATCGTGATGATGGCCGGCTCCGCCGTTCCCGGAGACGAGATTCTGGTGACGCAAGCGACTCTACTGGCTGAAGCCGGAGGCAAGAGCCATGAAGCCGCGCTTAAAGTCGGGGCCGAGGAACGCGATGTGCTGAACGTGTTGAAGCAGGCCCAGGATGACGCTTCTCTCAAGAACGCGCTTCACGACAAGCTGGCCGCGGAGATGCCGGAAGAAAAGATCAAAGTAGCGATCGCGCAGCTCATGTCGCCATGGTTTCGCTACTTTCTGGCCTACGATCCCGCGCCCGCGCTCGGCAAGGTGGCGTGCCCCGTGCTGGCTCTGAACGGAGAAAGAGACCTGCAAGTCCCGCCAAAACAGAACCTGCCCGTGATTCGCAAAGCCCTCGAAGCAGGCGGCAACAAGAGCTTTGAGGTCGATGAACTTCCAGCTTTGAATCATCTGTTCCAGACGGCCACGACAGGCTCTCCCGAGGAATACTCCACAATCGAGGAAACGATCGCTCCCGTGGCGTTGGAGAAGATCTCGGAGTGGATATTGAAAGAGCAGCAGTCAGCGCTCCAGCAGCCAGCAATCAGTAACATCAAACCTTACCGCTGAAGGCACAGAGGAGATAACCCTGGTAGCTTGGCGTGAAGGATTATGTTTGATGTTTACAAAATTTTCCGTCCACGGGTGCGCATCAGAAGGCGAGGCAGCACCCTTCGTGTGCGGATTGAGCGAAAGAACCGAAGATCGTCCTATTTCCACTTGATATGCGTTAGCACGGGCGTGTTCGCGTTCATCTGCAGCGTCTTCTACCGTACCGCACAACGGAATCCCGACGACATTCTTTATATTCTGCCGTTCTTCGTGTTAGTGCTGATCGGTTATGGTCTCGCTCTAGCAATCGCCGTGTGGGGCGCCTTCGGCATTGCAGAAATTACCGTGGAAAGAGGCTTGTTTCGATGGAGACGCACTGCGCTCAAGTGGACTCGCACACGGGATATTCGTACGACCGATATCACGGACATCCGAGCGATTACATCCTGGTACAGGATGGGCAACCGGGTTGAGATCACGGCGGCTGGAACGCCGCATACGATCGGGGACGAACTGTTGCGTGATGAGGCCTTACAACTCGCGCACGACCTCCGCCTGGCAATTCCCGCGAGTAGCGATCAGCACGGTCAAAACCTCTACCGCAGAGGACACAGAGGAAAAGTACGGAGGCCGCAGGGGGAAAGCTCAGAGGTCAGCGCTCGGCAAGATGAGGCGCGAAAACCTTTTGCAGCGTGGGAGGCATAGCCCTCTTCTCGACAACGAGCCGTGGCTATAGGATGCTTTTGCGTGCGGCTAAAACCAATACTCCTCTAACTAATATTCCCGCTCACCCCAAAATAGTTTCCAGAGTAATTAAGAGATAAATAAAGATAGTTTACGAGAGCCAGGGCGACAGCCGGTCGCGGTAGGAGCGGCTGGCCTTAAGCTCCGTGCCGTCGGCCAGCCGGACACGAAATTCCCGATTCGGCAGGCCGTGTAGTTCACGGATGCGCGCGGCCTGCACAATCGTTGAACGATGGATGCGGACAAAGCGTGCGGGATCAAGCCGCGATTCAAGAGCATTCAGGGTCTCGCGCAGAAGGTGCGTCGCCTTGCCCACATGCAGAGCGGCGTAGTCTCCGGCGGCTCCGATCCAGTCGATCTCATCCGCAAGCACAAATACGATTCGCGATCCCTTGCGGATCGCAAACCGTTCCGCATGGCTGCTTCGGGCGGCATGGATACTCCGTTTGGCGGGGATACTCCCCTCAGCATGGATGATTGGTTCAGCATGGCCGATCCGCTTGGCCTGGGCCGCGTGCTCGGCCAGAAAGGTCTTTAACTGTTCTCCAAGCTCGCCCGCATTCTGCAACTCAATCTGCCGACGAGCGCGAACGATCGCACTGGAAAAGCGGTCTTCGTCGATGGGCTTAAGCAGGTAGTCGAGCGCATGAACATCAAACGCCTGCAGGGCGTAGCGATCATACGCAGTTAGGAAGATGACCGATGGCATAGGACCGGGCGAGAGGCGGCGGAGCACATCGAAACCGCTCATGCCGGGCATCTGGACATCCAGGAACATCAGGTCGGGTGAGAGCTTTTGCACCGCGGCAACGGCGGCGGGGCCGTCGGCGCACTCCTCAACAATCGTGAATTCCGGAAAGGCTCGAAGACGAGCACGAATGCCTCGGCGGGCCAAAGGCTCATCGTCGACGATTACAACACGAATGCTCACGCGTTGAACCGCTCCGCAAATGGCGGCGCATCGGTGCGCAAAGGAATCTCGATCACTACCTCACAGCCTCCGGCGGCGGGACGGTGCAGCTCAAAGCTATAGTCATCTCCATAAAGCTGCGCAAGCCGGTTTCGAGTGTTGGCAAGCCCAATGCCGTTAGACTGAGGATTGGGCGAGAGTTCATCGCCCGCGCGTGTCTCTTCTTCGATTGGCTGCGTGGCTGCCATTTGCTTTGTCGCAACCCGCTCTTCAGTCACTTCGGTCACGACCGCTACATCCATGGTCCTGGGTGGCTTCATTGGTGTGTCCGCTTGCGCCGCCTGACTCGCGCGGCCCAAACTGCTATCGGCGATTGAGATCCGAAGGCGGCTTCCTACCTGTTCGGCACGCACGAGCAACGCTCCTCCAGCGGGGTTGGAGGCGATGCCATGTCTTACCGCATTTTCAACGAGAGGCTGGAGCAGCAAATGCGGAACGAAGGCCGGGAGCACGGCGGGCGCAACATCGAACCGGACCTGAAGCCTGTCTCCAAGACGTATCTTTTCGATTTCAAGATATTGCTCAGCCAGAAAAACCTCGTCTTCGAGCGGCACTTCATTTTCGGCGTCTCCATCGAGGGTAGCTCGAAAGAAGTCGGCAAGCCTGGCAATCATGCGCGTGGCGTTCGGGCCGTTCCCTTCAACCACCAGGGTGGAGATGGCGTTGAGCGTGTTGAAGAGAAAGTGCGGATGGATCTGATATCGAAGGGCCCGTAATTCGGCTTCGCGTGCCGATGCCTCGGCAGCCAGAGCGCGGCGGCTCTCAGCTTCAAGGGCCTGATAATACTTCACGCCAAAATAGAGACCGCACCATGCCATGAGGATGAACCCGGCATTGAAGCCTCCGGTCACCGGAGCCATCCAGAGATTGGTGGTCGGTGGCTTGGCGAGAAAAGGAATCTCAGACCGATATGCGGCCACCGAGCAGAGATATCCCGCAGCGTAAGAAAATACGACAATCGTAGGCAGAACACGTGGCCATGGAGCACGGTCTCGCCAGAGCTTCCTGCAAACTCGGTGCATCACAAAGCTCACCGCAAAACACGCCGCCGAAAAAACAGACCGATAGGCAACGAAGTCCCGGAGCCCCAGATACGGCAGTGTGGCGAGAAACAGAGTCAGCCCATAGGAGCCCCATCCGGCTATCTGAAGCACCCAAAAAAGAGGCACACGTTGAAGAAGGTTCCGCATTGCGGGGTTTGTTTCCATTGTAGCCCGGTTATTTATAAGAGGGGCGATAGCAAACGCCACTGGCCACCGCTTCAGCGCACAAGTTGCACGGTTCACCGCATTTTCCGCTGCCACCACCGCAAGACGCTTGTAAACCGCGCAGACGCATTCAAAAATGCTTTCCAGCACCTCAAAAAATCAGGAAGCCATTTGCGGGTAGGCTGCTTTCGGGAAAGCGCTTTATAGGAAGCCGTTTCTTAGGAGAGCTGTTTTTCAGGCAGACAGGCTTGAAGCGTGGACTAACCAAGGCTCGACTGCGCGAAGGAAACACATTCGCGGAGGGACACATTGAAGGGACCTTTTCAAACATTCGTGGCTGGTACACGCCTCCTCTCTCTGGCGATTCTGGCGACTCTTCATGCCGCCGCGCAGACTTCCCCCACAACAGACCAATCAGCGGCTCCCGTGATCTTTGCTCCCGGCGTGATTTCAAGCCCAGCAGACGACACGGCTCCCACCTTCACTCCGGACGGCCAGACGATCTATTTTGCGCGCAGCAACGGAGCGGCGGTGGCCGTGATGGAATCGCAACGAAAGAAAGACGGTGGATGGACGCCTCCGAAAATCGCGCCGTTTTCCGGACGGTGGCACGACCTGGAGGCGGTACTGTCTCCGGACGGCAAATTCATGATCTTCGCATCCAATCGCCCCGACAACGGCGGAGACAAAGCCTTGGATGGCGCATGGGGCGGAAAGAACTATCCAGGGCATGGCGGGAATCTGTGGCGGGTTGAACGGCAAGGGCAAGCATGGGGGGCTCCGGTGCGACTAGCGGCAACCGTCAACTCCAGCAACTCGGTATTCTCACCCAGCATTGTGCGCGACGGAAGCCTCTACTTGATGAAGGCCTCGCCGGAGACGGGCCATTTTCAGATCTACCGCTCCCAGCTTGTAAATGGCGCCTATCAACCGGCTGAACGCCTGCCCTTCAGCAAGGAAGACTCCAATAATGTAGATCCGACGGTAGCTCCCGATGAATCCTTCATGGTTTTCGCTTCCAGCCGCCCACCCACGGCAGACAAGGATCTCGACCTTTTTATTGTGTTCCGGCAGAACGGCCAATGGGGTGAGCCTGTCCATCTGGGCCCCGTGGTCAACAGCCCATCGCAGGAAATCGAACCCAGGCTGGGACCGGACGGCCACAGGCTCTACTTCAGCAGCAATCGGATTGTGCCGGTGACCTTGCCCGCCTCCACGGCGGACACCGAGCGCGCCCTGCAGCGAATGGTGGAATGGGACAACGGGCGCATGAATCTATGGTCGGTCGATCTCGCGCCTTGGCTGAAGAAAGCGGTCGGTAGTCAGCAGTCAGCGGTCAATAGCCCATAGCCATCATTCAACAGTTGGAATCAGCTCCAAGCTTGAACACGGCTCGACTTGAACATGGGATCGACTTGAATATCGATCAGCGGTTTACTTAATCTTATTTTCTCTAAGGGCGCAATCTTGATGAAGTTCAGGTTCAACTACTCTTTGCTCGCAGCCGTTTTCCTGTTGAATTTCTCCCTATTTTCTCACAACCAGTTGTTTGCGGCGGATGCCAAAGCGGGAGGCTCAAATACGAAGCCAGCGGATCCAACCGCGAAAACATTGCTTCTCCAGGCGATCGACGCCATGGGCGGCAAAGAGAAGCTGGAGGCCGTAAAGTCGCTGAAGCTGGTGGGCAATATGGTTGTGAACCGACTCGACGACTCGGAGCGATACGAATCTCCGTGGTGGACAAGCGTGCTGCCCTTTACCGAATACCGCGATCTTTCGGGAAGAAGGTCGACGTTGGAAGCCTCCTTCAAATCCCCACAATTCGAGTTCGATATCTCCACCCGCTTGGCAGACGGAATCTCGGCTCAACAAAGGCACATGGGTGACGGCAGATCGTTCTGGCAGACATCGGTTGATCAAGGAGCATGGTATGCGCTGAGCCCCGAACGCATTCTATTCACGGCCATGGATGCACCGGACTTGCGGACGCAACCTGAAACGATGTTTCACGGAGTCAAGCACCGCGTCCTTGCCTTTACATGGCAAGGCTTTCCCGTGCGTGTGCTCATCAACAGCGGGTCGGGCCTGCCCGATTGCATCGAATCCACAAGAACCAACAAGCATGACCTGGCACAGAATGCCTGGGGTGATGTGCGGTGGCGCACCGAATTCCTCTTCTGGAAGGTGGATAAGAGCGGCGTAGTTTACCCGCGGCAATGGGTTGCGTTTAGAAATGAAGAGCTGGAAAGAACATACATACTCAGTGACGTTACATTCAATGCCGATCTGCCCAACGATAAGTTTGGCATTCCCGAGGAACCGAAGAAGCAGTTTGAGACGACCGGCAAAGTATCCTACGACGACCCGCTGCCGCAAGACGCTCAAGATTCATTTTCCCAAATCGGTGAGGGCATCTGGATGATCGCCGGAAATTGGAACGTGGGTGTCGTCCGGCAGGAGGATGGCCTGATCGTCCTGGAATGTCCGCAAGCTCCCAGGTACTCGCAAAAAATCCTGAAGGCAATTGAGGGCCGCTTCCCGAATGTGCCCATCAAAGGCGTGATTTCAACGACGGATTCACTCTGGCACTTCGCCGGATTGCGCGAGTATGTTGCGCGCGGCGTTCCCGTCTATGTGCTTGGGTCCACGGCGCCCCTGCTGCAAAAGTTCTTGGCGGCGCCGCACACGCTCAATCCGGATTCCCTGGCTAATGCGCCCCGCAAGGCAGTGTTGCACTCAATCACGACCAAAACGGCGATCGGGCGAGGCTCCACTAGGCTGGAGATCATTCCCATTGCGGGGCAGGGCGACGAACGAATGCAAATGGTCTACTTCCCCGAACAGCGCATCCTCTATGGAAGCTCCAATGATCTTTTCCCCAACGCAACAGGCGCTCTTACCATGACGTTCAACATGCCGGAGTTGATCACGGCGGTGAAACGCGAAGGATTACAGCCCACAAAGTTCTTTGCGATCCATACCGGCCTGCTGGAATGGGACAAGGTGCTCGAAACAGTCCGGCTGGAGACGTCTTCCTCTTCAGCTCCACCTTTGTCTGCATCATCTTCGTCCAGCAACGTCGCGGCAAACCAGGAAGCAGCGCCGTTGGCTCCTGGAGTTATCTCCACCGGGCATGAATTCACGGTGACCTTCACTAAAGACATGAAGCAGGTCTATTTCACGCGGAGCTTTCCGGAGAGGAAGATCCTGCACATTTTGCGCTCGGAGTTTCGTGACGGAAGCTGGCAGCCCCCCACACAAGTTGCGTTCAGCGACGACCGCTGGTCGGACCTGGACCCTGCGCTCAGTCCCGACGGGAGACAACTTTTCTTCATCTCAACCAGACCCGTACCCGGCAGCACGCAAAACAACACCATGGATCTTTGGAGTATAGAGCGGGTGTATGCAGATCAGACCGGGGAGGGCTGGGGGGAGCCCCACTGGATCAAGGAGTTGAGCTCTCCCGGGAAAGAGGGCTCTCCGACGGTGGATACAAACGGCACGTTGTGCTTCTTTTCAGATAAAGAGAAAGCCCAGCTCAACTCCATTTACTGCTCACAAGCGACCGGCTCCGGGTTTGCGTCTCCGGTGAAGTTAAGTTCGAATATCAATTCCGGCGCGTCCGATACCAGCCCGTGGATGACTCCCGATGGACAACTCATGCTCTTCTATTCCAAGAGAGAAGGAGGAGCGGGCAGTGCAGATTTGTACGTGAGCACCAAGAGCCATGGAGAGTGGTCTCCGGCGAAGAACCTTGGCCCGGCGGTTAACACGGCGGAATCCGAATATAATCCTTCGCTCTCGCCGGATAGGAAGACGCTGTACTTCGGGCGGAAGGGGCAAATCTACGCAATCAACGTGGACTCCGTACCCGTATTGCACGACGCGATCGAGAGGGTACGCCCCGAAAAACAAGCGGCGCAGCAAGCTTCTACATCTTCCCAAACCGAATCGCCCACGTCGACGATCTCGGACTTGGCAGCATTCTTTGCAGGCAAGTGGAGAGGAGAAGGCCAGTTCGCCAATGGCAACAAGATTGAAGCGGATGTCGCATTCACACTGGAGCTTGATGGCCACTCGCTTGTTTACCGCCATGACGATCGTCCACCGAATGGGTTTCATGCTCTTGCAACATGGAGTCTCGACCCAGGCACCAGGAAGTTTACGATGTTCATGAACGACAATTTCGGGGGCGCTCGCGTGTTTACCAGCGATGGCTGGCAGGACGAGACGCTGATTTTTACCAAAACCACAATGCAGACCAAGCCCTCACTGCAGGAACGCTTCAGATATAACCGCCTGTCATCGACGACATTCCAAATGACCTACGAGGTGAGCGGAGACGGCAAAAACTGGCAGATGGGCGATACGCTGAGGTTTACAAAGAGTTCCGTAGAAAGCCACGCACAAACGCCAGTCGCAGGGGATACGGCTGCATCTCCCTCTACCGCAATAGCACGCCGAACCGGAGCTTCACTTCCCCCCGATGTATTGGAGTATTTCCAAGGGAGTTGGAGCGGGAAAGGGAGCTTTACCAGCGGCAAATCAGTCGAGTCAAAATTCAGTTTCGTTCCCGATCTTGAGAAGCAGTGCATCTCCATTCGACACAAAGAAGAGCCGCCGAACACCTTTGAATTTGCCGGACTCTTAAGCGTGGACTCCTTCTCCGGAGGATTGGTCTTGCTCCTTGCCAGCAACCACAGTGCAGGAGCAAGGATCTTTCGCAGCAGCGGCTGGGAGGGAGACAAAATGACTTTCCAAGGAGTGCCCGAGCTGCGCGCGTTCTACGCACTGGAGCGTTTCACTTTTGAGCGCAAGTCTCCAACAAACTTTCATACCACATACGAAATGAGCCCGGACAACGGGAAAACCTGGGTGGTGGGCGACCAGCAGGAGTTTACGAAACAGAAGGGATAAGTCAGCGTACTTCGCGATATTTTCGCTATTCAGATAGTAAAATCATCGACTTAATCAATACATGATTCACGGGCTGCAGAAAGAAGTCTTGCTTCGAGAGTAGAAGCAACAAAGAATCGAGCCTTGGTCCGCTCGTCGAGAATCGGGAAGTTCGGCGTTACAAGCCTCCCTGTGACTGCCCCAGCAATGCCATTCGCGCGCCCCAGACGAAGCACGCACACCAATAAGCAAGCAGGACCAATTTCGTGGGTGTCATAAAACGGTCCGGTCCATTTTACGATGGTGTCGAAAATGGTCCATTGCGAGGTTGGCGCCGTCGGCCTAGAGTTCCAGAAACTCCCGCATGTGCTGCAACGCTGCATCCAGCGCCTGGCGAAAGGCGCTACCGCGTGGCCGAGGACCGGCGAAACCCAGTTCGTGCCGCAAGCGGCCATCAACGACCTTCAGATTGGCCCAGCCCAGCATTTGATCGCTCCAGAGCATGGGCATTGCATAGTGGCCCATGCGGCGCTTGTGGGCCGGCACGTAGGCTTCCAGCTTGTATTCCCAGCCCCAGAACAACTGGAAGCGCCGACGGTCCCAGACTACGGGATCGAAAGGCGAAAGAAAGCGCAGCTTGTTTTCGAGCGTATCTTCTAGCTTGTCTTGGAGCGTATATCGGCCAGCCATAGGGTTCTCGCTCCGAGGCCAGAACCACAGCAGCCCCTCGACATCGGCGTGGGCGTAGCGAGACTTTGCCTGTTCCTGCACTTGCCGCACCTCGGTGGCCAGGTGCGGCACGCCGTAACGCAGCAACAAGCAAAGATAGTTCAGGCTGGCCGCGGGCAGTGGCGCATAGAGCCGCACCACTCTGTCCAGCAACTGGCCGGCGCGGGAAACCCGGGCGTCAGGGCTGTTGTCCTGTGGCGGGTGTTCGATCGACTGGTAAACGCGGGCGCCAGCCTCGCGCCGCGCTACGCGCAGCAGCCCGCGATAGTGCAGCCCCTCCAGCAGATGCGTGCCAAGATGCAAGTCAGCGCCCCAGCGCCTGATGCGGCCATGATCGAAATGGGCCTGCACGTCCTTGGCATAGGTGAGGCCGCGCTCTTGCACAAAGGCCAATACTTCCTGGGCGCGGGCCTCCATTCGGGCGTCCCATTCACGCGGCGCCTCGCGCGGGTGCAGCAAGGCCATGGTCTCGCGCGGCAAGAAACCGTAGTTGAAGAAGAAAGCTTCTTCCACCGCCAACCGCGCATAGCGGCGCTCCAGTTGTCCCGCGCGATAGTCCTGAACACGGTGCGAGAGGATGAGATCCTGGGCGCGGGCGGGTGCGCGCATCGGGTCAGCTTGGACAAAACCCAGGTGCGCAATCGCTCGTGGCAGGCTCGTGGGTTTGAAAAAGCTGCGCGCGATTGCATAGCGGCAAAGTTGCCGGAG
>DATGIO010000220.1:0-48901 GCA_035295685.1 Candidatus Angelobacter sp.
TAATTGGCGCTGGGCCGGCGTACCGTTTTATCTCAGAAGCGGTAAGCGCATGCCGAAGCGTGTCACCGACATAGCGATCTACTACAAAACGGCGCCGCATTCGCCGTTTTCGATTGATGGACTCAACGCTGACGTTCGCCCCAACCTTCTGTTAATCCGCATTCAACCAGAAGAGGGTATTTCGATGAAGTTTCTTGCGAAGCAGCCGGGTAGTGGAATGCGCCTGCGCCCCGTCTCGATGGACTTCAATTGCGGAGCTAGCTTCGGGCAGCGCTCTCCATCTGCCTATGAAACGCTTTTAGTCGACGCCATGATCGGCGATGCCACGTTGTACACGCGACAAGACATGGTGGATGCAAGTTGGGCGGTTGTTCAGCCGGTCCTCGATTGGTGGGGCAATACGAAATTTGACTTTCCTAATTACACCGCCGGCACATGGGGGCCGACGGCATCCGATGAGATGCTCGCGCAGCGCGGCCATCGCTGGAGGCTGCCATAAATGTCAACCACGTTCAGCCCCGAGTCTATACTCAAAGACTTATCGAAGTTATGGACCCAGCTTGCCGACGATAAAAGCGCGGAGAACACCTCCGGAGTCATCCGCGCCTGCACAATGACGTTTATCACCGCGATGGATGGAGAGGAAGACTCCCAGGATATAAACGAGATTGTTGCTGAACTCATGCATGGCAATCCAAGCAGGGTTCTGCTGCTTCGGGTTCTACGGAACGGGACTACAAGCGGCAATATCGCTGCGAGAGTACAGGCACAATGTTGGTTGCCATTTGGGCAGCGCCAGCAGATCTGCTGTGAGCAGATTGAGATCGAATCGCCAATCTCCCTTTTAAGCGATGTTCCCAAATTGATATTGTCTCTCGCCGCGGCTGATTTGCCAGTGGTGCTCTACGTGCGAAGTCCCAGACTGGTAGCCGACCGAGGCTTTCAGGACTTTTTCTCGCTTGCTCACAAAGTCGTAATTGATTCTGAGAAATTTGCGGATCCCGCCGCGGGTTCCGCATTCGTTCGTAGTGCTTACCAGCTTGGCTGGAACGTTGCCGATTTAGCCTGGACAAGATTGACCGGCTTACGTCAGTTGATATCGCAGCTTTGCGGAAGTGACGGGCGGCGCACACGCGTGCCGGAGATTAAGGCGGTTCGAGTGCTTTATGCTCCGCCGGTGTCGCTTATTGCCGCTCAATACCTCGGCTCATGGTTTCGTGCTGTTTTGCCGGAAGCGGAAGTGGTTGTTGCTTCCGGCAACCAGACGACAGTGATGTTGGCGGGGCCAGAGCTTTCAATTTCACTTAACGGCGGTGATACCGCTGTTATTCAAAAGACGAATGACTATACGAGCAGCGCATCTCTACCCAGATTGAATGAGAAAGAGTTATTGCGTGAAGAGCTGTCATTAATCGGCCCCGATCCGATTTTTAGGAGGTGTTTGAAGATTCAATGACAAACCTTAGTGCCACCGATGTTCAGAATAACGTTATCAATCGCGAAGGCGAGTCGCACACTGGTCATTCCGTTCACTCGTCTTCAAAGTCGCAGGAGATTTGGTTGATACGTCATGGCGAGACCGAATGGACTTTGTCCGGCGCTCACACCGGTAAAACGGACATACCTCTAACTGATGCCGGGCGCTCCAGGGCCAAGGCTGTTGGGGGTTTCCTTACGGGGCGCCGCTTTGGCATGGTTCTCTCCAGCCCTTTGAAGCGGGCTTTGGACACCTGCCGGCTCGCCGGATATGGCGATGTCGTGGAGACCGACCCGATGCTTTGTGAGTGGGACTATGGGGACTATGAAGGCCGCACCACGCTCGATATCCGTAAAACGAGGCCCGGCTGGTTCCTTTGGACTGCGGGCGTGCCCAACGGCGAATCCCTCGAAGAAGTGGGAACTCGCGCAGACAGAGTGATTGAACGAGCCAATTCCATCAGCCAATCAAGCACCTCAACTGTTGCCTTGTTTGCCCACGGACATATCCTCCGAATTCTAGCGGCCCGCTGGCTGGGGCTTCCGGCTGATGCCGGCCGACTTCTTTCGCTAGGAACGGGCACTGTAAGCGTACTTGGATATGAAAGAGATGTCCGCGTGATTACCCGCTGGAATGTGGATCCCGTAGCCTAAAGGTTCCGCAAGCGACCGATTTACTTTTTGACCAAATCCACATCAAGGAAGATATGATGACCGTACAAAAAAAATCCAACTCCCTCCAGGAACTGCACCAATACGGCCAATCCGTGTGGCTGGATTACATTCGCCGCAGTCTCATCGATAGCGGCGAACTCAAGCGCCTTGTAGAACAGGACGGCGTGCGGGGCGTTACTTCAAATCCCTCTATCTTCGAGAAAGCCATTACCGGCAGTGACGAATATAGCGGCGCTCTAGCTGCCCTGCAGCAGAGGCCCGAGCTCGATGCAAAGGGCATGTACGAAATTATCGCCATTCGCGATATTCAGGATGCCGCGGATGTTTTGCGCGTGGTGTATGACCAATCGAATCGCAAGGATGGATTCGTAAGTCTCGAAGTCGCTCCAACCTTGGCAAACGACGCAAAAGGGACCATTGAGGAAGCAAGGCGGTTATGGCGATCGGTGAATCGCCCGAATCTCATGGTCAAGGTACCTGGCACCAAGGAATCTCTCCCTGCCATCGAACAGCTTATTGGCGAGGGGATCAATATCAACGTAACACTCTTGTTCTCTCTGGAAGCTTATGTAGATGTTGCGCAGGCTTACATGGCGGGCGTGGAAAGACTGGTTGCTTCAAACGGCAATCCGGCCAACGTGGCTAGCGTCGCCAGTTTTTTCATCAGCCGTATCGATACGCTCATCGATGCCATGCTTGATGAAAAACTGAAAGCAGCGACGTCCGATGCCAGTAAGAAGGCCATTGAGGATCTACATGGAAAAGCCGCTGTTGCAAATGCAAAACTCACCTATCGCCGCTATCACGAACTCTATTCAAGCCCGCGTTGGCAAAAGCTAGCAGCACTTAACGCTCAAACACAGCGCTTGCTCTGGGCTAGCACCAGCACCAAGAATCCCAAATACCGAGATGTGTTTTATGTTGAGGAACTGATCGGGACCGATACCGTAAATACCATGCCTCCGGTAACAGTCGATGCTTATCGCGACCATGGCAAGCCCCGTAACAGCCTCGTCGAATCCGTTGAAAATGCCGAGCAGACCATGAAAGACCTTGAGAAAGCCGGCATCTCCATGCATAAGGTCACGGAAAAGCTGCTTGAGGATGGCATAAAACTTTTTGCGGACGCCTTCCACCAGCTGCTAACCGCGGTGGATGCAAGCAGAAAAGTTCGCGCGAGCGCGTAACGAGCGCGTAAGAGGACTCATGGTTGATTATTCCATTGGAGTTGACCTGGGGGGAACCAACCTGCGCGCCGCCGCAATCACGGGCGCAGGTGAGGTTCTCGCCAAGATTGCAGGGACCACCAATCTATCCGAAGGGCGACATAAAGTCCTGGAGGACATGGTGAACTCCGTCTGCAAACTACGCGATCAATTTGGGCCAAAACAACTGGCCGGAATCGGAATTGGCGTACCTGGTTTTATCGTTCTTGAAACCGGGACCATCGTTGGTTCCAACAATCTTGCGGTTTTTGACGGTGCGCCGATCCGCGATGAGATTGAGCAGAGACTTGGCGTTCCCGTTTGTCTTGAGAACGATGCTAATGCAGCCGCCTTAGGAGAAAAGTGGATTGGGGCAGGTCGTGAAGTTGATGACCTGGTTTTGATCACTCTGGGAACAGGTGTTGGAGGAGGAATCATTTTCGGCGGCAAGATCCTCCATGGAAAGGTTGGCATGGCGGGTGAGCTGGGTCACATGACCGTAGTTCCCAACGGTTATCCATGCGGTTGCGGCAATCGTGGCTGCCTTGAAAAACACGCATCCGCAACAGCTATCACGTGTATGGCAAAGTTGTTGCAGCTTGGATCCGAAATGACCGCTAAAGACGTCTATGATCTAGCCCTTTCTGGAAATCAGAAAGCGGTGATGATCTTTGAGTCTATGGGGGAAGCCCTAGGCATAGCCCTTGCCAGCCTAATCAACATTTTCAACTTCCCACTTTACTTATTGAGCGGCGGCCCACTCGCTTCCTGGGACCTCTTTGCACCGACCATGATCGCCGAAATACGGAAACGCTCTTTTACATATCGCAATGATCAAACAAGGATTGAAAAGGCAATGCTGGGGAACCAAGCCGGGCTATTTGGCGCAGCCTACCTTGGCTTCGAAGCTGCAAGTTTGAGATCAACAGCCCTTGCTTCGACTACAGCATAGATAGGCTCGGGGCCGAGCGAGGGAATATGCCGGCGCCCAAGGAGCGAATATTTTCAATTCAATCAAACATCCAATTCAACAAAACAAGGAGCCATCAAAATAATGCAACTAGGAATGATAGGTCTGGGTCGTATGGGCGCCAACATGGTGCGCCGCCTTATGCGCGGTGGGCATCAATGCGTTGCGCTTGACAGAAACGCCGGGGCAGTCGCTCAACTGGTAAGCGAAGGCGCCCAAGGGGCAACATCCGTCGATGATTTGATCAAAAAATTGCAAGCTCCGCGCGCGATTTGGTTGATGGTTCCCGCCGCCGCGGTCGACGCCATGATTCGTGAATTGACGCCTAAACTTCAGCCTGGAGACATCATCATTGATGGTGGAAACTCCTATTATGTCGATGACATACGCAGGGCCAAGGAACTTGAATCGCATAAAATACACTACGTCGATGTAGGCACGAGTGGCGGCGTATGGGGGCTTGATCGCGGCTATTGCCAGATGATTGGAGGCCCTCGTGAGGTAGTTGAGCATCTTGATCCCATCTTCAAGACCCTGGCCCCCGGTAGCTCAGGCCTTCCTGCGACTCCAGGACAAAAAAAGAATGAAAGCACCTCCGAGCAAGGATATCTGCTTTGCGGCGCTGCCGGTGCAGGCCATTTTGTGAAAATGGTGCATAACGGAATCGAATACGGCCTGATGGCTGCTTACGCGGAAGGCTTTAATATCCTGCAACACGCCAATGTCGGCGCACGTGGCCAGACTGTTGATGCGGAAACCGCACCACTCCGCAACCCTGAACACTATCGGTATCAGTTCAATCTTGCAGACATCGCCGAAGTATGGAGGCGTGGCAGCGTTGTGGCTTCCTGGCTGCTGGATCTAACCGCACTCGCGCTGCACGACCAGCCGGACCTCAAGAACTTCTCGGGCCGGGTTTCCGATTCGGGTGAAGGTCGCTGGACAATTCTCGCGGCGATTGAAGAGTCGGCTCCAGCCCCAGTGTTGAGCGCTGCTCTCTATCAGAGATTCACGTCGCGCGGAGAGGATGATTTCGCCGGGCGCTTGCTGTCCGCGTTGCGCTACCAATTCGGCGGCCATGCAGAGAAAACCGCCGCGTAAAGGTGACGATTCATTCGCCTACTCAGAGTGAGCGTGAGCTTGCCCCCTGGGAGAATTCGAATACACGGCCAACGGGAGGGCACACAGATCTATTGATGCTCTCCCGAATCCATACTAAAGCAATATCCTTATTCCTCTTTAGCCACAAAGGAGTTGTTACCCATGAAGACCGTACTGGAGCCTATCAAAAAGCGGCATCTAACTGAATGCCCGGCATGGGCAGCCCTCGAGCAACATCATGCGCGAATCCGTGAACTACATCTTCGCCGTCTATTTGAAACGGACCCTGATCGCGCTGAACGCATGACGGCAACTGCAGCCGGGATTCACCTCGACTACTCTAAAAACCGCGCCACGTCGGAAACCATGAAGCTTTTGTTTCAACTGGCCGACGAATCGGGCTTGCGGGGCAATATAGACGCCATGTTTCGTGGCGAAAAGATCAATATTACTGAGGGCCGTGAGGTCCTACATGTCGCCTTACGGGCTCCAAGAAACGCATCCATTGTGGTGAATGGACGTAACGTCGTTCCTCTGGTTCACGCGGTGCTCGACAAAATGACCAGCTTCTCCAATCGTGTTCGTAGCGGAGAATGGAAAGGCCACACGGGCAAGCGTATTCGTAACGTGGTCAATATCGGAATCGGCGGCTCCGACCTTGGCCCTGTCATGGCTTACGAAGCATTGAAATACTACAGCAAACGCGACATGACGTTTCGCTTCGTGTCCAACGTCGATGCCACAGACTTCGCAGAAGCGGTTCTTGATCTCGACCCAGCGGAAACCTTGTTCATTGTTTCGTCCAAAACGTTCACCACCATGGAAACCATGACCAACGCCCAAACCGCTCGGGCATGGTGCCTTGAACGCTTAGGTGGCGATGAAAAATCAATCGCAAAGCATTTCGTTGCGGTCTCAACTAATGCGGCCGAAGTTTCCAAGTTCGGTATCGATACCGCCAATATGTTCGAATTCTGGGATTGGGTAGGAGGCCGCTACTCGATGGATGCATCCATCGGCCTTTCTACAATGTTGGCCATCGGCCCAGAGAATTTTCAGGCTCTCCTTGAAGGCTTTCATGAGATGGACGAGCATTTTCGTACAGCCCCTTTCGAGGAGAATCTACCGGTCATCCTGGGCCTTCTGACGGTTTGGTACACCAATTTCTTCGGCGCAGAAACCGTTGCAGTGCTGCCCTACGACCAATATTTGAAGAGGTTCCCCGCATACTTGCAGCAGTTGACCATGGAAAGCAACGGCAAGCATGTTACCGTGGATGGTGTTGAAACCGGATATCAAACCTCTCCGGTTTATTGGGGCGAACCGGGAACCAATGGACAACACTCCTTTTATCAGCTCATTCATCAGGGAACGCGGCTGATTCCTTGTGACTTTATTGCCTTTGGCAAATCTCTGAATCCCATTGGCCGACATCATACCGTGCTGTTCGCGAATGTTCTGGCTCAAGCGGAAGCGTTAGCATTTGGCAAAACAATCACCGAGGTAAGAGCAGAGGGCACTGCAGAATGGCTTTCGCCACATCGCGTTTTTGAAGGCAATCGCCCTTCCAACATCATCATGGCCGAACGGCTTACGCCAAGCATTCTGGGCAAACTTATCGCGCTATATGAGCACTCGGTCTTTACCCAGGGGACCATCTGGAACATCGACTCATTCGACCAGTGGGGCGTCGAGCTAGGTAAGGTTCTTGCGACTCGCATCATTCCAGAACTGGAGAGCCGCGAGACTTCCAGTCTCCAGCACGATGGCTCCACTAACAGCTTCATTCGTCGTTATAGGCAATCTAAGGAGAGCGCATGATAACCGTTGGATACGATAAGCCACTGTATATTTTACCCTTCGATCATCGAGGCTCATTTCAGAACAAGTTATTTGGCTGGAGTGGCACCCTCACCCAGGAGCAGACCGCTCAGATCGCCGCCTCCAAGCAAGTGATCTACGATGGTTTCAAAGTTGCTCTCAAGAATGGTGTGCCCGCGGAGAAGGCAGGCATCCTGGTTGATGAGCAGTTTGGTGCAGCCATCCTGCAAGATGCTCGTGAACACGGCTTTGTTACCGCAGCCCCCGCCGAGAAGAGTGGACAGGACGAATTCGATTTCGAGTATGGAGAGGACTTCGCCAAACATATCCAAGCCTTCAACCCTACTTTTTGCAAAGTTCTCGTCCGCTACAACTCCGAGAGCGATGCGAACCTCAACCGCCGCCAGGCTGAACGATTGAAAAGGCTCTCTGACTATTTGCACGGCAAGAGCTCCAGTCTCTTTATGTTTGAGCTGTTAGTCCCTCCGGAGGCCAAACAACTTGAGAGCTTAAAAGGCGACAAGAAACTCTTTGATACCCAGCTTCGCCCGAAGCTCATGATTGAGGCTATCCTGGAATTACAAAATGCCGGCGTCGAACCGGACGTTTGGAAGATCGAGGGCCTCGACGATCGCAAAGATTGTGCACAAATTGTTGCTGCCGCACGTCGGGCTGGCCGTGATCAAGTCGGATGCATCCTCTTAGGCCGCGGAGAAGATGATCGCAAGGTGCGTGAGTGGCTAGCTACTGCTTCCGGAGTACCTGGCTTCATTGGCTTTGCGGTAGGCCGTACCAGCTTTTGGGATCCTCTCGTCGATCTACGATCCCAGAAAATCACTCGTTCTGAAGCTGTAGAGGCCATTGCTCAACGCTATCGTGACTTTGTCGACGTTTTCGCCGCCAAAGCGCATGCGGCCTAATTGTTATGCAGACCGAAATCCTCGAAACTGCTGATCTAGTAGCCCAAAGAGCAGCGGCGTTCATTGCCGAAGAGGCGCGTCACGCCGTTGCTCTACGCGGTTTTTTTGTCATGGCTGTAAGCGGAGGCTCCACGCCATGGATCATGCTGCGTAAACTTGCTAATCTCGATGTCCCCTGGTCCGGCATTCACATCGTTCAGGTTGATGAGAGAATTGCTCCTACTGGGGATCCCGACCGAAACCTTACCCACTTGCGCGAGAGCCTGCTTGATCACGTGCCGCTGCCAGCAGCACAGATCCAGGCCATGCCAGTCGAGCAAGCGGACCTGAGAGTTGCGGCCCAGGAATACGCCGGGACTCTTCGCCGACTCTCTGGTTCGCCGCCGGTGCTCGATCTCGTTCACCTTGGCCTTGGTTCAGATGGTCATACCGCCTCTCTGGTTCCCGGAGATCCAGTATTGGCAGTCGATGATCAAGACGTTGCGATAACTGAGGATTATAAGAGCAGAAGACGGATGACCTTGACGTTCCCCATCATTAACCGTTCCCGACGCATCTTGTGGGTCATTACTGGAAGCGACAAAAAGGAGATGCTGGGACGCTTGCTGGAGGGTGACCGATCCATTCCATCTGGCAACGTCAGTCAAAAGCAATCCATCGTGTTGGCAGATCGCCAAGCGAGTGGCCACCTCTTAGCGGTTTCATAGTTCCCCAAGTCCATGGATTGATGACCGGGTGCAGTGCTTGATTCGGGCAAAACTTGAGTTTACTTGCGGCATAAAAAGATTAAAAACGTCCGCTCTATGTTGCGGGCGGTTCAAATTTCGGAAGGAGGAAGATAGATATGCGTGTGGGAATCGCTGCTGATCATGGGGGATTCGGTTTGAAGGAAGAACTGATTTCCTATCTTCGTTCATCAGGTCATGAGGTAATCGATGTAGGAGCACATGAGCTGGATCCGAATGATGACTATCCGGATTTTGTAATTCCCCTCACCCGAATCATCCTTGAAGGAAAAGTACAGAGAGGTATAGCCATCTGCGGCAGCGGCGTAGGCGCATCGGTCTGTGCCAACAAGGTGGTAGGGATACGCGCTGCGCTGATTCAAGATCATTTCTCCGCACAACAAGGCGTGGAAGATGATCATGTAAATATCCTTTGTATGGGCGGCCGGACCATGGGGCCGGCAGTAGCGAGGGATCTGGTCAATACGTTCTTGGCAGCCGAATACAGCCAGGGAGAACGCCACCTGCGCCGCTTACAAAAGGTAGCGTCTCTGGAATCTCAGAAGCAAAATGCTATGGCCTAAAGTTACGATGTTTTGACCAACCTATTTCGACATCCACGAAAGCCTGCACAATGAAGCGGCCAGAGGAATAAGGGCCTCTGGCAATGGATATATTTCCGTCAGCGGCTCCCATTCGATCATGGGAGCCTCCGCACGCTCTTCGTATTTGTTGCACTGCAGTGATCGTGGCGAAGAGCCGATCGTGACTCTCCCTCCTGCTCGAAATCACTGGAGAAAAAGAGTTCCTTGGGTCTGACGACTCTTCCCTTCATGTTGTCCCGGCGCTTATGCTATCCCGGCCATTTTGCGCAGGCGGTCGTTCGCGAAGTACTGAGCCTGCCCTTCTTCAATGGCTTGTAGTATGAGGCCTGCAACGAATTCAGGCTTATCTCCATCCGCGTAATTGGCCGATGGCCCGCCACCGGCGGGATTCCCCATCCTGCTCTTGCCGAAGTTCGTGGCTGTGATGAATGGGTAGACTTCACTAACCACGATGTGGTCCTTTTCCAACTCTCCGCGTGCCGTGAGGCTGAACCCAAGAAGCGCACGTTTCGAGGATGAGTAAACGCTGTATTGTGGGACAGCCATGAATGCGGTCCCCGAGTTGATGTTTACGATGCTTCCGCCGCCTTGAGCCCGCATGAGCGGGATCACAGCCTGCATCGCCACAATCGGCCCCAACACGTTGAGGTGGAAGATTTCATCAAAAAGCGCGGGTTCGATTTCTTCGATTGCGGCCGCATAGCTGCGCCCCGCATTGTTGATGAGCCCATCGACGCGCCCGTAATGCGCGTGTACAGCTCCTATGGCCTCCCGTACTTGAGCAAAGTTCGTCATGTCCGCCGTGACGGGTAAGCTGCCTGGAAGTTGTTGCGCCAATTTTTGCAGCGAATCGCTACTGCGGGCGAGTAAGGCGACTTTTCCGCCCCGATCAGACAGAGCAATAGCCGTCGACAACCCAATTCCCGAGGAAGCGCCCGTGACGATGAAAACATGGTCCTTGATTTGCATCTTTGATCCCTTTCTAAGTTAAATATTGCAGGGATTGTTATTGTCGATCAAGTCGTGCTGCTGAAGTCTTCGCCAGTGAACCACTTTGCTGCGACGATGCGCTCTTAGCCTCATCACATATACTGACGGTGTTATGTTCGAGGGGCATGATCCCGCCGCGCCCCGATCCGGCCAGCAAAAAGGACCTCGGCTCGCCTGGGACTACCCAGAGATGCAACATCGCAAGAGAATTTGTGAAAATCGCTACTTTCAACATTAACGACATCAACAAGCGGATCGATAATCTCTTGGCCTGGCTGGACAAAGCTGAGCCGGACGTGGTCTGTCTTCAGGAACTCAAAACGGAGCAGGGCTCGTTTCCGATTGGGGCTCTGCGTGAACATGAGTACGAAGCGGTTTGGCAGGGAGAGCGATCCTGGAATGGAGTCGCGATTCTTGCCCGAAACCACACTCCGGTGCTGACCCGCTCGAGCCTGCCGGGAAATACTGAAGATAGGCAGGCACGCTACATCGAAGCAGCCGTTCATGGCTTTCTCGTTACCTCCATCTATCTTCCGAATGGGAACCCTCAGCCGGGACCAAAATTCGCCTACAAGTTGGCTTGGTTTGAGCGGCTGATCACCCATGCAGCAGGGCTCATGGCGACGGGCGCTCCGGTCGTCCTGGCTGGTGACTACAATGTGGTGCCCACACCGCAGGATATTTATCCGACTCGATCATTGGACAACAATGCCCTGATTCAGCCAGAGAGCCGAAAGGCGTTTGCGCGCCTGCTCGATCAAGGTTGGACCGATGCCTTGCGCAAGCTGCATCCGGAAGGGCCGCTGTGGACATTCTGGGATTACAAATTTGAGCGGTGGCCGAAGGACAAGGGCATGCGGCTCGATCACTTCCTGCTTTCTCCCAACCTATCGGAGCGGCTGACCGGCGGCGGCATCGACCGATGGATGCGCGGCGAAGAAAACTCCAGCGACCACGCTCCTGCTTGGATCACGTTGGATCTTTAAAGCCAAAGCGAGAGCTTACTAGCCGACAATGGCGGTGAGCCGTAAGGCTCGCTCTCCCAAAGTCCGATCTCCTTCAATGTGAACCTGAGCTCTGGCAGCCTCGCGGTCTATTCCTTTCGTAAAGAGCCGCCACGCCAGTTCCTGGGGAATCGTCAACTTTGATGCAAGTTTACCGTCAAAGCCCTTCGTCAACAGCCAATCTCGCGTTCCCTTCGATAGAAACCAGTGCCCTCCGCAATCACCTGACACTTCCACGAGAATGCAGATTCCGGCTTGTGCATCGACATCTCGATAAAGATGAGGCAGCCCTCGCAGGAAGCAATCGAGAACCGGGTGGTAAACCTCCCGCTCCATCAGGCCTGGCCGATTTGCAGCCAGCCGAATCTGTTCCTGATGATGCCAGCGCTCGGTTAGTTCGCGGGCTGTGTCAAACCAGTTAAGCGATGTTTGCTCTCCCGCCCAACTGACACCGAATGCCGCGGAAGCAAACGGGTCGAGCCCTTCGTGAAAGTGCGCACTCTGCTCGCAGGCCTTGCTCATCAGATCGATCAAGACCTTGGGGCTTAGACGCCGGTAGACCTTTACGCCTTCCTCGTTCAGGCGGTTCACAAGCGCAATCACGTCTTGCGGCGAGCGAATCTCCGCTGGTTCCACATTGCACGAATCCCGAACCAAAGAGAGTTTGCGCAACGCGGTGTCCAGCAGGTGTGCTGCAACGTCACGAACCTTCCACCGTGGGGCAATCGTCTGCAGCTCCCACTCGGAGCGACGAAGCGAATTCAACAGTTCGATCAGCTTTTCATCTACACGACGCAGGAGGTGAGCGCACAAAATCGGAGGAAGAGCTTCAGCCTGCATACGGCACCTACTTCGTCGGGCAATCCTTGCGAGCGGTATCCGCGACGGAGGCGACGATCCACTTTCCATCCTGGCGGACGAGATTGAACAGGTCCGTTCCACAGTGATCGACCTTGCCGTTGACGAGGAACTCAAAAGGCGCCCAAACCACCGCGAGATCGTTGTCGATGCGCACCAACGGATCGTGAATGCGCTCTTCAATTTGCGCGGGGCTAGGCTTGGAGACGACATCGGCAAAGGCGTCGAAGGTCATCTGCACTGCCTTGCCATCGCGCATGAGGACCATGGAGCCACCCGGCAGCACAAATTTCTTGATCGCGGCTGCGTCGCGCTTCGACATGCCGTCGAACATTGCCTTGATAGGAGCCAGAACTTCCTGTTCGGCAGCGGAGGCAGCGTGCATGAGGGTTGCGCCCATGCCGGATGCAACTACACCGGCGGCGAGAACAGCGAACTGCAGTTGACGAAAGAGTTTCATAGCAAACGTGTCCTGTTCTTTGGAGAATCTTGGGGAGAATCTTTGGCCGAAATCCTGGCAAGCGATGGAGCCTGCTCACTGTTTGACGAGGACGCCCGAATTTGATCACCGGTAAATTCGAATCGCCCCAGGATGTTCGAACACACAATCCAAGTCCACAAGGCCGTCTTGCGGACCGTTGCTATTTTTTACTGATTCGGATTGATTTCGCATTGATTTTGAGCACGTTTGCGCTGTGCGTCAAGAAATCAAGCGATTCGCTATCTGCCTGCAATCCAATCAGTTACGGCGTCGATTCCACTTGATTGGCCTAGCACTAGGCTTGGACCACGGTCTGCTTCTGGTAGGCGGGAGCTATTTCCCGCAACCTGCCCACGGTTTCCGGGATCGCCTGGACGGCAAAATCGATATCTTCTTCTTTGGTCTGCTTGCCAAGGCTCACGCGGATGCTGGCGCGGGCACGCTGATACGGTATGCCCATGGCAATCAGAACGTGTGACGGCTCAATCGCACCGGATGAGCAGGCGGCGCCGCTGGAAACCGCCAAACCTTTGAGGTCGAGAGAGATGACCAGGGCCTCGCCTTCAATGTGGTCGAAGTAGATATTCGTGGTATTCGGCACTCTTTTTGCGCCCATGCCGTTGATTCCCACGCTATCCATGGCGTTCAAAACGGCATCCTGGAGGCGCTCGCGCATTGCGGCCATGGTCTCCGGACCATCGTTTTCAAGCCAGTGCTTGGCGAGATCGGCGGCCGCACCCAAGCCCACGATGCCGGGAAGGTTCTCGGTTCCGGCGCGACGCTGCCGCTCGTGGCTGCCACCATAGATCAGGGGCTGAACCAACGTGCCTTTCTTCAGATAGAGCGCTCCAGTGCCCTGGGGCGCGTGAATCTTGTGTCCGGAGATCGTAAGGGCATCACAGCCGATTTTCTGCACATCGATGGGCACCTTGCCGGCAGCTTGCACGGCGTCCGTGTGAAAGAAGACGTCGGCTTCCTGGGCGATCTTTCCAATCTCCTCAATCTGCTGGATCACGCCGGTCTCGTTATTGGCCATCATGATGCTGATCAGCTTGGTATTGGGACGAAGCGCCTTGCGAATCTCTTCAGGATCGATCTCACAACATCCGCTCACCGGAACAAAGGTGGCTTCACAACCCATCTGCTGCAGGCGTTTACAGCTATTCAGAACGGCGCTGTGCTCGATGGTGGAGGTGATGACATGATCGCCGCGAGACATCAATCCAAAAATTGCGAGGTTATCCGCTTCTGTCCCGCCACTGGTGAAAACGATCTCCGCAGGGCGTGCATTCAGTAATGCGGCCACGGAGCCGCGCGCCTTCTCGACAGCCGCTCGGGCATGCTGCCCATAATGATGGATGGAAGAAGCATTGCCAAACTGCTCTAAATAAAAAGGCCTCATTGCCTCGAATACTTCAGGCAAGACCGGGGTGGTAGCGTTATTGTCAAGGTAAACTCGGCGCATATCTTTATTGTACTGCTGAAGGTGAGATTCACAATCACATTTGCAAAGCGGCCTATCTGATTTGAACATCTTAAGCATTTGCCCTGAGCACCCTCATGAAACGGGCGGGACACCTGCTCTCTGCGATTCATTGTCAGGCAGGTTTACAATTTTCTTAGAGGCATTTCGGATTCAAAAGCCACCATGCGGATTACGAGTCGCACCAAGGCGATCGGGTTTTTCATCACCCTGGGCGTGTGCCTGGTGGGCCTGGCCATTACGCTCAACGTAAGCTGGATCATTTTGAGCTTTCGCAAAGTCGTGTGGCTGGTACTGGGAATCATCTTCTTCACCCTCATCATCGGCGGCATGGTGCTGAACACCATCTTTCTAGTCCGGGAGATACGCCGCAACGAGCAGCAGGACAGCTTTCTCAACGCGGTCACACACGAGTTGAAGACCCCAATTACATCGATACGCCTGTATCTTGAGACGCTGCAGAGACGGCAACTCGATGAAGGCCAGCGGCGCGAGTTTTATCGCGTGATGCTTGAAGACGCGGACAGGCTCATGGGCACCGTGGAACAGGTGCTGAAAGCCGGAGAGGCGCGCCATGGCACCTCACCGAAGAACTGGCAGACCATCGATCTTTCCGCCATGACTCTTGAAGGCCTGGAACTGGCCCGCCAGCGCCACAATCTTCCCGATGAGGCGCTGCTCTTTCACGCCCAGGCGGAGAACGGCGCAACCGTAATGGGACACCCCGAGGAACTTCGTACTGCCGTGGACAACCTGCTTGAAAACGCCGTGAAATATTCGGGGCCAAGGCCCAGCATTGTGGTGGAGGTTCTGACCCCAGACATGGATTCAGTAGTGCTGAAGGTACGCGACAACGGAATCGGGATTCCGCGCGCGGAGCTAAAACGCATTTTCAAACGGTTCTACCGGGTCCACAACTGGACGACCGAAAAGGTGAAAGGCACGGGCCTTGGACTGTTTATCGTGCGCTCCATCGCACAGAGGCATGGAGGCGAAGCGATGGCCGAGAGCGGCGGCGAGGGACTGGGCAGCACCTTTATCCTGCGGCTCCCCAGGGTGTATCGCCAATGAACCGGGTCCTGATCGTAGAAGACGAAGAGCATATTGCGCGCGGGCTGCGATTTAACCTGGAGGCGGAGGGCTACTCCGTGGAAGTTGCCGGAACCGCCAAGGGAGCCCTGCAACGCTTGCTGCAAAACAAAGAGCACTTCGACGTACTGGTGCTCGACGTGATGCTACCCGATAAAGACGGCTTCTCGGTGGCCCGCGAGCTTCGCACCTCGCAAAACTATGTTCCGGTGCTGATGCTCACGGCAAGGGGGCGTCCCGAAGACGTGCTGCAAGGCTTCGATGCGGGCGCGGATGACTACCTGCCCAAGCCATTCGATCTCGATATTCTCATTGCCCGTATTGGAGGCCTCTTGCGCCGGAAGAACTGGCTGCAAACGACCCAAATGCCTCCAACGCCACCGGTCGAATCCTCCGATACATTTTCGTTCGGCGGGAAGGTCGTCGATTTCCAGAAGCTGCAGCTAACGGCCGGAAGCCGGACGATACAACTCACACTCATGGAAGCGGAGCTGTTGCGCTATCTGATCAAGAACGGCGGTCGCCCGGTGTCACGAAAGGAAATTCTGGAAGATGTGTGGAACCTGCGCGAAGATACCGACACTCGCGCCATCGATAATTTCATTGTTCGTCTGCGCCGCCATATCGAAGCGGAGCCTTCGACGCCACGCCATCTGCTGACTGTCCGAGGGCTGGGATACCAGTTCGTTCCAAATCCTCAGGAAAAATGATCGGAGAAAGAAAGAGAGGAGCCAAAAGGCTCCTCTCTTCTTTTCGAAACGCTATCTGGGATATTGCTTTTGGACAAAAGCAAAACCAAAGCGCATCTGGGGGAGAGCGGGACGATTGTATTGGAAATTAGCGTTAAGTCCAGAAAAACTTTTTAGATTGGTTGCGCTGCAAAGCGCATAGTTAGAGACTTTTTATTCAAATATCCGCTGATCAACATACTTGAAGGCAAAATCTTGGGCAACACAAGATATCTTAGAAAATACTAACGCGCTATGGCTCAGGGGCTTGATCTTGCGATAATTATAGAAAACATCAAAAAATAGAACCCGTGAGTGGTTCAAAATACAAACTCCCAGAGGCCCCTTGGTTTCTTACATCTGCAGTCCTGTGGCTTCCATTTGGCACCGGCATCGCGTGTGGCCACAATCAGGCCCCCAACGCCCACAGCCCAACCTCGGTTGCCATCGGCAAAGTACACGGACCGCAAATCTTGTAACGTTCCAGAATCTTGCAGCCTCCATTTGGCACCGCCATCGACCGTGGTTAGCATCGTGCCCGCAGCGCCCCCTGCCCAGCCCCGGTTACCATCGGCAAAATGCACTGATAATAGATTTTTGTACGTGTCCGATCTCTGCGCCCTCCAGGTAGCACCGCCATCGCGCGTAGCCAGGATCGCCCCTCCAGCGCCTACTGCCCAACCCCGGCTGCCATCGACAAAATCCACGGACACTAGAACTTTATCCATGCCCGAATTCTGTGGCGTCCAGGTAGTGCCACCATCTAACGTGGCTAGGATCGTTCCCTGCCATCCTACCGCCCAGCCCCGGTTACCATCGACAAAATCCACGGACAATAGATTTTGTAGGGTGCACGAACTTTGTGGCTTCCATGTGAGGCCTCCATCAATTGTGGCTATGATCGCCCCCTCAGTACCCACCGCCCAACCCCGACTGCTATCAGCAAAATATACGGAAAGTAGATATCGTTGCGTGCCCGAACTCTGAGGCTTCCAAGTGACACCGCCATCGAGCGTGGCCATAATCGTTCCTCCATCACCCACCGCCCAACCCCGGCTGCCATCAGCAAAGTACAAGGACACTAGATATTGTCGCGTATCGGAGTTCTGCATCCTCCAGGTCGCACCACCATCAATCGTGGCCAAGATCGCACCTCTTCCGCCCACTGCCCAGCCACGCTTCACGTCGAGAAAGAAAACATCATTTAGGGGAAGTCCCATGGACGACAGACGCGGCGTGGAACTTCCTTCATTGGACTGCGTGAACCATTGCCACGTGTCCTTGCTCGAGTTCCGGAGGGTGTTATTTGGGACCTTTGCGAGCACAGCCAGTATGGCAACCGAAGAAATGATTCCGCTGGCAACCACCCAGACCCATCGCCAGCGGCCCATCCGGCTCGCACGATCATGAAAGGATGAGGCTCTTATTGAAGACGATGCAGCTTTCACAACGTTCCTTTTAATCACTTAGCGGGTGCCGACCAGAAGTTGAATAGCCAGTATATCGAACGATGGTTACGCGCCCTGCGGCGGCCACTTCACTATCAGACCCTTAGCGAACCCCGGAAAGCTCTCGCGGCATAGTAGGATTCCGCGCCATTGTGGTACAAGAAGACCGTGTCGTAGCGGCGATCGCAGAAGAGCGCTCCGCCGAGTTGTCTGATCGCAGGCGGCGTCTTGACCCAGCTAGAGGTTTTCGTATCGAACTCCCCGAGGTTCTGCAGTTCTCGATACTGTTCTTCGGTTAAAAGCTCGATGCCCATATCCGATGCCATGCCGATGGCGCTATCTTTCGGCTTATGCTCTTTTCTTGACTCCAGCGCTTCATGGTCGTAGCAAAAGCTTCTGCGGCCTTTTGGGCTCTGCTCGGAGCAATCAAAGAAGATGTATTCACCCGTCTTTTTGTCCAGTCCCACCACATCGGGTTCGCCGCCGGTCCTCTCCATTTCGTGGAGCGACCATAACTTTTCGGCGTGAGCTTCCAGCTTGGCCTGTACTTGAGCCCATTCGAGAGATTTATGACGGTTCATGTTTTTCTCAAAACGGGCTTTCAAAGCTCTCAGAAGTTCTGCACATTGTTCTTGTGACAAGTCACTCTTACCGGCATTCGTATTTCGAGTTTTGGTTGTGCTCGTCGTCTGTTTCAAATTTTAGAAATCCTCGATTCTCACAATGTAAGCGTGGTTCCATTATGGGAAGTATCTGATTCTCATCGTACGGCATGCACTATTCCATTGCCAGAGTTGAACTCAACCATTCCCGCATTGGCATCTTGATTCAGGATAATCGCATGAAAATTTTTGATAGCTTCTTTAATGTGAGGGGGAATGTCAGTGAGAGGCAAATCTAGGTGGAGAATGCCGCGTGAGATGCCTTGGAGCACAAATGAGAACAAGAGTTCTCACATGTGCTCCAAAGCATGAAATTTATTGGGCGCGCTTGACGGGGCCCTAACCCCGTTTTCGACAATCTCTCCCCGTCATATATCTTTTGTCGTGCGGCTTTTCTTTGACGGAAAAGCCGCGTTAAATATTCAACTCCTGGATACCGTGTGTCGAAAACGAGGCAAGGCCCCTCTTCCACAGTTGCGCTAGCTTCATCGCCGGCCTGATTTATCGAGGAGCCGAATGCGGGCGAGCCGTGGAATAAATTTTCGCGTCGGCACAAAGAGTCAACATTTCTTTCACGCGAGTGCCCTGCAATCTTGATTTGAACGTATCGATTCCTGTGCGGTATTCTGAGAAGTGGAATTTCTCTGCAAAGCAATCCTCTTTGATCTCGATGGCGTCCTCGTCGATTCCACTCAGGCAGTGGAACGCGTGTGGCGAAAATGGGCGATCGAGAAGGGCCTGGACCCAAGCTACGTGGTCGATCAGGCTCATGGCCGACGCAGCATTGAAACCGTGCGGGCCGTTGCTCCCGACCTAGATGCCGACCAAGAGAACCTTACGATTGAAGCCTTGGAGATTGACGATCGCGAAGGAGTCACATCCATCCCAGGAGCGGCGGCCCTATTAGCCCAGATTCCTCCCGAGCACATTGCGATCGTGACTTCGGCAACGCGGGCACTGGCGGTAGCGCGACTGCAATATGCGGCGCTCCCCATTCCCAAGCATCTGATTTCTTCCGATGACGTAGTGGAAGGAAAGCCTTCGCCTGAGCCCTATCTCAAAGGCGCCGCGCTCTTACATTTCGCCGCCAAGGATTGTCTTGTTTTTGAAGATACCCCGGCGGGCATTCAGGCGGGTAAGGGAGCGGGCGCGAAGGCGATCGCCCTCACGACGACCTATGCAAGAAAGGAATTGCAGATGGCCGATGAGATTTTACCGTCGTTGAGCGCCGTGCGTCTTTCATTCTTGGGCGGGGAACTTTTGATCCAGACCGGTTGAGTTGCTCCATCTGCGCCCTCGCGGCCCGACAAGAAATCTTGCTTGAACCATTTTTTTTCGAGATAACGTATCGACCGGTCCACAAATCTTCTCCGCCAGATTATCTACGAGAATAGAGCTTTGCCTGCGAATCGTAGCCCCCACTCACAAAGCTCTAGCACCTCTCATTCCGATGGGCATGCCAGACACGCTTCTAAAGGGCCTGGCTTTCGATTCGTTACCCCCAAGCCATTCGTTACCCAATAAACCATTCGTTACCCTCAAACCGCTCTTTAAACAACGCCACTCGCTGTTCAAAACCGCCATTTTGAAATCACTGTTCCCCCGTTGACTTAGGGCCATTTCTCCACTATATTCTTGGCAGTCCAAAATAGCGCATTAACTTGCGCATCGGTAGAAAGTTCCTTTCACGCCGCTGACTTTGTTTCGTCCAAACCGGAGTCTACGGCTCCATGATCCATCTTGCGAGGGCAGGATTCGTCTGGTAGTTACCCAGAACCTCAATCCTCCTTTTTTACCTTGATGTCATTTGAGCCCGAGGTGTCATTCCATGGTGACGAACATGACCGTTGACGATTTTTCCCGGGGAGATAACGGCTCCCAGCCAGTGCCAGAAGCCTCCACAGATTCCAAAACCGAAAACGCCGCCGGAGCGCGCAAGCGCTATCAGTTGCACTTTTGGGTTGGCGAAAAGGAATACGACATACTGAGACGGCTGGCCGACTCCCAGGATGAACCAATGGCCAGAGTCCTGCGCCGGTTAATTCGCCGCGCCAACCTTCTCAGCCCTGAGGTGGAATAGATCCGTTTCCAGCCAGCACGAACAATAGCATTCTTGCGAGCGCGCGGGCTGCAGGAGAGTCTTGTCTGGCAATCGCTGAAGCCCGCGCCCTGCTATGCCGCCGGAGTTTCTTTTTCAAACCTATTACGGTTGATCTGAATGTAGCGCTTCCACCGTTGGGGAAGGTCTTCTTCGGCGTAGATAGCGCTCACGGGACACACCGGCACGCAGGCTGCGCAGGAGATGCATGCTTCCGGATCGATATAAAGTTGGTCGGACGCAGGCTCATCCCCGCCGGGGTGGATCGCATCCACAGGACAAACATCAAAGCAAGCGGCGTCCTTTACGCCGATGCACGGTTCCGCAATTACATAAGCCATGAGATTCCTCCAAGTTCAGTCGAGCATTTCTCTCGCTGTTCTCAACATAGGAGGCTCTTCGGAATTGGACGATGACTTTTGTCACGAAAAAGCAGAAATCCTCAACGGCTGCGGCTGATTTCCTCCGATAGCAGAGCGGGGTTGGGAACCCGTACTTTTCGCCGCGACATGCGGATCAAGCCCTCATTGTGCAAACGGCCTAAATTGCGCGAGATCAGTTCACGCACGGTGCCGAGGCGCGCGGCAAGCTGCTCGTTGTTCTCCGCCAGATGAAACTCGATCCCGTCCACGGTGATTCTTCCCTCCTCGCGCGCCAAGTTCAAGAGAAAAGCCACCAAGCGTCCGCGCACAGTCGAAAACGAAAGGTCTTCTATAAGGTTGCTCATGCTGCGCAAACGATGGCCAAGCACCTTAATCACCTTCAGGGACATTTCCGGATGCTGCAAACAAAGCGTTCGAAAGTGCCCGGCGTCCAGGCTCAGAACCGTGGTATCTTCCATCGCTTCCGCTGTTACAGCATAGGGACTTCCATCCAAGGCGGAAATTTCAGACAAGGAATTTCCGGCGCGCTCGACGCCCAGCAACTGACGCCTGCCATTGGCCGCAGTCTTTACCAGATGCACTGTACCGTCGCGCAGCATCAGAAGGGCAGCGCAGGAATCGCCTTGGGAAAAGATGATCGTACCTCGAGGAAACCGGCGGACAGTCACACGAGCGGCAATCAGCGCCAGTTCTTCCGAAGTGAGGTCGGTGAACAACGGAAGCCTTCGAAGTGTTTCCAGCAAGTTGGAGGGTGCAGCCTGCATCGTCTATCGAGTCTATATTGATTGTGTTCAAGCGATGGCGACGGGCGTCATCCGTTTTCAGTTCAACCTGCGTTTGCCGCAGATTGGATGGCCAAAAATTCCAAGCCGAAGCGCGCGAGATATTTGCGCAGACGATCCGCGTCGTTGGCGAACGACTTACGCCCACGAGAGACTCCAAACAATTCCCTGCCGGCTTCCGACAACGAACGGCTCCGCTTGCAGACAGCGACAACAAAGGCAAGCTGAGCACGATCGAAGAGATCGAGGGCATCGAATTGGACACCTAGCCGGGAGTTCTGTTGGGCGCTCTCTTGATCTGGGGCCAGCAGGTGTTGAAGAGCATCGTTTGAATGCTGGGCGGATTCGCCGGCAGAGGGCGCGGCCACGTTCCAGAATGCCCGCAGGCGGCCAATCTCCTCTTGCACTTCTTCGGACGAGATACGGCCGCCCGGAGCCAGGGCCGCCATGCGCACCACCGCCGCATTCAGGTCACGAAAATTGCCGCTCCAGACCGATGCTGGGGAGAGCGCAAAGGCAAGGAACTTTTCGCGAGCTTCCCTGCTGAAGGTCACGCGCCTGCCCGAACGCTCGGCAAATCGCTCCATTTCAAAATCGAGGTTGGGTTCGATGTCTTCAGGCCGGTTTTTGAGACCAGGAAGAGAGAAGGTCCAGAGGTTGATGCGCGCCAATAGGTCTTCGCGGAACCTGCCGTGATGGACCGCTTGGACCAGATCGCGGTTGGTTCCGGCGATCAACTGAAAGCCGCTGCGCGTCACCTCATCGGAGCCAAGGGGTAGAAATGTCTTTTCCTCCAGCGCCCGCAGCAACATAGCCTGCTCATCCAAGCCAAGCTCGCCTATTTCATCGAGAAAGAGCACGCCACCATCGGCGGCGCGCAGCAAACCAGCACGATCTTTCTGCGCTCCGGTGAAGGCGCCCTTCACATGGCCGAAGAGAGCGGACATCGCGGCATCTCCCCGAATGGTGGCGCAGTTCACATCGACAAAGGCTCCCTGCACGGCGCGACGCGCCTTCTTTAGCTCGTAAATGCGCTTGGCCAGAAGCGATTTTCCAGCGCCGGTGGGGCCCATCAGCAGGATGGGATCGCTCGTGGCAATTGCCACCTGCTCAATGCGATCGATGAGTGTGTTGAAGGCGCGGTTCCGGGTTTCGATTCCACCCTTGAGGTACGACACACCTTCGCGCTGCTGCTTCTGAAAGCGCGAGGCGATCCGGTCATATCTTGAAAGATCAAGGTCGATGATCGAGATCGTTCCCGGTGCGCTGCGGTCACGATCCGGCGAGCACTGCACCAGCCTTCCCGGCATATAGCGGGACTCGGTGAGCAAAAAGAGGCATATCTGGGCTACGTGGGTTCCGGTGGTGATGTGGATGAGGTAGTCCTCGGTATCGGTATCGAACGGATAGGCACGGGCAAACTCAAAGAGCGTTTCATAGACGGGCTCGAAATCCCAAGGATCGGTGAAGTCGATCGGATGAAGACGCACTTCGGTTTCGGGAGAGACTGTCCGAATGTCCTGCAGAACCGTATTGGCAAGCTGTTTGTGCCGATTGCTATGAAGAAGTTCCAGGCGCTGGACGATCAGATCGGGCTGCCGGCAAAGCGAAACCGTAGGCCGCCAGTCGTTCCAGCGTTCTGGACTTCTCCCCACGTCCAAGGTGCTTCCCAGCAGACCGAGGACAACGATTTTCCGGGCGTTTTTTAGCATTCAGCAAAACCCCGGCCTGCGGCGCTACCACAGAGGACACAGAGGAAGTGCACAGAGGGGCACAGAGGAGATCCAATAGCAACGTTCGATCTCTCGCTTTCCGAAGTCGGCATTTCGTTTTCCGGCTTTGTCATCTAAAGAAGTTAGCTCTCAGCAAATAAGCTCTCAAAACCCATCTGGCCTGCGGCGCTACCACAGAGGACACAGAGGAAGTGCACGGAGGGCACAGAGGAAATCCAGTAGCAACGTTCGATCTCTCCCCTCCGAAGTTCGGCATTTCGTTTTCCGGCTTTTTCATCCAGTCGAAGCTGTCTCAGCGTTTCGCAACAAGCTCAACCGCTCTCCAGGCAATTATCTTATCATCTAAAATAATAGAATATAAGATAAATAGACTTCGGTGTCACGTTTGTGCAATTTAGGTAACATTTTCGTATTCAATCACTTACAAACCACAGCTGCGATGGCCCAAGGGTTGCTTTAACCTTGGCTAAGGAGATCATTACCATGTCGGGCAGAACCTACAACGTATTTCATGGCAAGGACGGCGTGCCTATTAAAGCCTGGACCCAGGGCGTTCCTATAGAGGATGAAGCCAAGAACCAGTTGCTGAATGTGGCCCAGCTTCCGTTCATCTTTCGCTGGATCGCAGCCATGCCCGACGTTCACTGGGGCATCGGCGCAACCGTGGGCAGCGTGATTCCCACCAAGGGAGCGATCATTCCGGCGGCGGTAGGTGTGGATATCGGCTGCGGAATGATGGCGGTGCAGACCTCGTTGAACGCCCGCGATCTTCCCGACAACCTGCACGGAATTCGCGAAGCCATTGAGAAAGACGTCCCGCATGGACGAACCAACCACGGCGGTAGGGGAGACAAAGGAGCGTGGGGCGATATCCCGGCAGCGAACCAAGAAGTTTGGGGCAACTTGAAGCCGCGCTACGACGCGATCCTGGAGAAGCACCCGAAGTTGGATCGCGGAAACCATGCGAACCACCTCGGAACTTTGGGCACCGGAAACCACTTTATCGAGGTATGCCTGGATGAAGCGGAGGCCGTGTGGTTCATGCTGCACAGCGGATCGCGCGGCGTGGGCAACAGGATGGGCTCTTATTTCATTGAACTGGCAAAGAGAGATATGCAGAGGTTCTATATCAATCTGCCGGACCAGAACCTGGGGTACTTTCCCGAGCACACCGAGCACTTCGACGACTACGTGGAAGCTGTGGAGTGGGCGCAGGACTTTGCCCGTTGGAACCGTGTGCTGATGATGCAGCAGATCGTGGACGCAGTGCGCGGAAGCGGCGAAGTCCCTGGGTTCAACGCGGAGGTAAAGGCCATCAACTGCCACCACAACTATGTGGCGCGCGAGGGGCACTTTGGCGAGAACATCCTGGTCACGCGGAAGGGCGCAGTGCGCGCACGCGAGGGCGATATGGGAATCATTCCCGGAAGCATGGGAGCGCGGTCCTATATTGTGCGCGGCAAGGGGAATCCCGAGAGCTTCCATAGCTGCAGCCATGGGGCGGGAAGGGCGATGTCGCGCCACGAGGCGAAGCGGCGCTTCACCGTGGAGGACCACGCTCGCATGACCGAAGGAGTGGAGTGCCGCAAAGACGCCGAGGTGATCGACGAGACACCGGCGGCGTACAAGCCGATCGAAGCCGTAATGGCGGCCCAGGCCGACCTGGTCGAGATCGTTCACACGCTACGGCAGGTTGTATGCGTAAAGGGCTGACAAGCGATCCTTTGAGGAAACAATGACGACCGTAGTTAAACAACCGACCATCCCGATTGATGGCTCGATGGGCGAGGGCGGAGGGCAGATCCTCCGCACCTCGCTCAGCCTGTCACTGATTACGGGGAAACCGTTCCGGATCGAGAACATTCGCGCCAAGCGGGAGAAGCCCGGCTTGCTTCGCCAACATCTGACGGCAGTTCAGGCCGCAGCCGCCATTGGCAACGCCAAGGTGGAGGGCGATACCCTCGGATCGCGAGCAATCACGTTTATTCCGGGCACGGTGTGGCCGGGCGATTATCAGTTTGCGGTTGGAACCGCAGGCAGTGGAACCCTGGTTCTGCAAACGATCCTGCCGCCGCTGATGATGGCTTCAACGCCAAGCCGCATCGTGATCGAAGGTGGAACCCATAACCTCGCCGCACCACCATTTGATTTTCTGGAACGATGCTTTCTGCCGCTCCTGGAGAAGATGGGGCCGAAGGTGCGCGTGGAATTGCAGCGCTACGGATTCTATCCGGCGGGTGGCGGGCGGTTCACCGCAGAGATCATGCCATGCCCTGTGCTCAAGCCGGTCACGTTGGATGAGCGGGGCGAGATCGCTGCGCGGAAAGCGGTGGCGGTAGTGGCGAACCTGCCGTATCACATCGCTAAACGTGAGTTGGACACGGCAGCGCAAGCCCTGGGACTGCCAGCCGAGAGCCTTCAGTGTGTGGATACAAAGAATTCCGTCAGCTCGGGAAATCTGGTGATGGTGGAGATCACGAATTGCGAATTTACCCAGATCTTCACGGCGTTTGGACAGCGCCGGGTTAGCGCGGAGACGGTGGCAGGCGACGCCGCTAAACAGGCACAGGAGTATCTCAGCTCGAAGGCGATGGTAGACGAACACCTCGCGGACCAGCTGCTGCTGCCGATGGCGCTGGCTGGAGGCGGCTCATTTACAGCAACCGTGTTGAACCAGCACGCGCTGACGAACATGCAAGTCATCTGCGAGTTTCTTCCGGTGCGCTTCGATGTGCGGGAGCACGAGGGATTCACGCGGGTGTCGCTGCACGTTCTCTGAAGGCAAATTGCCATGCGGGCACATCCAAACTTTCCAAAGAACGGTGTTCTCAAGGCAAACGCAATCAGGCTCAACGAATTGCGTCGCCAAATCAAGTACGCATGGGCGCGCCGCCACGAAAGCGATGAGAAATGGCAAGCCTGGCATGAGTCCTGCAGGCTCTATTACGAGTCCTACGATGCACTGGCATTTCCCGGAGGCCTCGAACGAGCCTTGTCGCTTCTACGCAAGGGAGACCCAACAGGAATTGAGATGGCCGTGCGCTATCTCGAAGACGATCCATGGTATTACCGTTCAGGCTACCTGAAGGGAGAAATGATTCAGCGGCTTCGACAATTTCCGCTAGGCAAGGACCAGCGGTTGCGGCTGCAAAAGGTTGTGATCACTCGAATACAGGACCATCGAACGCCACGAGAATTCCGCTGGTACTGCCGCCTGGCGGCCCATCTCGCCGATAAGGATTTCGAACAGGAGATCGCCGTTCTTACCGAATCGCGATACCACAATCATGCCCTGCACGCACGATGGGTGCTGGCGAGGATAAAACAGGCGTTTCAGATGAAATTCTCGCAAGAGCGCAAGCCGAAAATGAAAATCATCAAGCCAATCTCGTAAGCGACGGCTTGCTTAAGACAGCCCTCTTCAAACCGCTCTCTAGTGAGAGCGACGACGACATTGACGATCCCGCGGACCCTGATGAATAATTTCGCCGCTATTCTGCAGAGACCGGAGAGGCGCTAATGGACGAGAAGCAAAAACAACTGGTTCAGGAAACCTTTAAGTTGGTGGTACCCATTAAGGATCAAGCGGCTGAAATGTTCTACAACAAGCTCTTTGAGCTTGATCCCGCCGTTCGTGCCCTCTTCAAAGGCGACATGAAACGGCAGGGCGGCCTACTGATGGCCATGATTGGAACCGCCGTCAATGGTCTGAATCGTCTCCACGAGATCGTACCCGCTGTCCAGGATCTTGGCCGGAGACACGCCTCCTACGGGGTGCGCAAGGAGCACTACGGAACAGTTGCGCAAGCCCTGTTATGGACTTTGGAGCAAGGCTTGGGCGCAGCCTGGACGCCTGAAGCTAAAGAAGCATGGACGGCCTGCTACACCTTGCTAGCCGGAGTGATGCAGGAGGCAGCGGAAGAAAAGAGCATGCGGGCTACCGCCGGTTGAACCGGAGTCAGTTTCTTCCCCGTTTCCTCAATATTCCATGTAATATCTTGCGTCGCTTTCGTTTTGTGATGGTTCTCTCAGCGACAACGACTTCCCCCAAGGAGAGCGCAATCATGCGTCAACTGATCTTATCGAGCCTTGCCGCGGCGCTTTTGTTTGCATCCGTAACTCAGTCTGGAAGTGGGAGACCACGACCAACGCCTAACTCCGGAACGGATAATCCTGAATGCCTGGGCGCGGCTTGCGGAGCGCCGAGTGAACCTGCTCCCCCGCCGCCCTCCAATTGACAGGATGGAGCTTATCGTTAATCAGCTTATCTTTGAATTAAAGAATCAAAGATCGTTAATCTAAGATTGGTGGCGAAAAATCGGTGGCCAAAGGGGCGATAACCACCTGAAATCAAGGCCGATGGTGGCGTTTCCGATTGACTGAATGAACAATCATTCAGTAGACTTTACGCGCTCTTCATGCCTCCGAGGAGTTGGGATCGGATAAACCCGAGGCTTCGGACGAATTCAATGAGGACACCGACGTTTTTTCAAGAGAGTGACTTTTCTCAGAACGTTTCGGGCAGCAACCTTACTAGAGATTTCGAAGCTGGCATTCGAATCTGGCGTTTGAATCTGCCACCCGGAAATGAAGCAAGCAAACCTCGCTGCAAGAGGATGAAGAGACCAATTTAAGGAGCATCGCTCATGGACCTGAAGCTGACCGCCGAAGAGTTGAAATTCCGCGACGAGTTGCGGGCATGGCTCAATGCCAACGTCCCCAAAGACTGGGATGAGTTTCGCGAAGAGTCGCTCGAAGCCCGGTTCGAATATCTCAAGCGCTGGCAGCGCAAGCTCTACGAGGGCGGATGGGCGGGCATTTCGTGGCAGAAGGAGTACGGCGGCCGCGGGGCCTCGCTGATGCAGCAGGTCATCTTCTGGCAGGAGATGGCGCTGGCGGAAGCTCCTCCCATGGCGAACACCCTGGGCCTTGGCCTGGTAGGACCGACGATTATCGCGTTTGGAACCGAGGCGCAGAAAAAGCGCTATCTGCCGAAGATCCTGAGCGCAGAGGAAATCTGGTGCCAGGGCTTTTCCGAGCCGGATGCAGGCTCCGATCTGGCCAACCTGCGCTGCGAAGGACGTCTGGACGGCGACCATTACGTGGTGAATGGACAGAAAGTCTGGAACAGTTATGGATGGGCCGCCGACTGGTGCGAACTGGTGGTGCGCACCGATCCCAACGCTCCCAAGCACAAGGGCATGACCATGCTGCTCGTGGACATGAAGACCCGGGGCGTGGAGGTGCGGAACTTAAAGCAGATGACCGGGGAGAGCGAGTTCTGCGAGTTATTCTTCCACGACGTGCGCGTTCCGGTAGCGAACGTCGTCGGCAAGGTGAATGAAGGATGGGAAGCAGCCATCGGCACGCTCATGCACGAGCGCGGCTCCTTTGGCGCAGGGCTTCAGGTCACCTACAAACGAGCCATGCACCGGCTCATCGATCTTTCCCATTCGTTTCAGCGCAATGGGCGTCCGGCAGCGCAGGACCCGATTATGCGCCAGAAGCTGGCGCAGTGCTACGCGGAGATCGAGATCATGCGCATGAACCAGATGCGCGCCTTCAGCCGCATCAGCGCAACCGGGGTTCCGGGTCCGGAAGGATCGATCCAGAAGATCTTTTGGAGCGAGCTGAACCAGCGCTTCCAACAGATTGCGCAGGAATTGCTTGGCCCGCACGGCCAACTCGAAGGTCCAAACGGTTATGCGGTGGATAAAGGCTCGTGGGCTTACGGTTACCTGCGCACGCGCGGCAACACCATTGAAGCGGGCACATCGGAGATTCAGCGGAACATTATTGGGCACTTTGTGCTGGGATTGCCGAAGAGTTATTGAGCAATCAGCGGTCTGCAGTCAGTAATCAGGAAGAGCAAAACCAAGGGCTTTACCACAGAGGTCACAGAGGAAGAGCTCAGAGGTCACAGAGGAAAGCAGCGGTCGGCACTAGCATTCAGTAATCAGCACTCAGCAGTCAGCAATCAGTAAGGCAAAACCAAGAGCTTTACCACAGAGGTCACAGAGGAAGAGCTCAGAGAACACAGAGGAAAGCGGCAGGCAGCGCTTGCACTCAGTAATCAGCGGTCAGCAATTAGTAAGGCAAAACCAAGCGCTTTACCACAGAGGTCACGGAGGAAGAGCTCAGAGGTCACAGAGGAAAGTGGCAGGCAGCGCTTGCACTCAGCAATCGGCACTCAGTAGTCAGCGGTCAGCAAGAGCCAAACTGAGAACCTAGCGAAGATGAAAGCCGTAGGAAGTTAACAAGAGCCAAAACCTCTTACTACAGAGGAAGAGCGCACGGGCGCAAGTGAGAAGAATGTTAATTCGCGCTAGCAATCGGTGATCAGTAAAGCAAGAACAAAACCAAGAAGTTAGCAATCAGCAAGGTTTGGCATAAAGAGGGGGAGACGATGCAATTCGGATTGAGCGAAAGCCAGCAGATTCTTAAAGACAATGCACGCAAGTTTTTTGCGGGTGAATGCCCGATTGCAACCGTCCGGCAGCTCATGGAGACGGATTCCGCCTATGATGCGGCCTTGTGGACGAAAATGGCGGAGCAGGGCTTTACCGGGATCATCTTTCCGGAAGAACACGGCGGCCTGGGATTGGGCAAGGTGGAACTCGCGCTTCTGATGGAAGAAGCCGGATACGCCCTTTTGCCCGGACCATTCTTCTCTACGGTGGCTCTGGCCGGTCCGGTGCTGGATGCCTGCGGCTCGGCTGAGCAGAAGAAGAAGTATCTCGACCCGATTTGCCAAGGCCATGCCCGCTCCACGCTGGCAATCATGAAAGCAACGCGAACTGGGACCCGGAAGCCGCACAGATGACGGCAACGGACGGCAAGCTGACTGGCACAAAGCTATTTGTGTCCGATGCAGCCGTGGCCGATTCGATTGTGGTGGTTGCCCGCAACGGCGTTTTTGTCGTAGATGCCAAGGCCGCCGGCTTGAGCATCGCGCCTATGGGCGGCATGGACATCACGCGGAAGATTTATTCCGTGCAGTTCAATAAGACTCCCGGAGAAAAGCTTGCCAACACAGCCGGCCTGGCGCGAGCGCTGGACATTGCCGCGACCGCGCTGGTGGGAGAGATGGTGGGCGGGATGCAGAGGTGCCTCGATCTGACCGTCCAGTATGCCAAGACCCGCAAGCAGTTCGGCAAGGCGATCGGCACATTCCAGGCGGTACAGCACCAGTGCGCGGATATGTATCTGGAGACCGAAAGCTCACGCTCCGCCGGATACTACGCGGCCTGGGCCCTCGAAGAGAATGCGCCCGATGCCGCGACAGCCGTCTCGATTGCCAAAATGTATGCGAGCGACGCATGCCGCGCGATCGGCAACCGCGGCATTCAGGTGCATGGCGGCATGGGCTTTACCTGGGAAAATGATTTACATTTGTATTACCGGCGCGCAAAGGCCAGCGAAACAAACCTGGGGGATGCTACTTTTCATCGTGAGCGCATCGCCCGCCTTGTGATCGATGCCGGCGCAGCTTCCGCCCAGAACGCCAAAAGCGCGTAAGGACACTGAAGAAGAAACGCCCCGAAAGGCAGCGACGCGGCTTCCCGGGAACAGCCGTGTGCCAAAGCCTATGCCTAACCACAGAGGAAGGAATCATGAGCGACCTGGTTCAACTGACCAAAGATAACGATATTGCCATCATTACCATCAACAACCCACCCGTAAACGCCCTGAGCCCCGGCGTACCTGAAGGCATCTTCGAGGCCATCCAGCAAATCGACAAAGACAGCAGCGTAAAGGCAGCCGTACTGATCGGCGGCGGGCGCACCTTCGTTGCGGGCGCGGACATTAAGGAATTCGGCAAGATCACCTCGGGCAAGACCCAGCGCGGCATCGCCTTTCTTCCAACGCTTCTAAAGATCGAAGACTGCAGCAAGCCGGTGGTTATGGCCATTCACGGCACGGCTTTTGGTGGAGGCCTGGAACTAGCGATGGCCGGGCACTACCGCGTGGCCCTTGCAGAGGCACAGGTAGGCCAACCCGAGGTCAAACTGGGAATCATTCCGGGCGCGGCGGGAACGCAGCGTCTACCGAGGCTGGCAGGAGTGGCCAAGGGAGTGGATATGTGCACCGACGGCAATCCGATTGGCGCTAAAGAGGCGCTGTCGCTCGGCATTGTCGACCGCCTGATTGAAGGCGACCTGCTGCAAGGTGCATTGGCGTTTGCGCGTGAAATCGCCGGCAAGCCCGCACCCAAGACGCGGGATCGTCGGGAGAAACTCGGCACACCCGAACAAAACGCGCCGATTTTTGCCGCTGCACGGGAGAATGCCAAGAAAAAGCAGCGCGGCCTGATGGCTCCTCTAGCCGCAATCGACGCTGTTGAGGCGGCCACCAAGCTGCCCTTTGCGGAGGGATCGGAAGAAGAGCGCAAGCTGTTTGAGAAGTGCCTGTTCTCCGACCAATCGAAGGCCCTGATTCATGTTTTCTTCGGCGAGCGCGAGGTCGCGAAGATTCCGGACGTGCCCAAAGAGACCCAGCTCATTCCTGTAAAGAGCGTAGCGGTTGTGGGCGCGGGCACCATGGGCGGAGGCATCGCCATGTCGTGCGCCAATGCCGGAATACCGGTGGTGCTGAAGGAATCCGATCAGGCGGCTCTTGACCGGGGCATGGCGACCATCCAGAAAAACTATGCAAATTCGGTCAAGCGCGGCCGCTTTACCCAGCAGGTGGCCGACGAGCGCCTGAAGCTGATCAAGCCTACGCTGAGCTACGACGAATTTTCCAAAGTGGACATGGTGATTGAAGCCGTGTTCGAAGGCATGGCGCTTAAGAAAGAAATTTTCGGAGAACTCAATCGCATCTGCAAGCCGGGCGCAATCCTGGCTAGTAACACTTCGACACTGAATATCGATGAAATCGCTTCGGCCACCACCCGGCCGGAGTCGGTGATCGGCACGCACTTCTTCAGCCCCGCCAATGTGATGAGGCTGCTGGAGATTGTGCGCGGGAAGGCGAGCAGCAAAGAAGTCATTGCCACTTGCATGGCGCTCTCGAAGAAGATCGGTAAGATCGGCGTGCTGGTGGGCAATTGCCGGGGGTTTGTGGGCAACCGCATGTTCGGCCCCTACCGGCGCGAAGCACAATTTTTGGTGGAAGAAGGCGCGAGCGTGGAGGCCGTGGATAAGGCTCTCTACGAATACGGCATGGCGATGGGACCGCTGGCTACCGGCGACTTGGCAGGGCTGGACGTGGGATGGCGCATCCGCAAGGAATACCGCCATCTGGAGAAGCCCGGAGTAAGGCAGCCTCTGGCCGAAGACAAGCTTTGCGAGCTAGGCCGCTACGGGCAAAAGACCAGCGCCGGCTGGTACAAGTATGATGCCGAGCGTCGCGCCGTTCCCGATCCGGAAGTTGCGCAGTTGGTGCGCAAGTGGGCAGCGGAAGCAGGCATCAAGCAGCGCGAGATTTCGGAGCAAGAGATTGTCGACCGCTGCATTTATGCCCTGGTGAACGAGGGCGCTCGTATTCTGGAAGAAGGATTTGCGCTACGCGCCGTGGATATCGACATCATTTATCTGAACGGCTATGGATACCCGGCCTACCGGGGAGGACCGATGTGGTATGCCGACACCGTAGGCCTGAAGAAAGTCCTGGAGAGGATTCAGGAGTTTCATCAGCAGCACGGCGAGTTGTGGGAACCGGCTCCGCTGCTCAAGAAGCTTGTGGAGGAAGGCAAGACCTTTGCCAGCTTCATCAAGGCTGGAGAAGGGGCCTCGGCATAGGATTTCGCGGAGGCGCTTCAGCGCCTCCGCCGTTTCCGTGAAGTAAACGATTGAAAGATGGCGTATACGCAGGCCGTGCGCCAGCAAGTAATGTGAGTTTTGCAAAACGATCGAGCATCGGTCGTCGATCATCGAGCATTGATCTTCGATCTAGCAAAGAAACATTCATTCAAGATTCTGGAGAACCCAGTCATGAGAGAAGCAGTCGTTGTTGCCAGTGCCCGAACCGCGCTTACCAAATCGTTCCGCGGATCGTTCAATATCACTCGTCCAGACGAGCTTGCCGCACATTGCATCAAAGAGGTACTGCGGAAGACGCCGAAGCTCGATCCTCAAGAAGTGGAAGACGTGGTACTCGGCTGCGCGCAGCCGCACGGGCCGCAAGGCCACAATATTGCGCGCGTGGCGGCGATGCTGGCAGGACTGCCGACTTCGACGGGAGGAACCACGATCAATCGATTCTGCTCGTCCGGCCTGCAGGCTATTGCGCTGGCCGCACACCAGATCATGAATGAAGACGTGGACGCTGCCATCGGCGGAGGCGTGGAGAGCATCTCGATGATTCCCCGCGACAGCAGCCCCAATCCAACCTTGCAGGAAAAGATGCCGGGCATCTACATGGTGATGGGCGATACCGCAGAAGTGGTGGCCAAACGTTATAAGGTCAGCCGCCAGGTGCAGGACGAATACTCTCTCCAGAGCCAGCAGCGCACGGCACGCGCACAACAAGAAGGTTTTTTTGCCGGCGAAATCGCATCAATGCGAGCGACCAAAGCCATTCTCGACAAGAAGACCGGCGAGCAGATCGGCAAAGAAGAGGTATGCGCCGACAAGGACGAATGCAACCGCCCGGACACAACCCTCGAAGGCTTACTCTCCTTAAAGCCGCATTTCGACCAGACCAGCGGCGAGGGATCGGTGACCGCCGGAAACGCTTCCCAGCTTTCCGATGGCGCTTCCGCAACGCTCCTGATGTCGCGCCAGCGCGCCGACCAGCTTGGCATTCCTTATAAACTCATATTTCGCGGCTTCCAGGTCGCGGGATGCGAACCGGACGAAATGGGCATCGGCCCGGTGTTCGCGATTCCAAAGCTCCTGAAGCGCACCGGCGTGAAGATGGAAGACATCGGCGTGTGGGAGCTGAATGAAGCGTTCGCGGTGCAGGTGGTCTATTGCCGCGACCGGTTGGGAATCGATCCAGCAAAGCTGAATCCCAACGGCGGTTCGATTGCCATCGGACACCCGTTCGGCATGACCGGTTCACGGATGGTGGGCACTATGGCCAATGAGATGGCGCGTCGGAAGCATCGCTACGGTGTTGTGACTATGTGCATTGGCGGCGGACAGGGCGCAGCGGGACTATTCGAGCGGGCGAACTAAATACACCTTCGCGTTATTGATTTGCGTGATGGAGGTGGCCATCCAGCCACCTCCATCACGGACACTCCTATGCCAAATGCATTTGTATCCTTTATTTTCTGCTTCTCTTCCTTATAGGGGTACAGGAAATGCCCATGCTTGCCCCGTGGAATCTACAATCGCGCAGGTTATCTGGTTACTTACGATGTTGAGCGAAATACAGCTGGGAACTCCAGCAATGGCGGCGCCACTCGGTGGTGAAAAAAAGTTCCCGGTGTTAACAGTAAGTGAAGAAACCCGTGGATCAAACGTCAACGCATGGACCTGATCCAGGCTGGTGGTCGCAGCACAAGCAATCGTGCCTTGAGAACCCTGAGCGCTATTCGGTGAAGCGCAGGCCACGCTTGTCCACGCCTCCGTTCCCGAAGGAGCAGGGCCAAGATTCTGAGACACAGTCGTTCTTGCGACCGGATCGAAGCCCAGGCCCACAATGGTGTTCCCAACGCCACTACCCACTACAATGGCGCAAATTATCTCCGTCGTGCCATCGCGCGGCGTCGCACAACTAGGGTCGCTCGCGAAAGATGTGCTGGAAAAGATATTCAGGGAGCCCCTTTGATAAGTACTCCGGGGATCGAAAGCAACCAGGCCGACATTTGCTGAAGACCACGGAGTATTATTGACCGGCACGAGGGCGCAAACCGCAAATGTTACTCCACCATTCGTATTGGTAGTCGTATTGTGATCTGTGTCATTCGTGCAGGTTGGATTAGTTTGTGCTGTAGGCATGAACGGATAGTTTTTTACGATGACGCTCGTTGCTCCCACATTAGGATCAAAGGAAACACCAATGAATCCGGTTACTGCCGCGCCCTTCGTATTTTGCATCACGGCCACCACGCCGCAAATTACTGTTTCGCCCTGACCGGCGGCGGCACAACTGGGGGCAGCGGCCAACCCGATAAATATATTGTTGACATTGCATGGGCCTCCCGGATTGCAGGGGGCATCGCCGAAAATTCCCGACCCAAATCCATGAGAGAAAGGGATGATAGCCCCAGGCAACAATAGAGGAAGGAGTGGCAATGCTTTTTGCGTGGGCTGAGGATGAATAGAAACCCCATAGAGCCCATTATTCGGACCCTCCACCGCGCACACGATAGCCCCACTACCATCTCCAGTGAATGCACATCCCGGTGTGCTCGTAATTGGCCCAGAGGCCATCTGCACATCAAGGGTGTGAACTGTAGCTACCGGTTCTGGTGGAATCGCCGTTGTTGGCCGGGCTTGATAAGAGGCGCCACTGAAAAGGGTTGCAGCACCCCCCGGAATTTGGCGCTCAGCGCCACACACCAGATGTCCAGTTCCATTTTGAGATGGAGCGCAGCTAATGCCTGAAACCACATTCTGATAAAGCGATGTCGCAGTCTGAGCAACGGACCGGCCAGGAAGACACAGATTCAACAAGACCAATATGTAAATTGGCAAATTTAGATGCCCTATAGAAAGCGGAGCGTGAGTCTGCTTCATTGTTGATTCCTCTCAGGAGATGAAAACTTGAAGGACGCACAGTATAAATCCATCTAAGTTGGCCACTATCCAACACGCAGCGCGTGCAATGCGCCACCTCGCATTTGCGCAGAACGCTTTTCCATCCGGGCCTTCCATTCAATGGCCGCCGCGTTTCGGTTTCAAGCATGCTATATTCTGCCCATGCCCGATCTGCAGCACTTCACGCTATTCCTCTCCGCGGCTTTGCTACTGGCAATCGCGCCCGGGCCCGGCATGATCTATGTGCTTACGCGCAGCCTGGCTGGGGGAAGGCGAGAAGGCATCCTTTCTTCCTTGGGAACATTCGCCGGCGGGATGGTGCATGTTCTGGCGGCGGCCACAGGACTTTCTGTGATCCTGGCAACCTCAGCTTTGGCATTTTCCCTGGTGAAATATGCGGGCGCGGCTTATCTGGTATACCTTGGCATCCGCATGATTCTGAACGCCAGGAATATCCATGATGATGCCCCATTTCAAATCGTGAAGAACACCAGGCCCTTCTGGCAAGGGGTGGCCACAGAGGTTCTCAACCCCAAGACGGCGTTGTTCTTTCTCTCATTCATTCCGCAATTTGTAAGCGGCGCTCACGGACATACATTCCGGCAATTTATCGTGCTTGGCTCGGTCTCGGTGGCCTTGAATACAACAGCGGATCTGCTGGTGGTGTGGTTTGCCGGACCGATCGGGAAAAAACTCAAAGAATCGCGGCGTTTACGCCAGCGCCAGCAAACCGGCACCGGCTTAGCCATGATTGCACTCGGCGGCTGCGTGGCTTTGAGCGACTCACACTAACTCATTTTTCGATATAGTGTATCGGGAAGCGACAAGCTTCACCCGTCTGCCGGGGATTAGAAGCCCCCAATGATCAGGACGCCATGTGCGGCTCTCAAGGCCGCTCTTCCATATGCAATCAATCAGCACATGTAATCAACGAGACTGACTGAGGCTCCGGGACAGCTTTGGGCACCGGGGCATGAGATACGCAAAAGCAAAAACGGATTAGAAATTTCAACCGTTAAAAATTTCAACCAAGGGAGATAGCAAAAGATGCAACGAAGCGCAAGCGCACACTGGACCGGCGGACTTAAAGACGGCAAAGGAGCCCTCACTTCCGCGAGTGGAGTTCTCAAAAATACCCCTTATTCTTTCCGCACTCGTTTTGAAGGCGAGCCAGGGACCAATCCCGAAGAGTTGATCGCGGCCGCCCATGCTGGATGCTTCACCATGGCTCTCTCGGCTCAACTTGGAACCGTCGGATTAACTGCCGAGTCGCTGGATACCACCGCCGCCGTAACCTTGGACAAAGTGGACGCGGGGTTCGCCATCACCGCGGTTCATCTCACGGTAAAAGCCAAAATTCCAGGGGCGGATGCGGCGAAGTTCGAACAGGCAACCAAGAACGCAAAAGAGGGATGCCCGGTTTCGAAAGTGTTGAACGCTAAGATTACGCTGGAAGCCACTCTCGAAAACTAAGCACGTTCTTGATCGTCTTTAATTTTTATTCCCATCAAAATGTGTTCAAGCGCGGCTGTGCTCTCATTTGAGAGGAAAGCCGCGCTGTGGGTTTCGATCGAGCCTGCGAGCGTAATCTTCTGCTGCTTATTTCTTCCCCACATACATGTCTGGAAATTGCTCACGCAGACGATCGAGTTTGGGCAGATCGTTGTAGACGATATACGGATTGTTTGGATGGAGCGCGAGATAGTCCTGGTGATAATCCTCAGCTGGGTAAAAGGCCTTGAGCGGCGCAACCACCGTGACAATCTGTCCGTGAAAAACCTTCGCCTGATTCAATTGGCTTATATAAGCCTGGGCGATGCGCTTCTGATCATCGGTGGCAAAAAAGATGGCCGAGCGATACTGCGTGCCTTCGTCCGGGCCTTGCCGGTTTAATTCAGTAGGATCGTGGGCCACGGAGAAATACACCTTGAGGATCTGCCCGTAGGAAATCTGCGAGGGATCGTAAACGACTTTGACGGACTCCGCATGGCCCGTGGTGCCCGTGCTGACCACTTCGTACTGCGCGGTGTCGGCGGAGCCACCGGCGTATCCGGAGGTCGCCTTCTTTACGCCCTTCAAGTGCTGAAATACCGCTTGCACTCCCCAGAAGCATCCACCGGCCAGAACTGCGGTTTCCTGACCCTGACTTTTTGCCTTCGGCTCATCGAGAGCGGGATCGGGGATGGCCCCAGAGGCATTGACAGTATTGGTATTGCACGCCACGATTCCCAAAAGAACGACGACAACGGCGACAGCAGCGGTAAGACGGTACATGCGATCTCCTTCCGATTGCTAGATAGATTATCTTTCTTGCTTCTTTGATTCTTGCTTCTTGCTCCATTACTCGAAGCGATTCCATATCCGGAGGCCTGGCCTCCAACTATGGAATAATGCAAAAAGACCCGAACCTACAACGATAGGGGAGCAAGCCACTCCAGAATGCCGACAGTCTCATTCCGACAATCTTATGCCGACAATCCTACTCAAACATTCTCCCTCTTTCAGCAACGAAGCGGCAACCAAGGTTGCACAACAAATCTTTGGCATTCATACAAGCGCCGCCCCTTTGCCCAGCGAACGCGACCAGAACTTTCTCCTGGAGACGGCAGCCGGCGAACGGTTCGTACTAAAAATCGCACACGGTGAAGAGCAGCAGGCCACCCTTGAAGCTCAGGAGCAGGCCATGGCGATGGTTGCGCGTGCGACCAACCTTTGCCCCATCGCGATTCCCGCACTGTCGGGGAAGACCATCTCCGAGGTCAAATCGGAAAACGGCACCCGCCATTTTGTCCGGCTCGTCTCCTACCTTCCCGGCACACCCATGGGAGCAATCCCGCGGCACTCGCCGGGGTTACTTTACGACCTTGGCCGTTCTATGGGACGGATCAGCCGCGCCCTGGCCGGCTTTGATCACCCTGCTATCCATCGCGATTTTCACTGGGACCTGGCCAACGGCTTGCGCGTCTGCCACCAGCACCACGATCAAATTCAGGATGCCGGGTTACGCGCGCTCGTCGATACGATCGCGCAGGACTTTCAGAACAATGCCGCTCCGCTGCTGACGACCCTACGCCGAGGGGCAATCCACAACGACGCCAACGACTATAACGTTATCGTTGGAGGAGGCAACGATCCGGCGAGCCGCAACCAGTCTGTTGTTGGGCTAATCGATTTCGGCGACATGGTCTATAGCTATGCCATCGCCGATCTTGCCGTAGCCATGGCTTACGCCATGCTCGACAAATCCGATCCGCTGGCAGCCGCGGTTCACCTTGTTCGCGGATATCATGCGGAGTCTCCTCTACAAGAGAACGAGATTGCCGCCCTGTTTGGATTGGCGCGCATGAGGCTGTGCATGAGCGTATGCATTGCCGCACAGCAAGTACAGCAGCGTCCAGACGACGTTTATCTGGCAATCAGCCAGCGGCCCATCCTCAACACTCTGCCGGCGCTGGCTGAGATTCATGCCCGGTTTGCCGAACACACCTTTAGAAACGCTTGCGGGCTGGCGCCGGTCGCTTCCACTCATGCTGTGGTCCGCTGGCTCGAACAAAACAGAAGCTCGTTCGCCTCGGTACTGGAAGAAGACCTGCGAACGGCACCCAGCATCGTGCTCGACCTAAGCGTGAGCAGCCCGCTCCTGAGCGGGAACCCAAATGAAAACATCGAACCTGTACTGACAAAACGCGTCTTTGCCGGGATGGATGACGCGGGAGTAAAGATCTGCATTGGCAGGTACAACGAGCCGCGCCTTCTATATGTTACGCCGCTGTTTGCCAAAGACAAAGATCCGGGACAGGAGCGGCGGACGATCCATTTGGGCATTGACATCTTTGCGGCTGCGGGCACTGCCATCTTTGCACCACTGGCCGGAACCGTGCACGCATTTGCCAATCGAGCCAACGCGCTCGATTACGGCCCGGTGATCATCCTGAAGCATGAGACAGGCGGAGGCGAAGTTTTCTACACGCTCTATGGGCATTTGAGCGCCGAATCTCTCCATGGGCTGAGCGTGGGAAAAGCGATTGGCCAAGGGGAGCGGATCGCCAGTTTAGGCGCGCCCAACATCAATGGGGGCTGGACGCCTCATCTTCATTTTCAGATCATCCTCGACATGCTGGATATCGATAGCGACTTTCCCGGAGTTGCACGGGCCACACAACGAGACGTATGGCTGGCCCTGTCGCCCGATCCCAATCTCATCCTGGGCATCCCCGCTGATCGCTTTCCCGCAGAACCGCCCTCTAAGCGAGATACTTTGGAGCGGCGCCACGCACGCATTGGCCGCAACCTGAGCATTGCTTACAAGGAGCCGATCAAGGCGGTACGGGGATGGATGCAATACCTTTACGACGAGACCGCTCGCCGATATCTGGATGCTTACAACAATGTGCCGCATGTGGGCCACTGCCACCCCAGAGTGGTGCGAGCCGCGCACGAACAGATGACGGTGCTGAACACAAACACCCGCTATCTGCATGACCGCATTAACGAATACGCACAGACGCTCTGCGCAACATTGCCGGAGCCACTCGACGTTTGTTTTTTTGTGAACTCCGGAAGCGAGGCGAACGAACTGGCTTTGCGACTAGCAAGAGCCTACACGCGGCAGCGCGACATGATCGTGCTGGAAGCGGCTTATCACGGCAATACCAATACGCTGATCGACATTAGCCCTTACAAGCATGACGGCCCAGGGGGAACTGGAGCGCCAGATTGGGTTCACACGGTCCCCATCGCCGATACTTATCGCGGCACCTACAAGTGCGACGACATGCAGGCCGGAACGAAATACGCCCGATTCGTAGAAGAGACGATTGGACGTCTTCAGGCCATGGGGCGCGGCATTGCGGGATATATTGCCGAATCATGCCCGAGCGTGGGCGGACAGATTGTGTTTCCACCCGGTTACCTCTCCGCGGTCTACGCTCACGTGCGACAAGCGGGAGGCATCTGCATTGCGGACGAAGTGCAGACCGGATACGGTCGCCTGGGTACGCATTTCTGGGGCTTCGAGGGCCAAGGGGTAACGCCGGACATTGTCGTGCTGGGAAAGCCCATCGGCAACGGGCATCCCATTGGCGCTGTGATTACAACGCGCGAGATCGCGGCATCCTTCGACAACGGCATGGAGTTCTTCAGCACATTCGGCGGCAATACCGTGTCGTGCACGGTGGGCCTGGAGGTGCTCAAGATCGTTCAGGAAGAAAAGCTGCAGTCCCACGCGCTGCGCGTGGGCAACAGGCTGCTGGAAGGATTGAGCCCCCTCCTGGATCGCTTTGCTTGTGTGGGAGACGTCCGCGGCTCAGGACTTTTCCTTGGGCTGGAACTGGTGCGCGACCGAACGAGCCTTGAGCCAGCCGCCGAGGAGGCCTCGTTTGTTTGCAATCTCATGCGCGAGCGGGGCGTCCTTCTCGGAACAGACGGCCCTTACCATAACGTAATCAAGATCCGGCCCCCGATGCCGTTTGGGATTGAAGATGCCGACATTTTGATTGCAGCACTCGAAAAATCATTGGCGGAAATCAGCGGCTAGATCATCCGTGTGGTTTGAAAGAGGGCATACGCCGGAATGAATCCAGAAGAGATCATTCAACTTCTAAACCTAAAACCGCTGCCCACAGAGGGAGGGTTTTTCGTTGAGTGCTATCGCTCCAAAGACAATTTGGAGGCACTGCCAGGACGGTACCATGGCAAGCCCCACTGCTTCTCAACGGCCATCTATTACCTGCTGACACCCGAGACTTTTTCGGCAATCCACAGGCTACCGAGCGATGAGATCTTCCATTTTTATTCCGGAGACCCGGTGGAGATGCTCCAACTCTTTCCCGACGGAACCGGCGACGTCGTGCGGATTGGTCCAGATCTAAAGGCCGGATTCCGCCCGCAGATCGTGGTGCCTAAAGACACATGGCAAGGGTCGCGCCTGACCGCCGGAGGCAGCTTTGCGCTCATGGGGACGACCGTTGCACCTGGCTTTGAATTCAGCGATTTTGAGGCTGCCGACCGCGAGGCATTGGTTACGCAATATCCTGAATACGCTCGCTTCATTCGTGAACTTACCCATTCATGAATCGATACCCTCGCGCTTGCCTGGAGCGCCAAACGCGGGCTCAGAGATTTCAATATGAATCCCAAGCCGTTTTGGATCCCGGCTTCGCTTCCACCTACTTGGCAGGCGAATTGTCTTTTGAGTTTGCGGAAGCAGGCTCGGATTTCTTGGCTTCGGAGAGCGGCAGAAAGACTTGGAAGCGAGTGTCTCCGGGCGCAGAGGTTACGTTGATGTTCCCTCTATGCTTACGCACGATTCTCTGCACCGTATCAAGGCCGAGCCCGGTTCCCTCCCCCACACCTTTCGTGGTGAAGAAGGGCTCGAAAATATGAGGCTGCACCTCCGGCGGAATGCCGGGGCCGTTGTCGCCAATCTCGACCACCACACATCCATCATCAAGGTAGGTTCGTACGCGAAGATCGCCCTTGCCCTTCATGGCATAGATGGCATTGTCGATGATGTTGGTCCAAATCTGGTTCAGTTCGCTGCCGAACGAATCCACCAATAAGGGAATGGGAAGATATTCCCTGTGTATGGTTACGCCCTTCTTCAGTTTGTGGTTCAGGATGATCAGGGTGGTCTCCAGGCTCTTTACGATATCCACGTTCTGCACCGGAGACTGGTCCATATAGGTGTACTCCTTGATGGCAAGAACCAGATCGGAGATGCGGGAGGTGCTGCTTTCGATTTCGTTGAGCAGGCTGGAAATCTCAATCGAAGCGGAAATCCTGACCAGAGCCGCACGGGCCGTCGCCGGTTCGAGCGACCTGAATAGAGCTTCCACGATCTCCGCGCCTGCCCCTTTGTGCGCAAGGTTGGCGGAAAGCTGCCACAAATCGTCTTGACCATAGCTGCGGAGAGAGGCATCGATTTCCTCTTCCAAATTGCTCATGGTCATGCCATCCGGAGGAGGGCCATCCTTAAGAGCTAGCGATGTCTCCAGCTTTTCGATCTCGGCCTTTTGCGCCGGGGTGAGCTCATGGCGGCCCAACTCGTGACTGGCATTCCTGATCTGACTCAGAAGACCGCGCAACTGGCTGGTCGCGCGCTTGGCCGCCGAAGCGGGATTGTTCAACTCATGAGCAAGCCCCGCGGAGAGCTTTCCCAGAGCGACAAGCCGGTCTTTCTGCTGCTCGATCCTAGTGGTTTCGCGGATGCGGTCGGACATGAGACCCACCAGACGCTGAGCCAGTTCCGGCATCTTTTGAATCAATTCAGGAAACAGAGAGGCCGGGAAACGCAGAAGACGAGTGGGAGTCAGGGCGCGCCCCGTGACCGAAGCTTGTTTCATACGCGAAAAAGGCAGCACTCCACCCACATCGCCGGACTTCGTGGAGATCGTTATTGTCTCGCCACCAAATACACCACGCACCTGCTGCTGGCCTTCCAGCACGACAAACATGGCCTCAGCCGGATCGCCCTCACGGATATAAATCTCATCTGGCGCAAGAGAAATCTCCCGGCTCTGGCTAATGAACCAATCGATCTGCTCCGGCGGCAGGTTCGCAAAGACCGGGACGCGCAAAAGTTCAGATTTTTCAACCATAGTAAAAAGCTAACCTTCTTTGAAGCTAAACCCTTTCCGAGATCGTGTGCAGCTCCCATACCGCATCGATATCGCTAGGAGAACCACATGCACGAAACGGCTAAACTTTGCTCAGGTATTGGTGGATGAATTGGACCGCCACTGAACCTTCGCCAACGCCCGAAGCAACGCGCTTTACCGAGCCATGGCGCACATCGCCAACGGCAAAAATACCGGGAGTGTTGGTCTCAAGCAGGAAGGGATCGCGGTCGAGCGTCCAGCCCTTGGGACGCGCACCGTTCCATAGAAGATCCGGGCCTGTGAGGACGAATCCATGGTCATCGCGCTCCACCACGCCGGCAAGCCAGTCCGTCCGGGGCAGGGCGCCGATGAAGATAAACATAGAGCTTGCCTGCACACGCTCGACCTTGCCGGTATCGGAGCACAGAACGGAGATTTCCTCCAAACGGCTTTCGCCGTGGGCCTCGGCCACGCTCGCATGAGTCCAAAGCGAGATATTGGGCATTTCTTTGACCTGATCGATCAGATATTGCGACATGGTGGCGGAAAGCGATTCACCCCGAACTAGAATCACAACGCGATCGGCGTGCTTGGCGAAATTCATGGCCGCCTGTCCCGCTGAGTTGGCTCCGCCGATCACATAAACGGTCTCTCCTTTGCAGGAAATTGCCTCGGTGGCGCCACCCCCGTAATACACGCCTGCTCCCTGAAGACGGTCGATACCGGGCGCATCCAGGCGCCGCCACTGCACGCCGGAGGCAATCATCAGCGCATGACAGGAAATCTCGCTGCCATCCCCCAACTTAAGGATCCGATAGGAGCCTTCTGTACGAACCGAGACAGCTTCCTGGGGCGAGAGAATTTCTACGCCGAAGCGACGGGCTTGCACAACCGCCCGCCGTGCCAGATCTCCTCCGCTTAGCCCTGTGGGAAACCCGAGATAGTTTTCAATGCGTGAACTCATTCCCGCCTGGCCGCCCGGAGCTTCGCGCTCCACAATGACCGTGTGCAGCCCTTCCGATGCACCATAGACAGCAGCCGCCAGTCCAGCGGGGCCTCCGCCGACAATGGCCAGATCGTAAAAATTGGTCTGTGCGCGGGTACGCAGGCCGACTTTTTGAGCTACCTCCGATGGGGTGCTCTCCAACAGCTTTGCACCATCGGGAAAAAGGACTACCGGCAGATTAGCGGCGTCCGGCCCTAGTGCGTCCAGAAGGCGCTTGGTTTCCGGATCGCGGGCGGATATCTCGATGTCGATCCACTGAAAAGGGACGTGGTTGCGGGCGAGGAAGTCGCGTAATTCATAAGACCGGGGAGACCAGCGCGTTCCGAGCACCCTTATCCCCTGGAAATCCGGGCGGTAGGAAGCCATCCAGTCTTCAAGCAGGTCGTCCAACTGCGGATAGAGACGCTCCTCGGGCGGGTCCCAAGGCTTCATGAAAAAGTAGTTGATATTCACTTCATTGATCGCGCTGATAGCGGCGTTGGTATCCGCATAAGCGGTGAGCAACGCTCGCTTGGCATCGGGAAAAATCTCTCTTGCTTCCTGGAGGAACCCGACGCCATCCATCTTGGGCATGCGCTGATCGGCAAGCAGCAAAGCCACGCTGTCATTGCGAACCTTTAATTGCTTCAAAAGCTCAAGCCCGCCCTCGGGAGAGTCGCTCGCCACAACGCGGTAATTCGCGCCGTAGTGCGAGCGTAAATCGCGCTCAATGGCGCGGAGAACGTTCGTATCGTCGTCTACGCTGAATAAGACAGGTTTAGCCATGACTGATCTAAGTTTACCGGACTTAGATGCGTCACACCCCGCTTAGGCTTCAGATACTCCGATTGCCGCGAGTTGGGGGCTGAATTTGGGAGCTTTACCGCAGAGGTCACAGAGGAAACGCTCAGAGGACACAGAGAAAAGCGGCAGGCAGCGCTTGCACTCCGTAATCGGCACTCAGTCGTCAGCGGTTCAGCAAGAGCAAAACTGAGAACCCAGCAAAGATGCAAGCCGTGGGAAGCGCCTCGCACTTTCTCCTTTCTTCTTTCATTGATTTTTTCGTCTTTGGGCTTCATGCTTCGCTTGAAATTCGGCTCCCAAAATCCGAGCAAATACGGGCTCATTTCCGTTTCCCAGCGCCCGCCCTTATGTTATGTTCGTTACCACGAACTTTGGAGCAACCGATGGCCCCAGAACATTTTGACGTGCTGATCATTGGGGCAGGACTGTCGGGCATTGGCGCCGCCTACCACCTGCAGAAATTCTGCCCAAACAAGAAGTACATCATTCTCGAACAACGGGAGCGCATCGGGGGAACCTGGGACCTGTTCCGGTATCCCGGCATCCGCTCCGATTCCGACATGCTGACCATGGGCTATTCGTTCCGGCCCTGGACGCATTCCAAGGCTATTTCGCCGGGCGATGACATTCGCGAATACATCGCTGCCACCGCGCACGACGAGGGTATCGATCGGAATATTCGCTTTCAGCACCATATCAAGGCAGCTTCGTGGTCTTCGCAAGAGGCCAAGTGGACCGTGGAGGCTATCCGCAAAAGTCCCGCAGGCAATGAGGAGCCGATCACGCTGACCTGCAACTTCCTCTTTTCGTGCGCAGGCTACTACCGCTATTCCGCCGGCTATCAGCCGGAGTTTCCAAATGCGAGCCGCTTTCAAGGCCGAATGGTCCACCCACAACTGTGGCCAGAAGACCTGGACTACACCGGAAAAAAAGTTGTGATTATCGGCAGCGGCGCGACGGCCGTAACGTTAGTGCCAGCAATGGCCAAGACGGCTGCCCACGTCACCATGCTGCAGCGCTCCCCAACCTACATTATCTCCGCACCGGAGCAGGACAGGGTTGCGAACTGGCTGCGGCGGGTGTTGCCCGCCATGTGGGCCTACCGGCTCAGCCGCTGGAAAAATGTGGCCTTCATGACCTCGATCTACCAGTTTTCGCAACGCTTCCCGGATCTGGTGAAAAAGGGGCTGCTGAAAAGGGTACGCGAGCAATTGGGACCGGACTTCGATGTGGAGACACACTTCACGCCGCGCTATAAACCGTGGGAGCAGAGAATGTGCCTGGTTCCGGATGCGGACATGTTCGAAGCAATCGAATCGAAGCGTGCAAGCGTGGTCACCGACCACATTGAGACGTTCACTGAAAAAGGGTTGCGGCTCAAATCCGGCAAAGAGTTGGAAGCCGATGTCATCGTGACTGCGACCGGCCTGGTCATGCAGGCATTCGGGGGAATCGACCTTTCGATGGATGGACAGCCTGTGAATCTAGGCAAGACTCTTGCTTACAAGGGTGTGATGCTATCGGGCGTGCCCAACATCGCTTCGGTATTCGGCTACATCAATGCATCATGGACCCTTAAGGCCGACCTGATCTGCAGCTATGTTTGCCGGCTGCTGAACGTAATGGACGGGAAAGGCATGCGCCAGGTCACTCCGAGGAGCCATGGCGAGACGGCTGTCGCCTCTTTTGTGGAGAATTTCACGCCGGGTTATATCGAGCGATCCCTGGCAAACTGGCCGAAACAGGGATCGAAAGCGCCTTGGCGGGTCTATCAAAACTACATGCGCGACACCATCAACCTGAAATGGAAATCGGTGGAGGACGGAGTGCTGGAGTTTTCCAACCCGGCTTCGGATCGGGCTCCGGCCAGGGCGGCGAATCGAGTCCATCTCGCTGAGGGCGTGAGCGGAACGTCCTGAGCGAATCTTTCACCACAAAAGGTACGGCATTATAAAAAGCGCCGGTTTCCCGAAAAAAGCGAAACCTTCCATGCCAATGGGGAATCTTGAACTCTGTACGCATCGATAAGTGGCTTTGGGCTGCCCGTTTTTTCAAGACACGAGCTTTGTCGGCAAAGGCATGCGACCTGGGCAGGATTTTTTGCAACGGACAGCCGGCAAAGCCTGCACGCGAAGTTAAGCCAGGGGACAGGCTCAGAATTACGAACGACGGCGGTGATTTTGAGATCGACGTTTTAGGTGTGAGTGAAATGCGCGGGCCAGCGCCGATAGCCCAAGCCCTTTACAGCGAGTTGGAGTCTAGCCGCGAGGCGCGCAAGAAAGCCGCTGAAGAGCGCAAGGCGAACATGAGCTTTGCTCCGGCACCACAGGGCAGGCCATCGAAACGCGATCGGAGACGGATCATCCAGTTCCGCGGGCGGTCTTGAGCTGTATGTAAGGGCCGTAATTCTCACACATGCAAAATAGGGTTATCCAGAGAGTAAAGCCACTGTTCGACATCGCGTCGTATCATTTCCAGTAGGCAGCGCTGGATGTGGCAATTCATCTGCCTTTCGATACAGCTGAAGACACACCGAATCTTACGAGGCTGCATCTATATCAACAAAGACAGTTATCAGAGGCCGTAAGACCACGATAGAAAACGCGGCCCATCCTTTAAGTTCTAGCCGATAAGCTTCTAGCCGAGGGCATCATCGTTCCGACATCATCCCATAATCTGCGGAGTACCTACTTGAGGCTGCGCCTGATCGTTCTGCTGGCGCTGCTCACGGCCTTCTCATCCGCCGTAGCCGAGCCTCTTTCTCAACTGCAGCCAACCGGATACGTCAACGATTTCGCCAAGACCCTCAACCAGAGTGCGGCGGCACAGATCAACGAAATCTGCCGCCAGGTCGACGAAAAGGCGCACGCTCAAATCGCACTGGTTACGATTCACACGCTCGATGGGGGCGACATCGAGACATACGCGGCGGACCTATTTAAGAAATGGGGCGTAGGCGCCAAGGGGACCGATCGAGGGGTTCTCATTCTGTATGCCATTGACGACCGGAGGGCGCGGGTTGAAGTCGGATATGGGCTGGAGCCAATCTTACCGGACGGCAAGGTTGGAGGTTTTCAGCGAGAAGCTATCCCGCTGATGCGCACCGGCGACTACAGCAACGCGCTGCTCTTGGTGACCCACCGAATTGCGGATGTTATCGCTCAGGATGCGGGCATCCAACTCACGGACTTGCAGCCGCTGCCGCGCATCCCCCCGCAGAGGGTGAACCATGAGGATCAGGGACTTTCCCTTGGCACGATCATCGGCATCATTGTGGTGATCCTGGTGGTGCTGTTTACCCCGCTGCGGAAGGTATTGTTTTGGCTTCTCCTTTCTTCTATTTTCGATGGCCGCAGCAGTAGAGGGGGCTGGGGTGGAGGAGGCGGTGGCTGGGGTGGCGGCGGTTTTGGCGGGGGTGGGGGCTTCGGGGGATTTGGCGGCGGCAGTTCCGGAGGAGGAGGAGCCAGCAGCAGTTGGTAAGAAGCGAGGACGCGAATGGTTCATGATGACAAAATCGCCGAGTTTGTAACGCGGGTGCGCGAGGCGGCAGGAGCGAACCTGGAGAGCGTAATCCTGTTCGGTTCGGCTGTGTCGGGAGATTTTCACCCTGAGTTTTCCAACGTG
>DATGIO010000221.1:0-8217 GCA_035295685.1 Candidatus Angelobacter sp.
CCGCGAACGCTATCGGCCGTTCTGTCCGAGCATCCTGGCGGAAAAGGCCGGCGGCTGGTGCGATGCTAGCGTCAACGTCGGCGCGAATAAGTACATGCTGACCACCTCGATGGTACATCCGGAAAAACGCGACCTCATTTCCGCGGTGGTCCATGAGGATGGTACCGTGCGAGCACAATTGGTGAGCCGCGCCGACAATCCGCTTTATTACCAGCTTATCTCCGACTTTGAGGTGATCTCCGGAGTGCCTTTGCTCCTCAACACCTCGTTCAACGACTCAGAACCTATCGTTTGTTCTCCGCAAGATGCGATTAAAACTTTTATGAAGACGGGCATCGATCACCTTGCCTTGGGCTCTTACCTGGTATCAAAACCATGATTCTTGAACCTGCCGTCTGATCGCCCGTATTTCCCTCGATGAACTAAAGTATGTACCATTGCTGGAGCGCCTATTGACGCGCCCTGCTACGACCGCTACGCTTCTTGCGGAGCTCTTGTCTGCGCTCTTTAGCGTGGATGAACACGTCGTCAGGGTCTCTGAGCCGCTTTTCCTCCGCTTGACGGATTTTCCCCACGCTTCACGATCTCGTACGTGCTCGTCCGGCAGCGGAGAGACGACCTTGCTGAGCGCAGTAAGCACCGTGGTGGACCGGCAGTTTGCCGAAGAGCCCTTTGCGCCGATCACGCGGCTGAAGGTGTATCGCATCTGCCATCGACCGCTATATCTTGAAAAGCATGGTTCGGAAGGACTTGCCATCGACGAATGCGGCATAGAAGATCAACTTGGCCCGCTCATCGGTGATCTGCGCCTGCCGCCAGTGTTCGACCTGGCGCTGCATGGGCTCGAAGTTACTCTGGATTCTGTCCACTCCGACGGCAAGAGTATCAATCAGATTGAAGCTCTTGGTGTGCTTGGCAAGCACCGGCGTGAACACGCCTGAGGCAATGTTGGCAAAATTCTTGCGTGGTGTTGAAAGCTGTTGAAGCGTGAGGCTTTGGCAGCTCAGAATCGACTACAGTCGCCGTTCGGGACTCCCCCGTCGGAATCAAATTGTCTTGAAGACAAACAGTTTAGGCGGCCTGCGATCAAGTAGAAGACTGGGTTTTGCATCAGATGCTCGACCGGAAATGATTTTTTTCGATAACAGACATAGCTTTGCGGGAGGGTTTCACCCGATCCAAAACGTAGAGGAGAGGCTGTTTAGCACACTATGGCTCCTCTTCACCTGCTTTTAGGATTTATTGATTGTTGCACTCCGATCAATATCGGGTTAGTAGCTGTGTGGATAATGCCATCGGGGAAACCCGTCTTCGTGCTGATGGTATATACCTGGCCAGCCAACAAGTCGGCGGCGTATTCTTCTGCCGGATCGGTCACAAAGACCGTCGCCCCGTCAGGAGACATGGCAATATCTTTTGGACCACGCGACATCGGGAATATTCTGATCGTTTCAAATTTTCCCCCATCGGGGAAACCGGTCATGATTAACACGCCATCCCTTTCCGTAGGCATGTAGGCTTTGTTCCCATCACTGGTGACTATCATGCTTCGGCCCGCGAACTGGCGCTGGGGATCGACAAGCGCGGTTTTTCGCTCGTTCAGGTAAACAAACTGATCGTTCGCGGCGGCGCGTACGCCATCGGCGGCATCGCCGTGGGCAAGAGTTCTTACACTCCGCGAGGGCACATCGACGATCCACGCTCCTGCATACAGGTTCTTGCCGGCCACCGCAATTTGCGGAGGCGTTCCATACTGTCCGGTCTTCAGCTTCAATGTATCTATGATTTTCCCTTGCGACAGGTCCATGAATCCAATCACGCTGGAATCGCCGGCGCCTGGACCGATTCCATACAGCATGGAACCGTCGGGCGAGAGCGCAATGGAAGAGAAACCAGCAGGCAGGGCGGAGCCGCGCAGATTCCATTTCCTGGTAACAGCGCTGGCGGCTGCATCCACAAAGTAGATGTCTCCGCTCCTATCGGCAATATAAGCTTTCATGCCATCCGTGGAAACAGCAACGTCCAGCGGAGTCCAGGGGCTGAATTCATCCACCTCCGGCACGGTAACGTTCTTTACCGTGTGACGCGCCATGTTTACGATTGAAACCTGCCGGCCGCAAACTACATAGATGTTGTAATCCGCGTGGCTTTCACTCGTGGCAGGGTAAGAGACTAGTGCGCTCCACGTTCCTTTGCGTGAGTATCCAACCCCGATCAGCGTGAAAGCCCCATGGATCCAACTGCCTTCCATGGTCCCGGTGTAGGTCACCGTCAACTTCTTATCCTGATTGACGGCGTGGATCAGAACGCCATCCGCGCCCAATTTTTCTATGGCAAGCTCATATCTCACGTTATTGGGATGGAGCCCAATGAACCTTGCCTGGCTCCGTCTCCAGGTAAAACACTCTTCCTTCGGCTCGCCTTCATTGTTTTGGCAACCTGCGATTAGTTCCGGCAGGCGCTCCAGGCTGAGGGAAGGATGCTGCAAGGAACTGGCGGGCAATGTGGCATTCCATGCGCCGGTCCAGACTTTTCCATCGGCCCTGGTCCAGGTGACGGTCCCAATCACCCGGTCACCATTCAGCATTCCCTGATAGGAGACCAGCAGGCGCGACCGAATGCTCCAGCCGGAAAGCACAACCCCGCCACGATCGAAACGTTCCACCGCCAGGTAACTATCAGCCGCAAAGAAAGAGCTCTCTTTCCGTATCCAATTGGAGCAGCTCTCTTCCCGAGAGCCTTCTGACTCTCCGCTCCAGCAAGAGGTCAACAACGAGGGAACGGCTTGCGCGGCCACGCTTTCCAGAGGCATTGGCTTGACAAGCAACGCAGTCCAGGGGCCCGTGATTGTTCGCCCTCCCAACATCTGCGTGAATCTTCCGGAAACGCGGTTGCCGCTGATCTGGCCCTTATAGTTCGCCTTAACAGGTCCAGAATCGAAGGTGACTGTCAGTGTGCCGGGATCCGGATGGCCTATTACATAACCACCTCCCACCTGCTGAGTTTTTTCGCCCGTGAGCTGAAACATATAGCAGCGGGCCGGATAGACACCATTCACCGGCTCGGCCTGGTCGTACGTTTCGCAAGTTACAAGGGAACCGGCCGAATTCTCCGCCGCATGGCTCGACAAAGCAAGGCGCCTGCCGGACAGAAGGACCAACGCAATCGCGTAAAAGCATGCAAGGACGATTCTGTGTTTCATCGTGCTAGCGAAAGCAATCAGGTTGTCTCAAACGAGCTAGTTGCCGATTCTATACTTCTGACTGAAGTTGGCAAATGCCAAAAACAATATTGGAATTTATTAATGCTGATTTTTCCGTTCAGCCTTTTGCTATCTCCTGATCCATCTTGATTGCCAAGAATCTATGCAGAATGGATAATAGTGCCGCATGCTCCCCAAAAAACTGGCTGATAATGAGAAAGCAGCGGTTTTTAACGCTCTAAAGCTCATCCTTGAATTGTCGGCGATATGGACAGCCTTCGGGTACTTCTCGTTACGGGCGTTCTGTAATTTCTATGGAATTCCTATAGCGCCCGATATCGGCGTTGAACGCTACCTGCAGGAAACCTATCCGTTAATGCTCTACACTGCGAACCGGCTGTTCACGACGGCCTACTATCTGCTGCTCCTACTCCTGGGCGTGATCGTGATGTTTTTGCTGCCGCAGCGATGGTTTGACGTCCTTAGGAGAACAGTGCAGAAAATTACGGCTACCCGGGCTATTTCCTGGATGCTTTTAGGTGCGCTGAGCGTGTGCACGTTTCTCTTCGGCAGGGCCAACTTGTATCTCTATGAAATCGGCTCCAGGGCCATGCTGGTCGGCAAGCTGGCCGAAAAAGATCTGAGCGTTGCCAGCCAGAAATACTATGATTGGAACCTAGTATTAATATTGTTGAGCCTGGTGAGCTTGTTTCTAGCCCGCTCACTTAGAGAGGCTCCCGGCCTTGCACGCCATGGGGCCTACTCGTTTCTGCGGGGAGCGTTTTTCCTGTTTGCAGTTCTTTCAATCGTCTATGCTCCCATCATTTATGGATCTTCCGTTAAATCAGACGAGCTGTACATTGTCCGTCTGCAGGCGGTAGCAGGCGACCCGGTTTGCGGAATACGCCTTCTTGAAACTCCTACGCGGATGTTGTACTGGCGTGCGCAAAACGGGCAAGGCCAGGTAGAGTCCATCCTGGTCTCGAATCTGAAAAGCGTGAACTATCTCAAACTTGCTGGAATTGCGGAAACTGCGCGAGCAGGTTTGAAAGATTCTGTGCCCAAATGTGAATTTTGAAAAATAGGAGATAGCGATGGCCCCATCCCGCAAGATGTTGCTGTCCCTGATCGCAGGGTTGTGCCTGGTTGCGCTGGTAGAGGCGGAAAATAAGCCCGGTTGGGTGGCCAGGTTTAACGTCTGGTGCTGCAAAAGCCTGGGGTTCGGATGCAATGCAAAAGAAACCGGAGCGACCCGCAGCGACGATGCGCCAAGACCCAAAGGCGGTTCACTGATGGAAGTTGACGTGAACAGCCACGCCGTCAGCACCTTGTGGAAGGACTGCGGATGCTGGTCGCCAGTGCCCACTAAGGCCGGCTCGCTGGCGGTGGCCACTAGCGCCGGAATTTGGAATGTTCCTTTGGATAAGCCGGAAAAACGGCAACTAGTCTTCCAAGCAAATGACGTCCTTGAGCTGCTGGGGACAGAGTTCTCCGCCGATGGCAGCCTGTTGCTGCTGCGCTCTTCCAAGACGGCCGGCTGCAAGTTCGAGCCTTGGAAGGTACACTCGGACTTTTCCATGCCGGCTGCAGCCAAGCTGGATGCCAGCCTTGACTGCGGCACGGAGTTCAACTTCCAGTCGCTGGTCAAGCCCGCGCAAGTCTCCGCTGCAGGAACAGTCACAACTGTCCTTTACCGGGGAATATATGAGATAGACATGCGACAGGGAGACTCAATCCATCCTTTGTTGGCGGATCAGACGGATCGTTTCCAGAGCTTTGATCCGGTCTGGATCAATTCCTCTTCTATTGCTTTCGTGACGCATCCATGAAAGACAGTGTGCAGCGCGCAACTCTTCTCGTCCTGCTGTTCTGCCTGGCCACGGCGCTCAGAGCGCAAAGTCCTTTCCAGTTCCGCGAGGCCGCTTTCCTGGAAGATCGGTTGCACGAGTTGGGCGAAAGCTACAACACTGGGCATACAAACCTGAACCTGCAGGAAGCGCCTTCCCCAGCCAACCAGCTTGCCATAGACCCAACCGCCGTTTCTTCCTATACCAATCCAATCAGGATGGCGCCGATGCTGCAGTCGATCGATGCGAAGAGACGCAGCGGAGCAACCAAGATGGCGGAAGCCAGGTATCGGGCGTTTATCTCGATGATCCGCAAAGCGCAGGGGCCTTCCAGCAGCGATGAGGCCCTGCTGCTCGATCATCTGGCTGAGTTCTACCTGGAGACGAGAAATTTTCGGCAGGCCTACCAAACCTTTTCCGAAGCCCTGAAAATCAGAAGGATTACCGTGGCCGCCGCCCAGGACGATTCTACTGATGCCATGCGCGGCGATCCGCAACGCAAGCTGACCCGGCTTCACCTGGCAGATTTGCTGACACGCCTGGGGCAGCTCGACCTGGCCCAGGGAGATCTGGCGGCGGCCGATGCCAAGCTCTCCGAAGCCGTGACCATCAACAACACGCTGGGTTACATGCATTACGTGAATCGCCTTGACCCGATTTATTTCAAGTCATTGCTCCTGGAGCGCCAAGGTAAATGGCAGGAAGCGGAAGCTTTGTGGCGGGAAGCCGTAGCCCGCCGGGCCATCATGGGCGAAACTCCTTATTGGGATGCCATGAAGGAGTCGGCCGCTTTTTTCGCCCGGCGCGGTGATTTCCACGCGGCCGCGAACATTGCCCGGCGTGTTGTGCAAGAGCTTTCCATCAGGCCGATGAAGAAGGCCGCGGCCATGCCTTATTGGACAGACCCTCGCGCCCGCCTGCACGTATCTCCCGTTTTTCGCGAGAGCCCCGACATTCAAGACGAACCCACCGCAGGTCCTATCTATTATGAAGAGGAAAGCATGCAGGCGATGGCGGAAATATTGGCCATCGACCGCTGGATGACCGAAGGGCCCGAGTCCGCCGCCGCGTTGATCACCGATCCCATGTCGCCTAACGCTTTCTCTCTGGAACGCGGATCAGACGCTGACCTGCTGCGGTTGTATGCCTGGATGGAAAAGAAGGTCTTTCTTCGTATGTCCGTTCTGCTTGATGGCGGTCCATCCCCGGAGCGGGTTGCTGCGGCGTACAAAATGTTGGCCAAAATCAAAGGCCATTACGTGGCAATGCTGACCGAAATCAGCCGGGCGATGGATAGCAGCCTTTTGAATCCGGGCGTCACCGGTGAGCGTACCTTGTTGCCACTGAAGCTTGCGGAAATCCGGGAACGCTATACTAATGCCTTCTTTTCCCTTGCCTTCCAGGAAAAAGGGGTGAGCCAGGAAGAGTTTGCTGACATTGCCACGGAAGAGCGGACAGCTTCAGAAGGGATGACGGCAACCTGTACAAGTTGCTTCTCAAATATTTTAGATCTCTCCGCGCTGCAAGACGGCTCCGCGTTTATCGATATGGTGCAGTGGGAGCGATTGGACCGGAACGATCCAGCGCATAAAACGCAGCAGGTCTATGGTGCGTTCGTATTCAGAAAGGGAGAACAGCCGCAATACATTCCACTCGGCTCGGTGAAGGAGGTCGACGGCCTGGTGATGGAACTGGACCGTGAAGCGGTTGCGTTCTTCCAAAATAAGACTGACAACATGCAGGCGGTCAAGCGCACACTTGAAAGTCTTTACTCCAGGATATTGGCTCCGATGAAAGGTTCGCTGCAAGGAGCGGCCCACATCTTTGTTGTGTCCGACGGCCAGCTTTCACTTGTGCCTTTCGGTGCACTGATCAACCCGCAGGGCCGCTATTTCATGGAAGACCACACGGTCGCGTATCTCACCTCCTGGAGGCAATTGTCGCGGAATTTTTTTGGGAACGATGGCAAGCCCTCGCTGCCGGTGGTGGTGGGCGCTCCGGATTTCGAGGCGAAGCTGATGCCGGAAGCTCCGGGCACTTCTTCTGTCCGGCATTTTTCGGCGATTCCCGGAGCGCGGGATGAGGCCCAGGATGTCGGCGCGGCGCTGCATCTCCCGGCGGACCGCATTCTCACCGGGAAAGCGGCGCGGGAAGAGCTGGTGCACTCTCTTCGGGGACCGGAAATCCTGCACCTGGCAACTCACAGCGATCCGTTCCTGCAGGCACAGCTCCCGCTGGAGATGGCCCCCGACTACGATCTGTACGAGTTCCCCAGCATCCTATCGGCGCAGGATCCGCTCCTGCACTCTGTGATTGCGCTGGCCGGCGCCAATCGTCCTCAAAGCGGACCGGAAGACGGACTTCTGACCGGATTGGAAGTGGCCAGCCTCCACTTGTCCGGCACCAGGCTGGTTGTGCTCTCGTCCTGCCAGTCCGCCAATGGCACTCTGGTGAATGGGCAGGGAATTCCCGGATTGCGGGCGGCCTTCAGCATCGCCGGCGCGCACGCGCTGGTGATGAACGTGTGGCCGGTGGACGACCAGGCCAGCCGTCAATTCATGCAATTTTTCTATTCCCACTTGGACCAGGGGCCGGCGGAAGCCATGCGCCAGGCCCAGCAGCATCTCATGAACCATGCACAATTCCAAAACCCGCTTTACTGGGCAGGCTATACATACTCCGATAACCGTCCGGCAGACCGCGGCACAAACTCCGTCTTTCAATCACTCCAGGAAGCGGGCGCGGCCGAGCTACGGAAACAGAATGAGCAATTGATTGCCCCACGGTGTTTTCAGCTTTCCGGCGTGACCTCTACTTCGCGCGGTCTTACGAATCGGTTTACCGCGCGCATCAAGCTGGGCGGCGTTGTGCACAAGCTGCAAAGCTCTGATGAACTTGCGGTGTATGACACTCATCTGCCGGGAAATGAATTTGAGTTCGTTGATGACATCAATGGTACACCCTCTGATGATCCCAGGCGGGCCAGCGAGGAAAACGCCTTCCAGGTGGTGGTCCATCGAACGAAAGATATCAGCAGCATCGCTTTCCAGATGGGTGAGCCTCCTTTTTATACGATCATGCTCAAGGGGCCGGGCAGGATGTTTCCCGATCTGGAAATACCGGAAAAGCTTCCCCAGGTGTCCTCCATCTATATTCTTCACCGGAGAT
>DATGIO010000222.1:0-85440 GCA_035295685.1 Candidatus Angelobacter sp.
GGCCAATGGTGGCATAGGCCTTGCCGAATTTCTTCAGCTCGATCTCGAGTGATTGAATATCGCGAAGAATGCCCTCGGCCCTTTGACCCACCTCCATCCCCTTTAACCCCACCATGATCGTCTGCAGATAGGCATAGAAGGAATTGGGAGAGACCGGAATGACACGCTTCTCCAGACAATAGCGGTAAAGCTGATAACCGTCGTCATCTCGAATGATGGTCTCGTAGTACACATTTTCGGCAGGCACGTACATCAAGGCGAAAGGAAGCGTGCCTTCCGACGGGCGAATATACCTGACGGCAATCTCATCGACCCGCCGCCGCACATCGCGCAAGAACTCGCGGCGCGGCGCTTTCTTCTCATCCTCAGGACCGGATTCGGGGATGCGGCGGAAATTCTCCAGGGGAAATTTGGAATCCACGGCCACATTCCCAAGGGGCATGAACAGGATGGCATCGGCAATCTCTCCCGAGGAAAAGCGATATTGCAATGCAAACTGTTGTTTGGAAAAAACCAGGCCCAAGAGGCTCTCAAGCTGCTCTTCCCCGAAGCCGCCTCGCATTTTGGGGGCGCGAAGAACGTGCTCGATTGCCGTGACCGATTTGGATAACTCAGAGAGCTGGCGGGCCTGAGCGGTCATCTCCCCTATCTGCTTCTGCAAGCCGGCAAAGGTGCTTTGTACAGCCGCAACACGCTCGCCCACGGCATGCGTGCTGGCCGTCATGAGGCTCGCGCTCTGGTTAAGTTGCTCGGTCACCTGGCGATTAATCGAATCCAGCCGGGTGCCAAGCTGCGAGGTGGTGGTAGCCAACGACTCCTGCATGTTCGAAGTCATATTCTGGAGCTGGCTGGAAAAGATGGTGCTGACGCTTTGAAGCGACTGCTCGGTCGATTCACGCAAGGAGCTCACTTGAGCGCGAAGCTCGCGGACGGCGGGATCTTCCACTGGTACCTGGGGCTTCGGGAGTTCGGGTCTTCTCCTAAAGAAAGCCAGGATCGCGAGCATTGCGACTGAACCGAGGGCTATGCCAAGAACAAGCGCTGTTGAAAGATTCATGCACCGACTCCCTCCGCCAGTTCCTTGATAGGAATCAGCACCCGTTGTTCGGTCGCGGGACAGAGCCGCTCGTACTCGCACGAGCGGCAATGGATCCCCGGTTTCGGGGCAAAACGGCCCGCCGCGATTCCCTCGGCCGCCTCCAGTACCCGATAGCGCGCCTTTTCCAGTTGAGATAGCGAACGTTCGGTAGCAACCTGCTGTGGACCTTGCAGGTTCACCAGCACCAACTCACGGGGTATATAGCCCATCTCCGCCACACCCAGGGCATAGATGGAAAGCTGCAGGCTCTCATCGGCAAACCGCTGGTTTCGCGGCATGCCGGTCTTGTAATCGACCACTCGCACCAATTTCATTCCGTTGCTGGGGAGCGCATCGAGGCGATCGATGCGGCCCACGATTCTGTGATTGCCAATCATAAAACCAAAGGAAATCTCGGTATCGAGCACATCCACACCTGAACGCGGATGGGCCTCGATCAGAGCTTCCAATTGCCTTGCGCCCATCTCCTGGTAGAGCTTCCGCTGCACCGGGTCTTCAATCGCGGCTTTGCCGAATTCACGGTCAAAAGAGGCCAGCACATCCTCAACGCTCATCCCTTGCCCCTCTTGCGGGGCATAGTACTGCCTAAGGACCGTGTGCATGGCGCTACCAAACTGCATCGCCGCCTCAGCCTCTCCCGACAAGCGCCAGTCGCGCTCCAATTTGAACTTCAACGGGCAGGTGGAATAGCTCTCCACCGAGTAAGCGCTTAACGAAACATCTTGCGTGGAGAAAGACGGCTCCATCAGTAGCCAAGAGCCAAGCTGCGAGGCTTCGGGCGGCGACCCAACGGTGGGAATATCTTGCGTCTCACGCTCGCGCAGCGCTCCCAGCAACTTTCGATCACGCATGAGGGGCCGCAGGAAGCCAATAGGAGCCGGATCAGAGCCTCGTCCGGGCCGCGAGTGAATGCTAAGCCGGTCTTTCGCCCTAGTGATCGCCACATAAAACAACCGGCGCTCTTCTTGCTCATTCACTTCCTTGCTCTCGCCAGCGGCAATCGAGGTGCGCAGGCCAGAGGGAAATTCGAAGAGTGGCTCGCGAAAAGGAACCGGGAAGGAGCCTTTTACCACCCGGAGAATCCATACATGAGAAAATTCCAGGCCTTTGGCCCCGTGAATGGTCATGAGCTGCACAGCATCGGGATTCTCGCGCGCCGCTTTCGTCAATTGCTCTTCCGACATCAAGGGGACAGTTCCACCCGCTTCCTGGAAAAACCTCAAGTACTCAAAGAACGCGGGCAAGGTATTTTCCCGAACCGTGGGTTTTTGTTCCCACTCCTTGGCAAAACGCAAAATGGCTTTGACTTCAAGAGCGGTCTCCGGGAAACCAAATTGTTTCGCGCAATACACCAAGGCCGCAGCCACACCCAATTGCTGCTCATTTACGAAGCTGCGCGAGGCCTGCAATGCGGCCACGACAAGGTTTCCGGATTCCATTGACCTGAGAATGCCGCGCAGGGTGCTTTTACGGTTCTCCGCGAGTTTCTTGCGCAGCTCGGCGCCATCCATGGCGAACTGGGGAAAGGCGCATACCCGAAACAGGTTCTCGATATCCCCTTCATCGGCAATGGCCGCGGCAACGCCCAGGAGATCGCGCACGGAGCGCGTGTTCAAAACATCCATTCCCTTGACCATAAAGGGAATATTGCGGACTGACAGCTCTTCCATCACTCTTTCACGATGAGCGTGGGTGCGATAGAGAACGGCCGTTGAATCTTTTGGGCCGGAGCGCTGCTCATTCCGGCTACGAAGGATCTCTTCGGCGATATCGGCGGCCTCGTCTTGCTCGCTGGGATCGACGACCATCTCCACCGGATCGTCAAAGACCAACAGGCCTTGATCGGCATCGCGCTGGTCTCGTCCGGAACGAAGCTGCGCCCGCTGGAACTGCACGTTCTTTCCCATGGAAGGAAAATCGGGATTACCGCTGATGGCAGCGAAGGCGACTCTCAGGATATTTCCCCGAGAGCGCTGGTTCTCCTCGAGCGTAATACCCCTGGTTTCGGGAAACCGGCGCTGAAACTCCTCAAAGGCTGCGCTGGAGGCCCCACGAAAGCGATAGATCGCCTGATCCGGATCGCCGACGGCAAAGACATTGTTCCCTTCACCGGCAAGCAACTCGGCGAGAGTAATATTGCTGGAGTTGCAGTCCTGAAACTCATCGATCAGGATGAATTGCGTGCCGAGCCGCTCGCGGTGCAACAACTCGGCATCATTCCGCAGAAGACGAACTGCCCCGCTGATCAACATGCCGAATGTACCAAGGTTCTCTTCCTTCAGCAGACGCATGGCATTGGCATAGGCCCTGGCAATTTCATGCCAACGCCTGAGAACTTCGTCCGGGTCCAAGAGATCTAGGTCTTTGGACTTGGCGTTGCGCGGCAGGCCAAGCCCGGGACGAAGAGACTGAACATACTTTTCAAATTCTTCCGGATCGATCAATTCCTCATGGCAGCGGTCGAAGAAAATGAGCAAATCGTGCAGAAATTCGCCAAGATCGGAAGGCTTGATAAATCTCTCCAATTGCAGGCACTCGATTCTCTGGCGAAGAAAAACATAGATGTCTTCCCTGGGCAGCACCCGAAAATCCTGGCGGCTGCGCTTGAGAACTGCCAGACAATAGGCATGAAAGGTGCAAGCCGTAATCGCCGCTTTATGTCCAAGGCGTTCGCTCACCCGTTCTTTCATTTCGCGGGCAGCGTTCTCCGTAAACGTGATCGCCAGAACTTCTTCAGGGCGGGCCACCTGATTTTCAATCAGGAAGGCGATGCGCTCCACCAGGACGGTGGTTTTGCCGGTTCCAGCACCCGCCAACACCAGCATTGGCCCTTGCTTGTGTTCAATAGCCTGTTGCTGTTGTGCATTGGGGACAAATTTGCGCGCCATAATGAAAAGATTGGATCTACCCACGCAGGAAACGCGTTATAGCGTTTTCAGCGTTACTGTATCCCGCTTGCATGCTTCCGTGCGGCTTTTCGTTTAATTGAAAACCAGGCGGAAGCCGCGTCGTGACCTTGATTCGTGGTCTACACTTACGCTGAAAAACGCGTTAAGGCATTATGCGAAAAAAAAGCGAAGCCAGCAAGAGGGCTACGCGCTTAGGTTGTTATTTCCGCGGAAGCAATCGCCACCGCCGCTATCGCGGCGGTCTCGGCCCGGAGAATGGTGCCGCCAAGAGAGGCGGATGTCCATTGGCCATCGTGAAACGCCTTCCTCTCCTCTTCGGTCCAACCGCCTTCGGGGCCGAATGCAAGCGAGAAGGGTGCGCTGCTTTTTTGCAAGGCCATTTTTAAAGAAACTTCGCGCTCCATTTCGGAGAGCACAATGGGATATCCATTCGGTTGCTGGATTGCCCGGCCAAAGAGAACGGGTGGAGCAATTTCCGGCGGGGAGACGCGCCGCGACTGCTGCGCCGCTTCACGGGCGATGGTGCGCCAACGCTCCACACGCTTTTCCGCCGCCTTGGCAAGATGCGCCTCCGTGCGCCTGGCAATCATCGGACAAATGCGCTCCACGCCTAGCTCTGTAAGTTTTTCGATGGCCCATTCGAGGCGGTCAAACTTGAAAATCGAAAGATAGACGGAAACCGGAAGACTGGAACTTGAAAAACCACCTTCGACGAGGGGGCCCAAGGCAAATTCAACTTCTGCCTCGGAGATCGCAACCACCGTTCCCAAACGGACGGCGTTCAGGGCGGCGATATCAAACTGCTGGCCGGGCTTGACGCGCAGCACACGAATCAAGTGAAGAGCGTTTTGGCCGGAGAGCCAGGCAGAATCGCCTTCGACACGATCGGCAATCCAACGGCGACGGGTCATGAACGGGAAAGCATGACATACGAACCTACCGAGAGACCCAAATAGAGAATACCGAGGAGGCGGTTCTGGAAGATCAATGCGTCAAGGGTCGGGAACTTCGATTGAAAGAAAAACTCAGCGGCGGCAAGCAGAGAAAAGATTAGAGCAATCTGCACCCAGGTTTCGTGGCCCAGGCGGGTGACGTATACCCCCGCAAAAACAAAGACCACAACGAGGGTTACCAGGCTCATCCTGCGGGCGCGCAACACCGAATCCTTCTGTTGAAGTTTGGCCCTCTGCAATTCCGCGAAGCGCCGGGAGAGAAGGAGCCGAGGCGCTCCCGCCAAGCCTGCCACGATCACCACGAACCAGATGTATAGATGGCCGAGGTCAGGCAAAAATATCTTTCACTTTCTCGAACAGGCCTCGGGGCTCAGGCTTGTTCTCCATAGCCGAAGTGCCGCTCAACTCTTCCAGGAGCTCGCGCTGCCGTTTGGTGAGTTTCGAGGGAGTCTGAACCCTGATGTGCACATGAAGGTCGCCTTTTGCGCCTCCCTTGAGCGAAGGTATGCCCTTACCGCGAACACGCAACACGGCGCCGCTCTGAGTGCCTTCGGGAACCTTGAGACGATGGTCTCCTTCCAGCGTAGGAATCACGATCTCGGCACCCAACGCCGCCTGAGAGAATGAAATCGGAATCGAGCAAAGCAGCTCTTTGCCCTCGCGCTCGAAAAACGAGTGCGGCTTTACCTGAAGAACCACATACATGTCGCCCGCCGGGCCGCCGTTCAGCCCAGCATCACCCTGCTCCTGATAGCGGATGCGAGTTCCGTCCTCCACACCCGCGGGAACGGTAACGGGCATCACACGCTCTCGCATGACGCGGGCTTCGCCTTTACATTTTGTGCAGGGATCGGAGACGGTCTTACCCGAACCATGGCACCCGGGGCAGGTACGAGCCACGCTGAAAAAGCCTTGTTGATAACGAACCTGCCCGCGCCCGCCACAAGTGGAGCAAGTTGCCGGCCCCTTGTTGCTGGCCGAGCCGGTTCCTTTGCAATGATCGCAATCCTCGTAGCGGCGCGCCTTAATCTCCAGCTTGGCGCCAAAGGCCGCTTCTTCAAAGCTCAAGGTAACGTCTGCCCGAGCATCACCGCCGCGCTGTGCGCGGCTGCGGCGCCCACCACCCCCCACGTTGACGCCGAAGAAGTCGCTAAATAGATCGCCAAAGATCTCGCTAAAATCGACAGCCGAAGCGTCAAAGCCGCCCGCGCCATTGCCAACTCCGGCATGGCCAAACTGGTCATATCTTGCCCGCTTCTCGGAATCGCTGAGCACGCTATAGGCTTCGCTGGCCTCTTTAAACTTCTCCTCCGCATCGGGATTGCCGGGATTGCGGTCGGGATGGTGCTGCATCGCCAGCTTTCGGTATGAACTCTTAATTTCCTGCTCTGTCGCCGTTCGGGTGACGCTCAGGATCTCGTAATAATCGCGTTTTGTCTGCGTCGCCAATGCTTACCTCATTCTTTAGACACCGCTCTGCCGGGTTTTCGGCCGCTGCGCCAGAATTTTTTTGCCCGTCGGGAGGACGTTATCTGAACCAAACCTTCCCACAAGCAAGGCGGATACGTAATGAATATCCCGTCGAAAACCGGATGACGCGCATTTTCTACCCGCGCTGCCCCTATCGTTTCAACGTTTTTACGTAGCGCTTCTATTTTTTGCCGCGCTTGGCGACTCTCACCATCGCCGGACGCAACAAACGGTCTTTGATCTTATAGCCGGCCTGCAATTCATCGAGAACGTGGTTATCTTCGGCCTCATCGCTCTCGACCATCTCAATGGCCTCGTGCAGGCGCGGATCAAAGGGCTGTCCTAAGGCGGGAACGCGCTGCACATTCAGCTTCTGGAGCGCATCCTGGAATTGCTTATAGATCAATTCCACGCCCTTCTTGAAGTCTTCAGGGTGGACTTCCGCATTCTTCAAAGCCAGGGATAAGCTATCCACAATCGGCAGCACAACCTTAACGGAGTCCGCAACGGCATACTCGCGAAAGTCGCTATTCTCCTTGGCCGAACGTTTGCGATAGTTATCGAATTCAGCCTGAAGCCGCGCAAGCCGGTCGAGTAACGAGTCTCGCTCGGAACGAAGCCTTTGCAGTTCCGTGTCACGCGCCGGTTCCGATGGGGCTTCCACCTTGGGAGGCTGAGCCGTTGGTTCTTTTTTTGCGAACCCTTCCGGTTTCGATTCCCCCTGCTCGATGAAACCGTCGTTAAAATCTGCCGGAGGAAGTTCCTGCTCCGGCGCCTCTTTGGACATCTCCTCTGTAGGGATATCCGCCTTTCCGTTGGACTTACTCATCTCTCCCTTTGAACCCGGTCCTTTAACTGGAATCTTCACACGTTCTCATTCAGCAGCTTGTCGAATAGCTGCGCGATATAGGAAACCGCGGTGATGGTGTGCTGGTAGTCCATGCGCGTATGGCCTATGACAGCCAGAGAGCCGCGCATTTCATCGCCCACCCTGGCCGGAGCACCTATCAAGACAAAGTTCCTCATCTCCGGAACCGTATCTTCCAGGCCGATCACCACCCGAACAGCTTCCTGCTTAGCATCCAAGTAGGCGGCGAGCAGATCCGCCACCCGCTCTTTTTCTTCCATGGTCTTGAGCATCTCACGCAGGCTTTTACGGTCGTCTTCGCTTACGACCAGATTGGCGACACCTTCTACAAAGATGCTACTGGCAGGTTCGGTGGCTGCCAATGCGCCGCCCTTGTAGAGCTGCTCAAGGCTCTTGGCTAAACGATCGTATTCGTTGCGCTCCTGTTCAATTCGATGCCCCATCTCCACGCGGGTCGCATCGATCGTCCAGCCGGAAAAATTTTCATTGATATAGCGGGCCGCCGTGTCCAGATCTGTCTGCGACAGATCTTTCTCCAGACGCAGCATGCGATCGTGAACCACTCCGGATTTTGTGACCACCACCGCCAGAACCTTCATGGCCCCCTGGCGAGAGAAGTACACATGCTCCAGCGCGTTCTTAGGTCCCGCTTTCACAATGGCCACACCAACGGCACTTGAAACCAAAGAGAGCACATGTGAGGTGCGCTCCAGGAACTCTTCAATCCCAACCACGCCCTGGAGAGTTTCGGAAATCAAAGAGTGATCCGCCGGCGAGAGCACAGCCTTGCCGGAAATGTGGTCGACGTAATAGCGATATGCCTGGGTTGTCGGCACGCGGCCAGCCGAGGTATGCGGCTGCTCCAGGTAGCCGCTATCGACAAGATCAGCCATCACATTGCGGATGGTAGCCGGACTCAGCCCATCCTTATTCTGGCGGGACAAGGTTCGGGAACCTACCGGCTCACCGGTCGAAATGTAGGTCTCCACAATTGCGGTGAGGATTTCGCGCTCACGCGGCCCGAATTGTCCGTGATTTTGCATTGCATTTTTGCCTAAATCGTTCAAATCAAAACACTTAGGCGTATACGTAGAAGCTTATTTTACTCTTAGATTCTGAAATATTAGTGACTTGTTGTCAAGTATGATTCGAGGGTTGGATTTAAGGGTTGGTTTTGGAGATTAAAGAACTCTCTTTCGAGAATGGATTCTCCCGGAACTGAGGTCGCCCGAGGTCCACTGCCATTTTTCGTAAAGACGATAGCGGCCATCGGACAGAATTTCAAGGCGAGAGTTGCAGACGCCCGTCATCCTCTAGATCCGGAAGGGCGCCTGCTTGATTGACCTCACTCGAGAGTTAACGTACCTGAATGATATCTTCCGGTTCGTTTCCAACTTCGTTCACACGCTCGATCACGCGCCGGGCAAAGTCGAAGAACGACTTGGCGTGGGGCGATTCCTGACCGGCAAGGACCGCGGGCTTGCCGCTGTCGCCTCCCTTGCGAATCTCGGGATCAATCGCGATGGAACCTAGAAACGGCACTCCGAATTGCTTGGCGGTGCGCTCGACTCCGCCCTTGGAAAAGATGTCCACCTCGTGCTGGCAATGGGGGCAGACAAAGTGGCTCATGTTTTCGACCAAACCGAGCACTTCCACGCGGGCGGTACGAAACATCTCAATCGCCTTTCGCCCGTCCTGCAACGATACATCCGAGGGCGTTGAGACAACCACCGCGCCTGTCAACGGAACCGTCTGGAACAGAGAGATCACAACGTCGCCGGTACCCGGCGGAAGGTCAACCACAAGATAATCGAGTTCACCCCACTCCACCTGCTGCAAAAACTGCCTGACAATGGAGTGCAACATGGGGCCGCGCCATACGAGCGGCTTGTCTCCAGGATTGAGCAAACCGACGGAGATTACCTTGACGCCAAAGTTCTGCAGAGGCTCGATACGATTTTCACCCAACACGCGTGGCTGCGAGTTGGAGTTCATCATGAGAGGCACATTGGGGCCGTAAACATCGCCATCGAGCAGGCCGGTCTTAAACCCCATTTGGGAAAGGGCAACGGCGAGATTCACGGCGACCGTGGTTTTGCCGACTCCGCCTTTACCAGAACCAATCGCGATTATGTATTGAACGCCGGGCAGGGCCTGAGGACCTTGCTGTGGCGGCGCTCCGTGTGGATGTCCGTGAGCCAAGAGAACGACCTTTCACGCGCGAGAAATAACATTAACCAAAGACTAACTGTAAATTATACGCAAAGCCCTATTTGCGACGACCATCGATTTCCCTATCTCCATTTTCGAGTTTCCAATTTCCAACGACCGGGGTCATTACTTGAGCTATCAAAACCCGGGAGCGGCAAAAAATCGGAATCACGATTTTCGACGCTGCATTTCCTTTTTCCGGAGATCGCGCCGACGGCCGGCATCTTCATAGCGACGGCGCTCCTCATCTGTCTCAGGAATCGCCTGGGGCACCGATAGGTGGTGGCCTTCTTTGTCCACAGCTACGAACGTGAGGTAGGCGGATGCCACATGGCGCGTGGTGGCCGCGATGTAATTTTCCACCCAGCATTTCACCCCAACTTCCATGGAGGTGTGAAAAACACGATTGACGGAAGAGCGCAGAATCAGCAAATCACCGATATGAACCGGGGAGAGGAAATCAATGTGATCCATAGAGGCGGTAACGACGTAACAACGGGAATGACGGTGGGCGGCCAGAGCACCGGCAATGTCGATAAAGTGCATGAGACGGCCGCCGAGAAGATTGCCTAACGGGTTTGCGTCGTTGGGTAGAACGACTTCTGCCATTTCGGATTGGGAAGCCTTCACGGGGCTTGGAACGTCATGATGATGCGGATGGTTGGAGTGATTTGTATGCGTCGTCATTGGATGTTTTTAAGATGCGCAAGGAGACTCAATGATGAAAAATTTCTCGTCATGGACCTGGAGTTCAGGATTGATCCTTCTTACTTAGCCTTAGAGGCTCCAAAGACAGGGTAACTGCAGGATCCTATTCGCTTGGGTCAATCGTTGATTTTTGATTTTTCTTTCTTCGCATTTGCCGTTTGCTGTCCCTGATTCTCAAGGCATGCTGCCAGATAGCACTCCGCCTGGCGTTGGATGCGGCTGTCCGGATGCGAGACCTTCCATGAACCTGCTCGCAGGTCGTATTCAAGCTGCCCGTATTCTACAGGCGCATGGTTCAGGTCGCAGACATAGTGCAGGACAATCCTGTCGCCGCTTTCGTTCTTGGCGGCGCGAGCCCTGGAAAAGCGCACGGCATCACAATGCCGGTCCGATGGCATCCTGCCACAGCCGCCGGCGTGGCCCAGATTGCAGAAGTCTTTTAACTCCATTTCGCTGGGGAGATGCGCCTCCGCCGAGCCATTCTTCGAGGCGGTGCAATGGCCGTGATAACCGGCGCCTAGGGGCAAGCGCTGCGGAAAAGACCAGAGTGCGAGCTCACTCTTCCCCGTAGGATAAAAATAGGGACATGCCACATCGGCTAACTTAATTCGAGCGCGGGACAAGGTCAACCTGGTGAGATCGTGCGTTTCCCCAATCGGAAGGGGCATGTGTTAGATTTTTTCTTATGACTGAACCCAGCCGATTGGAGTTGCTGACACAATTTCTCGAGCAGAACCCCAACGATGCCTTTGCCCGCTACGGCCTTGCGATGGAGTACTCTAAGCTCGGACAGGCGGAGACCGCCCTACAGCAGTTCCATCAACTTTTGACGTCGCATCCGGACTACACCAACGGATACTTCATGGCCGCGCAGACGCTGAACAAGACCGGAAAAAAAGACGAAGCCAAAACGATGCTGGAGAACGGCATTGCGGCTGCACAGCGCACCAGCAACCGCCACGCGCAGGCAGAGATGTCCGCGATGCTCGACGAATTGAATCAGTCCGAGTGGTAATCGGATCGGTAAGAGTCTTCGCCTTATGACGAATGAAGAATCCCACGCAAATGGGGCCCTTATTCGGGATTTGCTTCCTGATGTATCTTGATCGGCTCTACATCCATAGACCCCACTTGTTGGACGAAGCGCGGTAAAGAGCAGAGCGCGAGGGGATCCATGGCGGCAGGCGGCGGAAGCGGGAGACCAACTCCAGGGCGCGCATACGCTGTTGCAGATCGAAGGCGCGGGTGTACTGCCGGATAATCTGAGGCATGGTCATGTGCATGGCTGCCGAAAAATTCTGCTCGGACATGGTGCGCTGCTCCTCGGGCGATTGCAGAAGCTCCAACATACAGTCCGCAAGCCGGCCTTTTTCGTTTGTGGGATAAAACTTGATTGCAAGCCCTTCGTTTTCGCACATCTCGCGGAAGTCGGGAATATCGGAAGAGATGATGGGCAGGCCGTATTGCGCCGCCAGGTGCGCCACCCCGCTGGCTCCCGTGGCGGAAGAATAAGGCAGAACCATGACCGAAGAGGCGCTGAAAAGCTCCTGCAACGTGTTCTCGGGCACGTAACCCCTTACCTCGATTTCAGGATTGCCGCGATATTTTGCCTGCAACGCTTCAATATAACCAGGAGAATTGCCATTATTTGCACCGGCGATGACCAGCCGGGCGTTAGGCATTTGTTTAATGACTTCCTGAAAACTCTCGATCAACAGTTCACACCGCTTGTACGTGCCCCACTTGCCGAAAGCAAGAATCCGATGATGAGGATTTCCACGAAGAGAAAAGTCCGGCCGCACGGGACGCGCAGAGAAGATACCGTGTGCGCGAAAATGAATATTTTCTCCCCGATACTTATCGATGAGCGTGCGGCGGTACGCGGGGAGGAGCACCGAGACCGAGTTCGCCATCAGGATCATGCGAGTGGCGAAATTGCCAGCGATCCTGAACAGAGTCTTGTTGCGAACGCCTGCGTCATCCAGGCTGATATGGTCCATCAGGTGATGCAGCGTGACGTGGGTGTAATAACCGGCCATACGGGTCGCAGCGGGAAGGCTCAGGCCGGAGAAGGCGGAAAATGGATGGTCCTTGTTGCCGAAGCTGGAGAAGATAAGGTTGAACCATACGATATCCGGCTTCGCCTCCCGCAAGGCCCGCAAAAGCATCCAGTGGTTCTTGAAACCGTTCACTTCCCAGGAGCGCTCCACAATAAAGTCCGACAGTTCGGGCTGCGGTTCCTGCAGCTTATCGGCAAGAATCGTGAGGCTTATGAGAGGATCGGCCTGAAGTTCGCGGGCGACATGAAATCCGTATTCGTTCAGCGGAGTTGTGCTCGGCGGAAAAGGACTTACCAGACAGATTTTCATTGACCTCCACCAGAAGCCCACGCCAAGGCATCGAGGCCTGTGAAGCTCGATGGAGAAGCCTTTTGCGGCGTGCGCAAGAATAATGAAGCCGTGATTCCACGGCGATAACGTAGTGTGTAGTTCATGTTCCTCAGAAGAACGATAGTTTCACTACGGGCCGAAAGGTCGTAGTTTTGCCGGGTCCAGTAAAGCTATAGAACGACTGTTGCTGAAGGCCAAACGAGAGCCGCAACGGATAGTCGACGGAGATGCCGCCGGAACCATCGCTGATGTTCCGGCGAACCGTTTTCATGTAGGAGACCAGAAAGCCGGTCTCAAAATTGTCGTACAGATGGAAGCCCTCGCCGCGGGTGAAGTCGAAGGCGCCGTCCACCGACCAATGCTCCTTCGGCCGATATTCAACACGAGCACCGGGCACGATGATCTGTGCCTGGGCAAACGTGCGATCTTGGACGCGCCACGAACGCACATACCTTCCCAAACCGGTGACCGCCAAGTTGCGATTGAACTTGTGCTTGATGCCGCCCCAGGTCGATGTCGTGAAAAATTCGCGGGCTTCGGGATGAAATAAAAGATCTCGAACCGAGTATCCGGTAACTAACGCATTATTTCCCCAAGGCTGGCCCACTTCGAATTCAAGAGAGGCCCCGAGATCACGAGAGCTAAGATTCTGATCGGTGAACGGCCCAGATTCGTGGATGGCAGAACCTCGTACGGTGATCCAGTTGTAGATGGGGGACGTATTGAGATAGAGAAACTGGCGGAAAAGATTCTGGTTCAGGGCCACCGGCGAGTCGGTATCACGGCGGACAGTAAATTCCAGTCCAGGATTAAATACAACGTGCGTGTTACCAACCCGCAGCACCGGTGTGACGCCAACATTGAACAGCGTGTCGAAGGTATTGCGATGGCTGATCAATAGCTGACTTGGAATCGAGACCGTACCCTGGAAGTTTCGCTCACCGAAATAGCCATTGATGGGGAGCATGCTTTCAGGGTGATAGTGGAAAGTCGCTCCGATTTCGGTGGCTTGCTGCGACCTTGGGGGAACCGGGGCACCGAAGAGCTTGTTATCCATTTCGTAAATCGTGGCGTCCTCGAAAATCGCTCCGCTTTCCAATCCGCTCAGCATATTCACATTGGGGCCGATCTGCGTACCTTCCTGAGCCGCCAGCGACATCAGGCCGCGTTCAGCGGCAAGATCATCGGCAGCGAGACGGTTGGCGTGGGCAAAAGAGGTGATGGCCTTTATCGTGTCATGGCGCTGGTTATAGATATTTGCCCACGCCATCTGGTAGTCATAGTTCTGCTCATAGTCTGAAGGATTTCCAAGCGCCAACAGGGCTTCCTGCGCGCGGCGGTCGTCGCCCTGGGCAATGTATACATCGGCTAGTCCGATGGCCACCATCTCGTCGGACGCACCCAAGTCCTTGGATTTCTCCAGATAACGCGTGGCCAGATCGAAATCATGCGTACTCAGAAAGATATTGGCGGCTTCCAGCAGATTATCAGTGGTTACAGGAGGCGCTTCTCCAATGCGCGATTCGGCAAATGCCAGCGCCACTTCCTGGCGCGCATCTTCATATCTGCCATCGGCCACGAATAGCCGTGCGAACTCCAGGCGCACGCCCACGCGGTCGGAGTCGGGTGCGTTGAGGGCGCGCGTGAATCTCTGCAGCGCGGCTTCCCTATCACCGAGAGATAAGAGCGCATCGCCGGTGGTCATGAGAATGGTGGATTGATCGGCAGCCCGGCTTTCGGCGGCGTCGATATAGCGGAGCGTCTCAGGGCGATGTCCCAGGCGAGCATGAGCGGTCGCCATGCTGGCGTAGATCAAGGCATCATCGGGAGCGAGGTGCAACGCACTCTCCAGTTCGACAATCGACTGGCCGTAATGGCGCGCATGATAGAGCGTATCCGCCAAGGCCAGATGCAGTTTCAGATCGTCCGGAGCGTAGCTTAGCGCCAGTCGAAACTCTTTCTCGGCTTTTTGCAGGTCACGCATCTGCCGGTATGCCGTAGCCCGCGACATGTGTGTAGCGCCGGATTCGCCCAAGAGTTTTTCTGCTACCTCAGTTTCATCCAGGGCCTCGCGAGAGTGGTGTAGCTGAAGGTTGGAGAGGGCCAGACCAAGATGGGCGATGCCATTGTTGGGGGTGAGTTTGAGCGCAGGTTCAAAATCGCGAATCGCAGCCTGGGCATCCTGCATATCGTTGCGGACGTAGCCACGGTTCACATAAGCCTCGACCATTTGCGGGTCGCGCGCGAGCGCGCGCGAATAGTCGTCAATGGCCTGCTGCAACAATTCATTCTGTTTATGGACGTGGCCCGCAAGCAGCGGGAAGTTCGCCTCTTTCGGCAAGACGTTTTCATAGCGGCTCACGAGCGCCAGCGTGTCGTCATAACGGCCCAGGTTGTAGAAATCATAGGCAAGGTAAACCGCAACATCGCGGTCCTTGGGCAGTTTCTTGATGACCTGTTCCCCGAGCCGGGCGGATTCGCGGAAGTTGCCGGAGTGGAACTGATAGCGCTCATCCTCGCGCATCACGCGGGGATCGTTCTTCATGGTTCCGGTTGCGCGCGCCAGCCATTGCCCGGCCAGAGGGATCGCATGCCCCTCGATGGCCGCGTTGGCGGCGCTAGCGACGATCAGAGAATTGGTCGGCGCCAGCTTATAGCCCTTTTCGTAGCTGGCTTCGGCTTTGGAGAAATCATGGATCGCCGTGTACATGTCTCCGAGGGCGAGGTAAGGCACATAGTCATCCGGATAGGCTGCCGCCAGCCGGTTGAAATACATCTCCGCTTCCGGAATGTTGTTCTCGTCGCGGGAGAGATACCCCAGTCCTTCAAGCGCGTAGCGATTCTTGGGGTCGCGCTGCAACAAGGAGACATAGACTCTCTTGGCCTCCGCCTTCAGGCCCACCTTCCAGAGCAAACTGCCATATTGCAGGGTAACGTTGTCGTTGTTCGGATCGATCTTCAAGGCTTCCTGCAGATCTGCCTGAGCACCATCGACATCATTGCTTAGAATCTTCACAGAGGCACGCAAGCCCAAATACAAAACACGCTCAGGCCCTTCAATCTGCAGTTTCGCCAGTTCGTCTTTCGCAATATTGAGCTGCTGTTCGATGGCCGGTGCGTCGCTGCTCTCCTTGTATGTCCCGATCAAAGAAAGACGCACCTGGGTGCGATACAGAATGCCCTCGGCGGGACTTTCGGGCATGTTGGCGAGAGCCGCAAGATATTCAGTGGCCGCATCGGTGTCGCGGCGCTCCAATTTCGCCAAATCTCCGCGAATCGCATGAAGACGATAGTGATTGGCATCAAGCTGCTGGGCGCGGGCGAGGAAGGTTCGGGTCTTATCGAGATCGCTGACCCGCATCTGCGCCTGAGCGGCGGAGAGTTGGAGATTGATCACGTTCGGCGCCATGCCGGCGGCCTTTTCGTATGTGTCCGCAGATTCCTTCTTCTGCCCGGCGAGTTCATACGTATACCCAAGCTCCGCAAAAAGATCCGCATTTCGAACGGGGGCGCGCTTCAAGGTTTCAATTGCAGACTTGTAATCGTGGGTCTCACGATAAAACTGAGCGACTGCGCGAAAGATGTCGGGATTTTTGGGGCTGCGGGCGCTGGCGCGATCCAGCAAGGCCTTCGCTCTATCGGGCTGCTTGAGCTTCATATAGGCAATCGCCAGCAGCAATTCCGCGTGCGCGGAAGGCTCCTGCGCTTCCGACCGCTCCAGTAATCCTCGGGCCGTGGAGAGATCCCCAGATTGCATAAACAGCTCACCGGCCATGGCAAGATCGGTGGGGCGGCGTGGATTGGCCGCAATCACCTCAAGTAACAGACGCTTGGCTTCATCGGCCTTGCCCATTTTTATATAGGTTTGCGCCATGCCCGAAAGGCCTTCCACCGAGTGAGGCGCGAGTTGCAAGCCTCGGGTAAACGCACCTAGCGAAACCTGAGACTGCCCGGCTAAGCGGGCGGCGTATCCAAGAAGAAACCAATGACGCGGGTCGTTGGGAGCGACCTGGGTGAGCCGCTGCGCGTAGTTCATGGCGGCCGCGTGATTGCCTCGCTTCAATGCATCGGAAGTGGCACGGGCATAGCGACCGGTCTCAATGCTTCCACCGAACTGTCCGAGGCCGCCGGACGAAGATTGGCCCTCTGACGACGCCGTAGAGCTTTGATTCCCCTTTTTTTGCGGATGCTTCTGCTGATTTTCAGAAGAAGGACTGTTGATCTCGAAGGTCTGCGCCCACGCACAATTGAGCGTGGCGCCGAATAAGATGGCAAAGCAAAAAAAAGCAAAACCCAAAAAGATACGTTTCACGGGACCACCGATTCCCTCATAGCGAGTTGTGGATAGGGGGCACCTCAGACCATCGTTCCCTTTGGGGTCTCGGATGCTTTTGTCATCAACCAAAGCGAACATCACGTCGTTTCGAAAGGTCAGATCCTTTCCAGGACTTATGTCCTGGGCCTGAAGTTTTTTTATCTTTGCCTGCCGACAAAGCAGGTGCAAATGGTCAACCGGCGGAGAAATGCCACCGTGGGCCGGCCAGCAGCAACTCCGCTTTCAAGATTGAAGATGCCATTCCAGCCTTTGAGGATTGCCTGCGTGCTGCTTTTACGCACGACTTGCGGGCCAACCTGTCCGGATGGCACAGACTACAACGGCCTATAGGACACCGTTGGGTATGTCCATAACCCTTGACCCATGCTAAGGAAACCCGGTGCATCCATCGAGAATCAAAGCTGCTGTCGCAGGAAGACTGCTACCGATTCGACCACTCCGATTTTGACGACTCCCATAAGCCGGAGGTTTTCATGAGTTCCACCGTTGCGTCCGGGCGCGCTGTTCCTGCTCTTAACCGGACGATACCGCTGACATGGATCATCTTGCTGGCATTGGCCGTACATGGGCCTCTGCTGCTCATGCAACTGCCCAACGATAGCTACGACGCCAACCTCCACAAATTCTTTGCCTCGCACTATGCGCACCACTGGTTCGATCCATGGAATGAAAAGCAGTTCACGGGTTTCTCACAGACGACGTATCCGCCGCTTCAACAGCAGTGGATGGCCCTTTTTTCCCACGTAATGAGCCTGAATCTGGCTTATATGCTGGTGCAGTTCATCGCCATTGCGCTGCTGCCGGTGGGGGTGTTTCGCTATGCGCGAATCTGGGTGAGTGAGCGGGCGGCAAGCTATGCGGCAGTGGGCAGCATATTCCTGGGCTCCTTATCGTTCCTGGTTTACGGCTCAGGCCAGCTTTCAACCACCTGCGCGGCACCTCTCTATTTGAACGCGTTGCCCTATTTTTACGAGTGGTCGCGGGAAGCCAAGGGGAAGGCATTCATCAAAGGACTGGCTCTTATCCTGGCGGCGGCTGCCGCTCACCACGTCACTCTTATTTTCGGCAGCATACTCTTTGCTCTGCCGGTGCTGGGAACGGCGATCCTGGACCGAAAGAAAGACGGAGCCGATGCAAGCATCGGCGGAGTCGCCGGACGGGCCATTCTCTTTGCGGTACTGACAATTGTGGGAGTCGGCATTGTGCTTCTGCCGTACTGGATCAGCCTGTACCACAACCCAATCAAGCAGATGCCAATTCCGCACCCCAGCCGCGAGAACTACCTAGCCAGGATGGACTGGACACTCAATTACCTAGTGATTCCGTGGGGGGCTCTTGCGCTGGCGCTGCCCTTCATCTTTCTTCGCGGCATGAAAGAGAGCAGGTTCAGGCCGCTGTTCCTGGGATTTTGGCTGACCTTGATCTTTGCCCTGGGTGGAACCACGCCTCTGCCAAGGTGGCTGCTAGGGCGCGCCTTTGAGGTTCTTACTTTCGAGCGCTTTGCATTTTGGGCAAGCCTCATGGCGCTGCCGTTCGTGGGGATCTTGGCGGTGGAACTCATCGACCGTTTTGGCAGGCCAGCGATGGTAGGCCTGGGAGCTTTAGCTTCGCTGACCATGGCCATGGCGGTTGCGTGGCCGATCTATCACGTCTTTCACGATCCGCCTTTCGACGTGCATGACCTCACTGCATTCCTGAATCGCGACGGACACGATAAATTCCGATACATCACCCTTGGGTTTGGCGCCAACAAGATGGATGAGGTTGCGACTTACACCACTGCCAACAGCGTGGATGGTGACTACAACTCAGCCCGTCTGCTTCCGGAGATGACGCAATACGGAGCGGCAGCTCTCACGAATTCCAAATATTACGGCATCAACGGAATGGAGGCCTTACGGGCCATTCTGAAACATGCAAGCCAATATGGACTGAAGTACATCTTCGTTCGCGATCCGTACTACGAGCCGCTGCTGGCTTTTGCCGGATGGCGCAAGGAAGAAGTCTATGACCGGGGCGCCGTAACGCTGTGGGGGAAAGATGGCATTCCGCCGGCCCGCAAGACCGAGTACGGGATACGGCCCACGGCGTTGGAAGGATTTCTCTGGGGCACGCTGCCGTTCGGCAGCAGCATCCTGGCCCTGATCCTGGTTCTGGCGTTTCCGGATCGCCGGCGCAAAGCGGAGCCCCTTAGCTTCCCCATCGTACCCGCGAAAGAGCCGGTTGTTTTTAAGGAGGCCCAGTAATGAGCCGCGTGCTGGCAATCGCTTTTATGGTGCTCACGGTAGCGCTAATCGTCGCCGGCAATGTGCACCACAGCAAGACCGCGCCCGCATCTTCGCCGGAGGGCGCGGTGCAGTCTTTGTTCGCCAACGTCAAAGACCACAACCTGAATGCCGCGTACTCCTATGTTGCTCCTTCGAGCAACGTCGATTTTCAGGATTTCCAACGGGAGATGCAGGGCCGCGACAGCAGCTTGCGCTCTTATTCCCAGCTTGAAAGCGTGAATCCGCGGGTGATGCACGAAAGCGAGAATGAGGCGCTCGTGCGAACCGAGCTGAAATATTCAACGGCTGTGGGAGCTTTCTACGACACTCGCGACCTGAAGGTCGCCAAGGACGACGGAACGTGGAAGGTGCAATGGCCCGCTCAAAAAGAACAACCTCTGCCGCCGCAGGTTATTCCGGTGAACTATTTGCGCTGGGACGTAATCTGGCGCGGTCCAGGCGACGACTGGGGCGCACAGAATGTAGAGAATCCTCATGTGCGCATCCTCTCGATGACGGCTAGCGAACACGATGGCGGCATCTCGATTTTGGGCGAGATCGTCAACGAGGATACGATTCCGGCTTTTGTTTCGGTGGACGCCACCCTGGTGGGCAAGAACGGCCAGGATCTTGCCGAAGAAACCAGCTTCGATAAGGTTTCGCACGTCTTGCTGCCCAAGGAAGTTTCTCCTTACCGCGTCGACTTTCCACAACGCTCGCTGGGGGAGGTCAAGAACGTCCGCCTGCGACCCGACTCCATGCTTGTGCCGGCTTCGGCAGATCCTGTGATTGGCGTGCTCCATCAGCGCATCGAGAAGGACGCCAAAGGACGCACAGTCCTGAAGGGCGAACTGCTGAATGAAAGTGGGCAGACGGTGAATATTCCCCATGTGCTTGCTACGTTCTACAACGATTCCGGCAAGGTGATCTGGGTTTCGGATGGATACCTGGACCAGGCATTGAGGCCACAGACGCCACAACCATTTGCCGTGGACCTGCGCGACGACTTAGCAAGCAGCGCGCACAGCTATCGGGTCACGGTGAACCAATACAGCGTGAACCGCCGCGACTAGGACAACAGGGCATAAGCAGGGACTCAGGACCAAGATGCGGGCTTCGGTCGACCACAAGATGGGGCGGTGAATGTTGATTCGAGAGAGAACTGCCATGGGTTTTGAAAGAGACGGCAACGATCCAACGCGTATGACCATGAGGCTGTTTATCCTTATTGCGCTTGCTATCCTGGTCGCCTGGTTTGCCGCGGACAGCGCCCGCGCCGATGGATCCCAGGACGGCAATCTTCGGCTTCCACCCAACCCGGTCGCAGGACAGCCAATGTCTGTGGGAGCAGGACACGAAGGCGGAGGGACGCTCTACCTGATCGGCCCCGGCCAAGTCATTCGGCGAGAGGTGAAAGAAGGCGGCGAGGTACAGATCAAGGGAGAAGAGTTACGCAGCGCAGGCCGCTGGGTTGCCATTCTGAAATCGGGTGGCTCGAGTTCGTCCAAGGTATTTTGGGTGAAGGAAGGCACGCCGGAAAGCCTCAGCTTCCTTGCTCATCCCTCACGCGTTCCGGTCGCCAGGCAAGGCGTGATCAACGGCTTTGTGTTTGTCTTCGACAGGTTCCACAACCTCATCCTGCAACCAACCCCGGTCAACTTCTCGCTCTCGGTTGGTGGAGCTGGGGCAACGCATACAGTCGCAAGCCGCGATGGGCTGGCTTCCATCGATGCGTCATCGGCGGCAAAAGAGGGAGCGGCGCAGTTTGTGGCCTCGGTGGGCAATGTTTCAGTACGCCGCGTGGTGCAGCAAGTGGCCTCCGAACCTTGCAACCTGCGGATGCATGTAGCGCAGCGGACCAAGGATGCGGTAATCATTGAAACCGATCCCGTTCGAGATTGCTCGGGAAATGCGGTACCGGACGGCACGATCGTTACGTTCATGCAAACGGACGCCACAGGCAAGAGCATGGTGGATGCACGAATCAAAAAAGGAATTGCTCAAGCCCAGCTACCGCTTTCCAGCGACGCAACCATCTCGGTGGCTTCGGGAGTCGTGCTGGGAAACAATGAGCTGCGGATTGGAGGCGGACGGTGAAGATTTCCCAAGTTAAGAAAATCGTGCTGGGCGCTGGATTCGCCGTGCTGGGCATTGCGGTGCTACTCACAGCGTCCGCCGCCTCGAAGCCCGATATCGTTTTACGAGTCGATCAGGCCAGTCCTCGCGAGGTGGAAGAACCGACGCAGCGGGCCGTCCTTCGCGACTACACGACCGCGTGGGAGGCCATGAACGTGGCCCTGGCGAACAATACCTTGAGTCCTTTGAACGACAACTTCGCGGGATTCGCGTTGGAAGCGCTGACCCAGCGAGTCAAGGACCAGGAGGCTAGCTCACTTAAGACCCGCATCATCGATCACGGTCACAAGGTAGACGCTATCTTCTATTCGAGGGACGGATCGGCCATCCAGTTGCGCGATACCGCGACTCTAGAAACCCAGATCCTCGACGGCAATACCATTCTTCACAGCGACGAGTCCCAAGTACAGTACATTGCCATCATGACCGGAGCGGAAGCTCGCTGGAAGGTTCGAGTGCTGCAGGATGTTGAGGGGCGTTGAGTCTTAAAGTCTTAATCTTCACTTTTTGGGGCGATTTTGGGAAATGCGAAAAAAGTGAAGTGGAATGATTGGATTCATTTCCTGCCGCCAAGTTCATAACAATCTATCTATCGTAATTTTACCAGGGATGGAATCTCGTATATAGCGTTTTTGTATGCCACAGGCGCTAAAGCGCGGGGTTTGGCGAAGCACGCAACGCATGGCTGAAGCCATGCTCTTCCACAGTTGTGCCAGCATTATTTACCCATAGGAAGGAACACCAAGACGTTGCTGAAAGAGCACGCGTGAGAAGTAGGCCGAAGCCTTAAAGAAGCTGTGCTGTGCCTCCGGCACTCGTCTCTTTGTTCCACATGTATCCACGCCTTCGCTACGCTGCGGCACGGGCTACCCTCTCGGCGCGCCTCCGGCGCTTGGAGCAACTATTAGGAAACGTTCTTGTCGTTGATCGCTATCTTTGAGGAGCCACCGTGGTTTCTACACGTTCCAAGCTGTCACACGGCGGCGGTCTTCTTCATCGATTTCAGAGCAATTGCGCCCAGTACCGCTACAGCACCGATAATCGCGATCCATAGCACGGCCGGGTGGCGCTCGGACCAGGGACGATCGTCCGGGCGGCCTACATACGCCGCGTTTCTTTCCTCCGGCCCAAGTTGCAGAGAAGTTGCGGCATTCTCTTTCTGAAAGAACTTCGCATAGTCGTAGATGGGCCGCTCCAGTTTGTCGTCGCCGTAGAAGAGCCGAGCTTGAAGGTCCGCCGTCGAGTCGAAATAAACTCTCCGCTCGTATTGCTGCAGCGAGACTCGGCTGATTTGGACAGGAGGATTGTCTTCGTTGTGGATCACGATCTTGAGGCCGTCAGCTCCCGTCATCCCGAAAAACAGGGTGGTCTCTTCGGAATCGATCTTTTGGCCGTGGCGCACAAGATGGACACGGCTAATTTCGCCCGTCTGCAGAACGTCGCCCTTGGCATCCTGGATATCCACCGCGCGGCGGAAGTTTCCCTGAGATGGATCGACCGTGAACTCAAGCCGCTCGATGGGAACGCGAGCGGGAACGGAGAGAGAGAAAAGCGTATCCTTGCCCTGCTGCGTGGGGGCCGATACCGAACCCACAGGGCGAAGAACGGCACGCTCTTCATACAGCACCCTGGCGATGGCCCCTTCCACATCGGGGGGGCTTACGGAGTTCTCGATGGTCACGCGCAGGTACTTATAAGTCGACAGCGGGAGCTGCAGAGTGGTATTGCTGCCAAGCTTCTCGTCCGACAAATCGTAAAGGGTGGTGGCATTCAGAGCCGCCCATTGGGGCGCATGAACGTCGTTCTGGCCCTCAACACGAGCGCGAGACACAAAGTTTTTCGTAGCCAGACGCAGCCTCACGCGGTCGTACTCGGCGAGTGCGCTCATATCGACGATGAACTGCGTTTTTCCGCCCACGGTTACGGGCTGCAGGATACGGACCATGCTCTCCTGGCTTTCCGAGCCTCCGCGCTCTTCCGTCAGTGAATAGGGAACCTCTTTCTCCCCGGCGTAAATGCGGAGATCGTTCAACGAGGGCTGGGCGTGCTGCCACAACGCGTCGTCCACAACCAGGAAGTGCTGTCCCGCTGAAGAAGCCGGCTGGATGGCACGCTGATATTGCAGGTACGTCAGCGGCGGTGTAGCAAGGACTGCAAAGAGCAATAGTAAGAATCCATGTTTCATACGATGAAGTTTTCGTTCCTTCGTTCGGCGAAGATTTGATTTCCGGATGCATCTTATGCGCCGAAAGGATCTGTGTTTTTCTTAAAGGATCAAGGCGCCGGATGCTCCTGGGGAGAGTCCTTGGGCGGATGCGACGAAAGCTTGAGCCAATCGCGCTGATAGATAAACGAGATCCCCAGAAGAACCGCTCCCAGCGCCACCAGACTGAGGATACGATAGCCTTTATCAAGCTGCGAAACGTCGTAGATAAATACTTTCACAATGGTGAATCCAATCAGGATGAGGGCTTGCCAGCGCACAAAAGCCGACCGCTGGCGAAAGCCCACAAACATCAAAATGGCGCCATAGACAAGATAGATTGCGGAATAGCTAAACTCCCGTTCAATTTCCAAGCCCCCGAAGTCGTAGGACCGACTCGGATGTTGCTGCATCGCCGAATAGCGCTGACGATCAAAATAACTGGAGGCTTCCAAAGTGAAGGCAATCAGCACCAACAGGTTCAGGATGACCTGGGCGATGGAGATGAACGTCCTTTGATCGCTCGAAGCATAACGCGGACCAAAGCGGATAATCGCGCCAAGAACGGCAATGGCAACCAAGTAGGTCAGGAAACGCATGTTGAGAAAGAGCGTTTCCGACTCAATGTTCCCGTATCCATAGGGCCCACGGAAATAATCAAACAGAAGAAGGCGGAATATGCCTAGCCCCAATGCGGTGGCAGCGAGATAGCCAAGAAATGCGGTCTTGGTCCTGGCCGCGACCCACAACAAAACAGCTGATTCGATGAGCCATCCAATAGTGACCCAGTGGGCCCCGAGCTTCAGCGGAACCGCGATAGTAATAAAAGCTACCGCGATGGCAACGTGAAGGAGATTGACAAAGCTGGTGTCCTGGTGGGGAAACCGGCGGCTGAAAGCGTTGCTGATACCGAGGTAGACAGCCGCCAAACCCAGCGCGTACCAGGTTAATGTGGCCTTGTGATCCAGATGCATCATAAACAGCTCAACGAAAAAGACCACGGCATTCAGCAAAGGCAGCAGCGTAAGCGTTATCGAGGGGCCTGAGCCGCGACTCGATTTTCCAAAGGGGGTTACCAATGGAATCGAAGCAAAAACTAGAGCCAGGATCGCTGCAAAGAGAACGGTGATTCCCCTGGCGTCGTCGCGATAGTAGTCAAACGCCCAGCCCCACGAAAGAACGATCGTCCCCACAAAATTCAGCCACAGAAGCCTTCTCCATGGCCGATATCTGGCGATCCATAGCAGCGCCACATCGAGAAGAAGGACATAGAAAAACAAGATGGCTTCGTGGTTCTCCCCCGAAGACACCAGAGCAGGCGTGGCAAAGCCACCCATGAGAGCAAAAGCTGCCAGCAACTCGGCGTCCTGGGTGAGAGCCAGGACGATCATGGATGCGGTCACAATCACCATCGCAACAAAGGCGACCGATGAAGGAATGACCGCGTAAAGCCGGTATCCCGCCCAGAGCGAAAGATACAGCGTGCCGATGCCTACGGCTTTCAACGAATAAGAAAACGGTGCGTGGCCGCGATTGCGGAACCACTCGCTCCAGACAATGAGGCCTATTCCGGCCAGCAAACCCAGACCGACTCGGCCACTGGGGCCGATCCAGTTGCTGTCAAACGCGTACTTGAGGAAGTAGGAAACACCGATCAGCATGGCCACGATGCCGACCCGGTTCAGCCAATATTGACCGATCTTGCGCTCAAGGTTGGATTCTTGGTCGGTCTGGCGCGACGTAACCGTCGCAAAGCGTGGCGGCTGAGGCTGCAGGCGCGGTGGCTGCGAAGGTGGAGGCTGGACAGGAGAAGGCCGATTTATTGGAGCTATCGGGTGCGGGAGCGGCTCCGAGGGTTGAGTTTGAGCCTGCGGTTCTCTTCTGGTTGCCGCAACTTCCTGTTCAAGCCTGAAAACTCTTGCCGTAAGAGCAGCTATCTGCTCCTTAAGGAACCCCAACTCATAGTCGCCTGACATTAAGCGTACATTACTCTATACCAAGGCCAGGCAGCAATCGGTAATCGTAAGCAGCAGTAACAATTAGTAACGAGGGAGCGGCGGAAACGATTTGCATCGATGGGAACGACAAATCTTCGCAGGGCGGGGGCTAAAGCCCAATTTTATTGGGACGTCTTGACGTGGCCCTAAAAGGGCCACTCTTCCACAGTCGCGCCAGCTTCATCGCAGCCTGAAGTCAGCATCAGAAATCATGGATACGTGGCGGTGTTCCTGCAGGCATGATCGAGACCCACCCTTTGTTCCGAGCGCAAGGACCAAGAGCGCGCTCTCCACAAAGAATGGGGCACCCACTTTCCCGTGAAAACTAGCTTTTCGTGTTGGCAGGTTATGACCGCCCGCGGTCGCTGAACGCAACCCCTTGTGATCCTCACGGGGACTCTAAAGGGCCTGTCTTTAACCCTAGTTCCATCTGCACCCAGTTCCACTTGCACCTAATTCCACTTGAGATTCTTGAGCTGGTCGAGGTTTACGTTTCCTCCACTGAGGACGCAGGCTACCTTCGAGCCTGCAGGCGCTTTGACGAGACCATGGAGCAGAGCGGCGACCGGAGCGGCTGCGGCACCTTCCACAACCAACTTGCAGTGCGACATGATCCAGATCATGGCGTCGAAAAAATCGCTATCGGGAAGGGTAACGATGTCGTCTACGAAGCGCTGCACCACGGAGAACGTGGTCTCGCCGACACGCTTCACACGGAGCCCGTCGATGATGGAATCCACTTGATCCAAGGTAACAACGCGCCCGGCTTCCACACTCTTTTTCATGCCAGGAGCACCGGAGGATTCCACGCCGATAATCTTGATCTTGGGATTACAAGCTTTGAGCGCCATGGAGACACCGGAGATCAACCCTCCACCGCCGATGGGAACCACCGCCACGTCAATCTGAGGAAAATCCTGGTAAATCTCGAGGCCAAGCGTTCCCTGCCCGGTGATCAGTTGCAGGTCGTCGAAGGGATGGATGTAGGTTAATCCGCGTTCCTGCTGAAGCTGCTTGGCTTTCTCGTTCGCCTCGTCCCAAATCGTGCCATATTGCACCACTTCGGCTCCGTAGGCGCGGGTGGCATCCACCTTCGATTGGGTGGCGTTAGTCGCCATCACCACAACAGCTTTCATCTTATAAACGCCTGCGGCCAAGGCAACGCCCTGGGCGTGATTTCCGGCGGAGGAGCAGATCACGCCGCGGCGACGCTCTTCTTCGGTGAGGTGACGAAATTTATTCAGAGGTCCCCGCAGCTTATAGGCTCCGCCCTTCTGAAAGATCTCCGCCTTGAGGCGGACATCAAATCCGGTGCGCTCGCTCAACAGCCGGGAGGTAAGCAGCGGCGTGTGATAAGCGAAGGATGAAACAACCTTGGCGGCTTCCTGAAAATCCTGGAGCGAAACAACCGGGGCGGTGGAGACTTCTGCTGTGCTCATGAGGGTTCCTTAAAGAAAACATGAAAGTTTATCAATAGGCGGCGTTTGCGGCCAGCGTTATCGAAATGGGCCACGGGCGCTAAAGCGCGGGGATTGGCGGAGCGCATCGACGCATAGCTAAAGCTATGCTCTTCCACGGCTGTGCCAGCTTTAGTGACGGAGCCAAAGCGCAAAAAAACTCCTAAACCACACTGCTTTTGTGCTCATTTTTGTAACGGCGGCTAGCTGCCGGCATCATCTAGCCCACCCTTTGCTCCGAGCGCAAAAAACCAAAGCGCGCTCTTCGACAAAGGAAGGGGCACCCCCACTCTCGTGAGGTCATGAACCGAGAGAACGCTTTGACCTCTCGGGCCGCGAACGTGTTTATTTCCGGCAGATGGCGCGCACCACGTCCAGAGTCTTCATGCAATCGGCGCGGCTAATGTCATTGTGGGTCACAAAGCGCATCTGCTCGGAATCGATGCCGGCGGCAAGAACATCCATGGCGGCAAGCTTCTGACTAAATTCAGTGGTGTTCATTCCGGTGCCGGTGACGCCAAACACCAATATGTTGGTGGGAACCTTCTTGGGATCGATCCTGATGCCCGGCACCTGGGCGAGTCCCTCGGCCAAAACAGCGGCGTTCTGATGATCTTCCGCGAGACGCGCCGGCATTTTTTCCAGAGCCACCAGGCCAGCGGCGGCCAGAATTCCCGACTGCCTCATTCCTCCACCCAGCGCTTTTCGGTACGCCCGAGCTTTTTCAATGAATTGGCGGCTGCCCAGCAACATGGAGCCGACCGGAGCGCAGAGCCCTTTTGAAAGGCAGAACATTACGGAATCAAATTTCCGGCTGATTTCCGCTACCGATTTCCCCATGGCTGTGGCGGCGTTGAAGATGCGAGCGCCATCCAGATGCACGGGCAGACCGGCCTCGTGGGCGCGGTCGCAGATCTCATCGGCAAGGGCCTGGGGATAGATTGTGCCGCCACCAAGGCTGACCGTATTTTCGAGGGAGATGAGGCCGGTTTGAGCACGATAGTAGGCGGGCGGAGCGATCCGCTTCTTAATCTGATCCCAGGTTAAAACGCCATCTTCGCCCATGAGTGGACGCGGCAGACATCCGGAGAAGGCCGCCACCGTAGCCGACTCCAAATTGATGAAGTGCGCGCGCTCTTCACAGATGATCTCCTGGCCGGGGCGGGTGTGAATCTTAATGGCAATCTGGTTCCCCATGGTGCCGGTGGGAACAAAGATGGAGGCTTCGCGCTCGAACATGCGGGCAGCGAGCGCCTCCAGGCGGTTCACGGTAGGGTCTTCCCCATAAACATCGTCGCCAACCTCGGCCTCGGCCATGGCTCGGCGCATTTCCGGAGTAGGTTGGGTGACCGTATCGCTACGGAGGTCGATTTTTTTGGCAAGCGCGGAGTTGGGACGGAGTTCCTCCGCAACCGAATTTACTGGCGAGGCGAATTTTGTGGCCATGCGTTTTGCGTTTCTATTCCTGAAGTCCTAACGTCAATCCTGTTTTATTCTGCGAAGCGTTGTATTTACGAAGCGACGATTCAGGCCGGAATTCTTGCGCTTTCCGGCCCTGCATTTTCCGATCCTGCGTTTTCCGGCCCATCGATAAACCTTGCAAAAACATCATTGGAGAGCAGCCGGCCGCGAGGCGTCAATCGGACGAAGCCGGCTTTTTGTTCCGATTGCTGCAGCAAACCTTCACTTATCAATTCGTCGATGATGGGGCGGCAGCGCTGCAGACGCTCGCCAAACTGCACCTGGAGATCGCCGAGATTCACTCCACGATTGAGCCTTAAAGCAAGAAAGAAGCTTTCTTCCAGCGCCTCTTTTATGCCAACCGGCATGGCCTTCCACTGTGGAGCAAGGAGGTATTCATCGTAAGAATCGGTGGTTGCAAACCGGATGCTCTCAACCTGCTGCACCTGCAACTCCGGTTGGGAAGGGAGCATGGAGTGAGCATCCACTCCAAAGCCGGCATAGGGACTGCGGGTCCAATATTTCAAATTGTGGCGAGACTCAAATCCAGGGCGCGCAAAATTGGATATCTCATACTGGTCCACGCCGCGCGCGGCAAAAAACTCACAGGCACTCTCGTAGAATGAAGCCGTGGCATCGTCGTCAGGCACGAAATGAGCATGGTAGCGGCTGCCTCCGGCCATCAACTCACGACCGAGACGTGAATCCTCATCGACTTCCAGCATATAAACGCTCAGGTGCGGCACAACGCAGCCGATGGTGTTCTGCAGGGAGTAGCTCCAGCTTTCCGGAGTCTGGTGAGGCAGACCGGCAATGAGATCGACATTGATGTTGCCAATCCCGGCGCGGCGGAGGCGCTCAATGTCGTCCACCACCTTTTCGTGGTTGTGCAGACGGGCGACGGAGGCGGCTTCCTGGTTCACAAAGGACTGCACTCCGAGGCTCACGCGATTGACGCCACAGGCCACGAGGGATTCGAGCATGGCATCGGCGATGGTTCCGGGGGCGCATTCCACGGTAATTTCGGCATCGGCAGCAAGGCGGAACTCCTGACGCAAGACCGCAAACAGCTTCTTCAGCTCTTCGGCGGGAAGAAGGCTGGGAGTGCCTCCACCCAGGTAAACGGCATCCGCATCTTCAGGAACAATAGCCCCCAGTTGCCGACTTGCATCCCGGCAGGAGACAATATCCGCGCACAATCGCCCAACATAGCGGCCCATCTGTGCGGAGGAGAATACTCCGGACGCAAAGTTGCAGTAGCTGCACTTTGAGCGGCAAAACGGCACCGATATGTATATGCCCAGGGCCATAAGACTTAAGTGTGGACGCTGCTCGAACCAATATTTAGATTATAGAGTCCTCCTATGCTCAAACGCGCAGTCGTGACAGGTATGGGCGTTATCAGCCCAAACGGAATCGGTAAGACAGCGTTTTGCCGCGCCATTCTCGCAGGCAATAGCGGAGTGAAGCCCATTACGCGCTTCGATACCTCGGAGCTTCCCGTAAAGATCGCCGGTGAGGTCCAGGATTTCAACGAATTTGATTGGATCGACGAGCGGGAGCGCAAGCATGTATCGCGCGTGGTGCCCCTGAGCATCGCAGCATCCTCCGAAGCGCTCACGGATGCGGGTATCGATCCGCAAAGGCTCTCCATGGAAGAAAAACGGGAGATCGGCGTGGTCCTGGGAACGGGAGGCGGCGCGCAGGAGTTCTCCGAATTGCAGTATCAGCTCTACTACACGGGCAAGGCCAAACAGATCAGCCTGTTTAGCGTTCCGAGCGGCACGATGGGGACGATTTCCAGCGAAATCAGCATGCGATTTGGCTTTCGCGGCATGAGCCATGTGATTACGACGGGCTGCACATCGTCAACAGACGCGATGGCGTATGCGCTGCGGCAGATTCAACTTGGCATCCAGCCAGTGATGCTGGTGGGAGGAGCCGACGCGCCACTGGCATTCGGCATCCTGAAGGGATTTACGTTCATGAAGATCATGACGGAATCCTGGAACGACGAGCCGTCACGAGGGTCGCGTCCCTTCAACCTCGACCGCGACGGGTTTGTGGTGGCAGAGGGCGCGTGGATGTTTGTGGTGGAAGAGTATGAGCGGGCACGGGCGCGAGGAGCACGTATTTATGCCGAAATCGCCGGATACGGCTCAACCTGCGAAGCCTTTCACCGGGTGCGTCTGGAAGAGTGCGGGGAAGAACCGGCGCGCGCGATTCAGCTTGCCATGAAAGAAGCTCGCATCTGCTCGAAAGACGTTCACTACGTAAATCTGCACGGCACTTCCACTCAATTGAACGACCGAATCGAGACCCGCGCTCTCAAACTGGCGCTGGGTGAGCACGCTTACAACGTGCCGATGTCCGCGTTGAAGTCGCAGATCGGCCATCCGCAAGGAGCGTGTGGAGCGGCAGGCATTGCCGCCACGATTGTCGCGATGCAACACAGCCTGCTCCCGCCGACCATCAATATCGAGAAGCCAGACCCCGATTGCGACCTCGATTACATTCCTCAAGCAGGACGCAGAGCAGAGATTGAGCAGGCGGTGTGCAACTGCATTGCATTCGGTTCAAAGAACTCGGCGCTGGTGTTGAGGAAGGTGAATTAGCACTCAGCGGTCAGCCTGTCAGCAATCAGTAAAAGCAAAATCGCCTGCGGCGCTACCACAGAGGACACAGAGGAAAAGATAGAGGTCACAGAGGGAGCATCTAGCAAGTTGCCATCAACACTCAGCAATCGGTAGAAACAAGGGCAAAAACACAGAGGGCGTAGAGGTAAAACCAAACCTCCTGTAGCGCTCTCGCTGAGTACACAAGAGGAAAAACCAAAGTGGGCAGGGGGGAGCATATGGCAAGTTGCATCAGCAGCGAGAAACAGCCATCTCTCAGCCTGTCAGAATCCCCAAAAACAAGTGCAAACCAAACCTTCACTATAGATGTGTAGTTTCCGTCTCTTCCCTGTTTGTTTCTTGTAGTAGAACGCACCTAACGCCACACGCCAGCCATTTCGTCCCGATTCAGCTCTTCAATCATAGTTGCTTTATCAACTAACCCACCCTTGCTGCCGAGCGCAAGAAACCAAGAACGCGCGCTCCACAGGATAGACATCCTCACTGGATGGCATGCGCGTTTGTGAGTGATCTTGAGTGATATTGTCACTCCGATCTAGAAGACCTTTGGACTGGTTTGCGCATCGGCAACCGCCTTCGTAGCATCTCTTACGCGCATCACCCGCGTTTGGACGCGATCCAAAAGCCAGTCGCTGTGTGCGTTTGTGAACAGGCAGTTCCAAAAGCGAACAGCAAACTTGCCAAATTTGGCCGCCGCCGGGGCCGTTTGGCCTTTGGCCTCAACACGTTGCTGGATGGATTGCTGGCTATCGAATTGCCAATCTTAGGGTATTCACTTTTCAATTCGGGGGGAGCCACCGTGGAAAGCCTGTTTCAGGATGTTCGCTATGCCGTGAGAACGTTACTGCGCACTCCAGGGTTTGCCGCGGTGGCTGTCTTAACGATTGCCTTGGGGATCGGCGCCAACAGCACTATTTTCAGTTGGGTGAACTCAACGCTTTTGCACCCATTGCCCGGTGTGGGGAACACAGAGGGATTGGTCGCCCTTACGCGAGCGGGAAAGGCGCTGCCTGATCTGGTTTTCTCCTATCCGGATTATGAAGACCTGCGGACAAGGGCAAAGAGTTTTGCCGGATTGGCCGCCTACAAAGGCTCACGGGTAAGCCTGACCAGCACAGGCAAGGCGGAGAGCGTGTGGGTGCTCTTCACTTCCGCGAACTATTTCGATGTCTTGGACGCCCCACCGATGTTGGGCCGCGGATTCACTTCCAAAGAAGACGGACCGAACAGCGATCCGGTGGCGGTGATCAGCTACAACCTATGGCAGACGCATTTTGGCGGCAACCAATCGGTTATCGGACAGACGATCCATATCAATCAACATCCATATTCCATCGTGGGAGTAACGCCTCCGCGCTTTCAGGGAAGCCAGACCGGACTGAGTTACGACCTATGGATTCCGATGGAAATGGGGACGCAGCTTTCCTCCTACGATCCGGTACACCAGCGCGAAGTTGAGAGCGTGCTTTTATTCGGCCGTCTTAAGCCGAGCACGCCAATCCAACAAGCCGAAGAAGAGACCAAGCTGGCGATGACGCAGATCGCCGAACAATATCCAGGAGCACATCAAGGCAAGACCATCGCGCCCACGCTTGAGCCCATCTGGCGCTCCTCTTCGGGGGGCAACCGGCTGCTGATGGTATTGCTGCCCATGCTCATGGCAATTGCCGGCATTGTGCTGCTGCTGGCGTGCGCCAACGTGGCAAACCTGCTGCTCGTGCGGTCCATTGGCCGCAGGCGGGAGATGGCAATTCGCCTCTCGATTGGGGCGAGCCGGTGGCGGCTGATACGGCAGCATCTGGTGGAGAGCATGGTCGTCGCACTCACCGGCGGGGCGGTTGCGCTGCTGTTTACTCTTTGGACTTCCGGCAGCCTGGCGAAATTCATCCCCCAAACGAACGCACCGATCTCGCTGATTGTCAGGACCGACCGCACTGTCCTGCTCGCGACCTTCGGCATCTCCATTTTCGCAGCCATGGTTTTTGGCATCCTGCCCGCGCTTCGATCCTCAAACCTTACACCCATCGCCGTGCTGAAGGACGAAACCGGCGGCGCATCGGGCGGACTCCGCAAGGCCCGTTTAGCGAGCGGCTTGGTGGCCGCGCAGCTCTCGCTTTCGCTGCTGCTGCTGGTTTGCGCAGGACTCTTTATCCGCAGCTTTCAGAAGGCACAGCACTTCGATCCGGGTTTCAACCCGAACCACGTGCTTCTGGCTTGCTACGATCTTCACGGAGCCGGGTACGGCCAATCCGAGGGGTTGGAATTCAACCGCAAGGTTCTGGCCAAACTAGAATCGCTGCCGGGTGTTCAGGCCGTTACGATGTCCAATTGGGTTCCCCTGAGCTTCACTTGGAATTCGGATCGGGTTTCGCCGGAAGGCTATACTCCGCAGTCGCACGAGCAGATGTCCGCAGCCAGCTTCACGGTGACACCCGGCTATTTCCGCGCACTGCAAATTCCCCTTTCTTCCGGGCGCGATTTTTCGACAGCCGACACCAAAAGCTCCGAGCCTGTGGTCGTAGTGAACCAGGAGCTCGCCGACCGTTATTGGCCCCACCAAGATGCCATCGGCAAGAAGATCGGAATCGGAACCTTGCAGTCCCGCGTGATCGGCGTTACTCGGAACAGTAATATCGGCGGCTTGAACGAGGCACCACAGCCGGCCCTCTATCAATCGGAGTTTCAGCAACATTCATCCTTCGTTACCCTCAACGTCCGGGTTGCGGGCGATCCGATGGCTTTCGCTCCGACCGTGGAGAAAGCCGTGCAGGAACTCAACCCCAACCTGCCGGTATTCGATGTGAGAACCCTGCAATCGCAGGTGCAACTGGTGAGCATGACAGAGCGAATCGCAGGGGCTTTTGTAGGCTCATTCGGGCTACTGGCGCTGATTCTGGCGGCAGTGGGGATCTACGGCGTTATTGCCTACACAACGCGGCAGCGGACACGCGAGATCGGCATCAGAATCGCCCTGGGCGCTCGGCGCGTGGAGGTTTTGCGGCTGGTGCTCGGCCAGGGGCTTCGGCTGACTGCCATCGGCTTGGCAGTGGGACTCGTGCTCTCGGTGACGCTGACCCGCTTCCTGACCAAGTTGCTCTTTGGAGTCGCGCCAACCGACTTGCCGACGTTTCTCTTGGTGGCAGCCGTGTTGTCTTTGGTGGCGTTGGCGGCCTGCTTCCTTCCCGCGCAGCGGGCTACGCGAGTCGATCCGATGGTGGTGTTGCGGTACGAGTGAAGGGGGATAGAACCAAGACCCTGCCTGCGGCGCTACCACTGAGGACACAGAGGAAAAGACCAGAGGTCACAGAGGGGAGCATATAACCAGCTATCAGCGATTAGAAGCGCTCAGCACTCAGCCTGTCAGCAATCAGTAGAACCAAGATCCGCCTGTGGCACTGCCGCTTGAGGGTCCAGAGGAAAGACCAGAGGTCACAGCACCCTAAACCCACCCTTTGCTCCGAGCGCAAAAATCAAGAGCGCGCTCTCCGCAAAGGATGGGGCACCCAAACCTTTCTCCCACCTTAACTTTTCTTGCACCCTAACTTTTCACACCCTACATCTAGTGGACCCTAGCTTTCGTGTACTTTCGCTTTCGTAGGGGTTTATGAATTGACCTGGCAATATGGGCTAATCTAACAATATGGGCTAACCCAGCAATATAAGCTAAGCCAGCAAGTTGTAAAAATCGCGGGTGCGTTTTTCCACCAGGCCGTCCAGTCCTCCGGAGACATATTGCTTGAAGTGGGCGGAATTGCGATGTGCGTCCAGGGCGGCGGCGTCCACGTACTGCTCATAAATCAGAAATTTGCGCGAGTCTTCGGTGCTCTGGTGGCCGATATACATCACGCATCCCGCTTCTTTGCGGCTATGCTCCTGAAGAAGGCCTATGTATTCCTTGCACTTCTCTTCCGTACCGGGCTTTACGATCATGTCGACTTTCAAAACCAACATTGAATGAACCTCACAAAAAGACGATGAATGACGCTACCAATTTTACGATTTCGTCACCGCGGGTTAACCTTTATATGCGATGCTGCCCTTTAAACTGATTTACAGCGACGACTACTATCTGCCGTTGGGAGCCCATGTTTTTCCCGCCGAGAAGTATCGCTTGATTTACAAGCGCTTGCTCGAAACAGGCTTTGCCACGCCGGAGGATTTTCTTACACCGGCAGAGGCAGATGACGCAGACGTACTGCTGGTCCACACTCCCGAGTACGTGCACAAGTTGAAGACCGGGACGCTTTCCGCGGTGGAAGAGGCACAGATGGAGGTCCCCTATTCTTCGGAGCTGGTGAGGGCTTTTTGGCTGGCAGCGGGAGGCTCGATCCTGGCGGCGGACTTGGCACTCAAGGAAGGCGTTTGCGCCAATATCGGAGGAGGATTTCATCACGCTTATCCAGACCACGGAGAGGGGTTTTGCGTGGTCCACGATGTTGCGGTCGGCATCAAGCGCATGCACAAAGACGGGAGGCTCCGGCGGGCGATGACCGTGGATTGCGACGTTCATGATGGCAATGGCACGGCGGCGATCTTTCCGCCCAAGACCCGTACGGCCCAGCCGCTGCCGAGCGCAGGCGGCATCCAGCAGAATTTGCGAGGCGCGATTGCGCAGCTTCGCGACAGCAGCCCGGGAGAGCTGGAAGTCTTCACCATATCGCTGCACCAGTCGAACAACTATCCCATGGTGAAACCGCCTTCTTCCATCGATGTGCATCTACCGGACGGAACCGACGACGAACAGTATCTTGGCTGGCTGGACCAAGCCTTAAGTTCGGCTTTCCGCCAGTTTAAGCCGGAGTTACTTTGCTATATTGCGGGAGCCGATCCTTACAAAGAAGACCAACTGGGGGGATTGTCGCTTTCCATTGAGGGCCTGAAACGCCGCGACGAACTTGTGATGCGCGCCGCGAAATCCCAGGGCGTGCCGGTCATGATTACCTATGCGGGAGGATATGCCCGGCGCGTGGAAGACACGGTTACCATCCACTGCAATACCCTGGCGGCAGCTAAAGAGATTTTTTTCACGGAAATAAATAGCGACCTTTGGAGGTTTGTATCGTCTAAGTAGCATTTGCGATGGGGGCTCACGCATGCAGATCCAATTGATTCGCCATGCCACACTTAGAATTGAGTACGCAGACTATCATCTGCTCCTGGACCCAATGCTAGGGGATGCGGGCACTGCTCCTCCGATTCGAAATTCACCCCAACCGCGCCCCAATCCGCTCGTGCCACTGCCTGAACCGGCCGAGCAGGTCGTGAAAGGCATTCAGGCAGTGCTGGTTACGCACACTCACGCCGATCATTGGGATGGCGCCGCGGCCAACATCATTCCCAAAGACGTGCCGATCTTCTGCCAGCCGGAAGACTTAAGCAAGATGGAGGCGGCAGATTTTACCCATGCCGTTTCCATGGCGAGGCCGCAAACCTGGAACGATATCCGGATTAGCCCAACGGGCGCGCAGCATGGCACGGGAGACATTGGAAAGGCCATGGCTCCGGTGATCGGTTTTGTGCTGCAGCACCCGGAAGAGCCGACTCTTTACGTAGCGGGCGATACCGTGTGGTGCCAGGAGGTGGCCGTTGCGATCGAGCAGTTTTCGCCGGACGTAATCGTGGTGAACGCGGGTGGAGCCAGATTTCTTCAGGGCGATCCCATTACCATGACCGCCGAAGACACGATTCAGGTATGCCGGGCTGCGCCGGGCGCGCAGGTTGTGGCGGTTCACATGGAGGCTATCAATCACTGCCTGGTAACGCGCAAAGAGTTGGCACAAAAGGCATTGGACGCAGGAGTGGTTGTCGCTATTCCCGAAGATCATGAACTTCTGCTGGGGTTTGAACGGCTACGCAGCCACGCCTAAGTCTCCCATGAGTTCATCGACATAGCACCAGGTCCAGGTTTCCTCGGGTTCAATCGAGCGAATCATGGGGTGCTTGGTGTGATGAAAGTGCTTGGTGGCGTGCTTGTTCTTGGATGAATCGCAGCACCCAACGTGGCCACACTCCATACAAAGGCGCAGATGAACCCATGAATCACCGGTCTTGATGCATTCCTGGCATACGTCGATCTCGGTTTCCTTGATCTTGACCTTCTTCATATGCGTGCATTGTTTGGACATGTTCGACGTGCCTCCATTCTTCGGTTACGAACCCGTTTTTCCTGCCTGTCCCATCATCATTTGATGGGAGCGTCAGGCCTTGAAATGCTCTTCGCAAATCCACGATGCGGATTGAGCGGAAATTCCTTTGCCGTGCCTCTGGCACTCGGTTCCTAGTCGTACCTGTACCCACGGCTTCGCTACGCTTCGCCATGGCCTCCACTGTTGTCGCGCCTCCGGCGCTTGGGGCATTCAAAAGGAAACGTGTGCGTCCACCCTTTAGATTTTAAAGCGTCTTTCATACGTAGTGTATGCCGCTTCCCTAGTGCATGCCGCTTCGTAAAAACGATGGGAACGGACAGGAAAACATCTCCCGCTTTTTTTGCAGGCCTGGATGTGGTCTATACCACGCTCAGAAATGTTTTAATCCCAGCCATCATCACCTGCTCTCTAATTTAAGCCGCACCGGATACCGGCTCGAGAGGCGCTTCCAGTTCTTCGCGGTCCCAATGGCCCGCGGTTGCGCCGGCTTCATAGGTACTCTGGAGAAATTCCAGAAGAGCCGCACTAGGTGAGCTGCTACGCCGAATATCGTCGTACATGAGAAGAAATTCTCCCAAGCCTTGCGCATAGCTGGCCGCAGCCGGACGAACCTTCTGCTTCGAAAATCCCTGTGGCTCAGGGGCGGCATAGCAATAGTAAGCCATGTCCTTTACATCGCCGCTTCCCGGCCAAAGCCCGGCGCTAATCACTTCGTGCGAGTAGGCTTCACGCATGATTTTGCGAAGGACCGGATCGGGATCGTTGCGCGCAGGCGCACGGCGTCCGGAAAACCGGGTTACGGCCAGATCAAAGCTGCCCCAGAAGAAATGCACCGGACTGGATTTGCCCACAAAACCCGACCGGAACTGTTTGAATACGGCATCGGTGGAAAGAAGAATCTTCCAGAACTTGCCGACCGCCACCGCATCGTAGGACGCATGTTGACGATCCTGGTCAAAAGGAATCGGATCGGCAATCTCGACCGGCATCTTCCAGATCTTCACTTCAAGAGCCAGGTCGCGCAATGTTGCCATCAGTTCCCGGTAAAAATCGGCAACCGATTTCGGAGCCAGCTTGATGGTTTTCGCGGCGCCATCGCTCACGCGAATCACGAGCTGATGGTCGATAAAATCAAATTCGATTTCAAAGGCGCGAGCCCCATAAGGCATGGGCGAGGTGGTCAGCCCGCGCGAGCTTACATACAAGGTGACGTTCCACCAGTGGTTGACCGGCGGAGAAAGGGCCAGGCGCACCTTGCCCACAATCTGTGTCCACATGTGGAGCGTTGCACAGGTATCCTTCCATGAATCGAGATGCAATTCAGGCCAGCATTCAGGCGCATCGGAAACGGTCTTGCTGACAGCATTCATCGTTTGCCGCTCCTTTGGAATATCTGAAAATACCGCTCGATAAGTATGATAGGCGGGCGGGGCATCCGGTTGTAAAGTCATCCGGTTGTAAAAGATGTTCCTAACGAAAAGGACCAGTGCGTTTGGCAAGCATCCCATCCGTGCGTGGAAATTGAGGCTGTTACAATAAGGTATCCCGCCTGCCCGTTCTTTTCGCGCGGGTTTTCATTTTTATGTTTGAGAATCTTCAGGAAAAATTACAGCGAGCATTCAAAAACCTGCGTGGCCAGGGAACGCTGACGACGGAGAACATTCAGGAAGCGCTGAAGGAAATCCGCATGGCGCTTCTGGAGGCCGACGTCAATTTTAAGGTCGTCAAGGACCTTATCGATCACATTGAGCAAAAGGCGGTGGGCCAGGAGGTATTGACGGCCCTTTCCCCGGCGCAACAGGTGGTCAAGATCGTTAACGACGAATTGGTCGAGGTGCTGGGAAGAGACACAGCCAAGATTCGGTTTGCTTCGCAGCCGCCCACGGTTGTGCTGATGGCCGGCCTGCAGGGTTCAGGTAAAACCACGACCTCGGGCAAACTGGCTGCCTGGTTCAAGAAGGGCGGCCACAGGCCTCTGCTGGTTTCGGTCGACATCTACCGTCCTGCCGCCAGACAGCAGCTCAAAATTGTTGCCGAGACCATCAAGGCCAATCTTTACGAAGGCAAAGTCGACGAGATCAATAGCGCTACGGTTGAACGCCTGGCGAAAGAGGCGCGCCGCGAGGCGGTCAACTCGGGCTGCAACGTACTGATCGTGGATACGGCGGGCCGCTTGCACATTGACGACGAATTGATGGGCGAGATGCAGTCGCTCAAAAAGCTGCTCAATCCGCAGGAGATCCTGTTCGTGGCCGACGCCATGACCGGACAGGATGCGGTGAACTCCGCCGCCGAGTTCCACAAAAAGCTCTCTATTACCGGCGTCGTGCTTACGAAAATGGACGGCGATGCGCGCGGCGGCGCGGCGCTTTCGATCCGGCAAGTTACGGGCCAGCCGATCAAGTTCATGGGCGTGGGCGAAAAGTACGACGCACTTGAGCCCTTCCATCCCGACCGCATTGTAGGCCGGATTCTAGGAATGGGCGACGTAATGACCCTGATCGAACACGCCCAGGAGAAGATCGATCAGAAGAAGGCCGATGAATTTGCCCAAAAGGCGCTCGCGGGCGATGGTTTTTCCCTAGAAGATTTCCGCGATCAACTTCGGCAGGTCAAAAAACTAGGCTCGCTGCAGAACATCATCAAAATGCTTCCGAGCGTGGGACCTTTTGCAGGAATGCAGAAAGCCGCCGATAAGGTGGACGACAGCCAGATCACCCGCATCGAAGCCATCATCAACTCCATGACGAAGCATGAGCGCGACCACCATGAGGTGATCAACGGAAGCCGGCGCAAGCGCATTGCCCGAGGCTCCGGCACCAGCGTGCAAGAGGTCAACCAACTGCTACGCCAGTATGCCCAAATGCGAAAGATGTTCAAAGACATGGGTAAGGCGAGTTTCGGCAGAAAGCTGGCTGGTATGCGATTCCCCGGCATGGGATAAGTCGGCGGGTCCGTCGATACATTCACGCGCGCAGATTTCACGAATCTATCATTTTCATCCGTACTTAAGTTTGAATCGCACCTACTTTCAAGCATAGAACCGCTTCTTGTCGCTTCAGAAACAACTTGATGAACTGACCGCGCGGCTGCACGGGCTGGTCCCGGCCGAGAGGCTGGTGTTGATTGACCGCGTGATCGGCGAGCTCAAGGCATCCGCCGCAGCTAACGCGCTGAAGGCCGGCGACGACGCTCCACAATTTGAATTGCCGGATGGCGACGGCCTCCTCTGGCGCTCAGAAGAGATGCTGGGGAGAGGACCTCTCTGTGCCGTTTTCTATCGCGGCCGCTGGTGCGCTTATTGCAACACGCAGCTCACGGCCCTTCAGGAGATTCATTCCCAACTTGCCACAGCGGGCGTTTCCCTGGTAGCCATTTCTCCTCAGACAACCAAACACACTTATATGACCCGCGACATGCACAAGCTGCGCTTTCCCGTCTTAAGCGACCATGGGAACCAGGTAGCGCGCCAATTTGGGCTGGTATTCCGAGTACCCGGAGCATTGCAGGAGCTATACGAACGGATTTTTGCACGGTTGCCGGGATATAACGGCGAGGAAAGCTGGGAGTTGCCAGTACCAGCGACTTATATGATTCAGCCCGACGGAAAGATCTCACTGGCGCGAACCAACGTCGATTGGCGGGAGCGCCCGGAGCCTGAAGAGATCTTGCGCGAGATTCTCAAGACGTCGTAGCCAATGCCGACAGCCAAGAAGACAGCTACAGTCGCGCTACCGATACCAAAAAAAAATTAAGGGCGCAGAGACTCAGGAACTCCAACGACGTTCCCGAGATTCCGCGCCCTGTTCTCCATTAGAAAATGGGCCGCTACGCTTAATGGCGGCTGGCGGGCGGGACGATTCCGTTCATCCGGAGATATTCAACCATCTGCCCGTAGTGGTCGAAAGCATGAGCGATTGGCGAGGTCGCCAGTTGGATGCGGGGCGTCTTTCTCTGTCCAAGCGGCTCCAGCAGGTTATCGGTTGTGAGCGTAGCTACGGCCTTGTGGCCAAGGACAAAAGAATCCTTCAGGAATTTTACGATTTCAGCTTTGCTCTTCAGAGCTTCCGGCCCGTTGCCATCCTTGATGCCTTCCGGAAGTTTGTCGCCGGTTATGGCAGACCAGAAGAAGTAATTGGCGGTGGCAATGTGCCGAGCTTCAACCGCGAACGTGCGAACGCCTTTGTAGTCGCTGCCCTCGATCTTGAGGTTCTCGGGGCTAAAGTTGAACTTTTCTTCCGGCATGGCTTCGGCAGCCTCGACGACCTCTTTCTCTACGGTGCTGAGCTGGTTTTCGACGATCGATGCGAGGGTTGGAGCCGGCTTGGCCTGGCCAGCGGGCGCGGCTGCTGAGCCTTGGGCTTGGCCGTATGCCAACGCGCCGACGGCTAGACACAGTACAAGCAGCAGGAAGGTGGTTCTAACGTGTCTCATCTGTGAAACTCTCCTCTGTATTGAATGAGTACAGGACGGTGTACACGATATAGAAGGCCGCAATAATCCGCAACTCGGATCCATGTGCAGTTTCAAAGTTGTTTACGGGGGCTTTGCGGATGCGAAGAACGTTTATTTTTCAACGGGTTCGGATGCTTGCGAATCCAGAACAGGACTGCTCTTCTCTCGCGCCACGAATCGTTCGCTGTTGCTTTTTGAACTAAGCGGGAGTAAAGTCAGGCTGCACAACATGCAACGTCTCACTTCCATTACGGCGCTGTTCGCGCTGGCTTTCTCGCTGTGGCCTACTTTCATGGCCATGAGTTGCGGCGAGATGACAGCGGGAGCGTCCTGCCATCGCAGCAAAGCAATGCACCACTGCGAGAATATGGCAATGGAGATGGATGATGCGCAGGCCAACGATGAAGAGGCAGGCGCACCGACCTTGTCGTCTGCAAACTTGAGCGACCCATCGAACAAGTGCCCCATGCAGTGCTGCATTTCAGCGCATGGCGGCAAGCATTTTGTGCTTTCGCACGTAGCATCGGTTTCCAGCCACGCTTTCTCGCACGTCCGCGTTTATGCGACCCGCGTCATCTTTGCCAACCTTGGGCACTCCTCCCACACCGATCGCGGCCCGCCATTCGCCTAAGCTGTCCCGCAAATCGTCTCGGAACCTAACACCTCAAGAAGATCTGTCTACCGGCAAGATTCAGTTTTTCAGTTGTGGCTTTCAAGCGTAGCTTTTCAAGCTTGGCCTTTTTCGGGTGTAGCGGGTTCTGTGTACTTTTGCATTTTTTCCGCGTAACGCCGCCAATCCGGCGCGCGTGCAAAGAACGAACGCGGAAAACAGCGAGGCTCGGCGGCTTGACCGCAGGTGGCCTGTTCCCTCAAGAGGAGATCTTCATGTTCCGCCAGTTAATCGTGGTTTCTGCGATTTTAGCGGCATTCTTCCCCTGTTCTTTGCGTGCATCGGTTTTTGGCACGGTGAAGGTGATTGTTCACGATCCTCAGCATCGCCCTGTGCAGAAGGCGCAGGTTACGGTGCAGAGCCGCACGTCGTCGTTTAAGCAAACCGGCGCCACCAACGAAGAAGGGATTGCCACCGTCCTGAATGTCCCCGTTGGCGAATACGATGTAACGATTCAAGCGCAGGGATTTAACGGGTCACGGCAGGCCGTGACGGTGACATCGGACGATGTGCAGGAACTTCATTCCGCGCTTTCCATTGCGTCCATCCATGAGACGGTTGAGGTTTCCGGCGCTCCGGTGCAGGTCGATCCTTCGTCATCCGCGCCTCGCACGCTCATCAGCCGCAATGACATCGCGCTAACTCCGGGAGCCGACCGCACGAATAGCCTCTCCATGATTACGGATTATGTGCCGGGCGCTTACGTGGTACACGACCAATTGCACGTGCGGGGCGGGCACCAAGTTACCTGGGCGTTGGACGGGATTTCAGTTCCCAACACCAATATCGCCAGCAACGTGGGGCCGCAGTTCGACCCCAAAGATGTGGACTACATCGAGGCAGAAACAGGAAGCTACTCGGCGGAATTGGGCGATCGCACCTATGGAGTTTTTAACGTGGTTCCCAGGTCGGGGTTTGAGCGAAGCCGCCAGGCGGAGCTGGTGGCCAGTTACGGAACCTACAACACTACCGACAATCAACTTAACTTCGGCGACCACAGCGATAACAGCGCCTATTACTTCAGCTTGACTGGAAATCGCAGCGATTATGGGCTTGCGCCGCCTACGAGCCTGGTGCTTCACGACCAAGTCGGTGGTGGTGGAGCTTTCACGTCGTTGATTTTCAACGTGACACCCAACGATCAGCTTCGCGTTGTCGGTTCGGCCCGCGAGGACTTTTATCAGGTTCCCAACGACTCGGTCGCGCAGGCAGGCGGTGTAAAAGATCATGAACGGGAACAGGACATATTCAGCACTTTTTCCTGGGTGCATACCAGCGGGCCGGGCGTGGTCTTTACGATATCGCCATTTCTGCACTTTAACCGCGCGGCGTTTGAAAGCGGGCCTCTCGATGTTCCGATCACTACCGACAATCGGGGATCGCTGTACTCCGGAGGGCAGGCAAGCATCGGTTTCGTAGAAGGCAGGCACAATGCCAAGATCGGCGCCTACGGCTTTGCCCAACACGACAACACCCTTTTTGCGATTGTGGCGAACGATGGCAGCGGCCAGGCGCTGCGGCAACGGGAACTAACGAATGGTTCGGTTGCAGCGATTTTTGCGGAAGAGTCGTTTAAAGCAACTTCATGGCTCACCCTGAATGGCGGCGTTCGATTCACCCATTTTTCCGGCTCTCTTTCGGAGAGCGCAACCAGCCCGCGGGTGGGAGCGGCCATTCGCATTCCACGCCTCAATTGGGTGCTGCGCGGAGCTTATAGCCGCTTCTATCAAGCGCCGCCGCTGGACACGGTGTCCGGCGCGCTGCTGGACTTTACGAACCAAGGCGGGCAGGGATTTCTTCCCCTGAAGGGTGAAAACGACGAGCAGCACGAAGTGGGGCTCTCGATCCCCCTGCGTGGCTGGGTTTTCGATTTTTCCAACTTCCGCACGGGCGCGCACAATTTCTTCGATCACGATGTGATCGGGAATTCCAGCGTCTTCTTTCCCCTGACGATTCAGGCGGTGCGCATTCGCGGAACGGAAGCTACTGTCCGCTCGCCGGAGCTCTTTCATCGGGGAACGGTCCATCTTGCGTACTCGCATCAGTCGGCCGAGGGAGATGGCACTGTTACCGGCGGCCTGACCACATTCAGCCCACCCAGCCCGACTTTCTTTCTCGACCACGATCAGCGGAACACGCTTAGCACTGGCTTCCAATCCAAATTGCTGTGGAGGAGTTGGTTGAGCGCGAACCTCTCCTACGGTTCAGGCTTTCTGAACGGCAACGGCCCCGACCATCTTCCAAGCTTTCGTCTTTTCGACCTCTCGCTAGGGAAGTCTTTTGGAGAAAACTGGTCGGCAAGAGTCACGGCCACGAACTTCACCAACAAACGTTACTTTGTGGATCTCAGCAACACCTTTGGCGGTTCGCATTTCGGCGATCCGAGGCAGATTTCGCTACAGGTGCGCTATCGATTCCATTATTGATCCGATGATCTTTGGAGTTTGGGATCGATTGAGCTTGATCATTGCCTTCTTGAATAACTTCGGGAAAAGGAATGATCGTTAGCGTTTGCAGCGTTGCTCTATCCAGTTGAATCTGTTTTCGTACGGCTTTTTCTTGAGCAGAGATCCCATGAGCCGAAACCATGGGGTCGAAAGGCCGTGCAATGACCATGATTTCTGGATGCACGCACGCTGAAAACGCTTCTGGCGCTCACCATGGGGCAACCCTCGTCACCGCCAGAATAACTCCCGGTTGGGGGTGGGCAAGCTGGGATTGAATTTCAGGAAACGTTTGGAAAGAATCGAGTAAATCCGATCTAGATAGAAATGGTCATTGGTGGTTGGTTATTGGTTATGCATTGCCGCTTTCGCCTTTATGGGCGATGACGCTTTTCTCACGCAATGCGTCTAAATGACAAAGGGCAAAAGAGGCTACCCAGCTTTACAAGTTCTGCGAGGTTCCGCTCCTTCGGAAGAGGAATATTGCTTGAGGGAAGGTACCCGTAGCTGGCATCCATCGGGGCGTCGACTCCCTCTCACCAGCCAGATTCGGTCTCGCGGGGATGGATCGCGAGACCGGCCATTCGGTGTACCTGCTGGCATGATCGAAAACCCACCCTTTGCTCCAATCGCAAAGACCCAGAGCGCACTCCACCCAAAGGATGGGGTGCCCTGATTTTCCCGTGAGAACTAGATTTTTCGGGTTGCAGGTTGTGACGGCCGCGGTCACCGATCTGGAAATTCCTCAATGAGAGTTTGCGATTGGGGAGCTACTTCCGAAAAGGAAGAAAATTGCCGAGGCGGGGATCCCGCGCCACAAGTCCGCCCCATAGCAGAATACCCATATAGACAGGGAAGAGAGCGTGGCTGAACAAGGGATCGCCAACCCGCACGTGCGTGGCGACCGCGCCCCCGAGATAGCCGGTAAGCAGAATGGCGCCGAGCACGGAGGTCGACGGAATTGCATAAACAATCACGCTCACCAGCAGGATTGCTCCCAACGTGGCGGTGAGGCTTTCCGGATATCCAAGCTTGGCCATTGCCTCGGTCACCTGGACCGGCTTCACGAATTTCATGATTGCGTCCATGAGCAAAAACAAAATGACAAGACCGCTCATGATGCGGCCCGCCCACAGCCTACCTGGGGAAATGGGAGCGGCGTGTACGTCTGATTGCATTTTGACTACCTCCAAAGCAATGTTTTGCGATCACCGATTCAATCGGTTGGTATCGCTCATTATCGAGCGCAGAAAGGCATCACGCCTTCCTGCGCCGTGCACGAACCTAACTTTTCTTACGAAATTGTGGCTGAGGCGATTATGCCTTGACCGGCACCCATACTTCCATACCGTACATTCCGGTCTGAGGGTTGAAGTCCTCCCCATAGCGCTCGAAGAAATTTGGCTCGCCGGGCCCCAATTGGGCGGGTTCATAACCCGATTTCACGCACCATTCATGGGCGATAGCATCGAGGGTCTTGCGAAGGGTGGATACATGTCCGTGGTGCGTAAAGACCGCATATTTTCGCGTAGGAATTCGGGCATCACTGAAATCGGCGGGCAGGTTGGAAAGTCCAGAAACCTCAACGCCCGCGAGATAATCCATGCCCTTTGAAGTCTCGAAGCAGAGGCCGTAACAGACGTTGCCGACTTGCCCGGGAATCTTGCCAAAATAGGAAATGAGCCTTTGCCACTGTTCGGTTGTTCCGCCAGCAGAGAAGGGCTGCCGCAACCCAGCGATCAGTAACGGCTTGCCATTTTCGAAGCGCGGCTGCAGCGAAAGCTTCTCGTTGATTTCGATGGAATGACTTGCCATGTTTTATGCTCCTTGTTTGTACTGACTTGCTTCTTGCGGCCGCAGGCTGTCGAGGTACTCGCAAAGCGCCTCGCAAGCCTGGGTCATCAATTCCCTGCACTGGGAACTCTTGGCCGTGCCCCAGATTCCCATCTGAGACGCGACAATCAAAGTGGCGGCGTTGGGGGCCGAGACCGTCTTTTTCACATGTCCCGCTTTCATGCCGGCGGTGAGTGCCGCGGCATACTGCTGCCGCCAGGCACCATAAAGCTTGTCAATACGCGCGCGAAAGCCTTCGTCCAGCGGCGACATCTCCTGCGCCAGGTTGTTGAGCGGGCACCCCTGCAGCCAAAACCCGTTTTCAAGGTCTTCTTTCACAAAATCCCGAAAGGCTTTCTTCATCGCCGCGATCGGATCGGCAGCGCCAGCCACAGGATTGAGCCAGCGATGCATCAACAAAGGCCCGATGACTTCGTCCACCACGGCGTAGCCTAACTCGCTTTTGCCGGCGAAATGGTGGAAGAGCGCCCCTTTGGTGGTGCCCGACATCTCTACGATGTGATTCAGGCTGCCACCTTGAAAGCCGTTTCTGTAGAACTCGGCAAAGGCCATCTCCAGAATCTTGCGTCGGGTGGCTTCAGGGGCTTTGGCTGTTTTAGCTGGGGTCATGCTCGCCTTCCATGGTCAATATACCGACCAGTCGGTATTTATGTCAAGGGGCAAATTTGGCGGTCGGGCTGTCAGCTATCGGCCGAAAATCCGTGCCTGCGGCGCTACCACAGAGGACACAGAGGAAAACCAAGAGGTCACAGAGAAAGGCATTCAGCGGATATGCAGTCGCAGTCAAAGATAAAATCCGTGCCTGCGGCGCTACCACAGAGGACACAGAGAAAAAAAACAGAGAGCACAGAGGAAAGCATTCAGCAGGGCGGGCAAAAGGCGGTTGTAGGCGGGAGGTTAACAACGTGGGGTGTGTGGGTAGTAGCACAAGGGGGCGTCTAGTTCCGAGAAGATATGAAGTCAAAGATATGGTGACTTATGGGCTCTTGTGCGGAGATGCGGCAACAGAGGCCGCAGCGCCGGTGCTATCCTCCAATCTCAGATCTTTGACAAGACGTTCCAGCCTGCTCCTATATGAGTCATGATCCGTCTTCCAGTTGCGAAAATCAGGGATAAAGTACTCACGGATTTCACGAGCGGAGTCTGTCCCGGCGTCAGCATCGAAGCACACCCAATTCCTGATGGCTTCGAAATCTGCAAGCCCTATCGGAAAGAGTACACGCCGATTGTCGCGCATTTCGCGGCTGCGAGCCTTGGCAATTTCGGTTTTGACCCATTGGCTACTCATGCTGGCTGGGGAAATAATCAGCAAAAGCCGGTCAAAGACGCGGATGGCTTCGTCGATTTGCTCGTGGATCTTCTTGCCGCCCTGCACGTGATGCGGCGCGAACCAGCAGCGAATGCCTCTTGCCTTCAAATCGGCAAATAGCCGATCGGCAAATTCCTGGTCTTTGGTGGAATAGCTGATAAAGCAGGAATAAAACTCATACGGAGTGCCGATTAAGGAGTTCAGAAAAGTAATCAGATTTTCCGGAACTCCCGCGCCGTGAAGAAATTCATTGGGGATGCGCCCTCTAGACCTATAGATTGTGTCGATGCCGATCATGGAAGGCCCCTGGTGCTCGACGTTCTCCAGGCCGATTGCCGTGCTTAGATCGACAGTTCCAAAGCTGGCCTACCCTATCCTGGCTCCGCCAAAATCGGCCCCATCCAGAATGGCTCCACTAAAATCGACGCTGTGCAAACCGGCTTCGCGAAGGTCCGCATCCCTCATGTTCGTTCTTTTTGCGTCGACATTCGTAAGCTTTGCCCTGACTAGCTGCACCGAAACAAGCCATGCATCGGATAAATCCGCTTTGTTGAGATCAGCATCGCTTAAATTCGAGTCGCTGAGATTTGCATGCTGAAGATTGGCGCCGCTGAGGTTGGCTCCTTGCAGGCATGTCTTCTGAATGTAGGCGCTTCTGAGGGCAGCGCCGCTGAGATTCGCCTTCGAGAAGTTTGCGCCACAAAGATTGGCATTGTTCAGACGAGCCCCGCTCAGATTTGCCCCGCTGAAATCCGAGTCAAGTAAGACTGGCATCATCGAGCAATGCTTTGCTCAAGTCCGCGCCAGTCATCTTCACTACGCGCAGGTTGGCATCGTAGAAAAAAGCGCCGGATAGGTGCGCTCCTCGGAGGTCCGCTCCATCAATGTCGGGTTTGATGGAGGGATTTTCTACGCGCCAACGATTCCAAGCATCCACCCCTCGCTTGAGGATCTTCGTGTGCTCTCCGGTCGCCATAGGCTGCTCTCAAAGGTCAATCGAAAGAAGAGATTCTATAGCGCTTTCAGCATTACCGTATTGCTGTTTACAGGGTTCTCGGTGCGACTTTCCTTTAGCCGAAAACAAGGCGGAAAAACCGCGCAGCGATCTTGATTCCCGCTGACACTTCTTTCAGGCCGCCGAGCGATTCAGGCGATAGCGAACACCGAGTCCGAGACCGCAGACGAGCGCCACGGCAGCAGCAGTGAGCGTGATCTTGATTCCGGCGTGAGAGGCTACGACTCCCCAGACGGCGCTTCCTATGGCCAGCCCTCCTTGCAGCACAAGAACGTACATGGAAAGCATGCGCGCCCGGACCCACGCGGGAGCGATCACCTGGGCAACGTAGTTCAGGCTGGCAAGGTTGCTGATCCATGCCAAACCGGCAGCGGCAGCAAATAACGAAGAGAGCACGAGACTCTGAGTTCGCACCAAACCGAATAGCGAGCCTGCAAAGACAAGAGTCGCCAGGACTACAACGGTGTCGTGCGGAAACCGGCGGCGCACTTTGGCTAGAAGGCCGGCACCCACGAGCGCGCCAAGACCAAAGTAGGCCAGCATGAAGCCGTATCCTTTCGCGCCATAGCCGCGCGCCACCAGGGGAAGCAAAGCCCAGAAGGCACTGGCGAAGAGCGAAAATGCGGCCGTGCGAACCAGCACCGCCAACATACGGGAATCCTGCCGGAGATAGCTGATCCCATCGCGCACCGCTCCGGAGAGGGTGCTTCCGTTTGGGTGGGCGTGGCAGTCCACCGGCTTCCAGCGGTACAGAAAAAGAATCACGCCAAAAAAAGAAAGCGCATTCAGCAAAAAAGCGACTCCCGACCCTGAAGCGACCAGCACCAAGCCGCCAATGGCCGGACCAAGGGAGCGGGCAATGTTGAAGCCCGCCGAGTTCAGGGCTACCGCCGATGCCAGCTTCGATTGCGGCACGAGATCGGGTGTGAGAGCCTGCCACGCCGGATCGTTCATAACGGCACCGACGCCCAACAGGAAGGTAAACACCAAGAGCAGATGCGGCGTCACCATGCTGTAGATGGTGAGCAGGCCCAGAACTCCGGAGGCGGCCACCATGGAAGACTGGGTGACGAGCAGGAATTTACGCCGGTCCACGATATCCGCAAGGGCCCCGGCAGGAAGCGCAATCAGGAATACCGGCAGGCTCAAGGCTACCTGCACCAGAGCAACCCACACCGGAGAACTCGTCAGCGAACTCATGAGCCAGCCGGTGGCGACGTTCTGCATCCAACTGCCGGTGTAAGAGATCACGGCGGCGATCCATAGGCTGCGAAATAACGGGACCCGCAGCGGCGCCAGTATCGACTCTCGCTCCGAAACTTGCTCGGTCTGAACAGGCGTCTCCGTTGGGCTTGGAACCATCGGGCTAGAAACCCTTGGAGTAACAGCGGCCGGCATAGGTGTCCATTAGACGATCTTTCCGATCAGTTTGTGAGCCGACGAAGGAGTAAAGGGCCACTCTTTTCGAAGCCACGACCGCACGAAAAAAACGCAGAGGCCAACCAGGATGATGGCGACGGCATAGCGAATCTCTTTCATGAAATTCTGCCGTGCTATGAGCACATAGCCGAAACCGACCGCTGCCAGCAGCGCGGGCACCGGATACAGAAACATGCGAAAGGGGCGCGGAAATTCGGGCCGGGAAGCGCGCAAGATCAAAAGCCCCAGGATTTGCAGAAGAAACTGAACCATGATGCGGATTACCACCAGCGCGGCAATCACATCGGCCAGGCGAAACAGGCAGAAAAACGCGGCAGCCGCGCCAAGCATTAGCAACGACACGTAAGGAAACTGGTGGCGCGGATGTATTTTGGCATACGACCGAAAGTAATTGCCATCCACGGCGGCGGCATAAGGTACACGAGAGTAACCAAGAAGCAGCGAAAAGACCGAGGCAAAGGCCACCCACATGATCAGCACCGAGACGACCTTCCCTGCCCAAGGGCCGAAGGTGCGCTCCAGAAGCATGGATGCCACAAAGGCCGGCGTTTTCGAATTCGAAGCCTGACCCAACTCCTGCCAGGGAATCACGCCCAGGATGCTGATATTCATGACCAGATACAGAATGGCCACCAGCACAATCGAGATCAGAATCGTGCGGGGAATGGTTCGCTCAGGCTGCCGGACTTCGCCACCAAGAAAACACACGTTGTAGTAGCCCCAATAGTCATAGAAGGCAAACAACATGGCGGAGCCCAATCCGGTGAAAAATGCCGGCGAAAGCTGGAAGGCTTCGTGCGGAAAGCTGAGAGCCCGCGCGGCGCTGAAATGACCGACTCCCGCGACGATAACCCACAACATGGTGCCGATGACGCCGACCCAAAGCAATTTTGACAGGCGTCCGATGGCGGAGATGCGGCGATAGAGCAGAAACACGGCGAGGCCACAGCTGGCCATGGCAACGAACGTGCCATTGGTGACCAACACGCGCATCTCAAACTTCCCCAACACGGGGAAGACATGGGAAAAGAGATGGTCGGTGTGCACATTGAAAAGCGACGGCCACAGGTAGCCGGCATATTGGGCAATGCCGAGGCACCCCGAGGCAATGGAAAGCGGGGCGCTGAAGCTGAGCTGCCAGACGAAGAGGAACGAGACCAGCCGTCCAAGTCCATTGGGACCGTAGCTGGTGCGCAGGTATTGATAGGACCCGCCCGCCTGGGGAATCGAAGCGCCCAGTTCAGCCCAAACGAGTCCATCGCAAACTGCGAAAAACGCTCCAAGAACCCATCCCACCATCGCCTGCGGACCACCCATGGCTCCAACGATCAGAGGAATGGTGATAAACGGCCCCACGCCGATCATGTCGATCATGTTCAGCGCGGTAGCCTCGCGCAAGCCGATATCGCGCACCAGCTTGGGCTGCTGCTGGGATTCGCTCATCTACTGGGTCCCGGAACGCGAAACCGGACCACTGGTGTGACCGGCGCTCAACAGGTTCACGAACAAGCGAATTGCGCCGGGAACCCCCGCCGGAAGCTGCCGGAAGAAGGCATAGCCAGAGTAGATGTAGAGTCCTTTGCCGTAGGGGGCGAGCAGCATCCCGCCTTTTTGCGGCGCCTCGCCGGGATCGTGCGAAGAGAGCAGAGGCTTGAAATGCTCGTCCCACTGGGACATAAAGTAGAGACCGCGTTCCTGCACCCAGCGGTCGAAATCCCGCGCCTCAATTTTGTTGGGATAGGAAAAGATGCTGCTATCGGGCGAGAGGACTTCCACAGGCATCTCCTCGACGGAGACCCGGGCGGTGCTCAGGGTTGCGGGATAGGGCGTGTAGCGGCCCTCATTGAAGATACCGACGGTCTGGTTGTACTGGACGATCAAGGTCCCGCCCTGGTTGGCATACTCCAGCAGCCGGCGGTTCTGCTCACGCACATCCGTGCGGACATCATAGGCGCGGATGCCGACCACGATGGTGTCGTAACGACCGAGATCGCCGTTTGCCAGTTCCTGAGGCGTGATGATGCTGATATTCAGGCCAACGCCCCTGAGCACGGAAGCGATTTCGTCGCCAGCACCCATGATGTAACCGACCTTCAAGCCCGCGGGCAGCTTGATATCCACGGCCTGTACTTTCTGAGTAGCGGGATGGTAGGCATAGAACGAATCAAGATCGGGGCGGCTGATCAGCTTGAAGCCTTCGGCGTATTCCTTTCCGTTGTACTCGGCCTTTGCCTTGACCTCGTAGGCGCCTTCGTGAAGGTTCTGAGGAGTGATCTGGAACGAGTAACTGCTGATATCGCCATCGTGATCGAGTTCTACAGGAATCGACTCTGGTTCAACCTTCCATCCGGATGGTGTCTCGAGGCGCAACGTGGCGCGCACGGGAGCCTGAAGGTTGCTGCGCACACTCACGTCGATCCTGGAACTGGATTTGCCAGTGGAGGAGACGACGACCACCGGGCTTTCCATTAAAACGGAAAGGGCCGGACCAACGACCAAAGGCCGTTCAGACTGGCCGCTGGTTGGATCGACAAACTTGACCTTGACTACCGTGCTTGTCTCGCTCCGGCCACCAGCCGCCGAGAAGCTGGCCATCGCGTGCAGCGGGTAGGGCGGCAGCGGCAGGGTTTGCAGGTTGGGATCGCTGAGTGTGTAGCGGTTTTCTTCCTGCGTGTCGCGACGGCTCCAATAGGGCCGGGTGTATTTGGCATTTTCCGGCACGGTAATCTTGAACTGGACCGTAGCGTTGTCACCGGGGTTCAACACGGGCTTCTCTTCTTTTACGACAGAACTCACCCAGTTTTCCGGCATGATCAACCGGATGGAGTCCGGGGTAACCGGCATGGTGCCCCGGTTGTAGAGGCGCGCGGTAACCGCAAAAGTCTGTCCTGGAGTCGCCATGGAGAAGGTCTGCTCCATGCGGAAGAAAAATGTCTGCTGCGGAGGAGGGCCGGGAGGATCGGCGGATACTTCAAAGAAGATTCCTAATGCCTCGTTGGCGGCATCCTCAAATTGTTCCCGCTTGGTGTTCAACGATGGCAAGAGTATGGCTTTGTCGGAAGCCGAGAGCGGCGATTCTTCCACCTGCCGGATCAGCTTCTTGGTTTCATCTAGACCAGCAAGCAGTGGGGTGGCGCAAGGCGAGGGATCGCGCATGGAAAACAGGCGAGACGCCTCTTCTATATGTTTCGCAAGGGAAACAAGCGCCGGACGCAGAAAAGATACCTTCTTTTCTTCGCTCCCGATTCGTTCGGCCAGGGCGGGAAGCGAAGTATCGATCCCATCCATGAAGTCGTCTTCTTTTGCATCCGCAGCCTTGGCGGGCAGCACCGAATCGGCCAGCTTGTAGTAGGTATAGCGATGGCCGGGTGGCACGCGAATTCCACCGGTGCCTTGCGATGTCTGGTGCGCCAATCCTTCCAACGCATACTGGATATACGACATTCCTAAGAATGGACTATAGGTTCCGGTATCGAGCTTAACCGTGTAGTCCTGATCGATCCGGAAGCCATCCACATAGAACTTCTTCGGCTGCCACGGCAGGAGGCCTTCCTTTATCTGTTCCGGAAAACGCGTGGGGTCACCGGCCGCGCGGAATGCCTCGCGGCTCAATACCCCGGATGCTTCGTGGTTGCCGTGTCCATCGTTCTTGTTTCCCTGAAAACGGCTGGTCAGCACATCGGGGCGAAACACGCGTATGGCGCGCACCATATCGCCAAGGGCCGGTTCATGGCCTTTCCACTTATTAAAGGTCTCGTCGGCAGTCTTGGAGAAGCCGAAGTCGATGACATGGCTGAAGCGCTGATCGACGCCATAGTATTTGTCGGCCTGAAGCAGTTCCATGGTGCGCAAGATGCCCAGTTCATCGGAACTCTCGGCGCCGAACTTATTCTGTCCGCCCTCACCGCGATTGATGCTAAAGAGGGTGACGGTGGCGCCTTTGCCGCGCGCCTCCAGCGTCATCATGCCTCCATCTTCATCGTCCGGATGGGCAGTCGTATGCATGATACGCGCAGTGGTCTTTAGCTTGAGCAGCAACTGATACAAGCGAACCGATCCGCGATCCTCGGGCAAGGTCCGTGTATCCGATTGCGAGATTTGGGTGAGGCAAAAGAGGGCGCAGACGCAAGCCAGCACCCACCCGAATTTGAGTTGCATGAATCGCATGGCGAACATTTTCGATGATGATAGGCGTTTCCTGCAAACGAGCCCAGGAACTCCGTTCCTCCTTTCCACTTGATGCAGAAGCCCGCCTCCGGTCTTCTTTTTTCGTATTTTGAAGGTGATTTTGCGGTTCTTTTCGGGCACGATATAGAATCGCCCTGGCTGCCCCAGGGTACGCGCAGAAAAACACGGTCTCGCCATGCCCAGCTTATGCTTTCGCTATAGTTCTCGTTTGCTCTCGTGGCCGGTCTTTTCCGTTTGGGGCGTATGGGTTTTGGTGGGCTGTTTTCTTACGGCGAGTCTTTGCGTTGCAAAAGATGGCTTTGTAAAAGATGCGTCTGCACAAGCTGGGCCTGCACAAGATCAGAAGGGCAGCCCCTCCAAGCCGACTTCCAATCAACCAACAAGCTTGCAGAGCCGGGCAATTCCGGCTTCGGTTCAATTGCTACTCGATCGGTGGCTTACGGAGCACTCCCATCCCCAGCTTGCATGGAAGACTGACCTTTTTCCATATCAGCTTTCGAACCACCAGAGGTTTCGGCAGCGAATTGAGATTGCCGTACCAGAACGCGAACTGAAGAAAAGGCCCGGTGAACGAAGGCTGCTTGCTTTGATTCGCGTGACAGATCGAGACGGAAAATCGTTGATGGATGATGGCGTGCTGATCACGGACGTAACAAAACTCGGCCAGCACGTTTCGGGCGCGGTCTTTGGATGGACAGTCTTCCTGCTGCCGGGGGAGTATACCGTGACCCTCGCTCTTTACGACCGGATCAGCAAAGAGCACAACGTCATCCAACACAAGCTCAAGGTTGCGCCCTTTAAGCACGATCCGCTCCCGGAGGCTTGGCGCGACCTGCCCAACATCGAGTTCCTGGAGTCTGGCGAGGACGAAGCGGACTCGCTTTTTCATCCTGAAGTTTCGAGCCGCCTTTACTTGCCATTGGCAACAGATCGCCCGGTACAGATTGAGTTGCTGGCAAATTTGACGCCCTCGGAAGCATTCACCGGCTCGAACAGGATGTATCGGTTCAATTTGCGCGCGATGATTCCCATCCTCAAAACCTTCAGCCAGATTGATGTGGCCAACGGGACTCTGAATCTGGCGACCCTGAATCTTACGCGGCGCGAAGCCAACTTTCGCCAGGACGATTCGAAGAGCATGTTGGATTGGCCGAAATTAAAAGCAGCCCTTGAAGATGAGAATCCAGGAGTAGTCGGCGTGCAGGACCTTCAGGCACGCAAGCGCAATGCCGCTTTCCTTCGCGAGTCCCTGGCGCGTTGGATTGCCGCCGGTGAAGAGAAATCGGCGGATGTCGGAAATCCTCTGCGTGTCTTCATCCTGATCAGTAGTCCGGTGCTATTCAACTTCAAAGAGGGTTTGAAAGAGATCGAGCTGCCCAGGATTTGCGATTGCCTGGTTTATCATCTCCGTTATGATTGGCTTTTTCGAGGCGCGAGCTTCGACGATCTTGATCGAACCTTGAAGCCACTGAAGTTGCGCACTTTCTCGGCTAATAGTCCGGAAGGCGTGCGGAAAGCATTAGCAGACATACTTCAAGAGATTGCTCAGAAATCGGCGGCGGGTGAAGGCAGATCCGCATCTACAAGACTCCAATAGCAAGACTCCACTAGCAAGTCTATGCCGACGACTCCTTGGGTTCCTTCACCGGGGGTTCCTTCACTGGCGCGATGCCCAGAAAACTATAAGCTTCCGCGAGAGTGCGCACCACTAAGAGATTGGGCCGGGTCTGGTCGGCCATGGTCTGAAACATTCGGGCCAGGCCGAAGGCGAAATCCCTCGGCGCAACAATCGCGTGCTTCGATGTGGATTGGAACAAGCTCTGGGATTCAGACAGCTTCCGCAGAGCAGGAGTGGAGATGCCGGCCCTGGTTACTTCACTGAAATCGACAAGGTCAGAAAAGCTCGGATCGAAGCCGGGCTGGGCGGGTATTAAGGAGAGAGGACGCAGAAGCTCTTCCTCGTTGATTTCTCCCGAGAAAGTCGTGCAAACCAGCTTCCTTGCGCGGTCCACCTTAACGACGACTGCCATTTCTTACGATTCCTTAAGCAAATAGTACTCCAAAACGACGCTTTCGCCTGCCGATGGCAAATCGTTACCTTTGTGGTTCCTGATGGTCAACACGGCCACTAAATGTTAATGAATTTTTTAACCATTCTTTCATCTTGCTTTCACCTGCCGTGGTACAGGCCACCTTTATAACTGTCCACGGGCAAAACCATCCCCCTAAAGTAATAAGAAATCAGGAGAAGCAATGAAGCAACTATCCTTGTTCGTGGCAGTCTTGGCGCTCACCACCGCGCTGCAGACTCAAGCGGCAACGCGCGAAGATCGCGACGACCGCCGAGTGAAGCATGTCCTCTTAATTAGCGTCGACGGAATGCACGCACTCGACCTAACGAATTACGTAGCGTCTCATCCGAATTCAACCCTCGCGACCCTCCAGAAGCACGGCGTCACTTATACCAATGCATCCACATCGCTGCCTTCGGATTCGTTTCCAGGCCTAGCGTCCTTCGTTACCGGTGGATCGCCGGTCACCACCGGATTCTGGTACGACGTAACTTTTAACCGCAAGCTCTCTCCACCAGCGCAGACGACTCCCCTCGGGATTCCCGGCGGCGCCAACCTTTGCCCCGGCACTATCGGCACCCAGGTGGGCTACGATGAATCGATCGATGCCGATTTGACCAAGATCGATGGAGGAGGAAGCATCAATCCGGCGTTCCTTCCTCGCGATCCCGCCAACGGCTGCCAGCCTGTTTTCCCGCACCAGTACATGCGCGTCAACACGATTTTCAACGTGGCCCGGGCCGCTGGACTTTATACCGCCTGGACGGATAAACACCTCTCTTACGAATGGGTAAATGGACCGAGCAACGAAGGCGTGAACGATTTCTTTGGACCGGAAGTCAACTCCGCTGTGGTTCCCCTGAATACCCCCGGCTTTGACGTTCCGCGCTGCCACACCGTTCCCGACCCGGCCAATACCGGCGACTGGACAAAGAGCGTACTGAATATCACCTGCTATGACGAACTAAAGGTCAACTCGGTCATCAACCAGATTGACGGCTTTACCCATGACCGCAGCCATCGCGCACCCGTGCCAGCCATCTTCGGCATGAACTTCCAGTCCGTGAGCGTAGGCCAGAAGCTGAAAGGCGCCGGCTACGTGGACGTTCTGGGCACCCCTAGCGCGGGATTGGCCGGCGACCTCGATTTCGTCGACCAGTCGTTGGGCAGAATGGTTTCCGAACTTAAGAAGCATGGCGTGTTCGACTCGACACTGATCATTATTGGCGCGAAGCACGGCCAGTCGCCCATCGATCCAAGCAAGAGAGTCGGAATCGGTAACGGGCAGCCTGCTACCGCAATCGGAGCAGCAGAGGCGTTCGATATTTCCGACGACGGCTCGCTCATCTGGCTCACCGATTCTTCCCTTACCGCTCAAGTTGTCGCCAACCTCAGCACTCCAGCGGTCCAGAACGAACTTGGAATCCAGGAAATCTTCGCGCTGCAATCGCTGGAAGAAAAGTTCAACAGCCCCCTGCACGATGAGCGCACCCCGGACATCATCCTGAAGACAAACACCGGCGTGATCTTCACGGGCGGTTCGAAGATCGCCGAGCACGGCGGCTTCAACGAGGACGACGTTCATACTCTCCTGCTGCTCTCGCAGCCTGGACTCAATGCACAGCGGATCAAGACTCCGGTGACCAACCAGCAAGTCGCGCCCACCATCTTGAGGGTACTCGGACTCGATCCGAACGCCCTGGATGCGGTACGCGCGGAGCGGATTTCGGTACTGCCGTTCTTCTTCGACGGCGACCGCGATCGCGACTAACTTCCATTTAAAACGAATGAAAAAGTGGCCTCCAGGGATTCAAGCCTGGAGGCCACTTTTACGAAGGGGACTCTAATTTTTGCGAAAGTTGAGTCCTTGGAGTTCCCTCAACGCTGCCCGTCTTCTGACTTCCAAAGTTCGACTCTTTGCGGTTGCTCTGCTCCGTTAGGGATTCATTTCCAGCACTCCCCTCGCATCAGAAACAACATCTCACTTGCTCTCCGTTTTGGATGGGCTCCAAGATCGTTGATCGTTTGATCATTGATCATTGATCATTGCAGGGCTGGCCGAGCGAATTCTCCACAAGGTTGCACCGGGAGGTATAGAATTTCGGGCAAGCTCGAATAACCTGGCGCGGCAAGTCTCCATTCTTAGTATCTATGCAAAGTTCGCCACCTATCTTCGACCAGCAATTCCATGAAAGCCTGACGGATCTCATCCGCTGGAGGCGAGACGTTCGCCGGTTCCGCCGCGATCCGATCCAACCCGAGTTGCTTGCAGACCTGCTCAAACTTGCTTCCTGGTCGCCCTCGGTTGGATATAGCCAGCCATGGCGTTTTGTTCTTGTGCAGGACGCCGGCCGGCGAGCGGCGATTCGGGCCAATTTTCTAGAGTGCAACCAGGCGGCCCAGAACGGCTATTCCAGCGAAAAGGCGCAGCGTTATGCGCAGCTCAAGCTGGCGGGCTTGGACGAAGCCCCAACCCACATTGCAGTATTTTGTGACATGGAAACCGAGATCGGGCATGGGCTGGGCAGAAAGACCATGCCGGAGATGCTGGAGTATTCCGTGGCTATTGCATGCCACACCTTGTGGCTAGCCGCCCGCGCGCGAGGACTTGGACTTGGCTGGGTATCGATTCTTGAACCGAACGGTGTCAAAAAGATCCTGGAAGTTCCCTGCCCCTGGAAACTCATCGCCTATTTATGCATAGGATTTCCGGAAGAAGAGCATGTTGATCCGGAATTGGCAAGGCACGAGTGGGAGGAATATCACACCCCAGAGGTCTTAATTCGCTAACCGCAGTTCGCTAACTAAGGGTCCGTTAGGCGAGGTACGGTTAGCTAGGACATTGGTAACGCCGGCATACCGAAATGAAATTCGCTTATTGCCCTCGATTTAGCTAATATTGATCCGGTTCTGCCGGTAGCCGTGGGGCTGTGGCATGCGCTTTCCAGGCGGAATCAGTTCGGCTTGCCAATCCCCGCAACTTACGCGATAATAACGACTTGCCTGTATTTTGAAGGTCTTCAAGCTAGAAAGGACAACCTGTACAAGTGTTAATGATTCGACTGGCGCGCATTGGCGCGCGTAAGCAGCCCTATTACCGGATTGTTGTGATTGAGAAGGAACGCGCGCGCAATGGCCGCTCGGTGGAAGTCGTGGGCCTTTACAATCCCCGCACCAATCCAGCGACATTTGATTTGAAGCGCGAGCGTTTAGATTATTGGGTCTCCAAAGGCGCACAGCTCTCGGAAACGGTTCGCCGTTTGCTCTCTAAAGCGCCTCCAGTTGTGGCAAATACCGCGGCCTAAATTACGATAAGTCGGTCTTCCTGGAAAACCTGAGAAGAGACCACCGGCCCCAGTGAGGCGGGAGGACGGTTTTATGACAGAACCGGGCGGAGACATGCGTATGCTCGTGGAGCAGATTGCCCACGCTCTTGTGGATGCTCCCGACCAAGTTCAGGTCATCGAGGTGGATGACCAAGAGGCTACTGTGCTGGAGTTGCGGGTTGCCCCAGGCGACCTGGGCAAAGTTATCGGTAAACAAGGCCGGACGGCTAAGTCCATTCGCACGATTCTCGGGGCCGCCAGCATGAAATTGAAAAAGCGCTACATGCTGGAAATCATCGAGTAGATCCGCTTCACCCATGGATGAAGAGCAGTTCATTACCATCGCCAAGGTAAGCAAGACGCAGGGACGAATCGGAGAAGTGGCGGCGATGCTCCTTACCGATTTCCCGGAGCGCTTTACGTCTAGGACGCAGTTGTTCGCTCTCATGGGCAATAGCGGCGAAAAAGGCCGCAGGCGTGAGCTTCAACTGGAAGATCACTGGTTCCATAAGGGAATGGTGGTCCTGAAGTTTGCGGGAGTCGATTCCATCAGCCAGGCAGAAGAGTTGCTCGGATGCGAAATTCAGATTCCCAAAGGCGAGCGGACATCGCTGGAGCAAGATGCGGTTTATGTAAGCGACCTGGTGGGATGCAGCGTTTATGACTCCGGAAAGCCGATTGGCGACATTCAGGATGTGCAGTTCGGAAGCGGCGAAGCGCCTTTGCTGGTGATTCGCGGAGTCAAGGAGTATCTGGTTCCGTTTGCGGCGGGTTATATCGAAGAGGTATCGCTGGAGCGGAAGCAGGTGAAGCTTAAGCTACCGGAAGGAATGCTTGAGTTGGACGCGCCCCTGACGCAAGAGGAAAAACGGCGGCAGGACAAAGCCGGTTAACCTTGCCGATGAAGTTCGAAATCGTAACCATCTTTCCGGACTTCTTTCGAGGCCCTCTGGACTACGGCATTGTGCGCAGGGCGCGCGAAGCCGGGTTGATAGAAATTTCAACCCATGACCTTCGGGCCTTTACCACCGACCGCCACAAAACTGTGGATGACCGCCCTTTTGGCGGCGGCGAAGGCATGGTCCTGAAACCTGAACCAATCTTCCAGTGCGTGGAATCGCTGGGAGTTGAGGACAGAGAGAAAAGACAAGGAGAGCAAGCGAACGAGACGGTGATTCTGCTTTCTCCCCAGGGCCGAATGTTCACCCAAGCGGTGGCGCAGGAGTTGGCCCAAAAACGGCGGATTGTGCTGCTTTGCGGCCGTTATGAAGGTGTGGATGAGCGCGTCACCGAACATCTCGCTGATTGCGAGATTTCGATCGGCGACTATATTTTGAGCGGCGGCGAACTCGGTGCTGCTATTCTTGTGGATACGATTACGCGGCTGGTTCCGGGCGCTCTAGGAAACGAAGCTTCGTCCAGGCAGGAAAGCTTTACGGCCGGGCACAAGATTGAGGCCGAGGGCCCGGACAGCACATGCATTTCCGGTGGATTGCTCGATTATCCGCACTTTACGCGCCCAGCGGATTTTCGCGGACTGCCGGTGCCGGAAGTGCTGATCGGCGGCAACCATGAGCAGATTCGCAAGTGGCGGCGGCGCAAGGCGCTGGAAAAAACCTTGCGTAACCGGCCTGACCTGCTTCAGACGCAGATATTGAGCCGGGAAGACGAGAAGTTTCTTGCCGAGTTACGGCAAGAGTTGAAAATTTGAGGCCTGCGCCCAAGACCCAAGCACGGTTTTGTCGCGCAGCAGCCCTAAGAGAAATCAAGATAAAGGAATTCATCATGTCACAGCATCCAATCATGCAAAAGCTCGCTGCAAAATTGCAGCGCAAGGATCTTCCCGAGGTTACTCCCGGAGATAGCGTCCGCGTACAAGTCAAGATCAAGGAAGGCGACAAGGAACGCGTTCAGGCATTCGAAGGCACAGTAATTGCGAAGCGCAACGGCCCGCAAGGCAGCTTCACCGTGCGTAAAGTGAGCTTTGGCCAAGGCGTAGAGCGCATTTTTCCCTTTAACTCCAAGGTCGTCGACAAAGTAGAAGTGCTGAGAGCCAACAGGGTGCGCAGGGCAAAGCTGTTCTATTTGCGCGGATTGAAAGGTAAGGCAGCCCGGCTCCGTGAAGTTGAGCGCCCACTACCCCAGGCGACTGCGACTGGTTCTGGAACCGCAGCCAAGAGCTAGGCTTCCACGGATTTTTCAGGTTCGATACAAGGCTATTTTGTTTCGGTCAGGTCCTTCTTTCCTCACGTCGTTCGGAACAAGAGCGCGGGGCCTGACCGTAGCCCTTCATCCATGCCTTCCCAATCCAGTGAAAACTCCCCCAGCGAGCTGTTTGAGGGAGGATATTATTCCATCGCCGATGGCGACGTTTTCAGTATCGCCAAGGTGCTCAAGCTTGAGCCCGAGATCGTCCACGTCCGCATCTATAAGCAATCTTTCCCTCTGCGTCCCCGCAGCATCGATCCCAACCAATTAACTTTAGGCACTATTCACGATAAAGATGGGTTCGGTGCGGGTCACGTTCCTCTCCGACTTGAGGTATTCAAGAATCGCCAGCCTTCGTTTCTCGCCTACATTGAGGTCAAGGATGAAGAACTGGAGGGTTATCTGATGTGGAAAGAGTACGGAGGCGGCGTTTGGGAGTGAAATGCATTCCCAATGAGTTCCAATCATGCGCGGATTGTGGGGTTGCTCCCCGGCTTGTGGAAAAATCCTCCAGCGCGTCAACCCTGGTATAGGAATGGCGTCCTTGCTCTTCGGCGTTGAGTCGCCGGACCCAGCGACTTTTTACCGCCATACTTTGTTTTGTTCAGTATGGGTTGCAATCCGCCATTCGTAGAATTTTGACGGGCTTCCCCAATCTTTGGAATTTCGTGATGGTTACGCAGGGCAAGCGCATGAAAACTGAGGGAGATGCCTTGGAGGACAAAATGAGAACAAACGTTCTCACATGTGCTCCAAGGCATGAAATTTATTACGCACTTAACGTGGCCATAAATGGCCACTCTTCCACGGTTGCGCCAGCTTCATCGCCGACCTGATTTATCGAGGAGCCGAATGAGCACACGAGCCGTGAGACAAATTTCGAGATGGCACAACGGTCAATTTCATGCGATCGCCCGTTCGTGGCTACCGACGTCGGTTGTTGGTCGCTGGCAGAGTCTGGAGAATCCTCTTGTTGTTCGCGACCTTGAATTATTTGAAATGACTTTTGCGAGCCGGACCTTCAGGGTAGGAAGTGCATAATATTCCTAGCTCATTTTTCTTTCTTTAAACCCCAACATGCCCTCCAAGCCTTCAAAACGGAAGAAGCGAAAGGCCAGCATTCCCATCAACCCCGGAACGGGCCGGCCTTATTCCCAAAGCTCGCTCAAGATGAAGCTGCTCAAGCGGCTCAAGTGCACCCTCAAATACGAAAAGCTCGCGTGGGCAGGGGGAGCGAAGCTGGTGGCGGGCGTGGATGAAGTAGGACGAGGATGCTTATTCGGCCCTGTTGTAGCCGGAGCCGTGATTCTGGAGCCGGAGCATCGCATTCGGGGGCTACGCGATTCCAAGCTTCTCGACGAGAAGACAAGAGAAACTCTGGCCGAACGAATCAAGGAACACTCGATTGCCTGGGCGGTAGCTGCCGTGGATGTGGCAAGAATCGATCAGCTCAATATCTATCATGCTTCACTCCTGGCGATGCGCGAAGCAGTCTCACGTCTGCGGCCGAACCCGGATCATCTGCTGGTGGATGCCGTCTCTGTAGATTGGGAGTGCGGGCAGACCAACATCATCCACGGAGACGCGCTCTCGATTTCGATTGCGGCGGCCTCGATCATCGCGAAGGTAGCCCGCGATGCCATGATGCGAGCCTGGGACCCCGTCTATCCCAATTACGACCTGGCGTCGAACAAAGGCTACCGTTCGCCAAAACATCTGGCGGCCCTGCGCGAGCTAGGTCCTACGCCGCTGCACCGGCTGTCGTTCGCTCCGGTGTGGCTTGCGACTCTGCAGCAGGAGCAGGATTCATTCCCGTTCATGGCCGAGGAGGGTGAAGAAGCCGATTGAGATTCCAGGGACATGAGATGCCGCTTTCGAAAACGGCTATGGATGGCTGGCAGGCTGAATGTTGCTGGGAGCCGAGATGCCAGTCTTATCATCCAGGTTGATGAGTTGCGTTCCGGGGGGCTGCGTGAGCACGAACTGCTCGTCTGCTATAGGCACATCGAGATGCAAGGATTCCTTCGAGAAAGAAACCTGGATGTCGAATTCCTCGATCGGCCTTTCTATGTCGATCACTCCGGGAAATTGGATTGCTCCAATCTGAAAGAAACGGTCGTAGCGCACATCGGTCACCAGGCGACCCTGCTTGTCATAGATAAGCTGGCGGTGGGGCAGGAGATCGGTCCGGCTGAAGATAATTTTGCGAGCGAGGTGAGGCGGATTACCGTCCTCCTTTCGAATCACAATCACCACATAATCGGCCTGCTCCGCATCCTTATGGGTTTTCTCATCTTTCACGATCTCAACGCCATGCTCCATCACAGCTTCTTCGTTGGGCCCGATTTCCTTTAAGAGCAACGCATCGAGAATGCTCTGCGGACGCAAGCGCTCCAAGACCGCCACTAACGGCTGCTGGCGTGTTTGCTTGGATTGGGTCTTCGCAGAATCGGGCATCTCGATAGAGTCCGGCACGTTATTGGAACCGATCCAGAATTTCTTTTTGGGGGGAATCGAGAGACTAAAACCACTACCGCTGTTGACCATCTCGAACATAGTGCCTGCAATTCCCCAGGATCCCCGTAGGCGAAGCATTTCCGGCTTGCGAAGGAGAATATGTCCGGCAAGCTCCGGATAATCCGTGTAATCTTTATAGTCCGTTACTTTTCCCTTCTTCTTGCCTCCCAAGGAGGCATCGATATCCACCTCGGCCTTGAAACTCTTAAAACCTGCAGCGTTGGTGTTTATTGAATCGACCAATTGCTGCAGCGTGGCATCCTTAAGATTAGCGGTGCTGATGTGCGTCACCACCCGACGATTTCTGAGAAGGCAGCCGGTAAGCGGCAAAAGCACAAAAAACAGCACAAAGACATGAATCTTCCTGGGAGTATTGCTCATGAATGGGTAAGGTTCCCCTCTTAATCTCGCTAAAAATATAAAAGGCAGACGCGGGCCGCCTACCTGAAGCGGGAATCAAGCGTTGACTTATTATTTCACAATCTGGATGCGGCAGCCGGGAGCTAAGATTCAGGAATTACGCCAAATCTTACGAGTTTACGCCTAAATTCTTGGCTTCTTTAACGGCTGTGGGCCACTGCTTTACGGTAGGCCGCCACGTTCTTTGCGTGCTCCTGTTCGGTGCGGGCAAAACGATGGTGGCCCTGGTTATCGCTCACGAAAAAGAAATAATCCGTTTTCGCAGGATGCATAGCGGCCAGCAGGGACGCTCTGCCGGGATTGCAAATTGGACCCGGCGGCAAGCCAACTACTTTGTACGTATTGTAAGGAGAGGCGGATTGCAGGTCAGACTGGTATATCTTGCCGCGATATCGGCTATCGAGCAGCGCCGCATAAATGACGGTTGGATCGGTCTTGAGTTGAGTGTCTTTTTCCAGACGGTTCTGAAACACACCAGCGACCACGGGGCGTTCGTCGGGAACAGCAGTTTCTTTTTCAACGATGCTGGCCATCGTGACAACGTTGTGAAGATCTGAAGCCAGGGAGATTTCACGCATCTCCTGGCGGAAGCGCCGCACCATGACGGACGCAATGTCATGCATGCTCTGCGTGCGGGAGAAGTGGTACGTATCCGGAAATAAATAGCCTTCCAAGCTGGGCGCTTGCGGATCGAGATCGCGGACCAGTGCCGTTTCGGTTTGAGCTACAGCCAGGAAATCTGCGCGTACGCCCAACCCCGCGACCTCCAAAGCTGCGGCGATGTCGAACATGTTGTACCCCTCGGGAACCACGAGGGTGCGGATGTAAATATCTCCACGGCCAAGGCGGTCGTAGACTTCAATGGCATTCGCCGGACGATCGAATGCGTATTCTCCGGCCTTCAACGACTTATGCCCCTTGAAGTAGTGCCAAAGCAGAAAGGCAGCCTGGCTGCGAATGACTCCCGCGCGCTCCAGGTCGGAAGCAATTCTTCGCGCAGATGAACCCGATTTGATCAGGACAAATTGCTGCCCGGATGGGCGGACGGAGGCAAGCAGACCAAAGGCAAGCAGCGCGGCAAGTACAACGATGGCAACCAGAATTGCCCTGAATAGAAAACGCAACATGAGTTATTGGATTACGTGCCCATTGTAATCGCTGTATCTTGCAGACCCCACAACCACAAAGACATGGACTTGCGGTCTATGCCCAAGGGACCAACTGGCTTGGGGAAAGGGCTCTAGAGTTCCTGTGGGAACATAAATGTTCCCAGTAGAAACTCTAGAGCCCAAATTGTTCACCAGCCATCTTACGCACGCCTGAAGGCGTGCTCTTCCACAGCTGTGCCAGCACTATTCGTAGAGCAAATGCTTAGAGCTTCCGATCGGCAACAGGGGCAAACCCGTTTGGGGGCAGTTACTTCGCCAGACTGCTAACGGCTTTAGAGTTCCTGTGGGAACAAAATTTTTCCCAGCAGAAACTCTAAAGCCCAAATTGTTCGGCAGCATCCCGTCTCTTAAAACACGCCCAAAAAGCGGCACGCCTGAAAGGGTCTCTTCCACAGTTGTGCCAGCATTATTCGCGATGCAAAAAGCTAAACCTCGGATCGGCATTGGTTCAGCCGTGCGGGGTGAAACACTGCACGGGCTAAAAGCTACTTCCAATACTGATCGCGCAGCTCAGTTTGTTTGCTGGTGAGGGGAATCTCCTCGCCTCCGATGAACAAATGCTTTACATCTGTCTTGACATCCAGAGGGCTACCGTTGGCAACCACGACGTTCGCCAGTTTGCCGACATCCAGAGAGCCCAGGCGGTCATCCACACCCCAAATCTGCGCGGGGTTGAGGGTGATGGCTTTTAGAGCTTCTTCCTGGGGCAACCCAAAGCCAACTGCAAAGCCTGCGGCATAGGGAAGGTTGCGAGCGTTGTGGGCGTCGTAAGACGCAAAGGCGATCTTGACGCCGCGCTTCGCAAGCTCCGCCGGCATCTTGAACACCGCGTCGTAACGCTCCCATTCCTTCGGCTGCTCGTAGATCGGGCCGACAATCACCGGGAAGCCGGTGTCCTTGATCTTGTCGATGATACTTGCCGAGTGCGTCACGTGGTTCAGAATGACCTTAAGATGAAACTCGTGCGCGAGATCCACGGCTGTTTGGAGGTCATAAGGCTCTTCCGCAGCCAGCACCACAGGCCGCTTCCCTTGCAAATATGGAAGCAGGGCTTCCAATTTCAAGTCGCGTTTCGGGGGCGCGCCGGCTTTGTCGTCTCCAGCGGCCTTCTTCTTCTCATAGGCCGAGACTTTCTGCTCGTAGTCCAAAGCATCGATGAATGCCTGGCGAAGCTGTGCCGCCATGCCCATGCGGGTGGAGGGGAACTTACTGTTCTGAAAGCTTTCGTTGCGGCGCTGCCTCCCAGTGAAATTCAATGGCAGGGCGATATCGCGGACCATCAGCATTTCATCGGCTGACCGGCCCGAGAGTTGAATGAAGGATTCCTGCCCGGGGAGCGTGTCTTCCTCCGAAGGCGCGACAATCGCATTGGTGATGCCATTCAGCCGGGTGACGGGGATCAACGCCGTTTCCGCATGAAAGGCGTCGTAGACGTGCATGTGCGGCATGATCTCGTCGCTGGTCTCAACGAGGTCGTTGGTATTGCGGTCGGCTGAAATCTCGGTCAGCCCAAGATGGGTTTCGGAATCGATGAGACCCGGATAGATGGTCATTCCCACGACATCGATGACCTTGGCATCGCGAGGCACCGAGGTAGAACCGGCAGGGCCGACAGCCGTGATCTTGCCGCCCTCCATCACCAGGACGCCGTTTTCAATCACGCCATGGGTAATCGTCAGCAGCTTGCCACCGCGAAGAACTATCACTTTCGCTTTTTCCGGCTTGGAGGCTGGCTGGGCCATGGCAGCGGTCGCCAAGACAAAGGCGGCGAGGATGAAGCTCACAAAGAATTTCTTCAGCATGGTTATTGAGCCTCCTTGAATTGAACCAGTCCGAGTCCGGGAAGAGAGCGATCAAACCACGGCTCGCCATCGATGAGCACCTGATCAGCAATGGCCGAAGAGGAGAGCGGATAACTGTTCCAGATGCTGATGTCGGCGTCTTTGCCTACGTCGAGCGAGCCGACGCGATCGTCGACACCGATGATCCACGCCGGATTCAGGGTGATCATCTTTAAAGCGTCTTCTTCACTGACGCCATAACGCATGACCTTACCCGCTTCCTGGTTCAAGCGGCGGGTCACGTCTTCCGAATCGCTCTTCAAAGCAACGCGGACACCCTTGTGCAAGGAGATGGTTGCGTTCCAGGGATTGCCATCCCAGGCTTCGTACTTGAAGCCCCACCAATCGGGCCAGGTAGCAATGGCAACGCCATTGGCCGCAATTTGGTCGGCAACCTTATATGCCTCGACTGCGTGATGGAATGCACGAATCTTGTAACCAAATTCCTTGGCGATCGCCATCTCGGTGAGGAACTCGTCGGCGCGGTAACAGTGAATCTGTACGAGCAATTTGCCACGCAGGATGTCGGCAAGAGCGTCAAGCTTCAGATCCTTTTTGGGAGCCTTGGCATCTTTGTCACCCTTTTGCACTTTGGCGTTGTAGTCGTCCCAATCGCGCATGTATTCGCGGGCTTCGGTAAACGCCTGCCGCATGACCTCAAAGTTGCCCATGCGGGTTGAGGGGAGCTGATTTCGTCCACCGTATACACGCTTGGGATTCTCTCCGCTAGCGAACTTGATCGATTGTGGAGCGCCGGGGAACAGCAGCTCGTCGCGTCCCAATCCATACTTATGCTTGATCACCACAGCCTGACCGCCGATCATGTTGGCCGAGCCATGCAGCAAAAGAGACGTAGTGACGCCACCGGCAAGAGCGCGATAGATCATCTTGTCGTTGTAGTCGAAGGCGTCTTTCATCATCATGTGCGGGGTGATGGGACTGGTGGCTTCGTTGACATCGTTATCGAGAGCGATGTGAGAGTGGGAGTCAATGATTCCCGGCATGACCCACTTGCCGGTGGCGTCGATTACCTTGGCGCTCGCCGGTGCTTGCACGGTTTTCCCGATGGCGGCGATCTTACCGTCGTGGATGTAGATGCTCCCGTTCTCGATTCGCCCGTGGGTGATTGTCAGTATTGTCCCACCGCGAATGACAACGTCGTTATGGATGGCTTGAGCCTGCTGCGCCTGCGCTGAAGCCAAGAGGCCCAGCCACAGAATCGACAGCATCGCCCAGCACAGGTACGAGCGACGCGACATAATCCGTCTCCTGAAGAGGAAGTAAATAGCTGCGATTCTATGGGCTTAGGGAAATGGGCGTCAATTGCACGTCAAGCAAGGGTGAGTCCAACCCGCAGGCCAGCGCAAGCGCAGAGGCAGGGGTACAGAACGGCGGAGCTGCCAGCCGCCTTCAGGGCTCGATTGATTTCGCCTTGATTTCAGGGGTATTTTTTGCCCGTTTTTTGAAATCGCGAAAAAATCAAGTGAAACGGCTTTAAGCGTCGCTATTTACGCCGCCCGTCATTTTTGCGAATCTGGATAAACCGTCATTTCTGGTTCATTTCAGGATCATTTGTTTATTCAGCAAAACATGAATGGCAAATGATCTCAGGGCATTCTCAACAGATGGCTGATTGTCCAAAACAGCCTCTGGTGCGGTCTGCAATGTGCATTGCGCAGAGATATCTATGCCGTGCCGCTGGCACTCGATTCTTTGTTCTACTTTACCCACGGTTTCGCTACGCTTCACCGTGGGCTAATCCTGTCGTCGCGCCTCTGGCGCTTGGGGCATTCAGAGGAAATTTTTTTAACGCCCAACATCCGATTTTTGAGGCGTGCACAGGGCAGATTTTTCCGACATGAAGCAGGCCTCTCACCTGTTGCAAATTCATTGCGCATTAACTCTGACACAACGTTCTGTCTCAGGGCCGTCCGCAAAGACTCTTCTGTGTGCCCTTCTGGAACTTAGCAAGGCAGCTCTTTTTCTTGGCTTATTTCTCGCCCTTTTCGCTCAAGATTTCTTCCTCTTCTTTACCCTGGCTGCTCAACTGCAAAATCACGTTGAAGTCTTCCAGGGTTGAGGTATCGCCCTTGACTCCCTTGGTGGTGACAATTTCGCGGAGCAAGCGGCGCATGATCTTGCCGCTACGGGTCTTGGGCAGGGCGGTGACGAACATGATCTTTTCAGGACGAGCCAAGGCCCCAATTTCCTGAGCCACCCATTCGCGCAGATCATTATAAAGCGCGTCGCTCTCTTTTTCACTCGCTTTGAGCGTGACGAAGCAGTGGATGGCCTGTCCTTTTAGCTCATGGGGAGCACCGACTACGGCGGCTTCCGCCACGGCCTTGTGGCGCACAAGAGAAGATTCGACTTCCATGGTGCTGAGGCGATGGCCGGCTACGTTGATTACGTCGTCCACGCGGCCAAGAACCCAGATGTATCCGTCTTCATCGCGGGTGGCGGCGTCGCCAGTGAAATAGGCGCCGGGGAAGCGCGACCAGTAATTTTCTTTGAAGCGCTCGGGATCTTGGTAAAGCGTGCGCAGCATGGAGGGCCAAGGCTTATTCAAAATAAGGAAGCCCTTGCCTGCGCCCTTGATAGGCGTGCCTTTGTCATCGACAATCTCGGCGGCCACACCGGGCAGAGGACGAGTCGCGGAACCGGGCTTAGTGGGCGTAGCACCGGGAACCGGGGAGATCATGATGGATCCGGTTTCGGTTTGCCACCAGGTATCCACAATCGGGCAGCGCTCTTTGCCAATAACGGTGTGGTACCACTTCCAAGCAGTGGGATTGATTGGCTCACCTACGGAACCAAGAAGGCGCAACGAGGAAAGATCGTGACTCTCGGGCCAGTGATCTCCTTGACGGATAAACGAACGAATGGCGGTAGGCGAGGTATAGAAGGTGGTAACGCGATACTTCTCAATCAAACGCCAGAAGCGATCGAACTTGGGCCAATCGGGAGCGCCTTCATACATAAACGTGGTTGCGCCAGCGGCCAGCGGACCAAAGACAACATAAGAGTGCCCGGTGACCCAGCCGATATCGGCGGTGCACCAATAAACGTCGTCATCGCGCATATCGAAGACCCAATTCATGGTGGAGAGGACTTGGGTGAGATATCCGCCGGTGGAGTGAACTACTCCCTTGGGCTTGCCAGTGGTGCCGGAGGTATAGAGGACATAGAGAGGATGCTCACTATCGAGCTGCTCCGCCGGGCAGACTTCGGAGCGGCCGGTCGTGAGATCTTCCCACCAGTGATCGCGTCCGGTTTTCATCTCCGTGGGAAGCTCCTGGCGTTTGTAGACGATCACGTTCTCGACGGTGGGGCACTCTTTCAGAGCTTCATCCACGTTCTGCTTGAGGGGAACATTCTTTCCGCGACGCAGGCCGCCGTTGGCGGTGATGACAACCTTGGCTTCAAGATCCTGAATACGCGCCTTGAGGGCCTCGGCGGAAAAGCCACCAAAAACGACTGAATGAGTAATTCCCAGCCGCGCACAGGCGAGCATGGCAATCGCGGCTTCGGGCACCATGGGCATATAGATGATCGACCGATCCCCGGTCTTCAGCCCAAGCTCCTTGAGAGCATTGGCGAACTTGGAGACCTTGCGGTGGAGTTCCTGATAGGTCAGAGTTCGCTGCTCAAAATTTTCACCCTCCCAGATCAAGGCGGCTTTGTTGCGGCGGGCCGAATTCAAATGACGGTCCAGGCAGTTGTAAGCCACATTGGTTTTTCCGCCGACAAACCATTTCGAAAAAGGAGGATTGGACCAATCGAGCACCTTGTTCCAGGGTGCGAACCAGTGCAGGGCTTTCGCCCGCTCCGCCCAGAACGCCTCCGGATCTTTTGCCGCAGCCTCATACATCTGCTCGTATTCTTGAATCGATTTAATTGAGGCGGAACGGCTAAATTCCGCAGGGGGTGCAAATTTTTCGTTTTGTTCCATGACCGGAAAATTTTAACGCAAAGACCCGCCACGATGCGATCAGGTTCTTTGAGACCGGGAGGGCGAAAGCACCTAGACACACACGGCAAATATTTGCGCTTCCAGATTGAACCGGCTTTTGTCGTCAGATAAGCAAATTTGGCAAGAAAGGCCACCCTTTGCGACCCACCCTCACTCTTCTTGGAACTATGAATAAAGGGGCAGGTCCAAGGCCCTCCTCATGCCCGGATGGCGTCGCGCACGGTTTTCTCCAAATTGGATGGATCACTTACAGGAGGCAGGCAGCTAAAGCCGCTGCAAACCACCGCCACTGGCTTCCCTTCCCGAACACCCGGCAGGCCGGGAATGGTTTCTGCGAGAGCGGGAGGAAGCATTTGCGGAACCGCCTCTCCCTGGGGCAACAACAGGACAGCTTTGTTTAATGAAAAGCTGCGGACGGCCGCCGCATAAAGTTGGGCAGCAACTTCCCCGCCGCCGGTAACCACCACCTGGGTGTGCGGCTTGAGGAACATGTTCAGGGCCAAGGCATAGGTTCCGGCAAACATCCCATAGTGGCCGGCGATTCCAGCAAAGGCCATCAAGGTACGCTCCACGATTTGCCGGTAGCGAGGCTCGTTGGTATAGCCATAAAGCCGCGTCAACGCAATGGCAGCGGCAGGATCGCCAGCAGGCGTGGGAGAGTCCTGCAAAGGCTTGCGGCGAGCGGTCAACGCTCCCAGCGCCTCCGGGCCGAAACCGTCGCGATTGGAAGAGGCAACGTCAAAAAATCCACCTTCCGCCGAATCATGAAAACGCGCAATCATGCTCTCGGCGATCTTGCGGGCGAACTGGAAGTAGCTGATATCGGCGGTGGATTCGTAGGCATCCAGGCAGGCGATGACGGTAAAGGCGTAGTCGTCCAAAACACCGGGGAGGTTCCGGTGCTCCGCGGCAGGATCGGAATAGGCGAGGACATGCTGAAGGCCGGAATCCTGGTCCCATGCCTCAGAAAGAGTACGATCGAGCGAACGGAGCGCAAAGTTACGGGCCTCGTCGAGTTTCAAGACCTGAGCGGCCTTCAGGTATGCGGAGATGCACAGCGCGTTCCAGCTTGCATAGACAGTCTTATCCACGTAGGGGGTGGGGCGCTGGAGGCGGGCAGCATAGAGTTTGCGCTTAGCCGAATCGAGAATGCCTTGGACCTCGTCCGCACTCTTCTTCATTCTTTTGGCAATGTCTTCAACGCTCGCCGTGATATGCAGAACATTTTTCTGGTGGTTGTGATGCATGTCTCCAATTTCACGAACGTTGTAATGGAGGATGGCGACCTGCAGTTCTTCGCCGCTCAGCACGGCCTCGACTTCGTTCAACGTCCAGGTAAAGTAGTCACCGTCATCGTCCAAGGAGAAATCCGCGTCCTTCGACGCATAAAAGCCGCCGTGCTCGCGATCGGTCAGCCACTCGTCCATCCAGCGAATGATGTCGCGGGCCACCCAGGCGAAGAACTCATTGCCGGTGAGTTGATATCCGTGGACATAGTTCTTGAGCAGTTCCGAATTGTCGTAGGACATCTTCTCGAAGTGAGGCACAACCCAGTGGGCGTCCACGGAGTAGCGATGGAAGCCGCCCGCGAGTTGGTCGTAGACGCCGCCAAGGGCCATTTTTTCAAGCGTGGCGCTCACGATTCCGAGCAACGAGGCGTCGCCGGTTTCGGCGTGACGCTGCATCAGGAGATCGACGGCGCTACAGTGAGGAAACTTGGGCGAAGAACCGAAGCCGCCGTGCTCAGCGTCAAACATTTTGACGGTGGCCTCGACGATGGCGTCGAGGATCTCCGGTTTGAGCGAGCCTAATTTTCCCGCGAAAGATTCAGCCTGACTGATGGCGTTCATTACGCTCTCGGCCGATTCGCGCACGTCATCAACCTTTTCCTTGTATGCCTGGGCCAGGGTCAGCAAAACTCGCCTGAAGCTGGGCCTTCCTTGGTGATCCTGGGGCGGGAAATAGGTACCACCATAAAACGGCTTGCCTTCCGGCGTGAGGAAGGCGGTGAGCGGCCATCCTCCCTGGCCGCTAATGGCCTGGATGGCCGATTGATAACGGCTGTCAACGTCGGGACGTTCGTCCCGGTCGATCTTTACGGCGACGAAGTTGTCATTGACGATGGCGGCTATCGCCGGGTCTTCGTAAGACTCCCGGTCCATTACATGGCACCAATGGCACCAAACAGCCCCGCTATCGAGCAGCACGGGCTTGTTTTCCCGCTTGGCTTTTTCAAACGGCTCCGGCCCCCATTCGTGCCAGTCGATGGGCTGGTGCATCGCCGAACGCAAGTAGGAGGATGAAGCACGGGAAAGCGAATTAAGAGTCTTGGTGCTCATACAAACAGTGTATCGCTTTCAATCGTCAGCTTTCAGTCGTCAGCAATCAGTCATCAGCAGTCAGCAAAACCAAAGTCTCTACCACAGAGGGCACAGAGGAAAAAGCAGAGGACACAGAGAGACAGCATTTCAGCAATTAGCACTCAGCGGACAGCAAACAAGCAGCCGCAATCAAGGATAGATACAACCCAGAAAACCGAGCAGCGGCACAACATCACCATAGGCTATTTCTCTTGTCGCGTCGCCAGCACTTGGGAAATTCACTATGAAACTCTTAGCGCCCCACTCCGATTGTCGACGGTTTCCATGGGGTGATCTTGTCCGATTTGAAGCGCGCATCAGCCACTTCGCCTTATTGCTATCTCCGTGCAAAGGACCTTTTACATTTGGATATTGTTCGCCGTGGCAGCCCGTGCAGCCCTACGATCCGTGCAGTTGAAGCTCTTGATTTTGCGAAAATGAAACCGGGCCGCTCTTCACGCGAGGCGACCATTTGTCCTAATTCCCTTCCCATCCGTCCGAGGACGAGGATAATCGCAACTTATGCAAGGCACGGCAAAATGGGGATGAAAATTCTTGACTGCGTAAAGCATAAAGTGTATAGAGTATGCATACACTGTACATTGAATGTTTCTGACCATCAACGCCGGTGACGCGCGGCCCATTTATCAGCAGGTTGCCGATGGAATCAAAGAGCTGATTGCAAGCGGGAAGCTTGCAGAAGGGACGCCGCTGCCACCGGTGCGCCAGTTGGCGGCCGACCTGGGGGTGAACCTCAACACGATTGCAACCGCCTACCGGGAGTTGCAAAGAGATGGACTGCTGGCGGTGAAGCATGGCTCCGGCTCGGTAGTGGCCTCAAGCACTACCGCAGAACGCAGCCTGGATGAGTTGCTTCGGCCCTTGCGCACAGCACTGACGCAGATGGTGCTGGCAGGGCTACCGCAAAAGAAAATTCTGCAACTGGTCATCAACGAACTGCAGACAGTTATGCAAGGAAGGAAGTAACGATGACGCACCAATTTCCCGGCTATGGGCTTTTCATCGGTGGGTTTAACGGGTTTTCGATCAACCAGTTACACGTGATCTATTATGGCCTCCTATGGGGAGGTGTCCGCGTCCGGGGCTGCTTCCGGCGCTGGAAACAGCCGCTCCTACGCGGCGAAGACTGGTTCTTCAGCGTCCCGGTGCAGCACGGCTTTTACTCCGAAGAGGGCGCCACGATCTTGCGCCAATACAGAGTGAGGATGCTGTCGCTTTTTGCGATCGAGGTTCCAGCGGCAACGGCGATCTTCCTCTCCGGACAGTTGCAGAACCTAGTCTGGCTTATTTTGGCGATGTGCATCCTGATCCACGTGAATCATGTTTTCTCCGTGAATCGCGCCGAGCAGCGGGCACAGAAGTTCGCGACACCGGGAGCCGAGCAACCTGTAAGCACCATCGCAATTTCCCTGAAAGCACGCCGCTTGCGCGACTTCACCAACTTCAAGCTGGAAGCCGCCATCGCCGCGATTTCGGCGGCCGGCCTCGTCTGGGCACTACGCTACTATGCTACGGCCCCTGAGCCGCGAAACCTCTGGATCATCTTTGGCACCCCTTTGCTGCTGTTTTATTGCCAAGGCGGATTCCTGCTGGCGAAAGTTTTGATCGTTGCGTGGCGCTCGCCAATCCCACAGGTTCAGGCAGAAGAGCACATTGCGAGCCGGGAAGAGACCCGGAAGTTTTATCTCCGCACATGCGACCTGGGTAGGATCAATCTTGCGGTAACAATTCTCTTCTGGCCCGCATTGTTGAGCGCAGGTCCGGAAACTCGCGAGTTCGCCGTCAAATTGTGGTTCGCAGGGTCGATTGTCCTAGGGATCGTGATCGCGGTCTGGTCTGAGATCAAGAGAAAGGACATGTTGAAGGTGACGCTGCGGGCACGTCCGGTGAAACTTCCGCAATTCGGAGGCGAACTGGGGGAGTCTAGCGCGCCCAGCGATCTTTGGCCGCTATGCTACGAGCCCAGCGCACCGACCATTATCCTGCGAAGCATGCGCGGCTATTCGCTGAATCTAGCAAACCGGCTGACGCAACTTGGAGCCGTCTATCTGGCGGGCCTGCTTGCGCTCTTCGTCCTGATACGGTTTCGGCTCTGACACGGTCCTAAGGGGCAGCCCCGTCCACCGGGTTGGATATACCCGGGTCAAGCACAGGTGAAGACCTGGAATGGCTGACACATCACGTCTAGTGATGCACTGATTTAGAAACGGGCCACAAGATTCATCAAGAAAGAAAAGGAGAATTAAGAGATGCGAGCGATATGGGAGAGGTGTCTGTTTATCTTTTGCCTTATTCCGCCGCTCCTAGCGGTAGGCACCAACTATTCAATTTTGGGCAGGTCATTCTCCAGCTCCGGAGGGAGTGAGCCTGGAGCGACAGTCTCTGGAGCAACAGTATTTGGAGCGACTGTCTCTGGAGCGGCAAACCGGGCTTTTGCAGCCACTACCGTCCTGGCGCAGGCTGAAAAGCCCAAAGACATTGCCGGAGAGTGGCGTGGAACGGTCGCCAATCTTCGCCTGATCATCAACCTCGAACAGAACGGCAGCACCTATACAGGCAAGTTGACCAGCGTAGACCAGGGCAACGCCAGCATGGACATGGATACGGTATCGTTCACCACCGCAAGCCGGGCCGTGCGCTTCGAACTCAAGAAGATCGCCGCGACTTACGAAGGGACACTGAGCGCAAACGGAACGGAGATCACCGGCACATGGAAGCAGCCGGGTGGCTCGGCCCCGCTGACTTTACGGAAGCCGGGCGCTTCCGACAATCGCAAGCTGTCCGGCACAGAATCCGGCGGAGAGCAAACTGGAATCCTGGGCGAATGGCAAGGGATGCTTTCCAAACTGCATTTGATCGTAACCATCGAGGGCGGCACCGGCAATCAACTTACAGGCAAGATCCTCAGCCCAGACCAGGGCAATGTGAGCATCCCCATGGAGACCGTATCTCTCGCCCAGAAAGATGTGCACTTTGAGCTGAATAGCATTAAGGCTTCCTACCAGGGAAAGCTGAACGACGACGGAACGGAGATTGCAGGGACGTGGATGCAGAGCGGCAACAACCTTCCACTTACACTACGACGGCCGGGAGCAGCCGCAAAGGCGACACTCAAGCCAAGGACCATGGGACGCGTTCCTTTGGAACCATGCCGAACTGCCGACGGCAATACGGAGGGCCTGTGCGGGAAATACGAAGTATTTGAGAACCGGGAGGCACACAGCGGACGGAAAATCGCGCTGAATATCATGGTGCTTCCCGCGCAATCTGACAAACCCGCCGGCGATCCATTCTTTGCACTTGCGGGAGGGCCGGGACAGAGCGCGGTGGAAGCGTTTCCGCTCGCCGGATACGTTTCCAAGATACGGCAGCAACGCGACGTTGTGCTGGTGGATCAGCGCGGCACCGGCCAATCCAATCCGCTGCCCTGCAAGCTGCGCGATCCCCAAGAGGCACAGGCAGTACTTGGCGAAAACATTCCCGTGGAGAAGGTCCGGGCGTGCCGCGCCGACCTGGAGAAGAGAGCCGACCTGACCCAGTACACAACATCCATTTTTGCCGACGACCTCGACGAGGTTCGCCAGGCGCTTGGATACGAAAAGATCAATGTGTTTGGAGGATCGTACGGGACACGAGCCGCCCTAGTCTATTTAAAGCGCCACGGAGACCAGATACGCAGCTTGACGCTGGAAGCTGTAGCGCCGATGTCTTATAGGCTTCCGCTGGCGTTTTCGCACACGATCCAAGACTCGGTGGACCGCATTATCGCTCGCTGCGCTAACGATGAAGCCTGCCACAAGAACTTTCCCGATCTAAAGAAGGAATTTCTAGAACTGATTGCACGGCTGGAAAAATCGCCAGCACATTTTGAGCTCAAGACTGCGGCGGGAGAAACACAGGCCGTGGTATTGACGCGCGGCGGTTTTGTGGCCAATTTGCGGGCGCAACTTTATATACCGTCAATTATCAGCCTATTCCCGTCCATGATTCACAAGGCATACCAGGGCGACTGGCAGCTCTATGGTGCTACAGCGATGGCAATCCGTGGAGGAATTGAAACGGCAATCAGCCGAGGCTTGGCGTTCTCGGTGGCGTGCGCTGAAGATGTGGCCAACACGGATGAAGAGACGATCCAGCGGGAAACCAGGGGAACATATCTTGGAGACTTCCAGGTTCGTCAGTATCAAAATGCCTGCAAGGAGTGGCCACAAGGGAAGATTCCTTCGGGTTTCTACACTCCGGCACGCTCCGCAGTTCCTACCCTGCTGATTTCCGGCGCACTCGATCCTGCAACGCCTCCCTCAACTGCCGCCGAAGCGGCAAAAGATCTTTCCAATAGCCGCGTGGTGGCGATCAAAGATGGAACCCATGGAACCGGCTCGCCGTGCATCGACAATCTGGTTTCACAGTTTGTGGAACAAGGCTCGGCCAACGGATTGGATACGGCATGCGTCGATCAGATTCATGTGCCGCCGTTTGCGAAGTAGAAGGAGAAAATTTCACAAAAATGCAGAACTTTAGCTAGAAGAGAAGAAAACGAATTATGAATGGATTTCACAATTTCCAATCACTAACACTTATTGCTCGGCTCTTCTCATACGAAAAAAGAAGGTATCGCACCTACGGAGGGCAGCTTGTAATGGCGAGATCCTTAGCCTTTAATATTTTGCTCACAGATTCAGATCGCATGGGCGAGTCCCGCAATTGTTTATCAGTCAACTTTATCACGCAGAGCATCTGCGCACGGAGTTGCCGAGTTACCTGTTCGATTTCATGATGGGTTTGATTTTTTGCGTTTTCTACGATGCACCTCAATTCATTGCCTATCCTGATTTGCAGTGAGGAGAACTGGCCTGTTCCACACGGATTGGTCGATATTCCAGCTAGGCTCCTGCTCAACTGTTCTTGGAGGTCATTCTCTAGAGAGTGATGACTTTTTTTCAGTATCTTTGATCGTCCGAATGGTCTCATCGAATCGCTGCTGAAGTTCGGAGATCTATCGATATAACTCCATATACGAAACTTCAAGCTCCTCCGTCGAAATTCGAGCGGATGCCCGAAGGCTGGCTTCTTGCAAAGCCGCATACATATTCCCATTGGCAGGTTCCTGACCGTGACTTCTCGCCGTCTTTGCCGAAACTTTCACTAGCTTTGGCATTACATCTTCAAAGTACAAATCGGATAGTTGCGCCCAACGCTCTAGCTTACCCGTGACGGCTGCTGTGCTCTTTCTGATCCCATCTGCATATTCTTGTGTTTTAAGAGCTTGTTCGTTCAACCAAGTGAGCCACAGAGCTAATACAGAAATGAGTATCGAGCAAGCTGTAAGGATGTCACCAAAATCCAATTCTCGCTTCAGAACGAAGCGTTTATGATTGACTTGTTCGCCAGGGTTTTGGGTGTTTGTTGGCATCAAAGGATAATAACTCCCGATAGTTGCGGAACAATAGATAAAGTGGTTGATAATTTCTAGAGAGGAAAGAATCTCGCGATAGGCATTGCGGATTCAAGCACTAATTTTATTGGCAGATTTTAATTTATAGGGATTGTCGCCATCTTCTGTATATCGCTACTTTACTTGGAATATAATGACTTAAATTTATGTAATAAGATAGGTCATCTATTGTGGAAGCGACATTTCAAATAGGGGCAATCATAACTGCTGTTGGCTTGTCGGCTGTTTTTTGCACGATAGCCGGAGCAGCTTCCATGATAGAAGATGCGATCAATCCTGATCTCAAAGACAAGGTAAGACTTTGGCTTACTGGTGATCCATCTGAACAAAATTGGTCAAATAGTTTTTTGAATGTTTTCGAGCATATATTTGGCCCACATTTGTTGACTTTCAGATCTGTTCTACGTAGCTTTAGATTTTCTCTTATCGCTTTATTTTTAGTAACTGCAGTATGGATCATTCTTAGAACTCGAGAATTCAAAAGTACCGTAACCTATTGGCGCGACGGAAGCTTTAGTGAGATCACAACACTGTTTATTGTACCTATTCTTTTTTATCTGATCGCTGTATATGTCTCACTCCTGATAACACGATATGTATTGAGACAAACAGCAGTTGCGGGATCGACAAGTAGACTCCTTCTTCTTTTTGGTTTGGATGGTTTTACAGCTATTATGATTGCTGGCTTTTTTGGTGTTTTGGTAACTTTTGTCACTCCAATAGATTTAGGCTATCTCAGAGATAACATTGGCCTGGGTCTAATATTTAAAGCGGATAGCGATAATCCCCCTTTGGGCATATGTTTATATGCTGGCCTAATATCATCTATATGGGCTTGGCTTCATATCGCCTCCGGCCTGATTTTGCGGACATTTCGTTTTGGGCGATTGGAGCGAGTGTTGAATGTAAAAGAGAAACCCATTAAGTCGCTTGGAATTGTTGCTGGAGCATTGGCAAGCGGCACGCTTACGCTCCTAAAGCTGATCATCACATTTTTTTGATCCCTTGACTTGACCGCGACAGCAATCATTTACTCTTCGGTTTAAAATTTTGAGCGGCATAGGATGTATATTTAATTCCTCGCTTCCCACACTAATCTTGACTGCTCTCTACTGCCATCTCTTTGATTACGACTGTTCTTTCCAGAAAATGGTAGACAACAGGCTTCAGAACGGACTACTCAGGCAATGTTTGCAGGAAATTCTGCAGGGCCGCATCAAACTTTCCAGGCTCGTCGACAAAGACGGCATGCCCGGTTCCCTCAATAGCAAGGAACTTTGCTCCGGGAATGGATGCAGCCATTGCCTTCTGCGCAGCTACTAAAGGAGATTCGGCCGAGGCAATCACCAAAGCAGGCTTGTTCAGCTTTTCCAACGCGGGACGGCGGTCCATGCCAAATATATCCATTACCAGCATGGCAATCCCCGTATCTGTAGGCGTCTGCAATGTCGATTGCACTATCTTTTGGTACTCCGCATCTGGGCGAGGCTTTTTGAATATCGAATGCACCATGCCCTCAGAAGCTTCTTTGGGATGACGCGCATAGAGCGAGATATTCGCAAGAATGGCCTTACTGAATTCTTTATTTGCCTCAACCCCGGAGGGACCCGCCGAAACCGGACTATCCACGAAGACCACACCCGAAACGGAGTCCGCCCCGAATTCCTGGAGATAGGCAGCAACATCCTGCGCACCCTGCGACCAACCGACTAGAACCGGTTGCGATATGCCCATCTGGCCAAGCACCTCATGCAAATCCTTGGCTCGCGATTCAGGAGTATTGTCTCCAGGAGTTTTGGTGGACTCCCCTTGGGAGCGAGGATCAATGGCGATGACTTGCATGACCGGCGCAAACGTCTTCAGTTGTTCTTCCCATAGGAAGGCCGGCAACCGCCAGCCTGGAATTAGAATTAACGCCCTTTTCGATGTCGACTGGCCTGCTCGCAGGTAGTGAATCCGAACGCCCGCGCCGATGGTGGCATATCCTTCGCTTATGGCGACAGCATCCTTCGCTTTGGTTTGACCGAGAAGACTTCCTGCAAGAACAAAAAACACGATCACCAAGCGTAGGCTTGTGAACCTCATGTTTAGGGACTCCTATGTTGATAAGGGCGAGCGCGGAGAGATAGACGGGAGCCTGAGCGATTGGTTAGCAGGAGTCAATACCACGTTACCTGTTACCTACGATGGAGATGCGATTCGTACCTTGGTCCAAAGATGTGGCGCACCAGATTTGGCGCACCTGCGGCGCTCGGTATTCCCCTCCATTTCTTTCCCCCACAGTCTTTTCTCCGCAGTCTTTTTTTCCGCACGCTTTTCTCCGCACTCGTGTCTCCACATCCTATGCGCTGGGCTAACTTAGCTATGCGCCTCCCGGCGAACAAAGGCCACTTGGCAATCTAGAATCGAGGCCCGCAGCAGGCTGGATTTCTTTTCATGGTTGCGGTGGTATGCCTTTCACTTTTCTTTGCCCGGGTGGGCCGATCTGAGATACTAGGTTGTTTTTTGCCAGGCAAGTTCTTAGGCAACCACCCATGGAGGCCCCCGGGAATGAGATTTTTCTATCGCTTGATCGCGTTCGTCGTGCTGTTGTTTGTTGTGCCGGCATCCACCGTTTATGCGCTGCCTTTGAGCGGCGCGGACGCTCCGCCGGTGCGCGATCCGAAGCAACCGATTGACGAGGAATACACGAAAAAGATCAAGGAATACACCACCCAGCCATACTTTATCTCGTCCCTGGTCGATTACCTGCCGGCCTCCAAGACCGTACCGACGCCCAAGGCGGTGCTCGGGGACATTGCCGGAGCGCCCGGCATCCTGCCCTATTCCAAGCAGGTCTATGAGTACATGCGGATGCTGGAGAAGGCCAGCCCGCGGGTGAAGGTCTTTTCCATTGGCCACACGGAAGAGGGCCGGGAGATGATTGCGGTGGCGGTCTCCTCGGAGGCCAACCTGGCGCGGCTTGACGAGAACAAAGCGCGCCTGGCCAAGCTGGCCGATCCGCGAACCATCAAGCTCGATGACGGAGAGGCCGAGCGGCTGATCGAGAGCGCGATTCCCGTCTATTACATTACTGGAACCATCCATTCTCCGGAGACCGGCGCGCCCACGGCGCTGATGGAGTTAGCCTACCGGCTGGCGGTGGACGAGAGCCAGTACATGAAAGACATTCGCAACGGGCTGATCACGCTGATTACGCCAATTGTGGAGGTGGACGGCCGCGACCGCATGGTGGATATCTACCGCTGGCACCTGGCGCATCCTAAAGACTTCTATCCGCCGCTGATTTACTGGGGCAAGTATGTAGCCCACGACAACAACCGCGACGCGATGGCGGTGACCCTGAAGCTCACCGAGAACGTGCTGAACACGTATACCTCGTGGAAGGCGCAGGTGCTTCACGATCTTCACGAGTCCGTCCCTTACCTTTACGACAACACCGCAGGCGACGGCCCCTTCAATGCCTGGGTGGACCCAATCCTTACGAACGAGTGGGAGGTGCTGGGCTGGCGGGACGTAACCGACATGACCCGGTTCGGCATGCCAGGGGTATTTACGCATGGCTGGTTCGATACCTGGTCTCCGGGTTACCTGATGTTCGTGGCGGCGATGCATAACGGAATCAGCCGCCTCTACGAGACGTTTGGCAACGGCGGGGCAGACACGGTGGAGCGCACCTTGGACAAGGACGAATACGCCCGCACCTGGTTCCGGCAGGACCCTCCCATGCCCAAGACGCTGTGGTCGCAACGCAACAATAACAACTACGAACAGACTGGGCTGCTGACCTCGCTACACTTCTTTGCCGAGGAGCGTCAGTTCTTCCTGAAGAATTTCTACCTGAAGGCGAAGCGCTCGATCACCAAGCCGACGAGCGAAGGCCCGGCAGCCTATGTGCTGCCCGGCGATGAGACACGCCCCGGGGCGCAGGCCGAATTGCTCGACATTCTGCGGAAGCAGGGATGCGAAATCTCACGCGCCACCGCCCCTTTTACGGTGACGCTGCCGCAGAAGAAGAAAAAATCCTCCGATGCTCATGCAAAAGCATCAGCGGAGGACGGCGACGACAAAGACGATGGGGAGAAGCAGGCGAAAGAGACGAAAGAACCTAGAGACACGAAAGAAGCAAGAGAGTCAAAGGACAAAACTCAGCCCTCGACCATACAGTTCCCGGCCGGGAGCTACATCATTCGCATGGACCAGCCTTACTCGCGAGTGGCAGATGCACTGCTTGACCATCAGTATTGGAGCCCGAACGATCCGCAGAAGACCCCATACGACGACACAGGCTGGACCTTCGGCGAGCTTTTTAACGTGCGCGTGGTGCGGGTGACGGACCCCAAAGTTCTCGACGCTCCGATGGAGCGGGTTTCCACGGTGAGTGCGGGCGGAAGCGTGAGCGGAAGCGGGCCGATCTTCGCGATCAGCGCCAATGCAGAATCCGGGTTGGCCACCCTTCGTTATCGGCTCAAAGACGCCTCCATGGAGGCCGCAGAGGAACCCTTTACAGAAGGCGGACACAAGTTCAACCGAGGCACGTTCCTTATCCACGGCGTAGAGGCAGGCGCGCTGCAAAAGGCGGTTTCCGATCTGGGACTGCATGGCATCGCGCTGGCAAGCGCGCCTTCCGTGAAGACTCACGCGGTACGGGCCGCGCGCGTGGCGCTGCTGCACACATGGCTGAGCACACAGACCGAGGGCTGGTGGCGGCAGGCACTCGACAAGATGCAGGTGCCGTACAGCTACATCAGCACGCAGGTGGTTGCGAACGAGGCGGATTTGCGGTCCAAGTATGACGTGATCCTCTTTCCGCCGACGGGACGCGGCGATCCGATGGCGGTGGTAAACGGCCTGCCAACGGCATGGGGGAATCCGCTACCTTGGAAGACAACGCCTGAAACTCCCAACATCGGCACGGAAGATTCGACCGACGATATTCGTCCGGGGCTAGGATGGAGCGGAGTCGTCCACCTGCAGGATTTTGTGAACCGGGGCGGCGTGTTGCTGACGGTGATGGATACGGCGAACTTCGCAGTATCGTTGCGGATGACCACCGGCGTTTCAACGCAGCAAGCCAAGCAGATGAAGATCGTAGGCTCGGTTCTGCGCTCGGTAAACGTGGACAACGCCAGCCCGGTCGCCTATGGGTACGGCGAGAATCTCTCGGTCTACTGCGACAACGGGCCGGTCTTCGACATATCGAACGTAGCAGGGGCTCGGGGTTCGCGCCGCTTTGGCAACGACCAGGGAAGCCGACCGACTGGGCGCGGTACGCCGGATGAACCGGACTTCACGCCTGGGCGTCCGCTGGTAGAAGCTCCGGAGGAGCCACATGCGGAGACCTGGGAGGCGCAGGCGGTCACGGACGAGCAGCGGCGCAATGGGTTCGGCGTGATTCCGCCGGCGAATCGCCCACGGGTTATCTTCCGGTACGCCGATAACAAAGACCTACTGGT
>DATGIO010000223.1:0-8793 GCA_035295685.1 Candidatus Angelobacter sp.
TACCTTACCCCAAGTGCATATTTTCATCCCTCGTTGTGACCGGGCACGGTCATGGCCAACTATTGTCAATCGTCCCTTCGGGACTCTATTCCTGTCTCCTAAAAGCGCGATCAAATGTAGAAACTCCAGCGCGCGGCTAAAAACGCGCTCTTCCACAGTTGTGCCCACATTATCGTTGGCATCCCGTTGTCGGTAACAATGTGAAAGTTCCAGATTAAAGCCACCATAGCACCTAGCCGATTTCACCCTACCTTATCGCAGTATTGAGCCTACACATTCTCAGATAGACCTATGTTGAAATCGTTTCAAACACAAGAAGCTTCCCCTTTAACCCCGGGTCCTCATCGTCCAAACCGCACCGTGACGTGATTTCCACCCACCATGCGTGAACCCGCCGCAGGGAACTGGGCCTGGGCCATGCCGCTACCACTCACCTCAACCTCGATCCCTGCCGCCTGAGCTTCTTCCAGAACCTTCCGCAGCGACTTCCCTACAAAATTGGGAGCAAGGGCTCCATCCCCTGTATCGAGCACCATGGTTCCGTTAGATCGCGTTTCAGTGGACTGGGTGCCAGCGGGAGCCGTCTTACTCGACTGAACCGGCGCGGCGGGAGTTGCGGCAGCAGTAGCCGGCCGCGGACCCGAAGGGGCCGTCTTATAAGCTGTCGGGAGAACCTTAGCTGCATCGACGGGAGCAGGGGTCGGCTGAGGCGGCGCTTCCGGCGCAGCAAGGCTTGCGTCGGCAGCAATCCTGTCCAATGGGCCTTCCGCCAAATCGTCTTCCCTCTCTTTGGACTTGGCCTTAGCCTGTGCGCGAAGGATCTGGCTCCGTTTGGCGTCGACCGGCGCAATGTCGTGCGGCACATTGAGATAGGCGAGAACCTGCTGCGTGACACGCGAAAAGACGGGCGCAGCCACCAGACCGCCATCCTGCGGGCCTTCGGGCGAATCAAGTACCACCAACACGGTAACAGCGGGATCATTGATCGGAGCAAAGCCTGCAAACGAGGCAACGTGCTTCCGGTGCGAATAGGCCCCGCTCACCGGATCGACCTTTTGCGCTGTGCCTGTCTTACCGGCGATACTATATCCATTCAAAACCGCTCTTCTGCCGGTACCTTCGAGCACAACGCCTTCCATCATCTTTTTCATTTGCGCGGCAGTCATGGTCGAGATTACACGCCTTCCCTCAGCAGGATGAAAGGCGGGGAGTTGCGGCGTGGAACGCGGCGGGGTGATTCCAGCCACAATTCTTGTCGGCACATACACGCCGTCGTTCGCCATGGTGGAAGCCAGCGAAACAAGCTGCAATGCCGAAACGCCAATCTCTTGCCCCATCGAGATAGCACCGATACTGACCTTCGACCAGCGGCTTGCCGGTTTGGTGATGCCGCGAGTCTCCCCTGGAAGCTCGATTCCAGTCTGAGAGCCAAAGCCGAAAGCGCGAATGTATTTGTCGAAACGCTCGTCTCCGAGCCGCAAGGCCAGTTTGATTGCGCCCACGTCGCTGGATTTTTCCAACACCTGCGTGACGGTGAGTTCACCAAAGGGCTTATGATCGCGAATGCGAAGGCCGTTCACCACGATCGCCCCCATCTGGCAGTCGATCTTCTCATCCGGGTTGGTCAGTTTTTCTTCGAGCGCCGCCGCCAGCGTCACCATCTTGAAAGTGGAACCCGGCTCGTAGATGTCGCTGACTGCCCGGTTTTTCAAGGCCTTGGAATCAGCAGTGCTCAGCGCGTTGGGATTGAACGTGGGGCGGTTCGCCAGCGCGAGGACCTCGCCGGTGCGCGGAACCTGCACAACGATCGTTCCAGCAACGGCGTGGGAGTCGTGCATGGCCTGCTCCAACTCGCGCTCAGCAATGTACTGAATTTTCTCGTCGATCGTGAGAACGACGCTCTCACCTGGATCGGGATTCTTTTCGACACGCCCAAACCAGCGATGCTTGGCGTCCATGGAGATCAACATCGTTCCGGGCCTGCCTTTGAGCCGGGCATCGAATTGACGTTCAATGCCGCCCAAGCCCTCGTCATCCAGACCCGAATATCCAATTACCTGGGCGGCCAGATCGCGCTTTGGATAAAACCGTTTCGACTCTTTCTGGAAATAGATGCCCTTCAGATTCAGAGCATGAATGCGGGCGCTGGTCTCAGCATCGATCTTGCGAGCTACCCAGGCAAAGGCATGTGAGGCCCGCATGTGGCCTTCAATTTGAGTGGCATCGGCTTTGAGAATCCTGGCAAGGATTCCCGCGGCTGCGTGCACATCGGCCACCTGCGACGGCACAGCGTAAACCGAATCTACACTCACCGACATGGCCAACTCATTGCCATGCCGGTCATAGATATTGCCGCGAACCGCGGATACTTCAATGCTGCGCTGCTGCTGCTTGGCCGCCCGCTGCGCGAACTCGCCGTACTGCACCAACTGAAGCCACACCAGGCGGACACAAATCGCCAGGAACCAAAAGGCCAGAAATCCGGCCAGATAGTAGAGCCTTCTGTTGGAGTTGGATAAAGATTCCCGCACGACGGACTGCTCCCAAAAATAGAGCGGCTCCGGCTGTTTTTCCGGAGTCCGCCATGAGGCGCCATCGCACTTTCGACGCCTTCAAAATCAAAGTGCTCTATTGCGCGGGCATCGCCATCGGAGAGGCCTGCGCCATGACGGGGCCGCCCGAGGGATCGTCCGCATCAAGAATCACCACCTGGCCGGGATGCGTGGACTCCAATCCCATCTGGCGCGCCAGCGCATCGATGCGCTCCGGATCGCGCAAAGACGCATCTTCCAGCTTGAGCGTGCGATTCAATTCCACCAGGCGATCTCGCTCGGATTTCTGCGCCTCGATCCTGTAGCCGTATTCGATGGACACAAAGTGCTGCCAGGCATAGAACATAATGAGCAGAAACAAGGCGGCCACCGCCCCCGAGAACATGCGAATCTCGCGGGTTCTACGCGGGTCCGATACCTTCATCAGCCGCGAATTGTCGATGGATTTCTGAAAGTAAAATTCCGGGGTAAAGCCCGCCATCGGCCGCGGCGCGGCGTTGCGCGGCTCAACTGGCGTAATCATTCCCGTAATGTTCATTGCCCCTGCGGCCATCTATCTCACCTCAATCCTTTGTTCCGCGGCCTGTCGATCCGCAGCCTGTGGATGCGCGAAGGCATCCAAACTTTCCAGCCTTTCTAGTTCTTTCAGTTCTTGTAGCTTTTGCAGTCTTTGCATCTGCCGATTCAACTTTTCGCGGGAGCTTTGTTCCGCCCGCATTACGCTCTCAAATAGCTTTTCAATCGTCGTTCCGGTGTACATCGCCGCACCCTTTCCAGTCTTTCGGTCTTTCATTCTGCCATTCTGCGATCTGCGCTTCCGTCTCGGCGGCGTCCCGCCCGTTAAGGCCAAACGCGCCATGTATCAGCTATCGCCAGGAGCAGCGTTACTTATGCCGTTGGGGTGCGGCTTCTATCTTTTCGGCAGCTCTCAGCTTGGCGCTCCGAGACCGTGGATTGCGATCCACTTCCGCCTCTTCGGCCACAACCGGTTTCTTGGTCAGCAATCGATAGGTTCCCGCCTTTGCGCCATCGCGCATGGCGTCTTTCACCGGGCGATCTTCCAAAGAATGGAAACTGATCACGACGAGCCTGCCTTCGGGCTTCAAGATGCCGGGGGCCGCATCGAGAAGCGCCTTAAGGTCGTCCAATTCCCGGTTCACATAAATCCGAATCGCCTGGAAAGTCTTTGTCGCTGGATGAATCCTCTCGGAGCGGCCGTGCCGTCCATGAGAGCCGGTCTTGCCCGCGCCCGAGTCGTTTTTCATTGACCGGAGCGCGGCCGATATAACTGTTGCCAGATGAGCGGTTGTTTGTATCGGCCGTGCCCGGACAATGGCTCTGGCGATTCTCCGCGACCTCCTTTCCTCAGCGTATTCGTAAATCACATTGGCTAGGTCGCCCTCGCGCATGTGATTTACCACTTGATCGGCGGTGCGGTCTCCGTGCGGGTCCATCCGCATATCGAGAGGCCCTTCCGCCTGAAAACTGAATCCACGAGCCGCGTTTGCAAACTGCATTGAGCTTGTGCCCAGGTCGGCGAGCAAACCATCGACGCCGCCGGCAGGAGAAAACCTGCCGACTTCCGCAAAGCTGCTGTGGATCAAAGTCACCTGAGGCAGTTCGCCTTCGGGAAACCTCTCCGCGCCGATAAGCCGCCTGCGCGCCAAGTTGAGCGCATGCGTATCTTTATCGAAGCCAATCAAACGACCCCGTTCGCCCAGGCGTCTTGCTATTTCGATACTGTGGCCGCCCAAGCCCACGGTTGCGTCGATATAGGTCCCCCCCGGCCGAACCGCCAGGAAATCGATCGCTTCTTTTAAAAGAACCGAAACATGGCCAACTTTCCCGCTCTCGCCATGCGCCCCCTCGGGAGCTTCGTCCAATCCAATATCCTCTTCCGCCACTAGATACCCAGTTCGTCGAGTGTTTTCTCATCCTCTGCCGTAAACGGGTTTTCTTCGATGTCTTTCCGGTACTGCTCCAGGTTTTGGACTTCCAGGTATGTCAGATTGCCTACGACAGCAACCTCTCCCTTCAGATCGGCCGAGTCACGCAACAGCGCGGGAACCAGTACCCGGCCTTGCCCATCGATTTCAACCAACTGGCCGTAGTAGCTGGTGCGGTTCAGAAACTTCTTTTTCGTTGCATTGAAGTTTGAAAGCTGGGCCAGCTTCTCTTCAATCTTCTGCCATTCCTCGAAGGGATAAACTTGTGCAACCTTTCCATCCAGGCTTGTAATGTAAAATTGCGCTCCGTACTTCTCGTCGATCAGACGCTTGAATTCCGATGGAATCTTCAAACGTCCTTTCTCGTCCATACGGGTTGGGTGATTGCCACGAAACATCGTTCTCTGAAGCTCTTAAGCCGGCCCTTGCCGGTGATCCCATTAATAAGGAGGCCAAAACGTTAAATTTTTGAATTTCAGGCTCGATCTTGAACTTTTGAGGGTGAGTTTCGTTCATTTTTCCCAACTCGTCCTTTGGATCGCTCAGCCGGTCTAGATCAAACCACTTTTTACCACTTTCTACCACTTTGGAGACATCCTACGCCTAAAAGGATGTCTGTCAATAATTATTTTCAGCAGCTTATGTGAAAATCCCTCATCTGTTCGGCGCCGACCACCGATCAAGCACCACTGAAGCGCTAACCACTACCTATGGTGTTTACTGAATTGATTCGCTTGAATGCGAATCAGCCGGGCTTGACCACAACAGGATTTTGCGCTGCGCAGAAATGGCCTCCGTTCAAGCTGCCGGGATTCTTCGGTTTGCGGATCGGGAATGAGCGACGATGAGACTGACGTGGCGCGAAGGCAAGGGACATTGGAAGCCACGCCCGCACCCAGGTATCCGGGTCTTCACCGAGGCAGGAGCACGTTCGTCAAGATCCTGTAAACAATGAACAAAAAGAGAGAGCCGATGAAGCAGCTCTGCAATCCCGCAATGCAGGCCTAGCATCAGAAACTAGCGTTGGACGTGAGTACGTTGCAGGCGCAGCGTCTCAAGACGGAAATATCAATCCGTCTTTTCAGCCTTGTGCGTTGTATTGGGAACCCGCTTCGGTAGCACCTATGGACCGAAAAGTGCCCTCATTTACTCAGGAGACTGAGGAACTCAGGGACTGGGCGTCCGTAAGGAGCTATTCGGTGAAAAAACTCTGTCTTTCTTTTGTCGCGTTGCTTCTGCCACTGCTGTTGCAGGCGCAGATACCCCAGGCCGGACACGTTGTGGTGATCGTGGAAGAAAATCAAGGATATTCGGCGATCGTCGGCAGCTCTTTTGCACCCTACATGAACAGCCTGGCGGCCCAAGGCGGCTTGGCAACCCAATACTTTTCCAACGTTCATCCTTCGATCGGCGATTACCTCATGCTGACCGCCGGGGAGCTCATCACCAACGACGATTCGTTTGAAGGCACATTTTCAAATGACAATATTGTCCGGCGCCTGCTGACGGCCGGAAAAACATGGAAGAGCTATGCGGAGAGCCTACCTTCCGTGGGCTATACCGGGGGCGACCGCTATCCGTACATCCGCCACCACAATCCTCTTTCCTACTATACCGATGTGGCTAACAGTGCCGTTCAGGTCACAAACCTGGTTCCCTTTTCACAGCTTGCCGAAGACCTGAACAATCACCAGCTTCCCAACTACTCATTCATCGTGCCCAACCAGCAAGACAACGCCCACGACTGCCCTGCTGGAATGACAACGTGCACCAACAATCAGAAAGTCGCGGCCATGGACTCGTGGCTGCAGCGCAACATCGATCCGCTCATCCATAACCCCGTTTTCCAGGAGGATGGCCTGTTGATGATCGTATTCGATGAAGGATTCTCGAACGACTCGGCGGGCGGTGGTGGGCACGTCGCTGCAATTCTCGTAGGGCCGTTCATTCAGAAAGGAGCCCGTTCCTCCACGATGTATCAGCACCAGAACGCGCTGCGAACCGCCCTGGATGCTTTGGGAATCCACGACTATCCGGGCCAGTCGGCCAATGCCATCGATATGGCAGATCTTTTCAGCACGAATCCTTTTCCAAGCCCGACTCCCACTCCCACTCCTACTCCTACTCCGACTCCTACTCCGACCCCGACGCCTTCGCCTACGCCCACTCCTTCAGGCTGCGCAGCTAAAGCAATCGGGGTTACCGTTTGCGCACCCGTGAACGGCAGTACGCAAACAACGGCTGTTCACTTTTCGGCTGCGGCGAAGTCGAATCATCCAATCACGGCAATGCGCATCTACGTGGATAACAACGCGGCCTTCACAACTCACGCGGCATCGCTGAACACGCAACTCACGGTTTCCTCCGGCAATCACAAAATCACCATCCTCGCATGGGATTCATCGGGGGCAGTTTTTAAAGGGGTGGAAAATATCACGGTTCATTGAGTGGGGAGTAGCGAGTGCCAGTGGAGATGAACCGAGGCAAGTGAAAAGAAACTGAGGGTATGAAACAGAAGCCCCAAGCGATCCGCATTCGCTCGGGGCTTGCCGTTTCAAACGAAGATAACCGAGTTACTTTCCCGCTTTGTCCCTGCGAATGTCGCGCTTGTCTTTCTTGATGTCATGGTGGTCTTGACGAGCGTCCTTGCGGTCGGCGTGCAGATCTTTCTTGTCGTTCTTGATATCGCGCTTATCAGTCCTGAGATCCTTTTTGTCGGAGTTGATGTCGCGCTTGTCGGCCCGGATGTCGCGCCTATCTTTGGCAGCATCTTTGGTATCGCCATTTTTTTCATCTTGCCGCAGATCTTTTCTATCGTTGGACAGATCCTTCCGGTCCTTGCTCAAGTCGCGCTGATCCTGACGCTTATCGGTGCGATCGTTGTTCAGGTCCTTCTTGTCATTGTTGATGTCTTTGCGGTCCTGGCGAAGGTCTTTCCGGTCCTGGTGAAGGTCCTTGCGGTCTTTGTTAAGATCCGCGCTTCCATCGCCCGCGTTTTGCGCATAGCCTAGCGCTGCAGTTCCAAGCACTCCCAAAGCCAGAAAATTCAATATCGTACGTCGCATTTTTTTAGAATCTCCTCTCACAAATCATTTTCCAGGGTTAACTGCCTGCGGATATTGAACCCGGCACCCCAAAATAGTTTCGTGGGAAAATTTTCAAAAAAAATGGCGCAACTTCCTGCCATGCGACGGGTACCGCTCCCATCGATCATGGAGAAGAGCTATATTGAAGGAATCAAAAGCCTAGCAAGATGTTTGGGGACGATCTCTTAAATTACTCAGCAGAAGAACACTTGCGCAACCTGTGCTTGAGCAACTGCCTCATTCGCTACCTTTCATAAAGAAAGCTTTGCTTGGAAAATTCGGTAGTCAGACTCATGCCGCTCAACCAGGTTGGCTTAGGAACATTCTTGATTGGGAGCAGACTCTGTATACGCACCTTTATGCTTTCTTCCGTCTTCCCTCTTCCCTCTGGCGTCTTGCGTCTTCCGTCTTGCGATGTACAGAATCAGTCAAGAATATCTTTTAAAGAGAAGCACCGCTGAGATGAAATGGAAAGCACTTCTGCAACGCAAATCACCAATAGGTCGGAGGCGCCACGGCGTAGAGCTGAATCGCGTCACTCACGGTCCGCCAAAATAACCGGTCTCCAGTAAGCTCGTACGATTGACTGAGATGATCCAGCAAGGCATGGGCTTGATCCGGCGCAAGAACACTGGCGCGGGCCAAGAGCTCCTTGGTGGTTGAAAGGTCTTTTTGCAGACCGCCGGTCCTTTCCAATCCAACACCACCTGCTGATTCAAAGAATAATTTCATGGTCTTCCAGAACGCGTCTTCCACTTTTCTCGCCCGGAATGCGCCAAGGACATAGCGAAGGACGAACACACAGCCCGGCGCATCCAACTTGGCGAGCCGCCACTGGCCCATCCAAACCTGGAAGGCTCCGGTAGAAACCGCCCCATGCTCCTTGTCATGGGTGTTTTCTGTCCCAGATCGCTCCACCGGCCGTCCCAGCGCCGCGCGCTTCGCCATTTCTTGTCCCCAATCCACTGTTTGTATTTCGTTCACGCCTAGTAGTGCGTTGGGGGGCGGGTTTGTTACAGGGAAAATGGCGCTGCGGGGCAGATTTTTCTTGGCACGTTCTTAGAAACGACATATCTATGTAATTCGGAAGGGGTTATGTCGCGTCATATCTTCCGATGCGGAATCTCTCCGTCAGCAAGAAAAGCCTCAACTCTAAAAAAATCCGTAACCTCCAGAGGCCAACGATCATCTTTTATATCTGTTCCAACT
>DATGIO010000224.1:0-2694 GCA_035295685.1 Candidatus Angelobacter sp.
CAAAGGCAACGCCCTGTTGCACTCACATAGCGGTGATGTAACGGCCAAGGGCATCAGCGGCAACGTGAATGTGGACGGCCATGCAGATGACACCACATTCTCTGATATCGGCGGCACGCTGACTTTGAACGGCACATACACCGGGGACCTTGACGTATCCCATGTTGCCGGCCAGGTGAAGTTCACCTCCAGCCGCACCGACTTGCAGATTGCCAAGGTAGATGGCCAATTGACCATGGATGGCTCTGACCTTAAAGCGAATTCGGTTGCCGGACCGTTCACGCTGAGGACTGAAGCCAAGGACATTCAGCTCGATAACGTCAGCGGAAACGTTCATATAGATGACCGCAGAGGAGACATCGAACTGGAACCCGGTACGCCGCTCGGGAATGTAGAAGTTTCAACCACTGGCGGAGAGATCAGCATCAAATTGCCGGAGACGCCCGGATTTCAGGTGGACGCGGAAAGCGATGGCGGAGAAATCCAAAGCGACTTCAGCTTGAACATCAACAACGATCGCCGCACCGCGACCGCAACCGGCAGCATCGGTAAAGGCGGCCCACAGATCAAGCTGAAAACCGACCGGGGGACGATACAAATCAAGAAAGACTAAAAGCAGAATCGCCATGATCGCGCGTGATCCCACAGCGTGGCAAGGCCACAACCGAAACCAGATAACCACAAAGGACTCGAAGAAAAGCAACACCTGCAACCACAGAGGGCACAGAGGAACACGGAGGAGATTCGAAAATCAAAAGCAAAAGCGGAGGAAAGAGCAGGAGGAAAACACCGGAGGCCACGAAGTAAAGAGGGGGAAGGGCAGGGCGAACGGAAAGAAATGAAAATCTTCGCGAAAAAAGAAGATTCTCACGGTTAAAGCAATTCTCGATATGGTGTAGCCCAAAGAATTAACGCAAGGTCCCTCCACATCAGCGCATTTCACGCGCTGATGTCTTGATTGGATGACTAAGACAGCTCCCTCGCCCACGTACACTGTGGTTGCTGAAATGACCAAGAGCTCGGAGACGAAAGGAGCTATCTATGAAGATTATAGGCTGTGATTTTCATCCGAGCTTTCAGCAAATTGCGATGGTCGATCTGGAGACAGGAGAAGAGACTCAATTGCGACTTTCCCACGGTAATGGAGAAGCCAAGAGATTCTATGAATCGCTGAGCGGACCGGCGCGGGTGGGAGTGGAAAGCAGCGGCAATATGCGCTGGTTTCAGCGGCTGCTGGCGGGCTTAGGGGTGGAGTTGCTGATCGGAGATGCGACCGCAATCCAGGCCAGCAATCCGCGCAAGCAGCAGACCGATAAGCGGGACGCGCAGCACATTCTGAAACTTCTGTTGGAGAAGCGTTTTCCCGCGATCTGGGTGCCTTCAATGGAAGAAGTGGATTTGCGGCAACTGCTCAAGCATCGGCACACGCTGGTACAGATGCGGACGCGGGTGAAGAATCAGTTGCAGCATATCGCCATGAACGAAGGCTTTCAGAAGAAGCGCAAGCTGTGGACCGAGGAAGGCATGGAGTTTCTTCGCCACCTGGAACTGGGGCCATGGACCATGCGGCGGCGCGATGATCTGCTGGAAATGCTGGGGGAGCTGAACCGACACATCCGGGAGTTAAGCCGGGCAGCGGAAGACCAAGCCGAGAAGCAGACGAGGGCGTGGTTGCTGATGAGCCATCCCGGAGTGGGGCCGATCCTGGCCCTGGCGACGGTGCTGACTCTGGGAACGGTGGAGCGCTTCCAGAGCGGCAAGCGGGTGGCCAGCTACGTGGGTCTGATTCCGCGGGAAGCTTCCAGCGGCATGCGGCGCTGGTTGGGGGCCATCAGCAAGCAGGGCAACAGTTTCATGAGATTTCTTTTGGTGCAGGCCGGCATCGTGGCGGCACGAAAAGATGCAGAGTTGGGCCGGTTCTATAAACGGCTGGCCCACAAAAAGCACCACGGCGTGGCCAAAGTGGCTGTAGCACGCAAGCTGTTGGTGCGGTTGTACTGGATGCTGCGGACGAATACGCCGTATCCAGAGGTGGTGGTTCGCATGCAGGGTAGCTCGAGTCATCCCGTAGCCAGGAAAGCTCAGGCTGAAGTCTTGAGTGGGCGCCCTGCCTCCCGTGGGAAAAAACAGTAAGGAGTTGCGGGAGTTTGCATTGAACAATCATGTGCCCTGGAGGCACGAATAGATGGTTGGTGGCACCACCGCCAATGATTAAGCGACTGCGAGCTCAAAGGTCATGAAGCAAGAAGTTCGGTACAAGCAAAAGCAACCCCAAAGGCAAAAGCAAAACCCTCTGGGGAAGGGAAAGAAGGGACGGCGTTACCTGTCGCTTTGGGCGGCCTGTCCAGAGCTATGCATTCGTCCGCTTCGCGAGTACTTGACAGTATCGTAAAAGTCATAGACGGGATGACGGCGCGCATTTTGAATGCGGGTTACAGCAATTCTGGAACTGCTCCAGGTGGTCAGTCTATGACATTTGTAAAAACGCTTTAGTAATACAGAGCGGGACCGCGCGTGATCTGAAAATCCAGCTTCAACCTCTCAGTTTCCCCTCAATAATCCCCACTGCCTGCCGCAATACTTCTTCCAGATTCAAATTCGTGGAGTCAATTACCACAGCGTCCGGAGCGGCCACCAGCGGTGAAGTAGCGCGGGTGCGGTCACGACGATCGCGATCGCGCAGGTCGGCCAGGA
>DATGIO010000225.1:0-63988 GCA_035295685.1 Candidatus Angelobacter sp.
ACTTCTTTTGGACGTTTTTGGGCATCCCGGCCACCTTTGAGTTGCACCCCTCGATACCGCATCCGGTCAATCTCACGTACAACCTAGAGACTGGCCCAGACCCGAACCCCAATTCGCCAGCGCCACCTCAACCTGGGCTGCCAACAGATAATGGAGGGTCACCGGGGATTCCTGGAGCGGGGCCGTTCCCAGGTGGGCCGACTCCTCCATCACCTCCCGATCCACAGGGGCCGCAACCGCCGCCATGCACGAAGTGTCCTTGCACCGGCATGCCCGTCTTTTCGTTCAAGAAAATGTCGGCCAGCCTCACTGTAACCGACACCCCGCTAAGCTATTCACCGCCGCGAGGCCCAAAGATTTCATTCCACCTCACTTATAACCAGTTCGATCCAAATCAACCGGCAACCTTCTCCTCCTCGAATTTAGGCCCCGGCTGGACGTTCAATTGGCTGACCTACATCACGGAAGGCCCAGTCACCGGCCAAGCTCATGTCACCCGCTATGTTCCCGGCGGTGGCATTGAGGAACATCAAGGCTACGTTTTGGAGAGCCTCAATCCGTTCGGCGGCCCAAATGGCCGCATTCTGCGGTTTGACCCCCAACTTAACAACCGTTCCGTCATGCGCGCTGTCACTTCTCCATCAGCCATTGTGCCCGACACCTATCAAAGGACTCTCGGTGATGGAACCATTGAGTTTTATGAGAACAACGCGGGAGGAGGCACGAATCTTTATCTCAATAAGGTCATCGATCCTCAAGGCAATACGGTTACGATCAACTACGCTCCTGCCAGCGCCCAAATCCTTTCTATTACTGACGCCATCGGACAGCAAACCACCTTCAGTTATGAATTGCCCAGCGATGGTCTGAAAATCACCAGGGTCACCGATCCTTTTGGACGATCAGCTGTATTCACTTACGACGCGCAGGGACGATTAGCGAGCAGCACCGACACGCAGGGCTTTACCAGCACCTTCGCCTACCTGGGCAACACTGCTTTCATCAGTTCGATGACAACGCCTTATGGCGTAACCTCATTTGCTTCGCAGGAAGGCGATGGATTTCGTACCTTGGAAGCGACCGATCCGCTTGGCCAAAAGCAACGGATTGAATATCAAGCTTCACTTTCTTCGGTGCCCGTGACGGAAACCAGCGTTCCTACGGGGCTAGCGGTGAACAATTCCAATCTCAATCAGTTCAATTCGTTCTTTTGGGACGCCAAGGCTTATGCCGATGCGGTCAACGCTGGAACTGCCCCTGGAACGCCCGGTTCCTACGCCTTTGCTGAGACATCGCACTGGACGATTGGTGAAGGTGGCCTCTTAACTTCTATTCCCTCAAGCCAGAAGAAAGCCCTCGAAAGCCGCGTTTGGACAAATTACCAAGGGCAATCTGATCCTGACCGTATCGGTCCCGATGGCACAACGCTTCCCAATGCGATTGCACGCATTCTCGACGACGGCTCAACGCAATTGAACCAATACTCCTACAACGACACGGGCCGCGCCACCCAGATCGTTGACCCGATTGGCCGGCAAACGAATTATTCTTACAGCGCCGACGGTATCGATTTGCTTCAAGTCACTCAACGGAACGGCGCTAACAATGACTTGCTCTTTTCAGCCGCTTATGACGGCCAACACTTGCCGTTGACGGTTACGGATGCAGCCGGACAGACAACCACGACCACTTACAACAGCTTCGGTCAGCCGCTCACAGTGACGAATCCGAAAGGTGAAGCGACCACGCTGGCCTATGATCCGAATGGTTTCCTGCTTTCGGTAATAGGAGCCATTCAGGGCAGCGCAACGACGTTGACTTATGACGCCGCAGGACGGGTGAGGACCGTCACCGACAGTGAGGGATATACGGTCACGAACGCTTACGATAACCTTGACCGGCTCACAAAGCAGACCTTTCCCGACGCCACCTTCCGGCAGATCGCTTATGACCGCCTCAGTCTCGGTTCGGTCACCGACCGGCTTGGCCGGACTACGACCTACACAAATGACGCAGATGGTCACGTGACTTCGATCAAAGACGCGCTTGGCCGGATCACCAATTTCACTTGGTGCAAGTGTGGTTCTCTCGACAGTATTCAAGACGCAAATGGAAATGTAACGTCGTTCACGCGGGACTCTGAGGGTCGCATCACGGCGAAAACCTATGCGGATAATTCAAAGACAAGCTTTGTTTATGAGAACTCAACCAGCCGGTTGAAGTCGCGCACCGACGCTCTTGGGCAAGTCACGACTTATCAATACAACTCTGATGACAATTTGGCTTCGATTGCCTACACGAATGCCAAGAACGCGACGCCTAACATGAGCTTCTCTTACGACTCCATTTACAACCGCCGCGTCAGCATAACCGATGGCACGGGTCTAACCACTTTCGCCTACAATCCGGTGAATGGGCAGATTGGCGCTGGCCGACTGGTTAGCGTTACGGGGCCGTTGGCTAATTCAACGATTGCTTATTCCTACGATCAGCTTGGCCGCGTAGTGGGCCGCTCGATCAACGGCTCAGTGAATCCGACGGCTGTTACTTTCGATCCTCTGGGGAGGATTGTTTCTGAAACCAATAATCTTGGAACGTTCTCTACTTCTTATTTGAATCAAACCTCCCGGCCTTTGTCCTTGACCTACCCGAATGGTCAATCTACGTTGTATCAATACTTCGACAATCTGGGAGACCAACGCTTGAAGGAAATTCAAAATCTAGGTTCGGGTGGTACGATCCTTTCTCAGTTCGATTATTCGTATGACGCCGAAGGCCAGATTTTGTCTTGGGGTCAACAAACGAACGCGGCGAATTCTTTCGCTCTTGGCTATGATCTGGCTGGTCAACTCACATCTGCCAACTTGAGCGGCGCAACGCCCCAAACCTTTGCCTACGTCTATGATCTCGCGGGCAATCGTACCGATGAAACGATCAACGCCGCCAGCTCTCCCGTTACAGTCAACAACCTGAATGAACTGGTTGCGCGCACCGGCGCCAATCCGTTTTCTTTTGTCTATGACGCCAACGGAAATTTGACTTCTGAAATAGGCATCGGCTCCGGTACCGGAACTGGTTGCAAAGATAAGCATGACGACAAAGATCGTCACCACGACCGGGATCATGATGGAGACAGGGATCGGGATGAGCGCAGGCATGAGGCCAAAGACCGTGACAAAGACAATCAGCGTGAGTCCAGAAAGCATGACCGGGACGATGACGATAGCGATCATGATTGCGATGACGGGAAAGGTCACAAGCATCAAAAGCAGGTCGTCAATTCAGCAAATTTTGCATTTCAGTGGGATGCCGAGAATCGGCTCGTTTCTATTGCCAACGCCATTACCAACCAGCAAACCTTGTTCACTTACGACGGCCTTGGCCGTAGGGTGAAAATTGTGGAGATGACGGGTACAACGGTCAACGCTACTCGGCAGTTTGTTTGGGATGGCTTGACCATCGCGGAGGAGCGTGATGCTTCGGGCAATGTGGCGAAGCGATTCTTCGCTCAAGGTCAGATTAATGGCTCGATGCCGTTCTTCTACACCCGCGATCATCTTGGCAGTATTCGCGAAGTAGCCGACAACACGGGGGCGTTGCACACCCGTTATGACTATGATCCTTATGGACTGCGCTCCGTTGTTTCGGGCACCGATGTTGCTGACTTTGGATTCACGGGGCATTTGTTTCATGCTCTAAGTGGACTGCATCTAGCGCCTTATCGGGCCTATTCTTCAGATGATGGGAAATGGTTGTCTAGAGATCCTCTTGGCTTGTCTGTGACAGCTAATTCATATACTTTTGTTGAGAATGATCCAATTGCTCTAATAGATCCAACCGGTCTTCTAACACAGGCACAAATACAAGAAGGCCAGCAGATTGCGATTAGCGGTGCCATCTTTCAGGCGCAGCAACTATACTATCTAAACAATAATGACCTAGCCTCTTTCAGGGCAAATGCTAAGAATGGCCTAGTTGTAGGTACCATAGGCCACCAACTCGGTATATCAGCTGCTGTCGATCAATATGAAACTTCTTTGCGTGGATATTCGCAAGGGCTAACGGTAATATCAATAGAGACACTGGCACTCCTCAAAGCAACCGTTGACGATGACCCGTCGCTATTCTATAAAGCAGTTGCGTTGGCCGAATTACAAAGGCAGTTAGACTTCCTACAATATCTGGCGGACCAGAAACCAACATGCGAAACACCATAGCCATAATCCACTAGAATGAACAGGTGCATATCGATACTATTATTATGCTTACCGTGGTTATTTGCTATATCTCTGCAGATAATCTACCAATCAGCGTTCTGGAGATATGCGGAATTAAGAGATAGTCTCTTGCCCTTTCAGCCAGGAATGATTGCTATTGGTATATCCGGTAACATTCTTTTAACCTTGTGCGTCATTTCAGCACATTGGCTAAAAATACCAAAGCCGGTAGTGGAAATGACAATTGGGATTTCTATCGGCTTCTGGATATTTGGGGTGTTATGTGTCGTCTTGTCATTCTGGGGACTGTCAGGTGCCATAATTACACATAGGTAAGAAGGTGAATAATGGTATGTCGTGCCAGACGTTGCGCAATGTGCAAATGGTTTTGCAGGGGTGGGGGTATGCATTTCTTCGGACGCTAAGAGCAGGAAAAATTAGATGAAATGGTTCTTGATTCGGTGCAGCATCGTATTAGCGCATACAATGGCTGCCCTTTCAATGCAGCCAGCAGAACCTGATGCGGAGCAACCAAATTGGTTTCTGACCACATGCATCTTCATATCCTTTCTTAAGATTAACGCATTTTGATGGCAGGACATAGATTCCCCAACTGGACGAATCGGATTTCCATTCCTACTTATGCCGCTTCATTGTTCGGCTAGCGACGCAAAGTGAGCATTTTATAAGCGCGACTCTCACGGTTAATCTGTTTTCTTTTGCTTCCACTCGTTGACAGCCCGCCCTTTCACGGCTGACCCGCACCGGCTCACGCCAAAACCGCTTTGTATTAGAGTAGGAAGCCGATCCAGTGTCAGTTTGTCATGCCCGTTGCTTTGGGAACTCCACAACGTCACTAACGCGCCTTTGCCATTTTCGGATTAAAGAACACCAATCAACCGATGTCCTTTCCTATTTCGCATCAGAGCAGTAACATACGAAATGGCACCGCAAACATGCTATCCGCAGACAGCCCAATTTCGAGTTCATCCGACGACGCGCTTGGCCGAAAGACATTTGCTGAAGCGCTCGCCAAAGCACTATTTCAATTCTCCGCAGAAGACAGTTTTGTCGTGGGCGTTCATGGGAAGTGGGGCTCTGGAAAATCATCCATCTTGAATCTTTTGGTTGAGCAGATCGACAGGGGAAACGAAGCCACAGCAGGAAATGAGAAACTTCATATCATGCGCTTCAATCCCTGGAACTTTGCCGATCAGAATCAGCTTGTTTTCCAATTTCTCCGGCAATTTGGCGCACATCTAAGAGGCGACCATAAAATTAAGGATATAGCGGCATTGCTCTCCGACTATGCTGAAACCCTCGCTCCTCCGTTAGACCTTTTGCCCTTCGGAAATTGGCTTTCATCGGGCGTCAAAGTGGCACATAAGTTATTTGGCTCGACCAAAGATGTAACAAGCCTGTTTGAACAAATTGCAACGAAAGCCAAGAAACTACGACATCGCACTGTCGTTCTCATCGACGACATCGACCGGCTCACGGCCGTAGAAACGCGTCAAATTTTTCAGCTTGTAAAACAAACAGCTCGATTTCCATATGTTATTTACATATTAGCTTTCGATAGAGAAGCCGTTGCGGCTTCTCTGAAAGAACTGGGCGTTGATTCGGGCGAAGAGTATTTGGAAAAGATCGTTCAAGTCTCTTTTGATATCCCGCCAATTCCCGAGGCTGCATTGACCTCTTTCATTACTACATCCATTGACAAATTGGTAGCAACCTATGAACCTGGGCACTTCGATGCAGTGCGATTCGGCAATCTGTTTTATGCGGGACTTCGCAATCGGCTTCGATCTCTACGCGATGTAATTAGGTTTATCAATGGTCTGGAATTTGGCTTCGGTTTAATAGGGCGTGAACTAAACAGCGTAGATTTTATTGCCATAGAGGCTCTACGCATCTTTTACCCCCAGACATTCAACGTTATACGCAATAATAAGGCACATTTTGCAGGCCATGTAGACGCACTCTTAGAACTCTCGGGCGCAAAGGAATATGAAACTCGCCTCAACAACCTACTTACGTCCAACGGCGCAATATCCGACGAACTTCAATCACTGTTGATTGAATTGTTTCCGAAACTCAGCTATGCCTATGGTCGCACCAAATATGGTCATGAATTCGAAATCGAATGGGAAAAGACGCATCGCGTCGCTGCGAAACGCTATTTCGATACGTATTTCTCTTTAACCTTGGCGTCGTGGGAAGTATCTGTCCAGGAGATTACATCCTTAATTGAGATGTCCGATGACCAAGATGCCATGGAAAAGATTTTTGTTAGGTGGAAACAGGATGGAAAACTCGAAAATGGAATTGCGACCTTACGATACAGACAAGGCGAAATTAGGATTGACAATCTCCGTCGTGTCTTCGCAGCACTTCTGACGAGCGGCGAGATTGCGAACACGCAGAGGTCAGCTCTCGCAAGCTCAAATGCACCTGAATCATGGAAAATGCTATGGGCTATATTCGGCATTTTGGATGCCATTCCGACAGGAGACCGTGTATCCGTTGTGCAGAACGTCTTTTCTACCTCGGCAGCTTTGAGAACGATGGTCGAAATTATTATGTCAGTCGACGAAGAAAAGAAGAAGAACTTGAACAAGTTTGCGGAATTTACCGACAAGGCCATAGATGAGATCAAAAGCATTGTGGTGAGGAAGATTCAAGAGGCTGCCATAGATCGAGCAACTCTCTTGGGGCATCCCGCTTTGCCAACAATCTTGGACGCATGGAAGCAGTGGGGATCTGCCATCGAAGTTAACGCGTTTATGTTAGACGCAGTTAAAACAGATGACGGGCTTATTGCGTTGGTAGACAGTTTTATTTATCAAACATACTCAATTTCTAACCGCGTGGGTGAAACCCGAAACTATCTGCGGTTGACACCCCTCTCAGAGTGCATTGAGCTTGGTGAATTGCAACAGCGTCTTGATAGGATTGTAAACACGGATTTGAGGGATAATCAGATGGGTATTGTGCAGTTAGCTCGACGTGAATTGAATATTTTCCGACAAAAGGATCTCACACCAGCGCAATTTGATAATCGGCGGGCTCTCTTAGATGCGCTCGATGTGGCTGATCATTCCTAACTCTTCTTCCTTGATTCTGCTTTCATCAACTTCCACTCCTTGACAGCACGCCGTTTCACGGCTGACCCGCACCTCGCGGCGCACCGGTTCACGCCAGGAACCGGCCCCTGTCATGCCCGTTGCTTTTCCGCTCCGCGCTCTCTGCCTTCCTCGTTCCAGCTCTCCTGTTCCTGCTCCGGCGTTTGGTTTCCCGCTTCGCTTTCTCCGGTGAAGAAACCAAACCCCTTCGCAAGAAGGAACAGGAGAAAAATAAAATGAAAACAGAATCTAACCACGAAATTACACTCAAACCACTGCTCAACAATGTCACGCAAGGCAATTGCGTTGACCTTCTCAAACAAATGCCCTCAGAAAGCGTCGATCTGCTCTTGACCGACCCGCCCTATGTGCCTCGCTATCAATCCAGCGATGGGCGCACTGTGCCGAATGATAATTTCACTTGGCTTAACCCCGCCATGTCCGAATCATTCCGAGTACTACGCCCACATTCTTTTGCCATCGTCTTCTACGGGTGGACACACGTTGATAAGTTTGTCGCTGCTTTCCGTGGCGCGGGATTCTGGTTGGCTGGCCACCTCGTCTTCCGCAAGCGGTATACCTCTGCCCGGCGTTATCTGGCCTACCGCCACGAATCAGCCTATCTTCTGGCTAAGGGGCATCCTGCGATGGCTGGCGATCCAATCGCCGACGTTCGCGATTGGGAATATTCGTTCAATAGGCTTCATCCTACTCAAAAGCCTGTCTCGGCTTTGCTTCCTTTGGTGGAAGCTTTTTCCAAGCGCGGCCAGGTCGTTCTTGATCCCTTCTGCGGATCGGGCACGTCGCTCGTTGCGGCCAAGCAATTGGGACGGCATTTTGTTGGGTTTGACATCTCCCCCGACTACGCCGCCATTGCCACCCGCCGTCTCAACGCTCACCCCCAAGGGTGAGCTGCCGCCCAATTTCCATTGCCAGTTTGTTGCCAAATAGCGCGCTCCAACTGGCGCATTCTGACACGTCTGTACGTCTATGTTACAGAGTAGATTGTTCCATCTGAAGGAGTCGGGCGGATGACCCAAGCGCCCTAATGCGTGAGACGGTTTACATTGAATCCTTTACCTATAAGCACCTTGCAAATAGTCGCGGCAATTGAGTGTCAATGAAATTGACGGCTAGTTGCCAATTAGCTTGACTCTGTGAGCGCACATGGCCATCATTTGGCGCATGCTCATGCGCCGCTTACGAAAACTGAAGCCAACCGTCGTTCCCTATCGTTGGCACCCGACATTAAGGTGGACAGTAGCCGGTTATTACGTCAACGGCAAGCGGGTAAGAAGATTCTTTGAGACTAAGCAAGAGGCAGAGAACTTTGTTGAGGAGATTAGGATCACGGTCGAAAATCTTGGCCTTCGCGCAACAGAGATCGATCAACGATTTCATGTCATGGCGTTGGAATGCCACGATATCTTAGCGCCTTATAGCAAGACTCTCGCCGACGCCACACATTTTTACCGCAATCATTTGAATGCCGTGCAACAAAGTTGCACGGTCGAGGCACTGATCGGTTCTTTCCTTCCGCACAAAGAAGCCGAAGGAGTTGGGCAGCGTTATCGCAAAGACGTGCGCAACCGGCTGAAACGATTTCAAAAGCAATTTGGCCAGCGCATTGTTGCGACCATTCATACCTTAGAATGCGACGACTGGCTGAGGAGCCTTGCGGTCGGTGCATGTGCCCGGAACAGTTTCCGCCAGACTTTGAACGTCCTGTTTGCCTACGCGCTGGCGCGAGGGTTTTGCACTGACAATCCAATCAGCAAAACGGCAGTAGCAAAAGTGGTTGATAAGCCGGTTGGCATTTTGACACCAGATCAAATCCGAAACCTCCTCTACTACGCAAACAACGATTTGATTCCGGTCATTGCCATCGGGGCGTTTGCGGGGATACGGACGGCGGAATTAGGCCGCCTTGATTGGAACAAAATTCACATTGACCGCTGTTTTATTGAGGTTTCAGCAGCTAGCTCGAAAACGGCCAGCCGTCGATTAGTAACGATCCTTCCCAACCTCAGTCAATGGTTAACACCGTTGGCAAGAAACCATGGTAAAGTCATGCCGGTCAATTTCGAGAAGAAAATGAAAGCCGCCCGCAAAGCCGCCGAAATTGAGAAATGGCCCTCAAACGCATTGCGTCATTCTTATGCCAGTTATCATTTGGCGAAGTTCCAAGATGCCCCCGCGCTCGCATTGCAAATGGGCCACACAACCACAGGTATGCTCTTTGAACACTATAGAGAAGTGGTAACACCGGAGGCTGCTGAGCAATACTGGAAAATTCAGCCTTAAACTATCTATCCTTCATTGCGCTTCCTCAGCTTTGGCAACAGCTGAAGAGAATATACCACTCTCGATCCTTAGTGATTCGTCTACCACTTGCATATAGGAATAGACCCAGGCGTTCTCTATTTTACTGCCTATCTCGACCTGACTAAGTATCCTAGTATATAAGCCCTTATCGACCTCTTCCTCTTCATCAAGATCATTTAACCACTCGTGAGTATAGTCATCTTTTATTCGATATAGCTCCCCAAAAACATAGCTTGGGTCAGATGCGAAAATTGCGGCAGGATAATCCTTCTCAAATAACGAATAGAGGCGGCCACGAGTCTTTGCATTTCCCACAAATGTAAGGCCAGCGCGAGTAATCAACTCATGGCGCACACCACCCTTTTTCAATGTTCCATAGACGAACAAATACGGCGAGACTCGATTCAATAAGTGATTGAGATTTTCGAATCCCAAATATCTCAAATAACGGCGTATTTTGTTATCTGAATCCACTTCTACAAATCTGCGGATATAATAGTCAAATAAGGATTCAATATCTTGGTCGGTCAATCGACCCATTTTTCGTAGTAGCCCCACGAACTCTAAGAAATTGAGATAATCGGTAAACTCATCCAGCAAATCCTTTTCTGGCTGCGAAAATACTTCCGGTGTGCTGTGGAGATGCCAGGCAATTTCCCTGGTCAAGAGCTCTCTAATATCATCCATTTCGTTGAAATCGATTTTTTGTCGAATAGGCTTGAATGTCCGATCTATAAAAAATTGCTTAAAAAGGTCGGACAGCCACTTTGTTTTTTCGATTTGGGTTTTCTCTCGATATTCGGAGATCGCTGCATAGGCTGCGTAAGCCGCGCCCAGTGCCACAATCATAGTACCAATTCCTGTTAGAAAGGTGCCCCAAGCTGTCAAATATTCAGGGCTCCAGCGAAGCCCCCAACTCGCGCGAAACATAAGAAGGAGACCGAAAATTCCAATCACTGCGAGTACTCGTGATCGCAAAATATTTGACATAAGCCGCCTCTAAGACTGCCAGATTACGCTATGACTCCCGCGCCTATTTACATGGCAGTTTAATCGTTTTCGCCAGAACTTGTCGCTCGAATTTCGACTTTGAGTAGATTTCTCGCCATCGCGAATATTGCTCCGCTCGCGGAAATCACTTGCGTGCGCATAGACGACCTGCGGAAAAATTGTTCCTCGTTGGAATACACTCCGTTTCAACGCGATATAAAGAATCGCACTTGGACGTTACATTTTTCTTGTGGCTTCCACTTGATTTCATTTACAACCCCGCCCCTTCGCTCACGGAGAGCGAACCGGAAACGCAAGCTCCGCCAACGCTTGCAATCAAAACCGGCTGCCAAAACACCGGAGAAAGGAGGCCACATGCGCTTTCACAAAGAATTCAATTCCAACCCATTTTCAGACGATCAGTTGCCCATCCACAAACCAGTCCCGATGCAACCCAAAGACCGCGCCGTTCCGGACGACAGCGATACTTTCGCCAATATCCGAACCGTGGCGCGCCTGCTTAACATTAGCCCCCGACATGTGCAACGGCTAGCGCAACGAAAGGTTATCCCAGTAATCCGTTTGGGACGGCGATGCACTCGGTTCGATATCGAGGCGGTGATTGCTGCGGTTAGAAAATATCAACTCAACGAGAGAGGGCGATAAAACGGAACGGAATCGCGGCTCCGCAATCCGGCCCGCGATTGCCCTGGGGTGGCCCAGCATCCCCACCGGTTGCCGATCCAACCCAAACAGCATTTTCCAATCTAAGATAACCCCAACATGTTGACCATCCGCGCCATGTCGAACGGCTCCGGCTATTGCAAAGAACATCTGGAGCAAAACGATTATTACGCTGAGGGCGAAAAGGTTGTGGGGCAATGGTTTGGCAAAGGCGCGGCCATGCTCGGATTAAAGAACGAAGTCAGTGCCGAGCAATTTGAGGCCGTCCGTCAAGGATTGCATCCCGAGACCGGCGAAATGCTCCGGCCAAGAAAGAGTGCAGATCGGGAAGCGAAGGATGGAACCAAGCAGAGCGAGGGCCGCAGCCTTTACGATTTCACCTTTTCCGCGCCCAAATCAATTTCCATCATGGCCATGATCGGCGGGGATTCTCGGCTGATCGAGGCACATCAGCAGGCCGTAAAAGAAACCCTGATCGAAATGGAACGATGCGCTGCAACACGGGTCAGGATGGGAGGGAGAAATAGCGACCGGATCACCGGCAATCTTGTTGTAGCCAGCTTTCAACATTCGAGTTCAAGGAGGCTTGACCCACAATTGCACTCGCACAATGTTGCAGCCAATCTGGTTTACGATGCTGTGGAAGGACGTTGGAAAGCGCTTCAAGCATCCGGTATCTACGAAAGACGCGCCTATCTTACGGAAGTCTACCGCAACATTCTCGCAGCCAAAGTCCAAGAATTAGGCTACGAAATCGAAAACCGTGTTTCAGGCAAAGGCCGCAATCTCGGTTTTGAGATCAAAGGGATTTCCCAAGAACTGATTAAGCAATTCAGCCAAGGGAGCAAAGCACGGGAACAGGCGGTACAAGATTTCACCAAAAAGATCGGGCGGGAGCCGAGCGATAACGAAATCGCCGTGCTGGTAAGAGATTCCCGGCCCGATAAACTTATTTCCATTTCCACCAAAGAAGTGCGGGCAAGCTGGTTCGACCGTATGACCGGCGACCAATTGCGCCAGTTGGAGACCGTCAAAGAACAAGCCGGCCGCAAACCGTCGCGACAGGAGCGGCACGATCCTGAACTGTCCCTCCAATACGCGATGGATCACGTCTTTGAGCGCCTGTCCGTGGCCAACGATTTCGAATTGCTCGCCGAAGCGTTACAGCATGGCCGGGGCCAGCTCCGGCTCGATGACCTCAAACACATCCTGATCCAGCGAGAGGCTAAAGGCGACGTGATCCGCGCCGGAAATCAGATCGCCACCAAAGAATCGCTGGAGCGCGAACGCGACATGATCGAGATGGTGAATGACGGCCACGGCAAATGCGACCGTCTCGGAGGTAAACAGAACGATTACCAAATCTCAACCGAGTTGAACGACGAACAGCGTAACGTGATCGATTTTGTCTGCAATTCCCGCGACCGAGCCATCAATATTGAAGGAGCCGCCGGAACCGGAAAAACGGCGACCTTACGCGAGCTGCGTCGCTCGTTGCAGGCGGGAGGCCGTCTCATCATCGCAGTCGCGCCAACCCACAGCGCCACTGAAGAACTACAGAAAGTCGGCTTCCAGAATGCCATCACCATAGAACGGCTCTTGCAGGACAAGGATGCACAACCGCACGTACAGGGCCGAGCCATCATCGTTGACGAGGCTGGAATGGTTGGGGGGAAGCAGATGCACCAGCTCTTGCAGTTGGCCGAGCGATTTGGAGCACGCTTAGTCTTCTGTGGCGACGTACGCCAAATTCCTGCAGTTCAGGCCTCAGATGCGTTGCGGATTCTGCAAAGAGAATCCCAGCTTGCCACCGTGAGTTTGAGACAAGTCCAGCGTCAACAGGATAGAAAATACCGCAGCGCGATCAAAACCTTGAGAGCCGATCCCGAAAAAGGCTTTCACTTGCTCGACAAAATGGGAGCAGTCAAAGAATCTGACCTTCTCGACCGGCCCGAAGCCGTTGCTGCCGCTTACCAGACTGCGTCCGGTTCAACCCTTTGCGTCTGCCCAACTCACGAGGAAATCAGCCGCGTCACCTCGGCGATCCGCGCCGACCGGCTGCGGCAGGGTGAACTTACCGGCAACCGGACTTTAGAACGATTGGAGCCGATCGATTGGACGGAAGCCCAGAAGCGCGACATGTCCAATTTTAGACAGGGCCAAGTGCTGGTCTTTCATCGCGGAACCGCCCAGGCCCGCCGCCATGAATCGTTTACCGTCCTGCATCAGGATGGTCAAACCGTGACCGCCCGTAATCACGAGGGCAAAGAAATCAAGCTGACCAAAAAACAGGCCAATTGCTTCAGCGTTTTCAGTCGACAAAATGTCGATGTCGCCATCGGCGACCGGCTCGCGCTCCAAGCCAACCTGCGCTATGGAATATTCAAGTTCATCAACAGTGAATTGGTCACGGTCACGAACATTGACGAACGTGGCAACCTAAAGCTGGCCGATGGGCGAACATTGCCGCACACGTTCCGCCAGTTCACTCACGGTTACGCCGTCACCGCCCATAAGTCGCAAGGTCAAACCGTCGATCACGTGATTATTTCCGGTGATTCCATGACACGGGAACTTTTCTATGTCGCCGCTTCCCGTGGCCGCCATCGAATCCAAATATTTACGGGTGACAAAGAGCGTCTTCGGGAAGCCATTGGACTTTCCGGCCAACGTATGTCAGCTTTGGAACTCTTGCGGCTCTCAGGCCGTAAAGTTGACCGCACCCGCTTTGCGGAAAGGCCCAGGACGCTCGTTCAGGTGGTGGGGAAGATTCTTGAGAAAGCTTGGCGAAATATTCCGGGACTTCTCTTCGGGCCGAGATTCGCTCCCGATTTGGATCAGGTGGACTTGCATCGATGATCACAACACGCGAAAAAGAACTCTCTTATAAGCTTGTCCCCGAAGGCTCCTATTATTACGGGGTCACCGTTGTTAGCCATGGCGTCCACCGGCTCTTGATGTGGAACGATTGCCTCGGAGTCGAGGGAACCGACGAGCAGGTCAAATTCACCTTTCGGCTCTTTGACGTCACCGTGACCGGCTCCGGGCTCCTGCAATTGCTCCGTGACGCCAAGCGGCACAAGATCGACGTTCTGGCCGTTACCCCACGGCATCAGGCGATGCTTGGCGGTGAAGGTCTCCTTGTCACCGCCATCGATGTAGAGCCAGCCGCGTAGCGCTTTTGCATCGTCCAAACATGACCGGCTTCTCTACCGTTTCCGCCCAGGCTGCCCAACCTCGATTGCCAGGATTTGCTCTTCGGTTCTTTCTCTTTCTTCCTTTTCATGGCGGTACGCTCCGCTTCTGCCGGCATCCGGCAGGGCGCGGCAACGTCATGCTGAGTTGTCCCGGCAAGCGCCACGCCAGGAAATGGCACCTGTCATGGCGGTTGCTTTCGGACGCGCCGGGCCGGAGGGCCGGAAGCGTTCGCTTTTGTTCCTCCTTTTCGTCGGTTTTTTTCTGGGGATCAGGTGAAGAAAAAAACCAACTTCAAAAAGGAAACAAAACACACATGAAAATAAAAAAGAAAGCAGCAGAACAAAAGGCGCAACGCAAATACGTCAATGAAGTACGGTTGGTCGGCTATCTGGGCCAGCAGCCGAAACGGTACGATAACCGGGTGGTCATGTCGTTGGCGACAGTGAGCTATTCAAAGCGACATGAGGATTGGCATTACCACACCGAATGGCACCGCATTGTCGCCTGGGGCAAGCTGGCCGAGGAAGTCACAGCCTTGGCTAAAGGCGATCACATTGAAGTCAAAGGCGACCTGCGGAGCCGCGTGTTTGCCGCGATTGAAATCCTGAGTCCGGTGACTCAAAAATCCAGCGATAACGATATGATTTGGGAAATCCGCGCTCGCTCGGTGTCCGTCCTCGACCGGGCAAAAGATCGCATCAAGGCCGATTAATCCGCCATCGTGTCGGTAACCCCGGTTCTCTCTCAGGAGAGTCGGGGCTTGGTTTGACGGCAAGTATTTAGGTGATGGTCTCACTGAAAAAACTACCCCGACCGCCGGGCTCATTCTAGTGCTTATCTACAGGCAACTGCCCGAATAAATCTACTAAGTAATCGGCGATAGCATAAAGAATATCAGAGGCCTGTCGTCGCACTTCTGGCGAGGATGTAGCCTGCCATTCTCGAACAATATCGTTCAGCTCTTTGAACTCAATTCCGTAGTTGTGAAGACCGTCTTTGATTTCCAGAACGTCCTTGAAATCTCCGGCTTCACTGCACACTGTCCAGGTGTCTTTAACTTTGATACAGAATAAGTTGTGCGCTGCTTCTTTTCGAGCATCATTAGCAAGCTTCTCGGCTTCAGTTTTCGTCCGATTAGTGTTTCGCACAAATTTCGGATGTAACTGTATGGGCTGGCCTAACACGGTTGCCGTAACTACTCCAATGGCCTTTGCTGGCACTCCCGATGACGAATCTTCAGCCGATTGTTTGTCAACGGTTTGCTTCGTATCTTCCCGAGCACTTTCACTACCATCTTTCGATTGTGCACCCACTAATACTTCATACAATGGGGAAATTTTCGGATTCTTTGCTTTCGGATTTAGAAAAACAAATGTCCCCTTTGCTTTCCCATTCTGCCGATTCAAGGCCCAAAGCTGCGGAACCATCTTCTTCCCTTGTTGCGCATCAAAATATCCCACCTCTTTTTCCGCATGCCCAAACAACTCATTCACAGTGAAAAATCCAGCATTTTGTGGGTCGGCTTCGCCATCGCGCCATGCTTCCAGCAGGGCGTGCGTAAATACGCTGAAACCCTTCTTTTTATTCACCTCGATTTCCCAAGCTTCTTGATCGCCGGAGCCAGCAGTTAAAAGGAAACCACTCCCTTCACCGCTTAGCGTCCTCACAACTGAATCCGAAATTGGCGGCTGACCTCGTGGCCTCACTGCAAGACCCGACGCGCACGCATCGAGAATGATCAGCAAGTGCTTTGCAACATTTACAGTAGCCCAGTCTTCAAAGCTGTGGAGAGGCAGGACGTTGTCTCCCGCAAAGTTATCCGATGAGGCCTTGGCGAAGAGTAAATAACCGATGTGCCCTTCTTGGTCAGTACCGTGACCGGAATAATAAAATAGAAGTCTGTCTTGAGATCCCAAATATTCTTTATTTTCCCGAGCAAATTTGTTGACCATGTAATCTTCAATCAGTGTGCGAGTTACATTCTTGTCCCTAACCTCGAATACAGTGTCAAAACCACCGTCGGTCAGCAGAAAATTCCTAAGCTCGTCAAGGTCACTCTCGACATAAGGTAATTGAGGCAGTCCGGCTTCATAAGCGCCAACTCCCACTAAAAACGCGACGCTGCGTTTAAAAGGCAGTTTATTGCTTGGCTCACGACTAAACAGGCTCCTAAATATTTGCCAATTACTTGGCTGCGGATTGGTGGGCCCATCGAAACGCCACACACCGTCACCCTGCAACTTTGATATGACTCCGGATGGTACTTTCGGCATCCCCTGCGCTTTGGTCGTAGATGGAAAGAGGATCACCACAATCAACCCACTAAAAAGGAAAACGCCTTTAGCTTTCACGTTTTGCACCCGCCTCCTTTCGCCGCCGATCAAAAAACTCTTTCCAAAAAAACCCATTTTGAAATGCAATGAAAAAAATCATGAACCGTGGCTCGGGCACGGTAGTAAGATCCAACCCTGCCCCATCGAAAGCTGCATATAACGGCATGAAAATAAGTGGAGAAGTAAACAATGGCGCCACAAAAAGACCCCAATCCCATTTTTTACGAAAGCGTTTCGGTTCATCGAGATGTCGATATATATATTGGCACAACATTCCGATGATCATACAGGAGTAAAGGGCAGCGATAAAAATCGTCTTTTCTCGTCGTCCCTTTGAATTTACTTGTGCTGGAAACGGGAATCCAAAAAGGAAATTCAAGAAAATACCAAAACCAATAAGCACGGCACCATGAAGCCACAAAGTACTCCAAGAACGATTTCTTCTCGCCTCGACAATAACTATCAACAGCAAGACAACCATTGAGGCAGCAACCAACGCATTCATTTCAAATGGCATTTTGCGCTCCACAACAAAAGTCAATTTTGACAGGAATTGGGTAAGAATTCTAGTGTTTGACTCACAGCTTTCTACTAGAAAGAAGAGAGCCCGTCACTGCAGGTCACGCTCAAGAGGCTGATCGAAAGCCGCAGGCGCAGAGGGTCTTACCGATCCGAGACACAGCTGCAAAAACCTGTCAGTGCACGCCTGGCTCTGGACTCACCCGCTTTCAGGAATGTCCCGAACTGGAACTGAGTAACAATCTGGGAGAAAGATTCCGTTCGTCGATAGCGAATCGGACACAAGAGACCAGAATCCACCATCGGCGGCGCTCAGAATAACCCCAAAGATGGCTGCCATCCTCTCAGGTTTGAAGCCGTACCGTCGTCTGCGGATTCCACTGCGTCATATTTTGGCCCTGTACTTCCCGGGTCTTGCAGATATTCCTCTCCCACGCGCCGCTCAGCTTACGCTTTTGGTGTGGGCGGTACAGAAAATGGAAACTCAATAGACCACGTCCATCAGCGCATGCACAAGCTTGTGGTTGCCAAATGGAGATCATATTGGATGACGGTGACGGCAATTCAGTTCCACAGGCCCCGAAGACTGATTCAAAAGCCAAAATCAAAGAAATTTCGGCAAAGAGAGAGAGAAAGAGAGAGAGAAAGAGAGAGAGAAAGAGAGAGAGAAAGAGAGAGAGAAAGAGAGACACCATCCCTAAGCTTCGCTTAGGCACTTCGTGTTTTCACGGGCGCGATTGCGCCCGTGTTCGTCTTTGTTCGAGTATGTTCGCCTATGGGCAGCCAAGGGCACTCGAATAGGAGCGAACAATATCGAACAATACTGGATAAATTGTGCAAGCGGCGCTTGCACAATTGCCCAGGGCTTATTCCGTCGCATTGTAAGAGGTTCATTTGCGGTCAGCACAAAAAGCTAAAAACGGCACGGCAGAATAAGCTAATCTTAGGACAGTAACCTTACGGGTTGAGCAGTCGCAAATTTCAATGACAAATCGGTTTTGATGAGGTAAGTTAAAAATATGAGAACGGTTGATGTGAAGCTGCCGACCGACTTGGTGGAAGCCGCCAATTGGGAAAATGTGGATGTCTCCACAGAAGCAGCACGACTGCTTGCGCTTGAGCTTTATCGCGAAGACAAGGTTTCACTCGGTCGCGCAGCCGAAATCTGCCACACCCCTCTTGCCCTATTTATGGAGTTTGCAGCCCAACACGGAGTTCCACCCCTACGTTACAGTTTTGAGGAACTCGAAGAAGAGCGCCAATCAACCGATAAATTTGGAATGTGACGGTCGTTTCCAATTCATCGCCCCTGATCATTCTGGCTAAGCTGAATTGTTTCGAGCTTCTTGAAAAACTTTATTCTACGCTTTGCATTACTCCAGAAGTCTACAGCGAAGTCGTTGTCACAGGTACAGGACGGCCTGGTTCGGCCCAAGTCATGAAAGCAGGGTGGATTGACGTGAAGGCGATTCACAACCAGGACGACCTATTGGCCGCACAAAAGAAAACAGCACTGGGTATTGGCGAATTAAGTGCAATCGTCCTGGCAAAAGAGATCACCGCCGATGTTGTATTGCTTGACGATTACCATGCGAGAGAATTCGCCCGAGCAGAGCAACTTCAAGTGCGTGGGACTGTTGGTATTTTAGAAACACTTCATCGACGCGGCTATGTAAGCGATCTCCGCGCTCTGTTTCAGGCATTATTGGCCAACAATGCTTATATTGATCGAAGACTGTTGAACCGCCGCTTGCAGTCCTTGGGATTGCAGCCGCTTTGACTCCCGAAGGGCGTTTCCTCTTTTCTTCAATCGAATAAGCTAATTTCAAGCCCTGCGGACGCAGTGCTGAAAATGTGGGCACCTTTCAGAGACAAGAGGACATTGTTTTTCTATATATTGACAACGATTCCCTTTATCCATTCGGATTCCACATCCGTGACAACTGACGCAGCTATCGCTGTGCTAGATATTTCTGACAAAGCGCACGCCTTGTTTCCGGCGTCTTTAATCGACGCGCCTAGGTGGAAGCAGCGTTTTCCATTCACAATGATGAATCTGTCGTGATAGTTCTTCGTCTGCCTGATTGATATAGCATTCTTGTGCTGGGCTGCGAACTTTTTTGCTTCCAACTGGAAGTCATTCTTCATGTGCTGTGTAAGCACGCGGATTCCACAAATGGGTGGGACATTTCTTAGAAGAGTCCATAAAGAGTGATCCACCCATGAGTCAACTATCAAAATTTCGGTCGTCGCCTGCTGAATAATTCTTCGAATCTCAACGTATGCATCATGCTGCGATCCAGCCGGCAAGAATGTGTGCTGTAGGTTGGAATCTTGTGTCGTGACATCTTCTTCACGAGGAGCAAAAATGTCGACACTATCATAGGGAGAGAATCCAGTCCCAACAACGGCAATAGGAATGTTTGCAATCCCAGTAGGAGACTTGACTTTCGGGAGCACTGCATTCGCCCCAACTGACCCGTATTGGTCTTCTCTGTGATAATCGAGAACGTAGCCGAATCGTGATTTCAACCAAATATGCAGTGTTGTTGGTGAAAATTCCACGGCAACCGTTTCTCTTTCATATTGTGGCGTCAAACGGTGTTTTCGAGTCCCTGCTCCATTGGAATACTCCACGTCTAATGTTAGGTCACTTAGCGGAACGACGGTTTTTAGCTCAATCGTTAAGGCTTCCGAACTCAAGGACAACTTCTGAATCCTTCCGTTGAAATTCGGAAAAAAAAGAATAATCCGTCCGATCCGACTATCACTGGACGAGAAGTTCGGAATATCTAAAAACTCACCAACTGCCGCATATTCGCTTTGAAAGGTTGGCAATTCTGGATCTGCATGAATTAGGGTATCCCCCGAGAGGTATACGCTTTCGATACCAACATCAAAGAGAGTACCGGGCCACGCTCCAAACTCATTGTTGCTTGGATAATAGCGGTTGGAAAAACCTGGATTATTCGGAAACTTAAACGCAAGTCGGTTTGCATTGAATTGCAACTTCCTAAGGCCGACGAGGCGTGAAACCATTTTCTCGATTGTGATCAATTCTGCGATAAACCGGATCGCCCCATAGTCTCGATCAACTTGAGAATATCTTGTGCCTTCGTTATCAAGAACATCTATTCGCGTGATCGCATGCTGCCGTGGCTGCCCCTTCCGCTTCAATATCACGGTTCTCTGAAACGACCCGCGCAGAAATGAGGCGTCTCGTTTGAGAAGGGCTCTAATCTTTTTTAGAAACTCGGGAGCCTTATAGCTGTTATCGTTGAGTTCCATATCCGCTCTCTCTTCAACCAAGCTAATCAATCAGCCCAACAAACTCATTCTCCAATGCTTGACGCTGCTTATCGGCACTCATCGGCTAGCTGAAAAGGGGCCCTGTTAAGCACATCCATACGACGATGCCTTCATATCAAGCCCAGCCACGCCCGCTACATGCGTGTGCACGGCTCATCTGTGGATACTTAACCTCATATATCCCAGGAACGGATAGCCCAACTCAAACACCCTTCGTATTTTTATAAATTGGGTTCAGGCAAATCGCTTTGCATATTTAACTTATCCAACAGTGACTGGGCTTCCTTTACATATTTTCTAATTGCTGCACCATCTCCATTTGTGTGTTCATTCGCGTCGGCGTGGCTGCTGATCATATTCTCAAGTACACAACGCATATCCTTCCACTGCTTCAGCTGCTCATGAAGTAAAGCTTCACAGATATTTGTTTGAGCCAAGCGTTTTTTAGCTGAAAGCACAGTGGTCACTGTAAAGCATCCTGCGACCTTCCGAAGCTCAAGAAGTGCATCTTCATAACGGCCCATATGCTTAAGTGCATGAGCTTTGGATAAGAGGCATTGCGCCGATAAATCTGCGCATTCGTTGTCGTGTAGTAGTGGAGCAAGAAGCCCAATTATATCGCTACAGGCCGTAATGACTTTTTCATATTCGTTGCTATCAAAATAATCAAGACTTCTATGATAGCGCTCTCTGGCTAACTGAAAAAGCACAGCACTGCTAGAATGCCCTTCGCAAATCGCCTCAATTTCATCATAGCGCTTAAATTCCAAGTCAAATTCAGCCAGATTCCGATAAATTTGAGCCTGAGCAAAGAGAGCTTTAGCTCGCAATGCTAAAAATGGTTCAGGCGTCCGATCAATGCAATATTGAACAACCTCTTCAAAACTAGCCAATGCGTCAGAATTAGAATCCTTGCTATCCCGTTGAACGATTCCTCTGCTGAATATCGCACCTGCAACGATTTCACACACACGCAAATTGTCCGACGATTTGAAGCGGCGAATCAGTTCCGAATAACATCCCAATTTTTCATCAACCTGCCCGAACTCACCGAGCGCCTGAGCGCGACCATAAAATCCCTCAGCACAATGCTCCATTAGCGTAGAATTTTCGGATCCATCGGAATACCTGCTTAAGTCCTCAAACGCCTCGACTGCTTCGGAGAAACGCCTCGATGTCATTAAGGAGAAGCCAATGTCATACATTGCAGTGGCCACCTCTATCTTCGTTGACAATTTTGATGAACCACGCAAAAGAGCGACCAGAATCCGCTTGGCTCCCAGAAACGCTTCTGGTTGCTGACGCTCTTCGGCTGATGCAGCCTTGTTTTTCATTGCTGTCAAAACCGCAACATCGCCGACAATTTCGAGACCGAGATTCTTCACCATCTTCTCGACCTCATCAAACGCCGCTAGCGCCTCATCGTGCTGTCCCAATAATCTGAGTGCGACACCGCGATTAGCCCAACTTAACGCGATTTCCTTCGGCATCTCTGGATCGTCTGAGCTGCTGCATCGGTCTATTATCCAATCAAAATCTTCCAACGCTTTAACATGATCACCACGCTTTCCAAGGCTCTGTCCTCTCGCATGATGAACAGCCGCGACAACGCGCAATAAGCCTCTGTCCGGCTTGTCGCCAAATCGATCAATGAAAGTGGTGGCGGACTCTATGGCTTGATCAGTGTGATTTAGATGAGATAACATTAGCGTTTTATTCGCTAACGCCTTCGCCACAGGATCATAAACGTTCTCGTACTCTACTTTCCAAAACCGTTCAATCACTTCATCATAGGCTTTCAATGCACCACTATTGTCGTCAATCGCCTCCAAAAGGAGGCCAATATGAACCAGTGATTTTGCAACCGGCTCCGATATCTCAATAGGCTCATCCTTTCCAAATTCTTGGACAACCTGTCGAAATGCTTCTAGCGCCTCTGAGTTACGCTTTTGTTCCTGAAGCGCCATACCAACGTTCGTACGAGCTTTTGCTAATAATTGCCGCAAATGCCGATCAGGAATATTGATACATCGCTTCCACAAATCTTCATAAACGGCTATTTCCTCATCACGATTGCCTAATGAAAAATACGCGAGAGCTTTGCAATACAAAGCATCCGCAAGAACTGAACAGAGAGCGACATCGTGAGAAGCGGATGCATGCTCTACGCACCGGTCATATTCCAAGATCGCTTCTTTATACCGCTTTAATCTTCGTAGTGCTTCACCCTTCAAGAAACACGCATGAATAAGGGCTACTTCACAAGGCGTGCAGGAATCTCGGCCATCTGTGAATCTCAAGACTAGATCACACGCGCTTATGCAACGTGTTGGATCATCCCAGAGTCTCACGGCGGAAGACATAAGAGCGTCGATAATCTCGTGTCTTTGAGTTGCCGTCGGTTCACGATCCACGAGGTTAGCAGCCGCCTTCAGGGTGCCTGTAAGATCGGCCCTGCGGTTCGCGTCGAGCACGGTACTTACAAGCTCATCCAACGGACTTGCCTTGGCATATCCCTCAGGGCTTTCTAACCAGTCAGCAGCAGCTGTCACCTGCATGAGAAGATGACTAAGGTGATAGGTATCCTGCCGCGAGTCATCCGGATTATAGATTTCTTTCTGTAGCATTTGGGCAAATGATCTGACAGGATTGCTGAATAGCTGAGGGGATTGCACGTTGGCCTTACTGATGAATCTCTCAAGGACATAGGCAGCATCCAACTGGGCACTCGACACACGTTCTAACGGAGCATCTGTGGAAGAATATCGAACCGGCTGGCTCTTGCTCTCAGGAGTCACAAATCGAACTTGATTATGATTCCGCAACCAGTCAGGTAGCATGTCAATCGCAGAGTGCTCATAACAGAACCAATAGAGGTTAAGGGGAACCACTTGTCCGTGCATTCGCTCTTTCAGCGCGCTCATGATGACGTCTCGCTCCCAACCGCTGTATCCAATGACGATTGGAGAGCGCTTCCACAATAAGTGCGAAAGGAAAGAAAATACGGTCGGTGCGTCAGTCGCGGTCTTGATCCAAGCTCTTTCTTTAATTTCGACGTCCAGATTGCAGGCATCGTAGAACGGATATGTGCCATGGACATGGAGAATTTGAACTTCAGAGGATTCACCACCGAGCCGCCGAATGGTTCCGGGATGATCGCAGAGTATTGGGGATGCGCCAAAGAGACGCAATGCGCGTGAAAGATGGTCATCAAAATTTGAGGTCACCGCAATATTTGCAATAGAGCCGTTTTGGAGCAAATGCGCCAATCTCAAGTTCGCAGGCGAGATGGGCTTGGTGTCCATAAGGTATCGAAGGTGAGTCGTTCGTTGACTTGCATGAGGGAATGCCTTCTCAAACCAATAGGAATAGCTCTTCATCGGGTCAGACGGGTTAGGTTCATCGAAAGCTTTGCGCTTCTGCGCAACTTCTTTGCACGTATGTTCTATTTCTCGTGCCGTCGGTATGACAGGGACTGAAATACCCGCTCCGACAATAAAGAAGAATGGTGGTCCAGAAGGCCGCCCTTCACTGGGTGCATCGCACCCATAAATGATTTCATCAATCGCTGATTCGAGATCAATTTCAGGCATATTGAACAGGCCTAATGTGTCGGCATGTGTTGCGTGGCTTTTTAACCGGCTCGGAGACTCCATGGCAATCATAACTTAATGAACATCGAACCAAGATGCAGATGCAGCGCGATTTTTATCGGCAGAGGGGCCAACTTCATACCACGGCAAACGAGGCTAAAAGGGGATAAATTCCTACCGTTTTGGAATTCCGGTTCCAGAGCAAAACCGACCTTCATCTCAAGTAAAGAGATATGGAGCACCCGACTTGTCCTTCTACATGCTCTCTATTTCTCCACGCCGCACGACTTTATAATTATCACCTTACGCAGTGGCAGCGATCCAGTGCTGCGGGCATCCGGAAAACTTAACCGAGACTCCGCTCTCAATTTTGCCCGTTCGTCTGCCAGCGTTATTGTTGTTAAGATTTCGCGTATCCTCTTCCTCTTTGAGTTGGCATCTTGAATTAACTGCAAATATCAGAGGTGAAGCAATGAGAATGATTTTCAAAATAATTCGGGATTTGATTAGCGCAGCTCTAATCGGCGGTCTTGCAGGCTTAGCGTGGTATTCAAACGCCTATAGTAAGCCGCGTATCGTGTGGTTTGTAACTAGCTTAGGTTTTTTCTTTTATTTATATTTGGCCACTGCAATAGGCAAGGCCCATGACAAATTGCAGAAGATTGAGAGCCGGCTAGCTGAACTAGAGCATCTTGACCATTGCAATTTGCCTCCTCGGCTGAATGTGGGGGACGACTGAGGTTCGAGAAGCAAGCCAGTGATAGTTCTCAGATATCCATGGCTTTGGAGGGGCGCTGAAAGCTATTGCCCCCGGACCTCCTCACGTCGCGGTTCCAAACCGGAAGCGGAGCCAAGAACAGGTCTCAGCCCCGCACCACTTAATTCCGGGCGCAGCTTACTGCTTTGCTTTCATAATGCAGTAGTTTGTGGCGGGGTAGCTGTCCCCCTTGGCCCGGTTATTCTGCCACTGTAACGGCTGCAGATTGCTTAGATCGTCCGAGCCGCCGCTGGCAATCGGCTTAATGTGATCGATTTCCCAACCAGCTCCATTTTCGGTCGTATCGCCATAGGCATTGCGGTCGATGTAAGCTCCGCAACGATCCAGCCTCCGGACTTTCGGATCGATACCACTGACGACTTGTGCCTTATTCCACACGGCCTGAATCGTTTCCTCATCGAAGCCGCCTCCTTGCCGGGTCGTGCTTGTTTTGCGTTTTGTCGTTGTATACATAGATTTTTCTTCGCGGCCTTTCTTTCCGCCATATCGAGTTTTTTCAATTCCGTTTCTGCAAACGCAGGGCTGAGTCCGAAGGCTTCACCCGCTCATAGGCGGTTCACGTCCTCGCGGCGGCTGTTTGATGTTGACTCTCAACTCAACTCTCCGGTTAAATTTTTTTAGAACAGGTTTTGCTGTCCTTGCGCATCTTCCCGCGTCGGATAGACCTTCTTGTTTTCCTGATCCACGTATAAAAGATTGAGCTGTTCGAACCGCACCCTAAGTGCGGACACAGTTACTCCATACCGATCTGCCATTGGATAGAGCTTCCGCCAAAGCGTTCCCCATTGTGTCCGGTCTATTTTCTTGGCTTCATCAGTCATTAAGGCGCGAGGCATCAAAATGGCTGCCGCGTACCGGTTCACCGACCGGGCTTCGTCAGGAGTGTCGGCCCTGGATGCGATCTGACGCAGGAGTTCTTGACCTTCTTCGCAAGCAAGCAGCCTCTGGATAATTTGCACTTGACCACTCGTTGAGCTGCGGTACGCAAAGATAGAAGGGGAAACTTCATCAAAGAGCTTCGGGTGTTCCAGCTTCGATTTGTCGACAAATAGGTCCCAATGGCCCATTTCATGCCCCTGAGTGAGTCTGCAACGTCCAGTTTTTTCGTCCATCTGAGCGCGCCGGTCTTCGTTCATAATGATCAGCTTTTCAGCCGTTCTCAGCCCAGCCAAGATCTCTTCTCCTGGCAATTCATCAATTTTTTCCCAGAGAATCGAAAGGCCCAGTACAAGTTCACCGAATAATTCAATGTCAATAGGAGGTGAAACCGGCCTCTCCATTTTCGCTTCAAATTCACGAAGCCTTCGATCGGCTATCTCTTCGATATGTTCGTTGCGGTAGAACTTCATTTTTTCTTCTTCTTTGCCTGCAAATCTTCGATCAGCTTTCTCCATTCGTCGTCCGAAAGTCCCGAAGACAATGCTGAGCGAAAGAACATCCGTGCCGGTTCGCTCTTTTGAAGCAATTCCCCTACGTCTTGCGGCACCTTACCTGCAAGAGCAATCAACTCGTCACTGTCTCCGTTCAATTCTTCCGCCAATGCTAAAAGGGCTGGTACCGAAGGTGTAAATCCAAGACGATTGTTTTCGATTTTTGAGAGATAGGTGAAATCGAATCCCCGCCGGTCATCCTCTTTCAAGCGTTTTGCCACACGGCCAGCAAGTTCGCGCTGCGAAAGTTTGGCTGCAAGCCGCAACTCTTTGATCCGGCCTCCAAGTGTGATTTTGCCTCCCACAAATTCAGAGTACAGGGATGTTGAGTTAAAAGTCAACAACTTTGTGCGCTGCATGCTTTGTCTGCCATAAATGCCCACTATCTTTAAAGGTCCCCCCCGCTTCAGGAGCAAAACCGATCTTCGTCTCAACAGCGTCGCATTGGCGCAAAGCATTCTGGGGCCCTGCCAACAATCATCATGAATAACGGTTGCAATTCTTAGGCGGCAAGCTTCGCGTCTTTTTTCCACTCCGCTATCGTCGGGTGGACGTCGCTTAACAGCGACTCCGGCGGTCGCTCGGTCTTAAGCACGCTTCGCGCCAAACAAAAACCAAACTCGTTTGTCACTCAGCGCGCCGACACTCGCGTCCTGCCACCCTCCTTCCGCTTCGTTCTTCCCCTGTCCGCTCGGGTACTGGATTTGTTCCGCTGCGCGTGAAGTGAAGAACAAATCACAGCCACCCGGCGGACAGAGGGGTTTTTCAATGTTATCTAGGAACGAAGGCAAAACCGGACAAGAACTCATCCAGGCCAGCATCAATGCCTTGGTCAAGGCTCTTGAAGCAGGCCAAAGCGACGCACTCACTTCCTACCTGAAAGCCATGGGCCGATTCCATGACTATTCCCTCAACAACATTCTTCTTATTGCAGCCCAGAAGCCAACCGCAACTCGCGTTGCTGGGCTCCGCACCTGGAACACCTTGGGAAGAAGAGTGAAGCGGGGTGAAAAGGGCATCTTGATCTTTGCCCCGCTTATTGGCCGCAAACGCACAGACGAATCTACCGAACGCCAATTGCTTGGATTCCGTGGCGTCTACGTGTTCGATGTTTCTCAAACCAACGGCGATCCCTTGCCGGAACTCAACGACACCATCGAAGGAGACGTTAGCGAAATATTGCCAAGACTGATCGACTTCGTCGCTTCGCAACAAATCAAGCTGGAGTATTCCAACCAAATAACTCCGGCCAGAGGAATTTCATGCGGCGGGTCGATTCGTCTGCTGCCCGATATGTCCCCGACCGAAACCTTGTCCACCCTCATTCACGAACTCGCCCACGAAATGCTTCATAAAGCCGAACGGCGCACCACGACAACGAAAGCGGTCAAAGGAACCGAAGCCGAAGCGGTTGCTTTTGTGGTTTGCCATGCCCTTGGACTCCAAACCGGAACAGGTTCCGCCGATTACATCCAGCTTTACCACGGAGACGCCAAGCTGCTGCAAGAGAGTTTGGGAATGGTGCAACAGGCCGTTGCACAAATTCTTGAAGGGATCAGTCCGAAGGAGGAGGAGATTTCCGCACCGATCATAGCAACCGTGAATCAGGCAGCGGTTCAGGAGGCAAGACAATGAAGACCATCGTTGAGATTCTTGAACTGGCTGCACCGCTGAAACCAGGCTTTCATATCAAGATCGAAAACGAACCTTGGATGGCATTGACGATTGAAGACATCCAAGAGCTTGGCCCCAATGGGCTGCCGGTTATTTCCGTGGCTCATTACGGAGAACAGAACGGCGACCTGATGCGCGATCCTGAAATGTTGTTTGAGGTTTCCAATCAGGAAGAGGCGACCATCCTTATTCCCCATTACTGGCGAAACGACTACGCGAGCGTTGAGCAATATTCGGCTTGGATTGGGGATGGTCAATTGTCGGTCGATCCTAAGCTGCAACGTGAGCACGCCGCATTTGCCCGAATGTGGGATAACAACCTTAAAGAGCAAGGATTCGTGGCGGCTTTCGAGCGGCAAAGAGCACAATTGAAATAACGGCAACATTCCGGCTGCGTTGCTTTTCAAGCAGCGCAGCCGTTTTAGGCTCGGCACTATAGATCAAAACTCCCGCTTCATTGCTGCCCTGAAACCAACTTGCGTTCACCGAAGCCGTTGAGATAGTCTCTAATTTCTTTAGATCGCTCCCAAGAAAGCGCTTTAGAAAGATGCCTCCCGCCGCAAGAGTCACCGATATGCATACCTGCCCGATGGTGACGGGCACAGTTCCTCACGTCGGCGGCCCAATCATTCCACCCGCCGAACCGACCGTGATTATCGGCGGACTCCCGGCGGCGAGGGTCGGGGATATGGCTACTTGCGTTGGCCCACCGGATACCATTGCCAAAGGATCGCCGACCGTTTTCGTCGGTCACAAACCCGCAGCTCGAATCGGAGACACAACAGCACACGGCGGCGTCATTGTCGTCGGCTGCCTTACGGTGATCATTGGAGAGGTGGGCATGGGAGGAATGGGCAGCTCGTTCGCCGCCGCGCTTGCTTCCGCCGTCAGTTCCTCTTGCGCCTTCGCTTGACCGCCAAAATAGAAGAGGCCGTGAGCCTTTACCAGCCCCAATGCTCAGTCAACGAATTATCTCCGAGCAACAACTAAAGCAATTGACGGCGGCAGGATATGCTTTCGCCATCCTCGATCCCTGCATGGTGTCTGAAACGATCAAAAAGGCTGAAGAAGCAGGACAAGAAAGAGCCGTTTCCCTGTTCAACCAAACCCCACTCGAAGAATACTTCACCCTAGCGCCTTATGTGTTTAGAGCGGATGAAGCCTTACTTGAGTGGATTCCAAAGCAGAATAGCGTCCTGGTTTTTGCAAAAGTATCCCTGCAAGAACTTGCCGCCCATCTGCAATTCTTCCTCATGGCCGCGCTACCAGACCGGCGAAGATGGTATTTTCGATTTTACGACCCGCGTATTCTGAAAGCCTATCTTCCAAGCTGCGACCTCAGCGAATTGTCGCGGTTTTACGGCCCCATCCGCGCCTTTGGCTTTCATCAAGAAGAGAACATCCATGTCTTTGAGCGCGAGGCTACGGGTGAGACAGTGTCCGTTCATGACGGCCAGCTTTGGACGATTCGTCCCGAGCAATACAATCTCTTTGCCCAGCTTGCAACCGTCGACTTTCTGGATCGAATGGCGCGGCACCTCGCACAAAAATTCAGCAGCGCAGTTAAAGAGCTTGGGCCAGAAAGAACACGGCAATGGGTTCATTCCGGCATTGACCGGGCGCGGGCCTATAATCTCACTTCCGAGCAGCAAATAGGCGTCTATCTCGATTTGATCTTTACGTTTGGGTTTGACTTCGATCAACGGCAGCCTTGGGCTGTGCTTATACTTAACGATCCAGAATTGAATGCCGAAACCAAAGCCTTACGGTTGCAAGGCTTTATTGTGGAATAGGAACGATGTCCACTTACCCCTCGTTTACGGAGCAAGAAGCCGGTTCGCCATCGGTTCCATGCCGGTCGACGCCGAAGAAGTCTAAGCATTGGGACGTCAAGTGCATCCTCAAGATCATGTGCCCTAAAGACAAGAAGATCGTGGCCCAACTTGCCAAAACCCAGGTCAACACGGCGGATGAAATCTATTGGGACGATCCTTATTTCGATGGGACGAAATGGACGACGAGAAGGTTTCCTGGCGGCGGATCGGCCGATCCGGTGGCCAAAGAAATTACGATCTTGAATGGAACTTCGTGTGAAGACGCCGCCGACACTTTTTATCATGAGATTTGGCATCAAAACCAACCTCCAGGCATGGGCTGGCCGGAACCGGCGGAAGACGACGCTTATTACAACACCGAGCGGTGGACGATTGAGCGAGGGTTGCCGGGACGTCCGGAGTTGCGCACTAAAGACGCCAATGGCCATGTTGTGCCGGATGCGAAAAAGATTCGAGCCTTTGTCCAACATGAATATCCCAGCCCGCCACCGCCAGTAGCGGGGAAAAAACAGCCGGTGCCGATTGGCAGCGATCCAGCGAAGAACTTAACCAAAGTGCAGGATCCGGACACGGGACAAGTTTCTTGGCGTCCATCTCAAAAAGGCGACACATTTGGAGGCCCGGAACAGAGAATCAACCCCAAGACGGTCAATGCATCGGCGTGGAAGTGTCCATGAAAGGGCTTGTTTGCTCTGCGGTTCTCTTTACGATGACGGCATTGTTTGCGTGCAGTGGGAGCGATGAAGCAATGAAAAATGAGAATGAAGTGTCCCAGACGACGGTTCACTTGAAGGGGAAAGAGGTGGTTTTGACTCTTGCCGACGCCAAGCAGATGCAGGCCGCTCTGCAGGCTTATCTAAATTCATCGAAAGATCGTCTCCAAGAAATCTTACCTCCCAATTTGGTTGAAGCATTGCCGAAGCACGTCAGCGACGCGTGGATCGATTCGGACGGCAATGTCAGGATCGACGTTTGGCTCTTGGAAGTGCGCAACGATGAGTTGGTCTTGACCTACCGGGTGACTCCGTCAGAAAGCCAGGTCGGTTATCAATATGTCGCTCATCTCGCGCACCATGAGCAACAGTGGAATATCTCTTCAATCACTTACGTTAAGCTCCTGCCGCGTCGGCAAGCGCGGTAATCCGGTGCTCAGTGACCCCATGCATTGGAGACCGTCCCAATGGGGGGATGCACTTCACAAAAAACGTGCCGCAAACGTGCCGTACGCTTCGAGCCTCTATGCGCCAAATCAAGCCTTTTCGATACTTACACCGAGCGCTTCCGTGCGGGCTAAAGTTAGGGATAAGTTATTGATTGGAAAAGCGATTAAACGCAGAAATCGACGATGCGATCCATTGACTCTTAATCAGTAGGTTGAAGGTTCGATTCCTTCCGCGCTCACCATATTTCCAAGCACTTACAAAATAGCCCTGCTGAAGAAATTCTGGTTTGCGATGTGAATTGCGGTCGGTGATCACCATGCGACATTTTCCAGCTCAAGATGGTTGAGACGGCAACGGGACGCCCATCGGAATCGTGTGTAAGTCTTGGCGCTCGCCAGAAAGGTCAACACTGCCGGCGAATGAGGGGCCTGCCGGCTTGGTGAAGTAGAAAAGCCGCTAAGTCCATTGCTCTGGTCCGTGTGATACCAAGTCGCTGTTCGGTTGCCAATTGATGTTCCACCTCTTCAACCACAAGAAGAGGGCGGGTTCCGACTCGTTGCATGCGAATTTCTACTTTGAGATTGAGTGTTTCGGGATAAACAGACAATGAATTGGCGAGCCTGCCCTTAAATGGACCGTGGGTTTTCTCTCTTCCCTCCTGAGTCCAACAATCTGAGATCTCGTCAAATATTTCCTGGCGAACCGAAGCCCAAACGCCCCAAAGAAACGGCTCGCTTTGACCAAGAACAGCGATTTCCAGGCATCCGCGAATAAAGAACCACTTGTCGTCCACGACGCACTGGTCGGTTCCAACCACCGCTCGCAGGTCGCGGTCCTCGCTCTTCAGGTTCGCGTACATGTCTGGGAAGTCCGCTGCAAAGCTCAGGGGTACATCCGAATGCGACTTGCCGCAGGTCGCGCATGTCCAACTCTCGTCAATTTCTTCGTTAGGAATTGATCCTCGCTCGTCCATAATTTGGCAGGATATTCTTCATGAACTCAGTGGCAATCGGAATAGCCGCCAACTTTGCCGCAGTGTCGACATCTGAATAGATATGCTGTTGCAGGGCCGTGCTGAGCATTTAGCGAGTCGAAATATTCTTCCCACTCATCTGAATCATAGCCAGCCTCGTCCTGTATTGCCCATACAGCGTCGGCGCCAGCATCAAGTACTTCCTGCTTGCCCATCGGACCAAGAAATTCCGCGCCATCAGAGCAGTGCGTAAACCATCGTTCCTGTTGCCAGCCGGAAAAACCTGGTGTTCGGAAGGCTATTTCATCGGCGATGTCGGCCTGAACGGATTCCCAATCGTCTCCGCCAATAGAATCCCTTTCAACGAATTCCACTCGCAATTTTGTATGCGCAGAGCCGTCTGCGATACACCAGGGACAAATCGCTTTCGGTTCGCTTTCGCAATATGTTGGTCCTTTGTAGGCAAATCCTCTAGCCTGTCGGCAGATTTCGCACACTTCGTCTGAAGCGGTGATACTACCGGTACCCAATGGATCAGGGTGATATTTGAAGTGCGGTAGCTCCATAGGCGCATCTAGCGATCGAGAAGTTTATCATCAGCACGTATGAGAAGGCGCCATAGGAAATCTATCAGTGTCTTAGAACAAGCGGCGGCGAGCCATCGAGATGTAGTAGCCTTTTCAGTATGAATTCGGACACAAGGTCAGCCGAGGCAGTGTCAAGTTACGAAACCGTGTTCACCCGTGACTGGCTACTACAATGGTTCGCGCAAGGGGCTCGCCAATTACCAAGGCAAGCCTCATTTCCACGAATGCGTATTCGACGAAAACCAGGACGACGAAATATCGGCTAACTTCAGTTGACCAAGAAACGTTTAGGCACTTCTACGGAGCGCGGGAGATTCATCAAGGCTCTCCGCTCCGAACGCTGACGCATGCAGAAAACGCACGGCCTGTTTGCTTCCTGCTTTGGAAAATATTCGAAGAAAAAAGGGAGGAGGTAACGGAGTTTAATCATCTCCTCACATGATTGGTTCTCCCTTGACCCTTCTTTCCTTTCTCTGTTCCAGTTCACGAATTTCGAACATGAGCACTTCTGAAAAACCTTTGGCAACTTCCTCAACTTCCGCCGGGTTTTCGTGTCTCCAAATGACGATCTTCTGGTCCGGTGTGAAGCAGTAAGGGTCAGGATCACCGATGATTTTCAGGAACGGGACCAATTGAGGAGAGCCGTTGTCAGACATGCGGCACCAAGCATTGGTCATCTGAAGCCAATCCGGAGCCTGCGGCGATAGAGCATAGATCGTCAAGCCATAAAGAAACGACCAGAACGGTCCAATATCATATGCGCGAGTGCGCGGCCAGAGTTCCTCCTTCACCGCCATGTACAGCCCGCCAAGTGGATGAACGGCAAATTCTCGAAACTCAGCGGGAAGACGGAAACCAATACGCGATTCGAAAGCGGTGACATCCGCCATGCTTGGCTCAGCGCCCTGCTGCGAGAAAACTTCGTAGCTCGACTTGTCGTAATTCCTAAAATAGTTATCGATCTCGTGAAGAGGCATAGGTCATCAATAAGGGCCGCTACGGCGGATAAACCAAGGCTCCAGCCACAATGAGGTTGGTAACAGGATTATAGAAGGGCGAGCCTGCGCGCCACACGGTTCGGCCATCCCAACCCTGGCGCAATTACCGCCGTAATCTGTGGCGTGGGGGAATTTACAGCCAATTCATGGAGGGCGTGTAGGTTGGTTCGGGGCAAGAAAGAGGCGTCCATGCAACTCAATGGAGCAATGCAATTGGTGTTAGTGCTCTCTACGGTATTAGTCATTTATCTGATATTGCGCTTGTATTTCTATTTGGAGAAGGCCCGCCAAACCAGGATGTGGCCTACCGTTACCGGACAAATTCTCCGTTCGACCGTCCGGCGCTGCATATCGAAATCTACGGACTCCGAAGGCGACACCGTGATACGGCACTACTACGAACCCGACATATCGTATGAGTACCATGTAAATGGGCAACGCTATAGTTCCACTGCCTGGGGATTTGGAGGTATTTCCCGATTAGCTGGGCAACAGTTCTGCCAGTCGATCGCAAGCCAATATTCTCCAGGCCAATCGGTGCCCGTACACATCAACCCTAAGAGGCCGCAAGAGGCGGTCCTGGCCGCTGGACGGACTGCGTGGCTTATCAGCGTCACCGCGCCCACGAGTAAAGCCAGGCTCAAAATGATCCTACCTTTCACGTTCGTAGTGATCGTGGTTGCCGTTGCAGTGCTTAGCTTCCTCCACGGTGGTTCGAGCCGTTGACATAGCGTTCCGCAATGCAATCTATGAGAATCTCATTACTCACGGCGATCTGTATCTTGAATTAGGCTCAGGCTGGATGTTGCCTCCTGATGCCAGTGGAATGTCCTGATCCTCGCAGGCGAGATCACTACGCTTAGAGCTTGCTGTTCCGATCGTGCTGCTTGCGCGTCTTCCTATGGACCGCCGTTGTCAGGACAAAGGTGTAAGCAAGACCTCATTGAAGGATGCAAAGCTCCGCATGCTGCAACCAGCACACACAAGGGACGAAGAGATGCGGCGTTTTCTACCTGAAATTCGATCTTGCGGCTCCCCTACCGATCCAATACATCTCTTCGTCCCTCTCAAAGACGTGAAGCGCGTTGTGGCAGGTAAATAGGAAAATAGTAAAAACACCTTAGATTTTCGACTTATTCCTCCCCTTTCCTGATCCCTTTGTTCTGCCGCAGCGTCATGAATGACGTAAGTAATCTAGGCCAAAGGCCGGCGTTATATTTAGAATTTTTTAATAACGTGTTAGACGCGCGCGTCGTAATTCACGAATTTCCGCAAGAAACATGATTCTTAGAAATGCCTTGCCTTCCAAATTGGAAAGCCCTCGTTCTCCTGGGGATTGTCCTTTCCTCCTATTCCCTTTTGGGGCAGCAAAGCACTGCAGGTAAGCTGACTGTTAGCGCCGCTGTGCAATCATCCTTGAAATTGGTCTTTACGAACGACGCGAATGTCGGAACGACCGGCTTTTGCCCATTGACCAATGCCGGAACCAGCAATGTGGGGCTCGACTTTGGCACAGCCAGTTTCACCGGCGGTGACAATCTGGCGTGCATTCTGTTTTTTCAGCTTGGCGGCTCTTACCTGGTGACGAGCGGATTCGACGTGGTTGTCACAGCTTCTAACAGCGCAAGCGCAAATTACAATCTGGCGGCGAAAGTTAAAAATACCCCTCCTGCGAATGTCAGTTGGCTCATCAATTTCGGTGCTCTCACAACGGCATTCACGACATTCCAAAATAACAACGCTTACGGACAGGCGATTCGAGAGTTCTTGAGTGCGCAGGTAGGGCAGACTGTTCCTGCCGGCAATTTGAATCAAGAGATCGATTTTCTGGCCACCGCAAACTGATCACTGAGCAGAGCGATTGCCAAGCGCGCCTTCCACCCCTAGCAAAAGATGCGGAAGGCATGCGATGGCAATTGGCGGGGCCGTGCCGGATCAATCTGAGCTTCATTTCATTTCTTCTTATCCATTTCGGCTCGTTCATTTCGGTTTATTCATTTCTATTCGATGAACGCCAGCATATCGGCAAGCAAGCGCTCGCGGTGGGTCAATATGATCGCGTGTGGGGCGCCCGGATAGACGATCAATCGGCTATTGGCAATCAGTTTTGCAGTTTTGGCCCCGGTTAAGGGCAGTGGCGCGCTTGCGTCTTTGTCGCCGTGAAGGATCAGAACCGGCTTCACGATCTTTTGCAGGTCAACTCGTGTATCGGCAGCGGCAATCGCACGTCGACAGGCCAGAGCCACCGGCAACGGCACACTCAGCATCATGCTCTTGATCCAGTTGCGGGTCTCGGGCACAGTATCGGACATGAAGAAGGGCTCTTCGTTATCGGCGATCCATTTTGGATAATCCCCGGCGATAGCAGCGTATTGCGACTCAATGGCACCGCTTGGTATGGCATCCGGATTGTCGGCGGTCTGGGTCAAGAAAGGCGTGGTGGGCGCCGCCAGCACAAGGCGCGCGATTCGGTCCATGCCATGGCGAGCACAGTAACGAACGGCTTCGATTGAGCCCATCGAGTGAGCGACCAGCACAACGTCTCTCAAATCTTTCTGCTCGATTACCGCGGCTACGTCATCGGCAAGAGTGTCGGCATCGTAACCGTGGTTGGGTACGTCGCTTCGGCCATGACCTCGGCGATCCGGCGCCACGCATCGGTATCCGTGCTCTGTGAAAGCAGCCATGTGACTCCCCCACACGTTCGAGTTAAATGCCCATGCGGAGAGAAATACGATCGGCTGCCCCGATCCCCAGTCTTGCACAAAGAGATCGACACCATCTTTGGTTGTTATCCGTTGCGGCCGATGACCCAACCCCGATGTTTTCTTGGCTTCGAGCCCCATGCTAGAGCTCCGCGCAACCGCGGCGGCGAAAGTCCCCAGAGCGGCAACTTGAATTGCTTGACGACGGTTCATGATTTACTTGACCTCCTGACGGCGACTTAATAATCGCCTTTTGGCCATATTGCCTTCGCCGCAGAAGCTCTGCAATTACGTGTGAGGTAATTGAATCGATTGCGGCACGGCCCGTAATATCGGTGTAATGAATGCAAACGTGGCATCTATCGGGAACCTGCTGCGATCGTGGCGCGAACTACGGCATCTCAGTCAATTGGATCTGGCGCTTGAGGCGGAGATTTCACAAAAACATTTAAGTTTTCTTGAAAGCGGCCGCTCCACTCCATCGCGCGAAATGATTCTGCACCTCTCCAAGCATCTTGATGTTCCCCTCAGGGAGAGGAATGCAATGCTTCTGGCCGCCGGATTTGCACCCGCCTTCAAAGACCGTCCCTTGAGCGATCCGGCACTCGCGCAAGCTCGAGCCTCAATCGAGCGACTCCTGAAAGCGCACGAGCCCTATCCCGCATTGACTCTCGACCGTCAATGGAACATCCTGAGCGCCAATCGGGCCGTTTGGTCCCTACTCGGCGCGGTGGATTCGCAGCTCTTGAAGCCGCCGGTGAATGTGCTTCGCATCTCCCTCCATCCCAGTGGCCTGGCCCCGCATATTGTGAATTTCGGCGAGTGGCGCTCCCATCTTTTAGAGAGGGCAAAAAGGCAATGGCGCTTGACTCGCGATCCCGCGCTAGAAGCCTTATTGAAAGAAGTCAGCGATTACAAAATCGACGGTCATGAGTTGGATTCTGGCGCGAGCGCTTCGCCGAATGAAATTGCCATCCCCTTGCGCTTAAGGGTTCCCGGCGGAACCCTATCATTTCTGAGCACCGTTACAGTGTTTGGAACTGCCTTGGAAATCTCATTGGCCGAGTTGACGCTGGAGACCTTTTACCCGGCAGACGCCGAGACCGCTTCGGCATTACTTGCGCAAACGACTTCGGAGCGATAGTCGCACTGCGTTATGGGATGCAACATTCGCCTCATTTCCGAATTTGGCCCGAAAGGGAGCAACCATGGCCGGGATCAATGAACCGGCAACAAATTTTTCGGCTTAGCGAACTTTCCATTTGGCGGCCAGGCTGGCGAGTTTGTCATCCATCGAAGGCTGCGGCTTCTCCCGCTCTTTTGGCTGTGGCGATGGCGGCCGGACGGATGGAGATTGAAGCGCCTTCATCGATAAGGCAATACGCTTGGTTTTTTCATCCACGCTCACCACCTTCACTTTCACGACCTGGCCTGTCTTCACCACTTCGGCGGGATCTTTTACGTAGCGGATTGAAAGCTCGCTGATGTGGACCAAGCCGTCCTGATGCACGCCGATATCGACGAAAGCCCCGAACTTCGTCACGTTCGTGACAACCCCTTCGAGAACCATGCCCGGCTGTACATCCGAAATCTCCCTCACCTGCTCATTGAAGGAAGGCGCCACAAACTTGTCGCGCGGGTCACGGCCCGGCTTTCGCAACTCGTCCAGAATATCGTTTAAGGTGTAGGCTCCGGCGGATAAACGATTGCGATCCACCTTATCGAGCAACTGGGGGTTCCTGATCAGTTCCTCAATCGGAATTGAGAACGACTGCGCGATCTGTTCGACGATCTGATACGACTCCGGATGGACGGCGGTGACGTCCAGTGGATTGTCACCATTCCGTATGCGCAGAAAACCCGCCGCCTGCTCAAAGGTCTTTGGGCCGATCCCTGCTACTTCCTTGAGTTGCATGCGGGAGCGAAAGCGGCCATTCTCATTGCGGAAGCTCACGATATTCAGTGCCGTGCGTTCGTTGATGCCGGCCACGTATCGCAATAGAGTCCACGATGAAGTATTCAGATCGACCCCTACGCGATTCACACAGGTTTCAATCGCCGCTTCGAGCGACTGCTGCAACTGCCGCTGATCCACATCGTGCTGGTATTGGCCCACGCCGATCGATTTCGGATCGACCTTGACCAGTTCCGAGAGTGGATCCTGGAGGCGCCGGGCAATCGAGATGGCCCCGCGCACGGTCAGGTCGAGGTCGGGAAACTCTTGCCGCGCGACGTCCGACGCCGAATACACGCTCGCACCAGATTCGCTCACCGTGACAGTGAATATGCCATCCAATTTTTCCTCACGCAGAAACTCGCGAACAAAGGCGTCCGTCTCGCGTGAGGCTGTGCCGTTGCCGATGGCAATTGCGCGCACATTGTGCTGCTGCAAAAGCGCCTTTAGGATCTTGCCGGCACCGGCCCCGCTCTTTTGGGTGTGCAGATAGAGCACGTCATGCGCAAGAAATTTTCCGGTGTCGTCCACCACGGCGATCTTGCAACCTGTTCGCAATCCGGGATCGATGCCCAGAACGGAGATGGGGCCCGCGGGAGCGGCCAGCAGCAGGTGCTGCAAGTTGTCGCGGAAAACCTGGATGGCGTCGGTATCGGATCGTTGCTTCAGCTCAAATCGAATCTCCCCTTGAATCGACGTGTTCAACAGGCGGCGCCATGCGTCGTCGATGGCGATTTCGAGCTGTGGAGTCCAGTCCCCTGGCTGCTGGAGGATGCGAGTCCGAATCAGCGAGATCGCCGCTTGCGGATCGACTTCAATGAGAAAGAAGAGAACATTTTCATTCTCTCCCCGGCGAATTGCCAACATGCGGTGGGAAGGAATCGTTTTTACGAGTTCACGAAATTCATAGTACATCTTGAATTTCTCTTGTTCGTCGACGGCATCGGTCGCCTTGCGGCTCACGACCGTACCTTCCTGCAGCATGAGATTGCGCAATGCCTTCCGCACATCAGCATCTTCGGCGATCATTTCAGCGACGATGTGCCGCGCGCCCTCCAGCGCCTCTTCGACTGTTGGAACTTCTTTTTCCGCATTCACAAAACCAGCCGCGTAGATTTCAAGCGTCTCCGCTCCAACCTTTTGGTCCCAGAGATATTGAGCGAGCGGCCCCAGACCCTTCTCACGCGCTATGGTGGCTTTGGTGCGCCGTTTCGGGCGATATGGAAGATAGAGGTCTTCAAGCTCACTCTTGTCGTAGGTCGCTTCGATGCGCGCCTTGAGGTCGTCGGTGAGCTTGCCCTGTTCCGCAATCGACTCAAGAATCGCTTCCCGCCTCGCAACGAGTTCCCGAAAATAATTCAGCTTTTCTTCAATGGAACGGATCTGAACTTCATCGAGATTTCCGGTCACCTCTTTACGATAACGAGCGATGAAGGGGACCGTGCCCCCATCGTCGAGCAACTCGATCACCGCTGCCAGTGCTTTGAGAGGAATGTTGAGAGTCTGGGAAACGTGAAGCAGGATTTCGAGCGAGAGAGGTTTACGGTCAGCCATGGGGTCCAGTTGCTATAGTAATCGCATTCGCCGAAAAATTTCCGCCTGTGCAAAAGAAAGTCGAAGCACTGGAATTAAACTCCCGGCACAAAATTTTATTTTCACTCGCTTTCTTCTTTGATCAATTCATTTTGATCAATCCATGGACAGCCGGTTCACTTCTTCCCATTTTCCGATTTTCAGATTTTCAGATTTTCGTTTTCAGTCTGGGAAACTGCACGCCCTCTTCTCTTTCTTTCTTTCTTTCTCTCTCTCTTCTCTTCTGCGCGTAGCGGGTAGATTTTCTTGTCCCTGGTTTTAACAGACGTGTTGCACATTCAACGTGGCTTTTTCAGTGCCCGATTCTCCCTATTTTTCCGATCATAAAATCATTTAATAAAAGAAGTAGGATTTGCGATTTTGCCTTAGAAAATTCATTTATCGTTGACTATCACTACAAGCCCGTTTTTATCCGTCAATTGGGCGCAACTATGCTCAGAATGCGGCTTTGGAGCCACCAGCGCACATGGCACGAACCCGAAATTCTTCATTTCTAATTGATTTTTCGGGTCGCTTTGAAACACACAAATTAATCAACTGTAATGACCACTTATTCGGTGGTTTTAAGCGGCGATCCACCGGCACTTTCTTGTTGTGAGGACGGAGCACTTTTACCTGGACAACGCCGAGGCTCTGCGTCTATTTAGGCACCCGTCATACAATTACCTTCGGATGATCGATCCATTGCGGAACGCGAGGTTCACCTTGAATAAGAAGTTGACACTACGTCTGAGCGGCTCTGGATTTGGCTTTATTTTTGTCACCTCTATCTTTGCTGTTACGGCCCTCGCGACTCTCGCCATAGCCGGTTGGACATGGAAGCCCGAAACACCGCCACCCGAGGGCTTTACGACCGAGGAGTGGGCGCTGATCAAGACGCTCTCGCCCCTACCCGCCCTTCCACCACTCGACCCCAGCAACCAGTTTGCGGACGATCCGCGGGCCGCCAAATTAGGGCAGAAGTTCTTCTTCGAGAAAGGCATCTCGGGCCCAATCGTGGTTGGCAATGACGGCAAGAACGGCGGCCTGGGAGCACCAGGAGAGACCGGCAAGATTTCATGCGCCAGCTGCCATCAGCCCGATTCCAAGTGGATGTTCGATATCCGTTCCAACACTGGCGTGGAGGAAAATCCACATGCCACCGCTCTCGGAGCGGGATGGATGCTTCGCAATGTTTCCAGCATTATCAACACCGCTTATTACAACGTGTGGCGGGAGAACGATGGAGTCTCGGATTCGCCGTGGGCAGATGCCCTGACCGATCCCGAGGACCCACATTCCCAAAACGGCAGCCGCCTCCAGGTGGCTCACGTGATTTGGGATAAGTATCGGGCGGAGTACGACGCCGTCTTCCATAGTCATCGCAATCACGCTCGTAGTGGTCATACTCCCAATCATTTGGACGCGCTGGATGCGCGGCTTGACCCACGCAACCCGCACGCGGCAGAACTTCCCGCAACCGGAAAGCCAGGCGACAAGCAGTGGGAGGCAATGCCCGAGCGGGACAAAGAAATTGTGAACCACATCTTCGCAAACTTTGGAAAGGCTGTGCAGGCCTACCTGAGAAAGTGCGTCAGCAGAAATGCGCCTTTTGACCGCTACGTGGCTGGCGATCACACCGCCATCAACACCGCCGCCGTGAGAGGTCTGCGATTGTTCATCAGCCCGCGAACCAATTGCGTGCAATGCCATCTCGGCCCGATGTTCACCGACAGCCGCTTTCACACCATCGGCATGCATGTGGATACCACGCTTTCACCACACGCCGATGCCTCCGAACTAGGACGCTACTCGGCCCTGCAGCAAGTGCTCTCGCACGATCCAGGCACAACAGGACAGTTCAATGTCGACAGCATCTACAGCGACAACATGTCGACGGGCATCCTGAGCCGTCTGGCTGCGACCGAAGCCGACAAGGGCAAATGGCGCACCAAGTCACTGCGGCTGGTGGCGGTGACTCCTCCCTATATGCACACCGGGCAAATGCCGACATTGCGCGATGTCATTGACTTTTATAATCACGGAGGAGATGCGGAAGGCACGTTTATCGGCAGCAAAGATCTCTTGATTCATCCGCTCCACCTGACCAGCCAGGAGAAGCAAGATTTGATCGCCTTTCTGGAAACGTTGACCGGAGATCCTTTGCCAGACGAGCTTATGCGAGATACGTCCGCACGTTCCATGCAGTAAGTTTGAGGGGCGATAACATCGGCGGGATTACGACCCATGTTTAGCTATTTGCGCACCATCCTATTCGAATCGTTTCGCGAACTGGCCCGCAACAAGGTCCGCAGCGCGCTGACGATCCTGGGCATTTCCGTGGGAATCGCAGCATTTATCTGCGTGGTGGCCATCGGCAACGCCGGATCCGCGCGAATCCAGCAGCAGCTTCACGACCTGGGCGACAACATGATCTGGATTGAAGCAGGCAGCCGCACCACCAACGGCCTGCGGATGGGATCGCGGCAGACGCGGACACTGATCGTAGAAGACGTGCTGGCAATCAGCCGGCAGGTTCCACAGATCAAGGGCGTAACTCCTAATGTCGATGGCCACATCCAGGTGGTCTACGAAAACCAGAACTGGGGAACGCAATACCGGGGTGTTTCACCGGACTTCCTAGAGATTCGGCGATGGGACATCCAGATGGGCGGATTCTTCACCCAGGATGATGTGGACCAGTCCGCTCCGGTTTGTGTGCTCGGCCAGACCGTGGTGGATGGCTTGTTCCTAAACAATGAGTATCCCCTGGGCAAGACCGTGCGCATCAACACGCTGCCCTGCCGGGTGATCGGGGTCTTTGCGTCGAAGGGAATGTCCGCCAGCGGACAGGATCAGGACGATTTCATCGTGATGCCGTACACGACGGTACAGAAACGCCTGACCGGCACCTATTGGCTCGACGACGTTTTTTGCTCCGCACTATCGCAAGACACGATGCATGAAGCCACCAAGCAGATCGTAGGCCTGCTGCGCGAGCGGCACCATCTCCACACCGGCGAACCAGACGACTTCAATATTCGCAGTCCTGAGGAATTGATCCGCGCGCAGCTACAGACCAGCCGGCTGCTCACGTTCTTACTGGCGGGAACCGCTTCGCTATCGCTGATTGTCGGCGGTGTCGGCATCATGAACATCATGCTGGTGTCGATTACGCAAAGAACCAGGGAGATTGGCATTCGCATGGCGATTGGGGCAACCGAGGGCGACGTACAGATTCAGTTTCTAAGCGAAGCTGTGGTGATCAGCCTGTTGGGCGGTATTTTGGGCGTGGCACTCGGCATTGTGGGCACAAGTGTTTTGCAAAGCGCGTTTCACTGGCAGATGGAGCTTTCGGTCCAGATCATGGTCTTTGCCAGCTTATTCGCAGCGGCCACCGGCATCTTCTTTGGCTACTATCCATCAAAAAAGGCAGCGCAGCTCAACCCGATTGAAAGCCTGCGTTACGAGTAACGCGGGATGCCTTGGAGCATAAGTGAGAACTATGTTCTCACTTATGCTCCAAGGCATGAAATTTTATTGTTCGTGTTTTACGGGGCCCTAAAAGGGCCCCTCTTCCACAATTGCGCCAGTTTCATCGCCAGCCTGAGTATCGAGAACCGAAGGAGCAGGCGAGCCCGTAAGACAAATTTCGAGACGCATAACCGGTCAACAGTTCTTTCATACGATTGCCCCTGTATTGAGCGCAGACCTGCTGTGGAGCGCAACCCTGCTGTGGGTTGTTTAGATAACGTTGTTTAGATAACGTTGTTTAGATAGCGTTGTTAGATAACAACGGTTTCCCGATATTCGCCGAAAATCCGCCGCATGGCGTCGGAGATTTCTCCTACCGTAGCGTAGTTTTCGACCGCCTGAATGATGCAGGGCATGAGATTTTCTTTCGAAGCAGCGGCCTCTTCGATCTTTTTAATCGCCTGCTCCCAATTCGTTTTGTTCCGCCGCGCGCGAAGAGCCCTGGTGCGCTCTACCTGGTTCCTTTCCAGGTTTTCATCAATCCGCTGAATGGGAACGGCCTTATCCTCTTCAATCTGGAAGCCGTTGACGCCGACCACCACTTTCTCCAACCTATCCACCCGCTGCTGGAAGTCATAGGCGGCATTTTGAATCTCCTGCTGAATGTAACCACGCTCGATCGCCCGCAAGGTTCCGCCCATTGCATCGATTTTTTGCAGGTACAAGAAGGCGCGCTCCTCGATTTCATTGGTCAAGGTCTCGATATAGTAGGAACCGGCAAGGGGATCCACCGTATTGGCCACTCCGGTTTCATAGGCCACAACCTGCTGCGTCCGCAGGGCGATGCGGGCCGATTCTTCCGTGGGCAGCCCCAGAGCCTCGTCATAGGAATTGGTGTGCAAGGACTGAGTGCCGCCAAGCACGGCAGCCAGAGCCTGCAGAGCGGTGCGCGCGATGTTGTTTTCCGGTTGCTGAGCCGTGAGGGTAGAACCGCCCGTCTGCGTGTGAAACCTGAGCATCATGGAGCGCGGATTCTTGGCCTGGAAGCGCTTTTTCATGATCCTGGCCCACATGCGCCGGGCCGCGCGGAATTTTGCAATCTCTTCCAGGAAATTATTGTGGGCGTTGAAAAAGAAGGAAAGGCGAGGAGCAAACGAGTCCACATCGAGACCGGCGCTTAAAGCCGACTCTACATACGCGATCGCATTTGCCAGCGTGAAGGCCACTTCCTGCACGGCAGTGCTGCCAGCCTCGCGCATGTGATAACCGGAGATCGAAATCGTGTTCCATTCCGGCACATGCTCGTTGGCATAGGCAAACATGTCGGTGATGATGCGCATGGCCTGCGTGGGCGGATAGATATACGTTCCGCGAGCGATGTACTCCTTCAGAATATCGTTCTGGACGGTGCCCGTCAGTTTGCGGGAATCGGCGCCGGAGCGCCGGGCAACGGCGACATAAAGAGCCAGCAGAATGCTCGCCGTGGCATTGATGGTCATGGACGTCGAGATCTTTTCCAGGTCGATGCCATCAAAGAGCCTTTGCATGTCTTCAATGGAGTCGATCGCGACTCCCACTCTTCCAACTTCCCCAATGGCCATGGGGTGATCAGAGTCCATTCCAATTTGCGTGGGCAGATCGAAAGCGACCGAAAGACCGGTCGTGCCGTTGGCGAGAAGATACTTGTAGCGGCGATTGGACTCCTCGGCATCACCCATACCTGCATACTGGCGCATGGTCCATGGGCGTCCCCGATACATGGTAGCCTGCACACCGCGGGTAAACGGAAACTCTCCGGGGTAGCCAACATCGCGGTCGTGATCCCAGCCCTGAAGGTTGGCGGGCGAGTAAAGGGGATGAGGCTCAATATTTTCGAAGGAGCGATTCTCTTCCTGAAGCTTCACGGCACCGAATTTCGAGTCTTCCGGGTTGGAATCTTTCATTAAGGCTTCGACAGCGGAACGGTCAGGATGGTCGAGTTTCGGGTCTTTAATTTTGAAATCTCTGATTTTGAAATCTCTAATTTCTGAGTCTTCAATTTTTGAATCAATTTTGGCGTCGTCAATTTTGGCGTCGTCGGGTTTCAAATTCCGGGTCGTCGAGTTCTGAGACATGGCAATGTGCCCTTGATTGCTCGCGCGTGTCGTTCATACTCACCAGCGTACTCAGCACCAATGTACTCAGCACGCATGTACTCAACACTTAGTTCTTCACTTTCGCGGTCTTCCTTGCCCTGAAAAATGAGGTCAGCGTGAACCATCCACAAACCAAGGTAAAGGCAACAATGACCCAAAATCGCTGCGGATCGACGGCCCAGCCTTTCACCTTATATTGATGGACCAAAGCCGTGCCGCCCCAGAGCGTAAATGCGCCGAACAGAAAGCCGGTAACCTCCAGCCACAACACATAGAAGGTGCGGAGGAACGATCGAATCATCGCGCCTGCGCCGCGGAAGATCGCGTAGCCGATTCGATTGCCGGTCAGCAACTTGATAGGGTTAAAGACGCTGGAGATGCCCGCCATTACGTGCCATTGTATCAGCGAAAATTGCATGCTCCTGCTGGAATCAGTAAAACGTAGCCCCCGGGCAGGGCATCCAAAGAAATGAAGGCCAACTGGGGCCCTGGAGTTTTTACCGTGAATGCGCGGCTCAAAAAATTAATGAAAGATCTCGGAGACACCATCAACAGCTCGCTCTCGGAATCGGAGCAAATTGCACAGGTGGTCGCAAAAATCAAAGAAGAGGGATACGACATCTTTCTGGTGCTGGAAGCCACGATCGGGTTCAACCGACGCGATGAAAAGGGAGTTCCGGCATCTCCAGAGCTGGTCAGCACGCGAAAGAAGACCTCAGACCCGGAGTTCGCCATCAATGCCAATGACGTACGCTTCCTGAAATCCTTGCGCATCAGCGTGGACGATGCCGCCTAAAGACCGCGAATCGTCCCCCTGTTCTTCGCCTTTCCGCTTCCTACGCTTGGCTCTGGCTCCCTCTCTTCGTTAAGCGCAACCTAGAACGTAACCCAGAACCCAACCCGCATTCTCAACGTATCGCTCATCCCTCTTCGTTCATCCACTAGCCCAAATCGCTTCGCAACTAAACCAAAAAATCCAACCGGCTTCCGGCATCAAGCTCGCCAAGAGTTTCCCCTTGCTATCTTTCGACGTTTCCGGCAATTTGTAATTGAGACATTGCGAACCGGGGGATTTTTCCCAATTTACCAATACTTCAGCCGCGACTAGCAGCGAGACGGCCCAAGCAAACGAAACGGAATATCGGCATCCTTCTTATGGCATTTTTCTCATGAAAGATACGATGGGAGTATTACTTGCGGGCGGCGCCGGGGAGCGTCTCTATCCGTTGACCCGCGATCGGGCAAAGCCCGCCGTTACCTTCGGGGGCATTTACCGGATTATCGATATCACCCTCTCCAACTGCATTAATTCGGACCTGCGCCGGGTCTACATCCTCACCCAATACAAGGCGCTCTCCCTAAACCGGCATATCCGCGAGGGCTGGGGTTCGGTTGTGGCCCGAGAACTAGGCGAGTTCATTGAGATTCTGCCCCCGATGAAGAGGGTCAGCGACAACTGGTATCTGGGTACGGCCGACGCCGTTTATCAGAATATTTATTCCATTGGCAGCGAACAGCCAAAGTACGTGATCGTGCTCTCCGGAGACCATATCTACAAGATGAATTACCAGCTCATGATGGACCAGCACTGCGAGGCCGGGGCCGATGTGACGCTGGCAACCATCCTGATCGATCCCAGCGAATCCTCACGTTTCGGCGTGGTGGACATGGATCGGACCGGACGCGTGACGGGATTTGAAGAAAAGCCGAAACAGACGCGCCTGCGGTCGCCCTTTAACCCTCTGATGGTCTCTGGGTCCATGGGCGTGTACTTGTTTAATACGGATGTACTGCTTCCGGTCTTGCTGAAAGATGCTGAGGACCCCGATTCATCTCACGATTTCGGGAAGGACATTCTGCCGAAGATCCTCGATCAATATAAGATCTACGCATTCAATTTCGTCGATGAGAACAAGAAAGAGGCGCTCTACTGGCGCGATGTCGGCACGATTGAAGCTTACTATGAGGCCAACATGGACCTGGTGTCCGTCTCTCCAGTGTTCAACGTCTATGACAAGGAATGGCCCATTCGGACCCACCAAAGACAATACCCACCGGCTAAGTTCGTGTTCGGAGAACCTGGGCGTACGGGAACGGCGGTCGACTCGATCGTCTCGGCCGGCTGTATTCTTTCCGGCGGCTCGGTGCGCCGCAGCATACTCTCACCCGATGTCCGTGTGAACTCTTACACAGAAGTGGATTCCAGCATTGTCTTTTCCCATGTCAACATAGGGCGCCATTGCCGCATCCGGCGCGCGATCATCGATCGGGACGTGCAAATCCCCGAAGGAACCATGATCGGCTACGATCCAGAACAGGATGCCAAGAATTATGTAGTCACGGAAACGGGCATTACGATTGTAACCCGCGATTATTCACTTTTTGAGAACCCGGTCGCGATCGACTATTTCACTTCAGAATAGAACCCTATTGCTTTGGAGCTTGATGTGTTCTCACATTCAGGCTCCAAAGCTCAAAATTGTTGAGCACGCGTTGACGCAAGCTCTAAACCCTCTTCTAAAGTTCCGCCAGCTTCATCGCCAGAAAAACCCACTCTTTTCCAAGCGAAAAGACTAAGAGCGATCTCTCCGCAAACGATGGGGCACCCTCACGTTCCCGTAAGAATGGTCTTCGTGTTACAGGTTGCTATGGTGGCCGTCTCTGCCACACGGCTTCTTGACCGTTGGGCTTCACCGCCCAAGACTTCTCTCGGATGCTATCTTGAAAGCATCATATCCGGACCCATTTCCAGGAGGAAACGTGAGGATTTTTGCGGTCTCAGATCTGCATGTGGAATATGCGGAAAACGACCGCTGGGTCGGGCAACTCTCGGGATGGGACTACAAAAACGATGTACTGGTGTGCGCGGGTGACCTGGCGCATCACAGCAGCCTGGTGGCCAAGACGCTGGAACGGCTGCGAAGCCTCTTTCTGGAAGTGCTCTACGTTCCCGGCAACCATGAACTGTGGATGACTGGCCCGGCCCACAGTACCGACGCCGGCAATTCGCTCGAAAAATTCCATTCCATACGGCGGGTGGCCGCCGAGCATGGAGTCCACACAGAGCCATTGCACCTTCCAGGCCTCTCCCTTGTACCGCTCTTCGCCTGGTACGACTTTTCGTTTGGCTTGCCGACGACCGATCTTTTGCAGGCATGGGCGGACTTCCATCGTTGCTCCTGGCCGGAGCGCCTTTCGCCGCCACAGATCGCGGAGCATTTTCTTTCCATCAATGAGCCTTATCTTCAGGCGCGTGAATCGCGTGGAGAGCCTGTGATCTCCGTTTCCCATTTCGTTCCACGCTTGGATCTGCTGTCCAACCGCCCATGGGTCCGGACCTTCCTGGCCCCGGTGCTAGGCTCGGAGTTAATTGAGAAGCAAGTGCGCCAACTTGGCTCTTTCCTGCATATTTACGGCCACTACCACAGAAACGGCCGCACAGAACGGGAGCAGGTGACCTATATCAATAACGCGTTGGGTTATCCGAGTGAAAAATCGTTTCTGCCAAGAGAGCTGGTTTGCGCCTATGAGATTGAGACCTAAGCGCTAGAATGCAAAGCACGTAAGATAGCCACGGCAGTTTTTGGCCGGATGCTATCCTGAAAGCGCAAGTATCTCTATAAGCTGTTGGGGGAGCTGCTTGGAAGATCCGCAGACAGGAGCCTTGGTTCGCCGCTGCATTGGCGGCGATGCCCTGGCCTGGGAGGAGATTGTGCGCCTCCACAATCGGCGGATCTACAATCTCTGTTACCGCTTCACCAACTCTTCCGACGACGCCCAAGACCTGGCTCAGGATGTCTTCATCAGGGTCTACCGGACTCTCTCGAGCTTCGATCCTGAAAAAGGAGCATTCGCCACCTGGCTTACCACCGTAACCCGCAACCTTCTGGTAGACCATTTTCGGCGCAGCCGCCAGGAGCGCATCACCGACTCTATTGACGCAACGGCCAGAGAAGATGAAGATTCTCAGTCTTTGAGCGACCGTCTGGAGGACCCTACCCCGTCGCCGGACGACCGTCTGGCGAGCAAAGAGACCCAACAGATGGTGCAGCAAGCCCTTGCTCGAATTTCCCCCGATCTGCGGGAAGCAGTCATCCTGCGCGACCTTCAGGACATGGACTATCGGGAAATCGCCCAGGTTTTAAAGATTCCTGAGGGAACCGTAAAGTCCCGAATCAATCGGGGAAGGATGGAACTGGCGCGATTGCTTTCGCGTAATAAAAAGAGAGTGAGCCGTGAATAACAAAAGCTCCCAATCCGAGATTCAATGCAGCAGCTTTGAAGCCCTGCTGGCAGACGCATTAGACGGCCTGCTCCGCGAAGACCAGCAGCAGTCTTTCCATTTGCACGCTGAGGGCTGCGAGGCCTGCGGAGCCATGTTGCAAGAGGCCCGCGAAGGAATGGCCTGGCTGCAAGGGATTGAGGAAATAGAGCCGCCCAAGAACCTGGTTCACAATATTCTGGCCGCCACCAGCAGGGCCACCGGCACGGAGCAACAGGCAACACCCAGCGCCGCGAGGCCAGGACTGTTGAGCCGGATGTGGGTCTCACTGCGGCCGGTGCTTACCGGAGCGGTGCAACCCCGCTTTGTGACCTCTTTCGCCATGGCATTTTTCTCCCTAAGCCTGACGATGAGCCTGGCAGGAGTTAAGGTAAAGGATTTGGCACACATGGATTTGCGGCCCAATTCCGTCCGCAAGGCGGTGGTGCTGCAGTACACCCAGGTGCAATCCAGGGTGGTAAGGTATTACGAAAATATGAGGTTGGTGTACGAGTTTGAATCGCGGGTGCGCGAACTTAGAAAGGCTGCCGATACGACACCCAGCGTTAGCAAACCTATAGAGCAGCCAAACGACGGTCAGGATAAGGGTAAGACCAAGAAAGAGAATAACGATACAAGCGGCCGTCCCGAGCAGCGGCAAGACTATTACAGCCGTGAACTGGATGGAGGTGCGATCGCTTATTTCAAGTCCCAGGGAACGATCCTCGGGAGCAATCAAGGAGCCTAAGATGAACTGCGCAATCCATACCGACACGCCGGCGGCCGCATATTGCCGGACATGCGGAAAAGCACTGTGCGAGAACTGCAAGCGCGAGGTGATGGGGGCCATTTATTGCGAGCCCTGCATCGCGGCGCGCCTTCAGGGTGCGCCGGTGGGAACGGTGGGAACACCTGCTCCCGCGGGTTCACCCCCCTCCTCCGGAGGGACAAGTCCCGGCCTGGCGGCCATCCTGGGCATGATTCCAGGCGTTGGCGCCATGTACAACGGCCAGTTCATGAAGGCGTTCATTCATGTATTGATCTTTGCGCTTCTGATGACTCTCTCCGAGCACACGGGCAACGTTGGCGACACCATGTTCGGGCTCTTCGCCTTTTGCTTCTGGTTCTATATGGTCTTTGACGCATACAAGACCGCTGAGGCCCGGCTGCGCGGCGTACCCCTGCCGGACTTTATCGGCTTGAATCATATTTTTGGCATTCAGGAGAACCAACCTACGGCAACGCCGGCAACGGGCTTTTCCTCCAGCGCGCCCGCAGAAGGCACAGCTCCGACTCAAGCCGGAAACAGGACGCCCGACATTATGCACAATGCCCCCATGGGGGCGGTCATCCTTATCGGCCTCGGGTTGATTTTCCTTCTGGATAATTTTGGCCTCTTTCCCATGTTTCACTTCTGGCGGCTTTGGCCAGTGTTACTGGTTGCTCTGGGACTGCGGATCGCCTACCGCCGAACTCATGGGCGGGCCTAAAGGAGGATGGAAGGATGACAGCTTATACGAGAAATAAATTGTGCCATTGCCAGAGATGCAGAAGTGGACATCTCGTGGGCGCTTCCGCCTTGGTGACCGTCGGCATCCTGTTTTTATTGCAAAATTTTGATGTTGTGAGCTGGGACCGGAGCTGGCCAGCACTGTTGATTGTGATCGGTGTGAGCCTATTTGTGGCCCATAATGCCTCAACCGAGGGCCATATTCAGCCCTATTGGGCGGGAGGGCCTCCTCCTGCGAAGGCATCCCAGAATCCCGATCAGGAGGTAAAACCGTGACCGAAATACAGACCTTTCAGCGGCGACCGCGCTCACTTATTGGCCCTTTCATTTTGATCGGAATCGGAGTGGTCTTCCTGCTGCAAAACCTGGGGGTTCTCTCCAGACACTCGATTTTCCTGTGGTTCTCTCGCTTTTGGCCCCTCGTGCTGGTGATTTGGGGCGTTGTCAGGCTAATCGAGTACGCCTTGGCCAGGAAGAACAACCAACCCTCGCCTCGCATTGGACCGGGCTCTATTCTGTTCCTCATCTTCTTCGTGCTGATTGGGCTGGCGGCGACCAGGGCAGCGAGCTGGAACTGGGAGGGAATGCGCGCCCGTATCAACGTCGATCCGCAGGACGACGTTACCGATCCTTTCGGCGTCTTCGGCAACCGCTACGAATTCACGGAAAACTATGCGGAGGAGATCAAGCCCGAATCGCAGGTCAAAGTGATCGCGGCACGGGGCAACCTGACCGTAACAAAAAGCCCCGACAGCCAAATCCACGTTTTTCTGCACAAGTATCTGCGAAGCGATTCACAAAGCACCGCGGATCGCATCAACGGCTCCACCCATCCGCACTTCTCGCAGCAAGGCAACACCTGGGTCCTAGACATGACGAGCGGCAGTTATCAGGAGGGCCGGTTCAATCTGGATTTACAGCTCCCTACCGGTACCGGGCTCTCCCTCAGCACCAACCATGGCGATATCAGCGTCTCGGACAGAGAAGGCATGGTTGAGATGGAGGCGGATCATGGAGACCTCAGCGCAACCGGCATCAAAGGCAACGCCAACTTGCGGCTCCACGGCGGTTCAGCCACCGTCAAGAACGTTAGCGGAAACGTCAACGTCGACGGAAGGGCCGAAGATATCGACGTAGCCGACATTGGCGGAACGCTTACCATGACTGGCGATACCAAAGGCGATATTCACCTTGCGAGACTGTCACGTCCGCTGCACTTCAGCTCGACCCGTACAGATCTCCAATTTGCCAAGCTGGGAGGCGAACTGAGCATGGAGAGCGGCGAGCTGCATGCCAACTCCATTACAGGCCCTTTTCAGCTCAAGACCCGGCAAAAAGAAGTCCATGTCGATGACCTATCTGGCGACGTAAGTATCGTCGATGAAGAAGGAGACATCGATTTGCAGGCGAAGGCTCCCCTAGGAAACATCGACATCACCAATAAAGCCGCGGAAATCAAAGTTACACTGCCGGAGAAAGCGGCCTTTGAAGTCGAAGCACAGAGCGACGGGGGAGAAATTCAAAGCGATTTCAGCTTGAATATCAATAACGGCGACTCGCGGGCAACCGCTAAGGGGACGATCGGCAAAGGTGGTCCCAAGATCCGGCTTAAAACCGAGCGTGGCACGATTCAACTCAGCAAGGAACAGTAAAAGCGCTTTCGCATGGCAGGGGTAGCCCGGTTCGGTTCGCCGACGAAGATTGAGGCTACAGCGAAGATTGGGCTTACCGAAAATTCGGCTAAACCAAAGATTGGGCTACATCGAAGATTTCGCTATAGCAGATTTGACTACAGGGGGCGTGCCCTTTCACTTCTCGGCTTCTCGTCTTGTCATCTTGTCATCTTCTCATCTTCTCATCTTCTGATCGATCAGTTGCACCGCCTGTTCCAGAACTTGATCCAGGGACAGGTGCGTTGAATCAATCAAGACCGCATCGGGCGCGGCCTCAAGCGGAGAATGCTGACGCCCCCGGTCGCGATCATCGCGCCTGCGTAGTTCTTCCGAAATTGCGTGCGCGTGGGATGACGGTTCCTGATTTTGCAGAAAGCGCCGGCTCCCTCGAGTCTCGGGAGCGGCATCTAGAAAAATCTTAACCTCAGCATCGGGAAAGACCTTGGTGCCGATGTCGCGTCCTTCCATTACTACCCCGCCCCCAAGGCCCATTTGCCGCTGGTGATCGACCATCCAGGCGCGCACTGGCGCATGTACAGAGACCCTGGAGGCCGCGTCGGTAACATCTTGCTGCCGGATGCGCTCGGTTACATCCATGCCATCCAGCAAGACCCGGTTCCCTTCCGGAAGGGGCTGGAGTTGAATCTCCGATTTGCCCGCAAGCTTTCCCAGGGATTCGCTGTCATCCAGGGAGATGCCCGCTTCCATGGCCTTCAATGCCAGAGCGCGGTACATTGCGCCGGTCTCAATATTTACGTAGTTGTATTTCTTCGCCAGTAGCGAGGCCAGCGTGCTCTTTCCTGATCCTGCCGGGCCATCAATCGCGATGACGATCTTCTTTGCGCTCACCTGAACCGGTACCGCCGCCTTATTCATGAATTAAGTTTTCCGGGTATTTCGCGGCAGCTCCTGATTTACCGCGGGAGTAAGTTGAATCAACGTTTTGCTTCCCATCGGCAAATAACTCAGCTCGCGGGTCGCCAGGAGCGCATGAATCGCTTCACGGATTTTCGAAAGCGGCGACAACTTGGAGAAAAACTGTTCCATTTCGTCCTGGTCCACGGCGATCACCGTCTCCAGATATTGACCCAAGAGAGCCGAGATCGCCTCGGGCAGGGAGGCGCGCACGCCTTCCTTTACCGCTTCCGGCGACCAGTGGTAGAGCAGATCCCACGTAGCGCCGTCTTTTTCGTGAAAATCCACCGGCCCAATCTTAAGGATCGCCCACAGTTCGTGCAAAGCCCTTTCCAGGGCTGCGGTGGTCAGTTCCCTTCCAATCAGCTCTTGAAGACGCGGGATGCTGAGAGAACCATGACCAGCGATGATCTCATACGCCTTGATTGCCAGAGGAGATATTCTCACGCCCTGACCGTTGGTAGCCGGCGTCGCCTTCGGATTCCGATCCCCCAACAAGGTGTAGAAAAATGGAAAAAGCCGTGCAGAAGCCAGCAGCGTGATATCCCCAGTAAGGTTCAATTGATACAGTTGGCGCTCACGCATGAGCCTGACGACAAGCTCATTGGCAGGCCCTGTTCGAGCATCGGCAAAAGCATGCTTGGCGTCTGGCAGATTTTCACTGGTGCCTGCGCAGGCGCCCAAAAATGTTGGCATCACCGATATGGCCCGGTCGGGATACATCAAGCAGAAACCCACGCCCGCGAGAAAGGTTCGAGCGTCGTCCAACGTGCGAACCGCATTCCCATCGGTTCGCCATAAAATACTCCTCTGCTGCTGAAGCTCCTGCTCGATCATGAATTTCGTAACATCCTGACTGACGTTTTCATCCCACCTTCACAATACACTATTCCAATCACACACGGTAAATTCCAAGGCCAGGGCCATCGCATGAAACTTTATTGCGCCCGGTTGACGTGGCCCTGACCCTCGTTTTCGACAATCTCTCCCTGTCATACATCTTTTGTCGTGCGGCTTTTCTTCAACGGAAAAGCCGCGTCAAAAAAATTAAATGCGCCAGCTTTATTCATCACACGAGTGTAAAAAGCGGCTGTTGTACCTACCCGGAATGTCGAAAACCCACCCTTTGCTCCGAGCGCAAAAAACCAAGAGCGCGCTCTCCACAAAGGATGGGGCACCCAATCTCCCGTGAAAACTATGGGACGTTCTTTGGGACGCCCGTTGGGCCGTTAGGGGGCCGCAACCTGCGCAACGTGAAGGAAGAGCCTGGCATATTCTTCGACAATTTGGCGGACGTCGAATCGGTTTTGCTCATTCACAGCGGGTTCAACGCGCGCCGCATGGCCCTCACAAACCGACAGCATCGCATTTGCGAGAGCATCCCGGTCGTCCGCAGCCGCGACAATCATGTTCCTGTAATCATTCTGAATCTCACGCGTGGCTCCGGGGCAATCTGTCGCAACCACCGGAGTGCCCAAAGCGAGAGCTTCCAGCAGAACATTCGGACATCCTTCATAGCGGGAGGGATGAACAAGAACGTCGGCATACTTGATATAGGTCCACGGATTCTGCTGAAAGCCTGCGAAACGCACGCGATCTCCCAGCCCGAGACTCGTTGCCTGCTGCGCCAGATCGGCGGCAAGCGGCCCCCGACCTAAGATGGTCAGATAGGCACTCGGAAAGCGGGCGAGAATTGCGGGCATCGCTGCAATCAAAATATCAAAACCCTTTTCCCAACCAAGCCGGCCCACTGCCACGAGTCGAGGACCGGCCTCAGAATAAGGATTCTCACAGGCTGCCGCGCCTCGGACGCGTTCGGTATCCACCGGGTTATAAATACGAACCAATTTGCTGGCCGGTAGGCCGAAGCACTCGACCATATTCTTGACCATCGAATCGGAAAGACAGATGATCGAATCGGCTCTTCGATACAGGCGCGGATACAGCCATTCCCAAACAGCCGGATGCCTCTCACGCTTTAAAGAGGAACTAGCAATCGAGCTTTCCCGAATCAACAGCTTCGTACCAGCCGGCAAGAACGGCTTGACCGACATCAGCGTGAGATTCATGTTGGCGAGGGTCGAAACAACGATCTTGGGCCGGACATCACGTATCACTCTTACAATGCTTAGCAGTCCGTACCGGGCTCTTGCGACTTGAAGATCGTGAATCGTGACATCGGCAGGGATTTCCTTTATGTAATCCCCTTTGGCCTGCAGGACCGCCAAATGAAGCTCGAAACAAGAGCGGTCCAGATGCCGCAGCAAGGTAGAAAACACCCTCTCCGCGCCCCCTCCGTCGAGTGCCGGCGCAAGAAACATGACTCTCAGGCGCGGGTTCATGCGCCTACCGGGTGGGAATGCGGAATCCGCATACGATTCGACATTACGGCGGGAATGAAGCTAAGGGGCCGATTCCGGTTCTTGGATGCGTCTACCATGTCTTCGGCGGAAAAGCCGCTTCGTTGATCTTGACTCCAGGGCAATCGCGCGAAAATTTTTGGAGGCAAGCCTGGGTAGAAAACACCGAGTGTAGTACCTTGGAGCACAAATGAGAACAAAGCTCTCATTTATGCTCCAAGACATGAATTTTATTGAGCGCACTTAACGTGGCCCTAAAGGGCCACTCTTCCACAGCTGCGCCAGCTTCATCGCCAGCCCGATTGTCGAGGAGCCGAAAGAACACGCGAGCCGTGAGATAAATTTTCGACTTGACGCGAACGATCAAAATTTCTTTCATACGGTTGCCCTGATCTTGACTCCCACTTACACCCTATGCTGAAAACGCTTTAGGCGGCACCCAAGCACAAAGCTTTCGTAGACAATTCCATCGCTGCCCCTTGTATATATGTGAAAAATAGGGCAACTTCAAGAGGCCGTCAGCGATGCCAGCGATCATCGATCTGTCGATCTAGCGATCGAATCGATCCATGGCCGCTATATTGTTGAGCAGGCCCCACGATGCGACTCACTTTAGTTATCTCCACGTTGAACAGAGGCGGAGCCGAAAGGGTCATGTCGATTTTGGCCAGTGCCTGGGCAGAAGAGGGCAAGGCCGTCACGATTCTTACCTTGGATCATGAAACGCAGCCGGCATACGCATTGCATCACTCCGTGAAGCTCACGCGATTGGGCTTGGCAACAACCTCACTCAATTTGTTCGAGGCTGCGACTCGAAATGTTTTGCGATTGCGAGCCCTTCGTAAAGCAATACGGGAATCCGGTCCCGATCTTGTGCTTAGTTTTATGGATTCTACGAATGTTCTCACGCTGCTCGCGACGAGAGGCTTGGGAAAGCCCATTATTGTCTCAGAGCGGACCGATCCATTGAATTATGACATTGGGCCAATTTGGAGCACCCTGCGAAGGTGGACCTATGGGAGAGCAAGTGCGCTGGTTTGCCAAACCGATACGGTGGTACAGCGCTTTCGGGGAATTACCAAGACAAAAGGAACTGCGATCCCCAATCCAGTTGTCTTGTCTCAAACGGCATTCAGTCATAACGATTCCAGTTCACCCTCCCCCGCAAAGAAGACTTTGATCACCATGGGAAGGCTTATTCCAGAAAAGGGGTTCGACCTTCTTTTGGAGTCCTTCGCAAAAATCGCGGATCGCCACCTTGACTGGTCGCTCAAGATCCTGGGTGGAGGACCTCTCCAAGCCGATTTGAAATCTCAAGCCTCCGCCTTGGGGCTGGATGGAAGAGTCCAATTCCTGGGTGAAGTCCAGAATCCCTTCCCGTTTCTCCAGAGCGCAGATTTGTTCGTGCTTTGTTCAAGGCTAGAGGGCTTTTCTAATGCTCTCTGTGAAGCGATGGCGTGCGGATTGCCCGCAATCTCCTTCGATTGCCCATCTGGCCCCAGCGACATTATTCGCGATGGTGTTGACGGAGTCTTAGTGGCCCCGGGCGATGTTCATGCTATGGCCGCTGCTTTGGATCGCCTGATGGGCGACGCTCAGGAACGGCGTAGGTTGGCCGCACGGGCTCCCGAGGTACTGAAGCGATTCAGCTTGGAGAAGGTGCTATCTCTGTGGGAGAACCTCTTTAAGCACGTGTTGCGAGAGCAATTCGCTAAGTGAGCAAAACGGCCAAGCAAAATTGGAAAGGACAATGAAAGAAAGGCGCAACGAAACGTTCTCGTTGCGCCTTCTTGGTTTTTAATGGGTCGATTCCTTAGTCGCCGAACACTTCTTCTCTTTCGGTTTCTTTCTTGGTTTCGGCTGCAGGGCTGTTGGCCGGAGCGATCGAAGTGAGCGGAATGAATCCGCCTTCGGGCTGAGGCTCTTTCAGAACATGCTGGCGATACAGCTTTTCCATGCGCGCATTCTCGGCGTCGTTCTTGAGTTTCTCATCGCGCGCACGCAGCTTCTCTTCCCGTGCAGTCTTGGCGATGCCCAATTCATCGAGCGTGGTGTTGCGGCCCGCGTGGACATGCTGCTCGTTCAGACGGAGTTTGTTCTCCCCCTCAGCCAGGCCCACCTTCTTGCCACCCGCGAAGATTTCGTGGCGGCCATGCTCTTCATACCACTTGGTAAGCGTGGCGGTCATGTGCATCTTCTCGATGATGTTCCGCCATCCCACGCCGGTGTTGTACGCGCAGAAGCTGATTTCGCCTTCCTGCGTAGCGTAAGGAATGATGCATTGCTCCGTGCGGCGGAAGTCGTAGTTGTACAGGTCCTGGAACCACATGCCGGCGATGAAGAGGAAGTTCCAGCGATCGGCGCGGCGACGCTCAATATCCTCCAAGGTGCGCTCACCGGAGACGCTGCCGTACCGCTTATCGGCGGACTTGGTCGCGCCAAACGTCTTGTCGAACTTTTTCAACAGGTCGACGAGGCGGAAGTGAGTGGGAGCCTGGAAGGGATCATAGTTGCGCATCACCGCCAGAGCCATGCCCACCACGGAGAGGAATCGACCGCGGCCGGCGTCGTTGACTCGGGCAACGTCTCTCGCCAGGCGGTCGCCTTGCAAGAAGGCGGTCACGGGAACCGCTTCCTTCGTATGTTTGTCGATCATCACGGCCATGCCTACGCCGCAGTTTGGATGGCATCCGCAGCTCGCCTGGCCCCATTCCGCGCTGGGTCCATGTACCAAGTCGGCCCAATCGGAGAAGGTAGACATAAACGAGATCGGGAACCAGTCGCGTGCAGGTTCGCCCAGACCGGTCTGGCTCTTCACATCGTGCGCAAGGTGGCTCAAGGTATAGCGCTGGGCCACGCGGCGTTCGTCGGTGATCTCTTCGTCACGACCGGTAAACGAAACCGGCTGGAAGCTCAGGAAGCTGATGGTCTTGGGATTGTCGAGCGCGAACTGGATGATGCGGCCCACCTGCTCGTTGTTGATGCCGTTGACGATGGTGGTAACCGGAACAATGTCCACACCGGCTTCATGCAGGTTGTGGATGGCCCGTAGCTTCACATCGAACAGATTTCCTACCTGGCGATGGGCGTTGGCAGCATTGCCGATGCCATCGAACTGCAGATAGGCAAAGCGCAGGCCAGCTTCCGCCGCTTGCCGGCAGAATTCGGGCGACTTGGCAAACTCGATTCCGTTGGTGGCTGCCTGCACGGAGTTGTAACCAACCTTGCGGGCATAGCGCACGGCGTCGAGGAAGTATGGCGAAAGCGTCGGCTCTCCGCCGGAGAATTGCACAGACATCTGGCGGCGCGGCTTGATGGAGATGGCATTATCGAGCAGCGTCTTGATCTCTTCCCAAGTCAGCTCGTGGACGAAACCAACCTGGTTGGCATCCATGAAGCAGGGATCGCACATCATGTTGCAGCGATTGGTAAGGTCAATGGTGAGCACCGTACCGCGTCCATGTTTCACCGTGCTGGTGCCGTGATGATGAAGCTTTTCATCGTTGTGGGCGCGGATATCGCGGCCGGGGAAAACCTCTTCGAGGTGGCGGAAGAAATCGGTATCGATGGCCATCACATCTTCAAAGTGGCCATGGATCGGGCAGTCCTTCTCCATCAGAATCTTGCCGTCCCGCTCCACGATCTGCGCCTTGATTTCGCCGACCTTTTCATTCATCAGAACTTCATGCGGAAGCTTGCCATCGACAATCTGTTGACGAATTTCCGGCACGCATTTGGGGCAAAGCGAATCGGTGGAACGAGGCCAGCCTAGCGGTGGCTTGGTTTTTTCCCATGATTTCAAGATGGGCTTATCAGACCATTTGGGGGTGAAAGCCGGGGCGGGCTTAATGCTGTTCAGGCGGTCAAAAACAGCCCATGTACCCTTGGCGGCCACTGTAAGGGCTTTTTCGGCATACTTGATCGGCTTATGCATCTCGGTGTTGCCTCTCCTTGCGCCCACTACGGGCGGCAGATTGCACAGGTGCAAGTCACAGGAAAATAACTCAACCTTATCCTATGCTCCGCAAGGCACGGTACTAAGCGTGTTTGCCTAAACGGCTTAAAACGGAGCTTTAACGGCACTCCCACGCATTAAACGGTGGGGCCAAAAAGACGCCGTAAAGTGTTGGATTTAAAGAAATTGCAGGAGTTTGGTACATACGGACTGCAAGCTCATTCGCAGTTCAAACCGAAAATTGAACGGATGCTAAAATCGACTCGAATGGAACAGATACGCACGGGCCTCAAGCACATTATGACCGAGTTTTTAAAGACGCAGCCTCGTGAAGAGGCCGCCGTGCTGGCTTGGCCGCTTGTATGCGGCAATCAGATTGCTGCACGGACCCGCGCTGTAAACTTCAGCGAGGGCAGGCTCACGGTTGAAGTTCCGGATACGAATTGGCGCAGCCAATTGATTGCTTTTGTACCCAACTACCTTGCGGGTTTGGCAAGCCTCTTAGGTCCTCTCGTGGAAGAGGTACATTTTCAAATCGCAAGAGAGCGTTGAACCTGCTGCCTACAATTCAGCAACAAAAAAGCACTCGCTTGGGGATCTGACCGCCACATAGCGCGGAGATTGGCATCTGCATCATGAAGGTTACTGAAAAAGACGTGACATACGTGGCTGACCTGGGAAACCTGGCGCTCACCGAGGAAGAACGCACTCACCTCGAAAAAGACCTCAACTCGATTCTGGGATACATCGACCGGCTGAACAAGCTCGACACATCGAATGTCGCGCCCATGACCCAGGTTTCCGGACGCAACGAGTCTTCAGGAATTGCAGGAACAACCGAAGGCGAGAAATTTGCCTATGCGCAGCGTGCCGATGCAGCCGGTCCCTGCCTGCCGCGAGACGCCGTCATGCGGAACGCTCCGGATTCGGACGGCAGCTTTTTCAAAGTTCCCAAGGTCATCGACAAATAACGGATCGCCCAATCTTTGTGCCTTTGGATCTTTGGACCTTGGATCTTCAGATCTTCCGACCCTTCGGAACGTTGCCGGCAATAAGAAATTACCAACAGGCCGTTATTTACAAATCGTTACCAACGGATCGTTACCAAGAGGTCTGAGGAAAACAAACTCGATGAACATCGATCAACTGACTGCCGAATCTGCGCGCGATGGAATCGCCAAACGGGAATTTACAGCGGCTGCTATCGCGGAGCAGTACTACAAGAAGATCAAATCCGAAGATGGCGAGATCCACGCCTACCTCACGCTCTGCGAAGATCGCGCGATGCAACAGGCGCGCCGCATTGACGACCTCGCCGCAAAGGGCGAAGCGCTGCCTCCCCTGGCCGGTGTGCCATTCGGCATTAAAGATGTGATGGTGACCAAAGGTGTTCGCAGCACCGCCGGCTCCAAGGTACTCGAAAACTTTATTCCGCCCTACGACTGCACGGCTGTTGCCCGGCTGGAAGCCGCCGGGGCGATCGTATTGGGAAAACTGAATTGCGATGAGTTTGCCATGGGCTCGTCGAACGAAAATTCCGCTTATGGACCGGTGCACAATCCTCGCGACAAGTCGCGCGTGCCAGGAGGCTCCAGCGGTGGCTCAGCCGCGGCGGTCGCCGCGGGAACGGCCACTGCTACCCTTGGCTCCGACACCGGTGGATCGATTCGCCAGCCTGCGGCATTCTGCGGTGTGGTTGGCCTCACACCGACTTATGGGCGAGTCTCCCGCTACGGATTGATTGCTTTTGCCTCTTCCCTCGACCACATCGGCCCTTTGACCAAAACCATAAAAGACGCGGCAATCATCTTGAAGGTGATTGCCGGGCGCGATCCGCTCGATTCAACCTCCGCCGACGTTCCTGTTCCCGACTATGAGCAGGAGTTGCAAAAGCCGATCAAGGGCCTCCGTCTTGGCGTTCCCAAGGAATATTTCGGAGATGGGTTGGATGTGGAGATTCGTTCGTCGATTGAGGGAGTGATTCAGCGTCTTGGGAAAGAGGGCTGCGAGATCAAGCCCATTTCGCTGCCGAATACTGAGTACGCCGTTCCTACTTATTATGTAATCGCAACAGCGGAGGCTTCATCGAATCTGGCGCGCTACGATGGCGTCCGCTATGGATATCGCTCAGCGCAGCCGCGTACCCTGGCGGAGATGTACCGCCGCAGCCGCGACGAGGGCTTGGGGCCCGAGGTGAAACGGCGCATTGTGCTGGGAACATATTCACTGAGTTCCGGATATTACGACGCCTACTACCTAAAGGCCCAAAAGGTTCGCACACTACTGACCAGCGACTTTGAGCAGGCATTTCGCGAAGTGGATGCCATCATCACCCCGACCACGCCTACCTCCGCATTTAAGTTGGGTGAAAAAACGGACGATCCGCTGGCCATGTACCTGGCGGATATTTACACCGTTACAGCCGACCTCGCTGGTGTGCCTGCGATCAGCGTGCCATGCGGCACTACCAGTTCAGGCTTGCCGATTGGGGTCCAGGTGCTGGGCCGCCACTTTGATGAGAGCACGGTGTTGCGGGTAGCCGGGGCTATCGAGAGCACGGCGGGCAAGATCAACTAAGCACGTTTCAAAAAGACAAAAGGCAGATTGCCGGAACCCATCTGCCTTTTGTGTTTCTGCCTTTCTGATCTAGCTTTTTGCTTTGCTAGCTACAGCCGCTGGTGCTTCCGCAGGACATGCAGCGATAGCAACTTCCGTTGCGCGTCATGATCGCGCCACAAAGATGGCAGCTTGGGGCATCGCCCATGTCCACCAGTTCTTTCATGGCATCGGCAGCGTGGTAGATGCCACGATCCGCGATACGGACCGTGGATTGCGCCTCGGTTTCAGGGCTGCTGGCAAGGCCGCCCATGGGCGGATTGGTTGCACCCATATCCATGGGACGAGGCCCCGCGTGCTGTGGGCCCGATTGCTCCGGCACAGACGGCTGCGCAACACCCTTCAGGTTTTCAAAGCCGGGCAATGGATACTGCTGGCCCGGCAGAAACCGAAGCTGAACCCAGCGGAAGATGTAATCCATGATGGACTTGGCATGACCGATTTCCGGGTTGCCGGTCCAGCCACTCGGCTCAAAACGAGTGTGAGCAAATTTATCGCAGAGCAGGCGCAACGGAACGCCATGCTGCAAGGCCAGAGAAATCGCAGTGGCAAACGAATCCATGAGGCCAGAGACTGTGGAACCTTCCTTCGCCATGCGAATGAAGATCTCGCCCGGCGTTCCATCTTTGTAAAGACCAACGGTGATGTAGCCTTCGTGCCCAGCGATATCGAATTTATGCGTGATGGAGTTGCGTTCACTGGGAAGGCGATGACGCAGGGCCCGTGGCGGCGTCCACTGCTGCTGTTCCAGAGTGGGCGGAGCAGGCTCTTCCACCTTTTTGCCGCGGGCGGCAGCCTCTTCCTTATTGGAAGCGGCCATGAGCGGCTGGGCCTTTTTGGAGCCGTCACGATAGATGGCAACCGCCTTCAGCCCCATCTTCCACGACTGGATGTAGGCCTCCATGATGTCTTCCACCGAAGCCGATTCCGGCAGGTTGACCGTCTTGGAGATAGCGCCGGAGATGAACGGCTGCGCGGCAGACATCATCTTGACGTGGCCCATGTAATGAATGCTGCGGCTGCCCTTTTGCGGCTTAAAGCTGCAATCGAAGACCGGCAGATGCTCTTCACGGACGGCGGGCGCCCCTTCAATCGTGCCAGTAGCATCGATATAACTGACGATGCCG
>DATGIO010000226.1:0-67926 GCA_035295685.1 Candidatus Angelobacter sp.
GATCGTGCGCGATGTGGAAGGTCTTGCGCCTGGAATTTATTTTTATCAGCCCCACGATCACGCGCTGGCTCTGCTGGAGAGGCACGATGGAACGCTTGAGCCGAGCGAATTCATGCGCCGCTCCATCCCCGCATACGGAGAAGAATTGCCCCGCGTATTGCTCTTGCTTACCGGGGCCTTTCATCGTCTGGCTTCCAAGTACGGCATTTTCGGATACAGGCTTGCTCAGATGGATGCGGGCGTGGCTCAGAGCCAGATTCATATGAACGCCGGAGCGCTGGGGCTTGGCTCGCGTACCGAGACACGATGGTGCGACGAAGTAATTGCTGAACAGTTGAATCTAGAGCCGCTGCACGAGCAGGTTACCGGAGTGATTGCCATTGGAGGTATTCCGGTCGCGGGATCTGCGGGAGTCAATGGCAGCCGGGGAACTGCCCGGCCAGACAGGCGTCGCGCGGCCGAATTTAGCGGTGTGACCTCACAATGCGCGCTGGAGATGGTTTTTCAGGAAAGCAGGACGACTGCTTTGACGCTCCCGCCGCCGGCCGCGTTTCATCATGAGCATGGCTGTGTTTCGGATGGAGCGCGTGACGTACCCTTGCCTGCGGCACTGCGTGGAGGACGTTTGCTGGGAGAAATCATGTCTGGTAGGGCATCCGTGCGGCATTACAACGGCGACGAAATCTCCCTGGAGCAAACGGCTACCATGCTGGAGAATGCCTACCGGATGGATGCGCACGATTGGCCTGCCGAGCCGGACCTCAGCTTATGTGTGCTGGCATCGCGCGTCCGGGGATTGGCTCCCTCTGTCTACAGATACGATGGCGAGAAACACCGGCTCATCGAGATTGGCGCCTTGCCGGAGCGCGATCGACTCGAGGCGATCTTCGTGCAGCCTGAGTTTGCCTCCGCACCGGCGATCGTGTGGATCGCGGGAAACCTGCAGGATGCTTGTTCGCACTATGGGTCGTGGGGACATCGGATGTTGCTGCTGCGTGCCGGCGCGGCCGGAAATAGGATGTGGATGTCCGCCATGGGCATGGGATTGGTAGGATGCCTGGTGGCGGGCATTGTTCCCGAAGCTGCACGCCATGTATTTGCCGTGGACGGCTACCGCCAGGCCAGCTTGATGGCCTATGCCACCGGACATGGCAATCAACCGGTCCGGTAATACGGCGCCTGATCACGGGGAGACGCAATTGATGAAATGGTTTAAACAAGCTGGCTCCGAGCAGGTTGCCGAATCCGTCGGCGCACATCTGGCGAAGGGCTTTTTCAAGGCGGCGGAAGAATTGCGAGCCAGCTTCGATTTCCATGCTGTGTCTCGCCAAAGCGAGGGACTCACTCCGTTCACATATGCCTATCTGCCGGACGCCTATAATTTTCTGACTGCAAGCGCCGAAGAAGTGTTGGATGAGCCCGCGGTCGCCGGACTGACGGAGACTCTTCGCGCTTGGGCGAGGACTCTCTCTTGCTCGCATGTATCAACTCCCCAGGTGCGTGTTTTTCCTCGTGGATGCTCCCGGTTCCTGGTGCCCGACCAAGCCAGCCCGGGCTGGCACTACCTGTTTTGCATGACTCGTGGGACCGGCTCGGAACCAAGTTGCGTGCAATTAGCGGAGGAGAACCCCAGCGAAGGGAATCGGACCATTAGCATTCAACAGGCCGTCAACCTGGAACTGCAATTCAACGAACTGCTGGTTCATCGCGCTGGCGCCGCCTACGCCATTGCAGGTTCCAAGTCATCCATTGACCCGGTGCAGGCCGTCGTCTTTCTGGATGGATACTTATGGTAGTTTCCGCTCGGTCGCCTGGTCTTCAAGCCGGAACGGAGCGCGGCCGCAATGGTCTTGCTTTGGTCGCCACGTGGCGTTCCCGGAGATGGCTGTGAATTCAATTGCCGATCTATTGAGATCCCCCGATTTTTATCCTCTGCAGATCGACCAGCAAAAGCGCTCGATGAGGTTTGTGCGCATGTCTCGCGCGAGTTACCGCGATTCCGTGTTTCTCGATCTCCGCTTGCGTCACATGGGTGAAATTTTGGACTTGAAGCTGGATGACCTGTTGCTGCAATCCGGCAGACTTGCAGCCGAGGAAAGACCTGTCCATTACATCCTGCATATTTCTTTTTGCTGTTCTACGCTGTTGGCCCGGTACTTCGAGCTGTTGCCCAACTTTTTTGTGCTGAAGGAGCCGCGGTTGTTGGCGCAACTGGCAGTGAGCCGTCATCTGCAGGACATTCCTTGGGATGAATGGTTCGATCTTACCGTGAAGCTCCTGAGCCGGACCTACGATCGCAATGAGATTGTGGTCATGAAGCCCAATGATTGGGTTAATCCCATTGGCTGCACGCTGTTGCGGCACAATCCACGGGCTACATCCACATTCCTCATGGCGCCGCTTAAGGCCTATATGCTATCCATCCTCAAATCGGAGGAAAGGCGAGGATGGGTGCGGGAGCGGGCGCCGAAGGCGGCTGCGGATGTCACGCTCTGTCCGCAGCTTGCTGGTGTGGATCCGAGCCGACTGGCTGTGCCGGAGGCAATCGCCTATCTGTGGCTGGCGCAGAGGTTTGTCTGTGGTCAGATGACAAAAGAAATGGGCGATCGCATGGTTGTAATGAGCGGCGATGATCTGGCACAAAAACCCCGGAGCGCTCTGCAGAAGCTTACGCAAGCACTCTCTTTGCCGGTGGAAGAGAAGACGATAGAGTGGGCCACAAGACAGCCTTCCGTGCAGAGATACTCCAAGGATCTTTCGCGTCCTTACGATGCGGAGTCGCGAGTCCAAGAGCAGAATGAACTCGAGCGCTGCTGGGGCGTCGAGGTGGAAACCGGTGTGGCTTGGGCAGCCGCTCACGGAGGATTGGACTGGCCTGGCATGCTGACAATCACCTAAAGCAATCGCCACATGAGTCAAACTACGAAACGACAGTCTTCTCCTCTTCTCGACGGACGCGTAGTTGATCTAGGTTTCTAATGATTTTCTTTTTGTAGGTTCGTTTTCCAGAAGTATGGTCATGCCATCTCAATACCCAGATATTTGAGCGGCTTTTACGCTCTACCTTATTCTGCCGTTGCCAGCTGAACTTTCAATGCTTCGCCGCCAACGATGCGGCCAATGGAAATTCCGCCAAGAAGGCGATCTACAACCTCGAATTCTTCCAATCGAAAGGATGTGAAAGCCCCTCGCTTTACCAGCCCCGGCCCCTTATGAGAGAAGAGGCGCGATGCGCCAAGTTGCGCCATTGAAGGCCGAGAATTTGATTGCGCCCTCCAATTCACAGGAAGCAACGGGGCCCGCAGGTTAAGATTGATCAAGATCTAAGGGAATTTGATCAAATCGTTCAGATTAAGCAAAACTCTTATCTACTTTTGGAGTTCTCTTTAACAGAGTTGGTTTGGGTCTGCCGCAGGCCGGGTAATTTTCAGGTCTGCAAATGATCAGAGAGAGATCACTGGTTTGGCGAGGGAGGTCCTAAGATGCGAAATTTCAAATACCTTGCGTTGATCGCTGTTTTAGCGTTCGCCAGTATTTATACGCACGCCCAAGTTGTGGTTGGCGTCCAGATAGGCCCGAATTACGGTCTTTACAATGCGCCCCCGGTGTGCGGGTACGGTTACTATCCGTATTATCCATTTGCCTGTGCACCCTATGGCTATTGGGGGCCACAATGGTTTGCAGGTGGCGTCTTCATCGGTGCTGGGCCTTGGGATCACTTTTATTTCCGGCATCCAGGCTATTGGAACGGATATCCGCGCTTTCGTGACAATGGATTCCGTGGATTTCATGAAGGTGGACGTGGGTTCCGCAGGTTTGATGGCGACGACCGGGGATTCAATGGTCGCGACCGTGGGTTCCGTAGGCTCGGTGAAGATCGTCGCTTCCATGGCGCTGAGCGTTCATTTGGCGGCGACGGGCGATCGTTCCATCGTGGTGGGGGCGGCGGGTACCGCAGTGGTGAAGGGCATAGCTTTGGTGGAGGCAGATTCCACCCGGGGCGGTAACCTAACGCGCATTCTCGAATTGATCGAGACAACGACGCAGGGGTGCGCTGAAGCCGGCGGGCATGGAATTCCAACTGACCGCTTTCTTTACAACAGTCCTGGTTTGTGAAGCATGAACCGAGCATCGAGAGGGCCGACCTGCGAGTATAAAAAGGTGGCGTTCACCTCTATGCCTATGACGAATTGGGCAATCGCATCGTTCTCAAACTAATGCGGGAGTGGTAGGACGTGTTAACCTGTCGTTCGGGCAAATCTCTGGAGCGGATAGGCGCGAATTTGAAGTACTCGATCACGTGGCCGGGTCTTTACCAAGTTGTTCAAGCGAACCTGCCGCGTGAACTCGTGGGCGGGCAGTACAAGACCGAAGTTGTTGCACCGGAATCAAGTACCTGGAGCGCAAAAGGCAAGACTTGCGGGGCCTGGCCTCAAAACCGGCTAGGCCCCTCCTTACATTAAATATACTTACCTTATAGGCTTAGCTTTTTATTGATGGGTGAAAGCAATGACGTTGTAAGTCATATATGCCAATTTGTTGATACCCGCCAGATGGTACGGGTTCCGGCTGTTGGTCGGCTTCAGGAGGCAATCTGTGGTGCCCCGGCATATCGGGGGCTGGTTTTTAATGATTTTGATCCAATCTGGGTATGTGACGAACACTATGATGCTCTGATCGCCCAGGGCTGGAGAGACGCATGAATTCAGGACGCAGCCTGTCATTATTAGGATCCGCCAGTATGTCTCTCCTGAGCCTGCGCTTGTAAAAATCCTTATCCGGAGCCTAGTCACGATTGTTTCTAAGCTTCGCCAGCAGCCGTAAGATCTCAAGGTACAGCCAGATGAGCGTGACCATCAAAGCAAAACCTGCGTACCACTCCATATACTTTGGTGCGCCCGAGTATGCTCCCTGTTCGATCAAATCGAAGTCTAGAACCAGGTTCAAAGCTGCGATAATCACGACCACCACGCTGAACCCGATTCCAATAGGTCCCGAGCCGTAAATGGACGTGAGCCTGACGCCAAAGAATCCCAGAATAAACGTAACAAAGTAAAACAGGGCGACCGCGCCCGTTGCCGCCACCACGCCCATCTTGAATTTTTCCGTGGCTCGAATCAATCCTGAGCGGTAGGCGAGCAGGAGCACGAACAACGTGCCGAACGTCAAGCTCACAGCCTGGATTGCCACGCCAGGATATCGCGCTTCAAATAGCGATGAGACGCCGCCAAGGACCAAACCCTCCAGCAGCGCATAAATCGGAGCGGTTATCGGAGACCAGTTCTTTTTAAAAACAGTGACCAAAGCGGCAATGAAGCCACCGATCGCTCCAACGGCAATCAGTGGCGCGATAGCGCCTGGGTTATCGCTCTTTGTAAACTGGTTCCAACTCCACGCTGCTGTGGCGACCACGCACAGCAGCAGGAATCCTGTCTTGTGGACGGTTCCGTTGATGGTCATGGCGTCGCCGTAGCTCACGCCTTCGCGTTGGAATACCCGGTTGTTCAGCGTAGGATTGCCGCTTCTCAAGTCCGCCATAAGACATTCCTCCTTAAAGGGCGCAGTCGGAGATATAAAGCCGAAATCGTAGCGCCTAGTAAATTTTAGCAACGTTCCAGGTCGTACCCGACGCGAGGATTTCCAATGTGTCAATTTGGTGAATTCGAAGAGTTGCTGATGGGTAATGAAGCGGGCGTTTCTGACCTGAAGCAGAGGAATATCCGGCACCTAAGTCGGAGATTCTTGGTGGATGTGTTCTTTTATCTCACTGTGCGAGTCAGTTTAGCTTTACTTGGCCGGGAGCTATGGGGCATTTTCGAGCGCTTGGCTTTTGCCACCGTTGCCGCGTTTCGGAGAGATCTTTCTCGATACAAGGTCTTGACTTGTCGTCTTGACTCGTCTTAAGCGTGCTATTCAGGCCGCATTCTTCTCGATTTCGGATTCCTTCCCTCCGTGTTGGAGCATGCGGCGTAATTTCATGCGCGCTTTGTGCAGTTGCGATTTGCAGTTGCCTATGGAGCAGCCCAACATATCAGCAATCTCGTTGTGTTCGTATCCTTCGATGTCATGTAGCACGAAGATGATTCGATATCCAGGCGGCAAGTCTTTAATGGACCTTTCGAGATTAACCCGATCTATAGAGCCGGCCAAGCTTCTATCTTGTGTGCCGAAATCCCTTCGTGGCGCGTCGTCATCTCGCGGCTCCAGAGTCTCCTCTAGCGATACCACCTGAATGGAGCGTTTTCGCAGGTGCATCAGTACAATGTTGACTACCAAGCGGTGCAACCAGGTACTGAAAGCTGATTCGCCGCGAAAGCTTGTGATTTTGCGAAATAAGTGAATGAATGCATCCTGGGTAAGGTCCTCCGCCTCGGCCACATTTCCTATCATGCGCAGGCAGAGGGAGTACACGCGCCGCTTGTGGAGACCGTATAAAAAAGCAAAACATTCGGCGTCGCCCTGTTGTGCTCGATGGATCGCTTGAGTTTCCGACAACCGGGTTGCAACTTTATTTTGTATGTGAGCAATCTTACGATCATCTACATCTGATGTGACATTCATCTAGCACTTCCTCCTAATGCGGCTTCCTAGTCATCGCAATTTTCAGGTCGTTCCACTTCGCCCGCATTCACCCATCTGATCAGGAACGATAACGAGTGTAGGGGATTTATTAGGCCTATAGTTCGTCGCTGAGGAGGCATTGATTTCTGGGAATGAATGCACCTCCACTAAAGAGGAAATGCAACGGGGCACTCTCGAAATAACCTCTGGCCCTTGGTACCTTTCGAAAGCGCCCCGATGCGCGCCACTTCGTCTGTTGCCTGTAATTGCACCCTGCCTGCCATTCGACATCGATTGAAAATAAAGGCTCAATTTCAGTGTCGTCACCAGCTCTAGTCGTAGGAATTCCTTAACCCGGTAAATTTTGCATGAAGCAGAGCCTATGCATAGAAACAGTGGGATCCTGCCTCAAGTCCCATTCATCGAAGGCAGCAGGTAGCTTTCGGACCCACGCGCAACTTCGTCGAACCGAGGCAGAGAACAATCGATTTGGTACACAGGCCTTTGCCTCGGTCCGAAAGCTGTGCTTGGAGATTCGAATCAAAGCGCTCTTCTATCGACACACCTTTATGGAAATGCAAATCAAATGAAATGAATGCGTGCCTTTGAAATGGCGCATCTCGGCGCTTCGCCCGGCTGCCTGAATGCTTATCATGGGATTCCAGAGGGATTTAGGGAATTCATAAGAGGGATTTCATTTAAGGACTCTGGAATGAGTCTCATGCAGAGGCCAGCGTGGGCTGGCCTTGGGCGCTGTGGTTTGCGGGGAAGGCCAAAGGACAGAAGGGCTTACCTATGCCCGAATCGTCCGGCGTCAGATGCTCTGTGAATCTCGCTGTGCCGACTCAGCGTCCCTACCGATTGGAGCGTTGCTCACAAAAAGAGGTATAGTTTTCAGATCGCGATTCTGCCGTGCCATGCTTTGAAATCGATTTAGCATACCGGGGGAGCAAGGAAGCAAAATTTATGGACACACCCTTAAATCCGGCATCGTGCATAGTCGTTCTTTTCGGTCCCAAACTGCAATAAACACGCGCCCTGCGAGAGCACACGATCAAGAGAGTTGGTAAGCCACAATGAAAAAAGCCTCAAGTAAAAGTGAGCCCAAACGGCATTCTAAGGAGGCCGGCGTCAACGGGTTTTCCGCCGCGGTGTCGGAAGATATGCCGTCTGCGGATTTGAACATCATGTTGACCTGCCTTCAGAGCATGCGTAACGGCAATTTCTCAACGCGTCTTCCAGGCACATGGACAGGCCTTTCAGGAAAAGTCGCCGACACGTTCAACGAGATTGCCGCAGCTAATCAGCACATGGCTGCGGAGTTGAAGCGGCTGGGAAAGACCGTTGGAAAAGAGGGCAGAACCAGAGAACGTGCGCGCTTTCACGAGCTACACGGCGCGTGGGGCGAGATGGAAGTCTCGGTCAATACCCTCGTGGACGATCTTTTGCGGCCTACCACGGAAGTGACTCGGGCCATTGCAGCTGTTGCCCAAGGCAATCTTACACAGACCGTGCGGCTCGATGTCGATGGGAGGCCCCTGGAGGGGGAGTTCCTGGTTTCGGCAAATCTCGTCAACAAGATGATTCAGCAACTCGGGGTATTTACCGCCGAGGTAACGCGCGTGGCGCGCGAGGTGGGCACCGACGGCAAGCTAGGAGGCCAGGCGCAGGTTCCAGGTGTCGCAGGTACATGGAAAGATCTCACCGACTCGGTGAACTCCATGGCCAGCAATCTGACCGGCCAGGTGCGGAACATTGCCGAAGTAGCTACAGCCGTTGCGAGCGGCGATCTCTCGCGCAAGATTACGGTGGATGTGCGCGGCGAGATTCTTCAGCTCAAAGAAGCCATCAACACCATGGTGGATCAGTTGCGCTCCTTCGCTTCAGAAGTGACCCGAGTGGCGCGTGAGGTGGGCACCGACGGGAAACTCGGCGGGCAGGCGATCGTGCCCGGCGTTGCCGGCACGTGGAAGGACCTTACGGATTCTGTGAATGCAATGGACGGCAACCTGACAGCCCAAGTCCGAAACATCGCAGAAGTTACCACTGCCGTGGCGCGCGGCGACCTCTCTCGCAAGATTACCGTCGATGTAAAAGGCGAGATTCTGGAGTTGAAAGACACGATTAACACCATGGTCGACCAGCTCAATGCGTTCGCGGGAGAAGTCACCCGCGTGGCGCGTGAAGTCGGCACAGAAGGCAAACTTGGTGGACAGGCTCAAGTTCCGGGCGTGGGCGGCACATGGAAGGACTTGACCGACAACGTCAATTTCATGGCCAGCAATTTGACCGGACAGGTGAGAAACATCGCCGAAGTAGCAACGGCGATTGCCAATGGAGATCTCTCGCGGAAGATCACGGTCGATGTGCGCGGAGAAATCCTGCAACTGAAAGAAACCCTCAACACCATGGTGGACCAGCTCAACCGCTTCGCTGGCGAGGTTACGCGCGTTGCCCGTGAGGTAGGTACAGAGGGCCGGCTCGGAGGTCAGGCAAACGTGCCGGGTGTCGCGGGCACGTGGAAAGACCTTACCGATTCCGTGAACTCCATGGCCGGGAATCTCACAGGCCAGGTGCGCAACATTGCCGAAGTGACGACCGCTGTGGCGCGCGGCGATCTTTCACGAAAGATCACAGTCGATGTGAAAGGGGAACTGCTTGAGCTGAAGAACACCATCAATACGATGGTGGATCAGCTCAATGCCTTCGCGGGCGAGGTCACGCGCGTGTCGCGCGAGGTTGGCACGGAAGGAAAGCTGGGTGGGCAGGCCGAGGTGCCCGGAGTCGCTGGAACCTGGAAAGGTCTGACCGACAACGTGAATTTCATGGCCAGCAACCTGACCGGCCAGGTCCGCAATATTGCCGAGGTCGCCACCGCTGTGGCGCGCGGCGATCTTTCACGAAAGATCACAGTCGATGTGAAAGGAGAGCTGCTGGAGCTGAAGAACACCATTAACACCATGGTGGATCAGCTCAATGCTTTTGCAGCGGAAGTCACGCGCGTGGCGCGCGAGGTAGGAAGCGAAGGCCGCCTCGGCGGTCAGGCTGTGGTGCCGGGCGTGGCGGGCACATGGAAAGATCTCACCGATTCCGTCAATTCCATGGCAAATAACTTAACGGGTCAGGTGAGAAACATTGTCGAGGTATCTACGGCGATCGCGGCTGGAGATTTGTCCAAGAAAATTACGGTGAACGTCAGCGGGGAGATTCTTCTGTTGAAAGATACCATCAACAGGACGGTCGATCAGCTCAACGCTTTTGCCGGCGAGGTGACGCGTGTAGCGCGCGAAGTCGGCACGGAGGGACGCCTCGGTGGGCAAGCAAGCGTTCCTGGCGTCGCCGGGACGTGGAAGGATCTCACCGACTCGGTCAACTCCATGGCCGGCAATCTCACGGCGCAGGTGCGCAACATTGCCGAGGTGACCACGGCAGTCGCGACCGGCGATCTCTCACGCAAAATCACCGTGGATGTGAAAGGCGAGATTCTGGAGTTGAAGAACACCATCAACACCATGGTGGATCAGCTCAACGCCTTCGCCGGAGAAGTCACGCGCGTAGCGCGAGAGGTCGGAACCGATGGCAAGCTTGGTGGACAGGCCCAGGTTCCCGGCGCCGCCGGAACCTGGAAAGACCTTACCGACAACGTGAACTCAATGGCGGGCAATCTCACGGCGCAGGTGCGTAACATTGCTGAAGTAGCCACGGCCATCGCAAGTGGTGATTTGTCCAAGAAAATCACGGTCGATGTTCGCGGCGAAATCCTGCAGCTCAAAGAAACGCTGAACACCATGGTGGAGCAGTTGCGGTCGTTCGCCGCGGAAGTAACGCGTGTGGCCCGCGAGGTCGGTACAGACGGGCGGCTCGGCGGTCAAGCCAACGTCCCGGGCGCCGCTGGAACGTGGAAGGATTTGACCGATTCGGTCAACGCGATGGCGGGCAATCTTACGGCCCAGGTGCGTAATATCGCCGAGGTCACCACGGCAGTTGCCCGCGGCGATCTTTCACGGAAGATTACCGTGGACGTGAAGGGCGAAATTCTGGAGCTGAAGAACACGATCAACACGATGGTCGATCAGCTCAATGCTTTTGCGGCGGAAGTCACGCGCGTAGCTAGAGAAGTCGGTACAGAAGGAAAACTGGGCGGCCAGGCCAACGTGCAAGGTGTTGCTGGAACTTGGAAGGATTTGACCGACAACGTCAACGTAATGGCGGCAAACCTCACTGAGCAGGTGCGAGGAATTGCCAGGGTGGTAACGGCGGTGGCGAATGGCAACTTGACCCAGAAGTTAACCGTGAACGCCAAGGGAGAAGTGGCCGCGTTGGCCGAAACGATCAACAACATGACCGGAACTTTGGCCATTTTCGCCGATCAGGTGACCACGGTTGCACGCGAGGTCGGAGTGAGGGGACGCCTGGGTGGTCAGGCCAATGTGCCGGGAGCGGCAGGCACATGGAAGGATCTCACCGGCAACGTGAACCTCCTTGCCGACAACCTCACGAACCAGGTTCGCGCAATCGCGGAAGTAGCCACGGCGGTTACAAAAGGAGATCTCACCCGGTCCATTCAGGTGGAAGCCAGCGGGGAAGTGGCGGAGCTGAAGGACAACATCAACACCATGATCGACAACCTCCGCCTTACAACGGAGCGCAACAACGAGCAGGATTGGCTCAAGACGAACCTGGCGCGATTGACCGGCATGCTGCAAGGCCAACGAGACCTTTCGACCGTGGGCAGGATGCTGCTCTCCGAACTTGTCCTGCTGGTGAATGCGCAGCAGGGTCTTATTTATCGAATGACGCAGGAAGGCAGCATGGAACTGCTGTCGTCATTTGCAGGCGAAGCCATGAATGGGCTTTCCAGCAGTGTACAGCTCGGCGAGGGGTTAGTTGGCCAGTGCGCTATCGAAAAACGGCGCATGCTCGTAGTCAATGTGCCCTCGGAGGCTCTCACCATCCAATCGGGCCTCTTCAGGGCCCCTGCGAATAATGTTGTGGTGCTGCCGGTGCTTTTTGAAGATCAGGTGAAGGCCGTGATTGAGTTGGCTTCACTGGGGCCTTTCACAACATCGCGTCTGGCTTTTCTTGACCAGCTGACCGCCAGCATTGGAATTGTCTTGAACAGTATCGAAGCCACAATGCAGACCGAGGGCCTGCTCACACAGTCGCAGCAGTTGGCCACAGAACTACAGACACAACAAAAGGAGCTGCAGCAGACCAACGAGCAACTCGCCCTTAAGGCGCAGGAACTTGCCGAACAGAACGTGGAAGTAGAAAGGAAGAACGAAGAAATCGAGCAAGCGCGGCGCGCTCTCGAGGAAAAGGCCAAAGAACTCGCGCTCACCTCCAAATATAAATCGGAGTTCCTGGCAAACATGTCGCATGAGCTGCGGACGCCTCTCAATAGCGTCTTGATTCTGGCGCAGCAACTCGGTAACAACGCCGATGGCAATCTCACCGGCAAGCAAGTTGAGTTTGCGCGAACCATCCACGGCGCGGGCACGGATTTGCTGAACCTGATCAGCGACATTCTCGATCTTTCCAAAATTGAGTCCGGTACAGTCTCCGTGGATGCCGAAGAGGTCTATTTCACAAGCCTTCTGGATACCGTCTCCAGGCCATTCAGGCATGAAGCCGAGAATCGTAAACTCAACATGGATGTGGAGATATCGGCTGATCTTCCGCGAGGATTGGTCACAGATTCTAAGCGTCTGCAGCAGGTATTGAAGAACCTGCTTTCAAACGCTCTCAAGTTTACCGAGCAAGGAGGCATTTCTCTTTCGGTTTCGCTGGCATCGTCAGGCTGGAGCCCAGAGCATCCGGTGTTGGGCGCCGCCGGTTCTGTGGTTGCGTTTGCGGTTTCCGATACTGGCATTGGAATCCCGGCGGAGAAGCAGCGCATTATCTTCGAAGCCTTTCAGCAAGCCGATGCAGGCACCAGCCGCAAATACGGAGGTACGGGACTCGGACTGGCAATCAGCCGCGAGCTTGCCAACCTGCTCGGAGGAGAAATACAGCTGCAGAGCAGACCAGGAGAGGGTAGTACATTCACGCTCTATTTACCGCTTACCTACGTCCTGCCTCAGGGGGGAACCGTGGCGGATTTGCGGTCGCAGATGGCGCAACCTCTGGGATTGTCGGCGCGAGTTGAAGTCAAGCCCGCGACGACGGCAAGGATCAAAGATGACCGCGACGTTCTCCAGGAGAACGACGAAGCTCTCCTGATCGTCGATGACGATTTGAACTTTGCGCGCATTCTTTGCGATCACGCATACGAGAATGGTTTCAAGGTATTGGCGGCTGCAACCGGCTCCGAGGCGCTTTCGCTGGCCCGTGAATTTCATCCTGTGGCAGTCTCTTTAGATGTCTTTCTGCCCGACATGTTAGGCTGGACGGTTCTGAATCAGCTCAAGCAGGATCCCTCAACGAGACATATTCCTGTACAGATGCTAACGGTTGATGAGGATCGCCGGCACGGACTGTCTCGCGGGGCTTTCTCTCACATCATTAAGCCTGCCACTTCCGAAACGATCACCGGTTCTCTCAGCCGGATCAAAGAGTATATAAACCCTCGCCGTAAACGTCTGCTGGTGGTGGAAGACAATCCCGCTGAGCAACTCGGTATTGTCGATCTACTTGGGCATAGCGACGTAGATATAACCGTAGTCGGGACTGGCGCAGAGGCGTTTTCTTCTCTTAACGAACACACTTTCGATTGTATGGTGATCGATCTGCGTCTTCCTGACATGTCCGGCTTCGATGTGCTGGAAACCCTGTCAAATAGTCCGGCTTTGAACGGACTCCCTGTCGTGGTGTTTACGGGAAAGCAGCTCTCCTCAGAGGAAGACCTCCGTTTACACGCGCTTGCTCGCAGTGTGGTAGTAAAAGACGTTGAATCGCCAGAGAGGCTTCTCGATGAAACCGCACTCTTCCTTCACCGGGTGGTATCCGATCTGCCGCTGGAAAAGCAGAAGATGGTCGAGCGCCTTCATCAATCGGATGAAGCGCTGGTCGACAAAAGGGTTCTGGTTGTTGATGACGATGTGAGGAACATCTTCGCGCTCAGCAGCGTATTAGAGCGGCGCGGTATGAGCGTGCTGACGGCTGGAACGGGCCGTGAAGCCATTGACATATTGGAAGCCACCCCCGACGTCTCGATCGTATTGATGGACATCATGATGCCTGAGATGGATGGATATCAAACCATGCAGGTAATCAGAAATAACAAAGCTTTCCGCCGGCTGCCGATCGTGGCTCTCACAGCCAAGGCAATGAGGGGAGACCGCGAAAAATGCCTCGAGGCGGGCGCATCGGAGTATCTGGCGAAGCCGGTCAATACCGATCAACTCCTGTCGGCCCTGCGTCGATGGCTGCATCGGTAGCAATGACGGAAGACTGGAGAAGAATCGATATTTGGAGCGTGCGGAGCAAAAATGAGGGGACCTGACAAGGTAAACATCCTGTTGATCGACGATCAGCCTGCGAAGTTGCTCACCTATGAAGCGATGCTCTCTGACATGGGGGAGAATCTGATCAAGGCGTTTTCTCCAACAGAAGCGCTTGAGCATTTGCTGAAGAACGAGATTGCAGTCATCTTGATGGATGTAAATATGCCTGGGATGGACGGCTTTGAGTTGGCGAGCGTAATTCGACAGCATCCAAGATACAGGGACATTGCCATTATTTTTGTTTCAGCCGTCCATCTTACCGATCTCGATAGGTTGACAGGTTATCAGCGCGGGGCGGTCGACTATATTCCCGTTCCAGTAGTTCCAGAGGTCCTGCGCGCGAAGGTTGCCATCTTTATCGATCTATACCGGAAGAGCCGGCTGCTGGAAGGCTTGAATCGAGATCTGGAACGGCGCGTTCTCGAACGAACCGAGCGTTTGCGCGAGAGTGAAGGTCAATTTCAGACTCTCGCGAATTCCATCCCACAGTTGGCCTGGATGGCCAATTCAGATGGGGTGAGGTTTTGGCACAACCAGCGCTGGTACGACTATACGGGGGCATCGCCTCAAGAGATGGAAGGCGATGGCTGGTTGAACTATTGTCATCCCGACTACGTCGATAGAGTCGTCTCAGAGGTTCGGCATGCCAGGGCTATGGGGAAGGACTGGGAGTACACCGGCCCGATTCGCGGCAGAGAAGGGCAGTACCGATGGTTTCTCTCTCGGGCAGTGCCCATTCTCGATTCACATAAAAAAATTGTCCGATGGTTCGGAACGGCCACGGATGTGACGGTGCAGATCGAAGCTGAAGAACGGATTCAGGTTCTCAATCGCACCTTAAAAGAACAGATCGCGGAATTGGAAACCGTGATGCAGGTTCTTCCTGTTGGTGTGGGAATATCCCAGGATCCCGAGTGTCGGGTGATTACCGCGAATGGGTATCTCCATGAAATGTTAGGAATGGAAGAAGGCGCGAACATCTCGAAAACGGGCGAGTGTGCCGATACCTTGCCTTTCGAGGTTTTTCAAAATGGCAATTCCGTTCCACCCAACCAGCTACCGATGCAACGCGCCGTAAAGACCCAGTCGCCGGTCGCCAAGTCGGAGCTGGAAGTGAGACGCAGGGATGGAAAAATCGTTCACTTGCTCGTGAGCGCGAGTCCGCTCTTTGACGATCTGGGAAATGTGCGGGGCGCCGTTGCCGCCCACTTCGATATAAGCGAGCGCAGGGCCATGGAGAATCTCCTTCGTGAGCGCGCCGACCTCATGGAACTGGCTTCGGAAGCAATCGTGGTTCGTGATCGTCAAGGCTTGGTCCGGTATTGGAATTCTGGAGCCGAAATTCTTTATGGTTGGAAGCGGGAAGAGATCCTGAACCGGCATTTGCACAACACTTTGGAAACAAAGTTTCCGGAAGACTCTCTGGCTATCGAGCAAGCACTGGAGAGAACAGGAAGGTGGGAAGGTAATTTAATTCAGCGGTCGAAAGATGGCCGGGAATTGACCGTTGTTTGCAGGAAGGCATTCAGTAGAGAAGGCGCAAAGCGTACAGGAACAATTCTGGAAATCCTGCATGATATTACGGATCAGCTTCGCATGCAGGAGGTGCTCCGGAGAACGGAGAAGCTGGCAGCCATGGGCCGTGTGGCCGGAATCATTGCCCACGAAATCAATAACCCTCTAGAAGCGATCACGAACGCAATGTATCTGCTGAGCAATCACCCATCCCTCGATCCTGAAGCTCGCGGCTTTGCGCAAATGGCGAACGCGGAACTTCTCCGGTTGGCTCATATTACTCGCCAAACGCTCAGCTTTTATCGAGAGTCGCACGAGGCGGTTCCAGTTCTGGTGGGACAGCTTCTGGAAGATGTATTGGATTTGCATAGCACAAATTTCAAGAAGAACGGAATCTCTGTTGATCTCGAACAACGCAGCGCTAGCGTCATTTTTGGTTTCCCTGGCGAGTTAAAGCAGGTTTTCCTGAATCTGGTTGAAAATGCGATTCAGGCGATGGCGAAAGGCGGCCAACTGCGTATTCATGTCTATGATTCCACGGAATATAAGGGGCAGCGCAAAGGGGTCCGGATCTCCATTTCTGACACGGGAGGCGGTATCGACCCCGAGCACAGCGAGAGAATCTTTGAGCCGTTTTTTACCACGAAGTCGATGAAAGGAACCGGCCTCGGACTTTGGATCAGCCAAGGTATCGTGCAAAAGTATGAAGGAACTGTCCGGTTTCGCTCCGTCCGCCGGCCCAACCGCGGCATTACTTGCTTTTCAGTGTTCCTGCCTGTGCTACACATAGGGATTGAAGGGGTGCAGATTCCGGTAACACCCCGTCGAGATGTGCACCAGAGCTCACTGTGGGAGTCGCAGGTATCGTGACCATCGATCTTTTCTACCGCGAGATTGCGTAAGCGAAGAGCAGAGGTCATCTGCGGAGCGCCACGACCATCCGAAAATCAGGTGGCTGAACATCGGGTGGCTGAATGATCTGGATAGCTCACCCGATTTCGCCACTGGAATGCCATCGTGACCCGCCCTCGTGAACCCTGAATGACGAATAAGGAAGATGGCGAAACAATGAAAAAGATCGATCGGTGATTGATTGTGCCTAGAGCAGGGAGACCGGGGCGGCTATTTCGTGAGACTGGGGACAGCAACTGATCCAGACATCAATCTCCTTGCGAATCGCGACGACAGCGCTGCGCTTTTTGCCCCATGGCCGCCGTACCGGGAGGTTGAGATCACGTTCCCATCGCTGAACGGTTCGAACCCCTCGATCGAGATATCGCGCAATCTCTTTCCAGGAATTCAGAGTATCGCTTCTCAAATGGCCCTTTTCTTGAACATTCGGCATTATTTTCTCCTTTTGAGCAAGGATTCCAATCCAATTGTTTCGGCTTTGCTCGGCCAAGATCCGAAACAATATGCTTGATTTTATGGGCTGCTACCGAACAGAAAAATACCCTCTCCGCTGCAAAATTCCCGTCAGGTAGATACTGCAGTCTTTCCACGGTACGATTCCAGAGTGCTTTCAGAGCGGAGTGTTATACTGGCCTGGATCTGAAGTTCCACCCCATCCACCTCTGCCTGAACGTAATGTGGCGATCGTGAAAGGCTGGATGGTTCTGAAGTCCTGTCCGCTATACCCACTTTTGTTGCCGCGCGCAAGAAACCATTGGTTCGCGTGTTCTCTAGGGCAACATGCAAATGAGGAATTGTATGCTGGCCCGGGTTTTACTTGCCGATGATCATCAGGTCGTACGCGATGGGCTGAAAGCCATTCTGGAAAAGCAGGGTTACTTGGTTTCAGCGGAAGCTTCCAACGGACAGGAGGCCGTCCGCCTTGCTCTTGAAACGCATCCAGATGTGGCGATCCTTGATATTGCCATGCCTGTTCTGAACGGAATAGACGCAGCGAGAGAGATTCTACGAAGCCTGCCTTCCACTAAGGTTATTTTGCTCACAATGTATGCTGAAAAAGGATATGTACTGGAAGGGCTGCGAGCAGGGATCAAAGGATTTGTTACAAAGACACACGCTGCTGAAGAATTGGTTCGCGCCGTTCGGGAGGCTGCGAAGGGTACAACGTACCTAAGTCCTGAAGTTTCCAGCGCTGTGGTGGAAGCCTATCAAACGAATTACGATATTGCTGCGGACCCGTTGACGCCACGCGAGAGACAGGTTCTCCAATTGATCGCGGAAGGGCGTAGTTCCAAAGAGGTCGCGGCTGAACTCAACATCAGTGTCAAGACCGCGGAAACCCACCGTAGTAGGATCCTGGAAAAACTCGATATTCACGAAGTTGCTGGATTGGTGAGATACGCGATACGGCGTGGGCTCATTCGTGCGTGAGCGAGGTTTCCTGCGGTTATTTGCATTTCTTAATCTTTGCTCCTGAAAGAAAACTAATCCTTCCTGCAACCCCTTGGAAACAACATCAATCCTTATTCATAATTCATCATTCATAATTTCGCTTTTGTTTTCCATGATCCGCTTGTCATGATTCCATGATTCATGATTAGAACGATATACCCGATTTACTGTATTTAGATCGAAGCGAAATCGGACTAGGCTGATCTTGGCTGTTGCAGGTCGAAGGTTCAAGGGCCCCATCCTAGCTTTGTGCCAGGAGTTCATATACAAGTTTCAGATCACGCCCTAAGCAGGGCCGATCGATTCAATCGTGACGACAGGCGGTCCCTATGGACGAACAAGACAAAGTCAATATCCTCTTGGTGGACGATCAGCCGGGCAAGCTCCTTAGCTATGAAGTTATTCTTGCCGAACTTCATGAGAACTTGATCAAAGCCCAGTCGGGAAGGGAGGCCTTAGGCCACCTTCTGAAAACGGACATTGCAATGATCCTGATGGACGTTAGCATGCCCGAGCAGAGTGGTTTCGAGCTCGCGGATGTGATTCGCAGACACCCTCGATTCCAGGATAAGGCAATCATTTTCATTTCCGGCGTGCATCTCTCCGATATGGACCGCCTCAAAGGCTACGACTTGGGCGCGGTCGATTATATTTCTGTTCCGATCATTCCAGAGTTGCTGCGGGCCAAGGTCAAGGTCTTTGCTGAGCTGCATCGTAAAAATCGTCAGCTAGAGTCGTTGAATCGCGAGATGGAAAGAATTTCGAGGCGCATGATCTCTCTGCAGGACGAGGAACGGCGACGCATAGCCCGTGAAGTTCACGATAGCCTTGGCCAGGAGCTTGTTGCGGCCAAGATCATGATCGATACCATTCAGGGTCGCGATGCGGAGGAGAGTGCCAGGGAAGCAGGCCGGCTCATCGAAAGCGCTCTCGAACAGGTTCGTAACATCTCCCATCTCTTGCATCCGCCTCTTTTGGACGACGTCGGGTTAAGCTCCGCTATTGACTGGTATTTGGAAGGTCTGACAAAGCGCAGTGGAATCAACGCATCGCTTGAGATTGAACCGGGATTCCCCAGGCTGGCGCCGGAACTCGAGACAGCGGTCTACCGCATCGTGCAAGAGGCTCTGACCAATATTTTCCGTCACTCGGGAGCGCGCCAAGCATGGGTAAGCCTGAGAATCGACGAGAATCGGGTGTCCGTCCGAATACGGGACGATGGTAGAGGCATGGCTGAACACGTGAGGGAGTTTAGACCCGGAAGTATCGGAGTTGGCCTTGGGGGGATGAGACAAAGGACGCGCGAATTCGGAGGAGAGTTGCTGCTGAAGAATGCCAATCCTGGTACGTTGGTGGAGGCAATCATTCCAATCAAGAGCCAAGTGGTCGGCGAGATCTCGCGAAGAGTAGGTTCCCAGGTCAATTGATCATTTTCCGCGCCTTAGCAAAATCTCTTCCGATGTTCTCCTGTCGCTCTACCAGATGCCTCGAAAAAATCAGCCTTTAGGGCATTGTGGCTGCCCCCATGATTCTTGGATTCTTGGTTTCGATAGGAGAAATGCCGCAATATTTAGCTTGCCTCGTTGCGCTCTGCTATGAGCCACGTCAGCGCGGCCTGTTTATCGTTATAGAAAACGCGATGCTCGCTTTCTCCAAAAGCCAGCCGCGCCATATAAGCAAGTTTTGAGTTTGGAACGAGGATTGCTCTCCTCAAGCGAACCTTTTCGAGGTTGTGGTCAAGCTCCCACTGGGAGAGAGGAACGTCAACGGGCGGCGCTTCCATTTCAAGAACGTCATACAGGATGCGTCCTTCAGGAGCATCCCCGAGCAAAAGCAAGATCTTTTCGTGGCACTCCCTGATCAATGCATCCGTAGGCATGCCCTTGATCCTTGTGACGATAATATTGTCCTGCAATTCGATCCAAAGTTCGTTGCTCACCTGTCCTCCTCTGCAAAACGGCCACATTGGGGCAATGCCCCACATTTGAGCTGGCCAATGGCCAATGGGGTAGAAACTAACGGCTAATGGCCAACGACAAAAGTCAAAAGCCCCTGCCTGAAGCTTCCATTTATTTTCTTGCCGATCTCGTACTCGTGGGGACTGCCTGGCTGGTTGATTGGGCGAAATTGCCCAGAACAGGATTTTGTTCTCGCGGGAGTATCCAGCGAAAGATGAGCGTTGTCTGGACGGCAAAGGCCAGATTCTTGTTCCTGGCAATATCTTCAAAGCCCAGCGCTCTGCGATTGCATGCAAGTCAAGCTATGTTGCATGATCATTAAAACCGAACGCTCATGTGAATACGGTCTTTGCTGTATTTCTAAACGGTGCCTGAACTTTACCTGGCATGGAATCAAGCGACCAATACAAGCTGAACGATACAAGCTGAACGATTTTGATGGAATATTCGGCTCTGTGCGGAATCTGAGGAGCTTTCGATTTTGCTTGCTCCCTTCATAGGTCGGGGATCTTCATGATTACCCTAAAGACGTGGTAAGGAAGGAAAATAGGCGGCAGGTTGGCCATAATGCGCCAAGTTATGCCATTTTCGGCCTGGGCATTGTGAGGTGAGTGCCCATGAGTCACTATCAGCAAGACATAAATAGGGCAATGTATCCTACTAATCCCCAGCCCGCCTGCCTTGGGCTGGGGTAATCTTATCGACCAACACCAAACATCCCAAGAGGCAAGAGCTTTAAAGAGGCAAGAGCTCTAATGGGAGATTGAGAAGCAGGCCCAGCGGCTGAAGCTTTGGGTACAGCGGAGCGGGGAAACGCAAGCCACGCCCGGGGCTCTTGGCGATACCGTCCACCTCCGAACCAAGAAAGTCTGCAAGTTTGATCTGTTGTTATATTCCCTATATCGAGACCACTAATCGCGTTTGAAGAGTTGGCAAAACTAGAAATCACAATCGGGCTGATACGGCGGATCCACTGGCGTTGTGCAGCACGTGGAAGGTCGTGCCAGGAACAGGTTCCCCGAGTCCTTTCCCACAGTTCACTGGTGGAGAGGCGGTCTTTTCTGCACTTCTTTGCTTCGGGACTGGCCGTTGCTTAAGGACCAATAGTCTGTGGGGTGCAAGGATTGAAGCCGAGGGTCTGCTGCGTGATCGGAGCCGGTGGGTTGGGAGGAGTCATCCATGGCCTCCCCGTAAAATCGAAGAACTCTAACAGGTCTGGCTGCGCGCTGTCCCGGTTCGTTAGATGCGTACCGGAGCCAATGAAGCGGTTCTCAACGAATCGAACGATCGCGGTATGGTCCATTGGCGTGTGGGAGACATAATGTCGCCGCGCAAATGGAGAAACAATAATATTGGGAACACGAAAGCCGAGCTGTGCGGCGAATCCATGCTGCGCTGCCACATCCCCTGGATGAGCGCCAGGATCGTCGGGATTCAGGTCGCAGTGCACGCTACCGTTAAGAAGGCAGGGAAGGAAGCTGTCCGGATTCACCGCAATGCTTGAAATGTCGGTGCTCACTGCCAGGGAGGCATCCGTATTGTCGTTGGTGTGGCCAGGCACGGGCGGAACGTGGTCAAAAGGGCCGCCGCCTTCGTCATAGCTCAAGAAGAACACGGAGTCTTGCCAGGAGGAGCTGGCCATGAATGCATTCAGGAGCGAAGCTACCTGCGCCTGCCCGGCAAGAATGGATTGGCCCGATCCCGGATGCTCGTCGTTAACTCCGTAACCAGCCTCAATGAATGCATAACTGGGCAAAGAGCCATTCTGTAGGTCGGTAAAGAACTGCGAGATGCGCGCAATGTGGGTGGGATCGATACAAAACGCGTTTGCCGGATCCTGTACCGCTTGCCCGGAGTTTTGTTTGGGCGGTGTACAGGCGGCGTGGGCATCATTTTTGCTTAGGTATTTGATGGAATAACTGAAGTCGGCGAAGGTTGTTGCGGGGAACTTATTGGGTGCAGTAGCGTTGCAGTCGCCATCAACGTCGGCAAGGCACTGATCGTCGGTTACCGTGTAGTAAATCTTCCAAGAGACACCTGCTTGATCCAGCTCTTCAAAGATCGTCGTGATGTCGAGATCGCCAAATTTGTCGTCCAGCTCTGGATCTCTTACCAATCCCTGGGTCGTACCGCCGGACATGGTTGCGATGCGATTAGGAGTGCTCTTGCTCGCAACCGGCGAAAACCACCGATCGGAAACCGCGAACTGCGAAGCCATGAAGTAGTAATAGTTCAGAAATGTTTGATCGTAGAACCCCATGGCGCGTTTTCCTTGCAGCTCGGTGAAGGAGCCGCTTCCGCCTCCTGATTTTGCGAAACCCTCAGCCGTGTGAACGAAACCATCCATCAGGATCGGACGGCTGGTCAGAAAATCGAAGCGATTAACATCGCCATAACTCTCCAACCAAGCCGATGTCGCATCGTCGATGCAGGTGCTGGTAAGTTTGAATAACTTGAAGCTCTCGCCTTCATCGTCTGCATTCGAAAACTTGTCCAGCTTGTCGTCAATGCCATCAACGTCATACTGTTTGCCGTCGTCCCCAATGTTGAAATGATTCGCCGCCCGGTATGGGTTCAGCATTCCGAAATAGGTGTCGAAAGTCCGGTTCTCCTGCAGCAGAAAGACCACGTGATCGATCGATCCAAGGCTTGGCGTTGGTGTGGGACTTGCCGTTGGAGTAGGTGTTGGACTAGGTGTCGGACTGGGTGTCGGCAAGCCCCCGTTATTCGCACCCGGCGATAGAGCTAGTCCTCTGCAACCAGTCAAAGATAGAGAAAACAGGGAGATAGCGAAGAGGGGAAATACGAAAAGCGTAATCTGGAACGCAACTCGTAAAAAGACACTCCAATTGCTTCGATGTTGTTGGGGGATCACTGAGGTTCTGATCGCGATTTGGAATGGCAGGTTGCCCTGCTCTCGTCCGCTCTCTTTCCACAAATATGGCAAAATCTCCATGAAGCGGTCCTGTTCTCGCTCTATCTGGGGTGTTGATGTTCGTGGATACTCTGCTGTTGTTGTACGTGTCGTTGCTGGAGCTGCTGGGTTTGCTGTTGGTGTCGCTGCTCCAGTTGTTGTCTTTGTGGTTCGCCGGGATTCCGGCCCTCCATCTGCTGGTGCTCCCTGTCTTGTTTTTGTTGAAGCTTTTGCCGCTCCTGCTCCTGCTTCGCATACATCTGGTCGAGTTGCTTCTGATATTTCTGGTCCCTGTTGGGATCGCCCGTATTGGGAGAACCTTGACGCTCCACCGGCGGTAGTTCGCGCGGATGAATAGCGGGAGCCGGGCCGGGTCGGCTATTAGCGCCAACCGTACCTGGTTCGCGGCGATTCTCTGGCTGGCGGTACGGTCCACCGGCCTCTCGAGCCCCAACCACTCCTCCCCCTCGGAACTCCGCAGCCCGCGGTGTAGCGGCAATGGGTGGCCTTCCTTGATTGGCAGTGGCCCGCAATTCGGGATTGCCGCGCGCGGCTTGCCAATGTTGAGTCTGAACGTTGACTGGGCCGATGTGTCGGTCGCGTGCCGCCATCTCTTCTTCTGGCCGAGGACGAGCCGCGATGCCGCCGGGACCGCCATTGAAGCTCACGCGATTGACGGTAACGTTGTTGACAACGGTCTCGTTATATACGTTCCGCACATTGACCACGTTGGCTGCAGCCCGGTTGTAGAAAAACCGATCATGGTCCCAGCGTCCGCCAACAAAACCAACCCCGAAATAACCAAATCCGTAAGGGATTCCTCCGTAAAAGCCAACATGCGGCCCCCAGTATCCCTCATGGAAGAAATAGCGGTCTTCTCTCCATTCCCACCAGGGCGGCGTCCAGAGGTAGCCTACTTGCGGTGCCGGCACCCAGGTACCTGGCACCCAATAGTAGTCGCCGGCGTCGTCGTCCCAGGCCCAATAGCCCGGAGTCCAGATGTATGCGTCGCCGGGGCAGACCGGTTGCTCGTAGATGGGAAGGGCCGGAGGGCCAAAGTTGACGGCGATTTGAACCTGTGCTGGCGAAACCACCGAGAGGCTCAGCAGGACGAGGATAATCGACAAACAAAATAAACGGGTGCGATCCATTGAAGGTTCCTCCGATTGGCAATTCCGCCGCAGAGATTGAACAAAGACGTTGAACAAAGCTTGAGAGAACTCAGAACCAGTCGCTTGGACTTCATTCTCGAACGCAAATACGCTTTCCCAAAGCCCTTCGGGTTCCTCCACTCGAATTGAAAGTCTTCGTGGCGTACCATTTGTGTTAGGCCACCGTTGTGGGACCAAGCTTGAATAATCCAAATCGTAGATGTTGGCTGCTGCACATGATCTGTGTTTATGTTTCGTATCTTGTTTCGTATCTTAAAGATGGATGCCAGGCATGGCGAGATGGATGTGAGCATGGGTGCTGGTGTATGCGCCAAGATGCGACGTTCATGACTTTTGGCCAGCAGAAGTTAGATCTCGATAAGCAGATCAAAACCACCAAACGCGCTTCAAGAGAGGGAATCACAACGATCTTGGGCGCCTCCTGCCAAGTGGCCCGTGGAAGCAGACAACGGGTGCGAGATCGGCAAATGAATCTGGGATCGGACCTTGAGGTGACGGACCTGTACGCCTGTACGGAAGACCGGCGAAATATTATGACCATGACCTGCTCCTATTTGCTCTTGGGTAGGAGAAACGTCAATTTGGTTCGACTCTCGCGGAGAACTAAAAACTAGTTGGTGGCATTGCCATGCGGATAGTTATTTCAATACGCCAACTTGCGCCATTGAGACTATTGACAAAGCAGACAGGCCTTGAGAACTATGCAACTTGAGGATCAGATCGCGGCGTCCTGCGATACTTTCATTCGCTTGGAACATATCCTGCATGCTGATTGAAAATTGTTTCTTGTTGGCCGAGCCAACCTCCGCAGGAAGTAATCATCAAACTCGAGAAGCCTCTTTTGTCACCCAAGCGCCTACTCGCCGGTTCAATAAGACGGTTTGTAACCGTGGAACCGGAAACAATCCCAAAACCAGGAGAAATCCAGATGAAGATTCGGTTCGCTTCTTTAGCACTGTTCGCATTAGCGAGTGTATTTGCCGTAGCCCAAAATACCCCTCAGCAGAAAGACCCACAACAACCGGGCATGCAATCGGCTCAGCAGCCGCAAGCTGGGGCTGATCAGGATGGGAAGTCGACAGCTAGCTCAGGAGATGTGCAAAATGAAATTCAGACGGCGCTGCAGAAGGAGCCGTCTTTAGCCGGTGCCAGTATTACCGTTCAGGCCAGCGGAAAGAAAATTGAATTGTCGGGCACCGTGCCAAGCAAAGACGCAAAGGCGACCGCTGAACAAGTAGCCAAGACTCATTCAGGTGGAATGGAAATAAAAAGCCACCTCAAAGTTAGCGGCGGAGCTACAAGTCCCGGGGCGTCCCGGTAAACTCTCACGAGGAGCAAGAGGGCGGCACAATCTGCCGCTCTCTTCCTTTTGGTGTAGACACAATCGCAGATACAAGTGGCAGATACAAGTGAACGATGCGCATTTTCGTGCCGAAAACTCGCGCAAGATAGAATCTTTCGCTCGGTCTGCACCAACGAGCCAGATATTGGATTTCTGGGACTTTTGTTGACATCTTGACCGACCCACTTGAGCAGGTCCGTCACAAACATTTCCTGCGTCGCAATCGACCCTGGCGTCGCCAGCTCTACCCAAGGGTGCCACCATTTCCGATGGCACAACGGCTTCTAAATTTATATTTTTCGCGCTTGTCGTTCAGAGGCCTCACGAGAATGCTTGGCTTGTTCTGGCTCTTGCATCTCCAAGTGCAGGCTATTTCGCGGAATAAATTACACAATCGCTAGAGTCGCGAAACCAAGTGTCCACAACATCCACATTCTATTGAACATGAGTAACCGGCAATAGTGGCCCTTGAGTTGCTTTAGCTCTTATGCCTTCGTGGCGCGCTTTCAAGCTGGTAACGCGATTAGGCGAATACATGAAATGCATCCATGAATCCGAATTGAGAGAACGGTAAATCAACCGCCTGGCAGGGAGCCTGATCCAATACGTCAGGCAGCATTCATACCAATGCTGAAACGCTCCAGGTGGAAGGAGTACAAATGAATAAGATATTTGCGATTGTAGCGAGCACGATCATTCTAGTGGCGGCAATTCCCATGTGGCCGGCCGACAAGGAAAAGGATGAGGACCGGCTCAACAAAAGCGGCGTCGTCCTCAAAGAGATTTTGGACATTTCGGATGACGTGCCCCAGGATCTGCTGGGCAAAGCTGATTGTGTGGTTGTCTTTCCTTCTGTAGTTAAAGCAGCATTTATCGTCGGCGGAAGCTACGGGCGGGGTGTAATGACCTGCCGAACGGGCAAGGATTTCGAAGGTTCCTGGGGCGCCCCGACCATGATGGCTCTTGAAGGAGGAAGTATTGGTCTCCAACTGGGCGGCGAGGCCACGGATTTTGTTTTGTTAGTGATGAATGATCGCGGCGCAAACGCAATCCTGGCCAGCAAGCTTAAGCTTGGAGGGGACATATCCGTGGCTGCGGGTCCTGTCGGCCGCGACGCTACAGCCGAGACTGACGTCTCGCTACGCGCAGAAATACTGAGCTATTCGCGGGCGCGCGGTCTGTTCGCCGGCATCTCGTTGGCCGGATCGACAATTCGTCCCGATAATAATGCAAACGAAAAGATCTACGGGCGGAAAATGCCCGCAAGAGACATCGCTCTGTCGGGCACAGTGGACGTGCCTTCATCCGCTCAGCAGTTGATTTCCACCCTGAATGATAAAACACCAAAACACGGATCAGGATCTTAGACCGATAGTATTGCTGAAAAAAGGTCTCTGGAAAAACAATAAGTGGGTAGCGCGGGATCGTGTTCTTGGCAGTCGGACAGCTTGGAATCAATGGTCCGCAAACCAAAGTCTGGTTAAGAGTGTAATCGTAAGACTTCCTGACCATGCCCGGGAGACTGGGCGTGGTTTGGGAAGCAATTTTGAGAAATATGCGAGGAGTGGAAATGCAGAGTTCGATAAACAGTAGTTCGGTAGGACGGCTATTTGCGGCACTCACGCTGAGCGCCATTTTCTTGCTTGTACCCATGAATCGCGCGGCCGCCGACGATGATGGTTGCCGCAGACGCACCGAGCATGCGGAACATAAGCTCCACGAGGCCATCGAGCACCATGGCTACCAGAGCCGCCAGGCAGACCACTGGCGTCATGAACTTCATGAAGCACGCGAGAGCTGCTGGAGAGAGCGCCAGCAGTGGTGGAGTGACCATGAACACCGCTGGCATCGCGATCGCGACTGGGACGACCGCGACCATGATCATGACTAGAGGAATGCGTCGCGGCCGACAACCCGCAATCAATTGCGCGGGACGCCCGTGAGCGTTTGGGCAATATGGTTTAGTCCAGAAGACAAATGCTTGCGCGTAAGAAAGAAAACAAGTTGAGGTTGGACGGCGCATCACGCTCCTCCGCAGTAACCGTGCCGAAAATTGGGGTGTGGTGCGCCTTCAAGGTGATCATTCCTGAGCCTTTCTTAGATCGAAGACCGGAGTGCTTTGATGCGCGCTTCGCGTCTGACCGCAACCGAGAGGAGACAGTCTATGAAGAAGCTTACAAGAATCATTGTCCTAAGCCTGCTGGTCTCGTCGTTGGTCCACGGGCAAGAGTCGCGCCAAATGGTCACTGCGGAAACGATGAGGCCGTGGCTCCCTAAGATCATTCAGAACCCTGTTGTATTGGGCACGGGTGATCGTTGGGCAGTCATTTCGTGGACAACGAACGCAGCAGGCCGAGCAAGCTCAGTTCTTTATGCCGGAACGGACAAGAACAATCTGAGGCCGATGGAGCAAACCCGAGAACCCGTTAGAATGAGCGATCTGCCCTCGTACGAGGAACAGGAGTATACCCACCTTGTCCGGCTCGACAATCTCAAGCCGGGAACGCTCTACTATTTTGTCGTTGATCCGGGAACGGGGGATGAACTGGGAAAAAATAGCATTTTGCAGTTAACGACGAAAGGAACGGAATACGGGAACAAGCCCCAATTTAAATAGGGGCTAACGATGGGCCATAACTGGTTGAGTCGCCTTCAGTGGCATAACGAAGCAGAAAGCTTGATGGCGCGCGGTATGACTCATTGGTCTCGTGGGGCTTATCCTAAGCCCCACGTAGCGCCTTCATTCGCCTGCAAAGTGTGGTGCTGCCCGCCTTCCAGCGGATGCCTTTAGGCTATCGAGTTCCTGCAGCGTTATCTTCCATCGGCCTTTCGATTTCTTGGTTGCAGAGGGCGCGTTGAGGTCAGCGTAGTAATTGACGATATTGTCTTTCAACTCTGGCGTCAGCAAATCGAAGCTTCGTAACGACAAGCGGTGCACAAGCTTTGAATAGGTACTATCGGACAGCTTGTACTCTCCCAGACGCGCGACTTGTCCGGTATCGCAATCGCGATTGATCAAACGGATCGGGCTGACTTGGAGTTGATCGATCAGCGTCTGGAATTGATCGGTCGTGCTATCAATGCTCTTGATGAACTGGGCCTCGGTCGACGTGGTGGGCACTTTGAAGTCGATGGCCTTCAGCGGCCCAAGTTTGGGCAGGAGGCGAAACAGGAAGGCCATGACCCTAGCACCGGGGCCTGGCTTCTTGTAGTCCCATCCCCACTCGCGCTCATACTCGGTTCGAGAAAGCCGATACAGAAATTTCTTTTCAGAGAAGTTGGGCGTGTCCCGCACGATATCGGCCCGTTTGCTCAATAAGGCTACGCGGGTCATCTCGGGAATGATCGTGCTGACCGAACGTCGATATGTCCCGATGGCTAGATCCAGGTCGCCAAAAACGTCGTTTAATTCGATTCCGTAAGTCTCACGGAAAGCGCGTTCCAGCAGAGGTTTCGCCACCTTGAACCCAATGAAATCATGGTAAGCATCGGAGGGATAGCGATGCTTAGCCACTTCGACAACATCAAAACCGAATTCAGTCTTGATATGCGCTTTGGGATCTTCGCCGTACGTCACCTTATCGCCATATCTGGCCCGAAGCTTGGGATAGGCCACCGCCACCGCGTGATTCACTGTGGGATGGCCCAAATTGTCGGCTACATAATGAGACAGTGCACCCACGGAAAACGCATACTCATTGATGTCATTTGCGTCATTAAGCAACGCAACTGCAAAATCTCCACTACGGACATAGTGGACAAGGTTGCTGAATTCCTTGCTGCCGAATGGGTAGTAGCCCATGTCCTGAATCACAGAACCGCCGTAAGCATAAGCATGAGCCTCCCGTAGTTGTTCGTCGGTCGCATTTGGGAAGTGCTTGAGCAGCAACGCCTTGATGTGCTCCGCCCACAGTAAGTCGATGATTTGCTCGTGCGTCAGGACCGAATATCCCATGGAGGCTTGCGGCAACAAAAGAACAAGACACAGTAGTAGACCAACTGGAATTCTGCTTCCAGAGAAGACTCGTCGCATATGGTTCATCATCGTTGGTTAATGCAATCCGCGGGCCGTTGCGCGCATGGCAAATGCAATAGGAGTGTCAAGGAATGGGGGCCTGATTTCTCCTGGCAAACACAATGCATATTGGTTTCAAGCCTGGCCGCCATTGCGATTGCATAGCAAGAGGTGGTTAAGAAATTACAAACACACACCATCAGATTCCCCGGCCCTTTTTCACCGAAGAGCCGGGGATTGGTAAAGCGAGGTTAGCTATGTACTTCTTGAGAGTACCCAGGATTATGGTTAGAGTGCAATGGAAAACCCCAAACGACGCAACTTGGCGCGTTATGACTTAAGGCTTAAATCCCCCCACAAGCCTTTTCCCGCGGAGACCCAGGGCGTAAGGGAAGTGACATGGCCATTTGTATTGAGAGTACCTACTCGGAGGGTCCACTGCACAATACGCGGGCAGAAATGACGCAACTTGACGCGGCCGTTCGGCCATGCCTTCACATACACTATTGGCCTGGCCTATGAGAACTACAGAGAACTGCGACGAATGTGTACGTTTAACCACTGATTTAATGAAAATTCTTAATCGTCTTGCTGAATTGGCAACGGCACAGATCACGGCATTCCGGGCAAAAGACCAAGATACTGTGCTGCTCATCGGTAAACAGATGGAGCAGGCGGTTGTTGCAAGAAATATCGCTACCTGTGCTCAGCAGCGGCACATGGGTGAACACGGACGAGTGCTCCTACATGGAGATATAGAAAGGCTGAAGGAGGCTTCTTAACTCGGCGCATCCTCAGCCGGATGGTTAGCATCAACTACCTGCCTGATCGGATCGACGGCGCAATTTCGATTGCCATTAGCCTCGCCCCGCGGAAGCGAAATCAGTTCCGTCGATCCAATCCTTTGCTTGTCTGTGCAGCCAGATTTCTACAATGATCCAGTTGACGGAGAGCCAATCCAGAATGTGACTCCCCAGAATGTGACTCCGAAGAATGGTTGTGGCATGAGATGAGTCAGTGCGTTTGAGGCAAAGAAGACGCCCAAGGCGGGTCGTGTGGTCGCAATGCCGGGCAGAATCGCCACTGTTCTCACCAGCCCTCGCCGCTTTTTCTAACTTGAGCTGACGCCTTGAACAATTAGGTTCGTCCAAGCGAGAAGAGGAACACAACTGTTGTAGAAGAGCACCGCGCTGCATTCGATCCATCCGCCGGTGGAGTACGCATTCATGGCGTAAGATCTTAACCCCATGCAGCTCCGGGCTGGAATAGCACGAGCTCCGGCCATTGCAAAGGCGGGAGACGCGCATTCTGGCGCGCTCTCATCCTTGACTTAAACGTAGCTTTAAGAAATAACATTAGCGTTCACGGCCATGGGTATTCACGTCGTCGAGGCAAAACTGTGAGGAATATGACAAAGAGCGTGTTTGCAGTATTGCTTCTTTCTTCCTTTAGCTGTTTACTGAGCGCCCAAAGCGTTGGCGATTCCGCTCGCCGCACAAATGCTGAGATCATTGATTTCCTGGTGAGCTACCAGGAACAGCGGATTATGGATATAGCCGAGGTTATGCCTGAACAAAAATACAGCTTTGCTCCCACGCAGGGTGAATTCAAAGGAGTGCTCACGTTTGGCCGGCAGCTCGTGCATTTGGCTGCTGACAACTACATCCTTGCCGCTGCAATTCTTGGAGAAGAGCCTCATGTGGATGTGGGTGTAAACGAGAGCGGCTCAACTTCCGTAAAAACGAAGGCTGAGATTATGGCTTATCTCAAAGGATCGTTCGAGTCGATGAAGCGCGCGGCGGCAGCGATCGATGACAAGAACGCTATTGTTCCTTCACCCAAAATATCGCTTCTACCCAATGGAACAGCAACACGAATGGGCATTGCCATTGAAGATTGTACGCATACATGGAACCACTATGGTCAGCTCATTGAATACTTGCGAATGAATGGGATTGTGCCTCCAGCAGGCACGCCAGCTGGTATGAAGAGTAAATGAACGTGATGATGTAAAGCCTCTAAGTCGGCCCACGTCCGTTTCCAAATCAGAGCCTCCAGCCATCAAAACGCCTTAAATATTAAATATTTCTAATATTATTATCCATTCCATCGATTTTTCATAAATACATTAGAAATAATCGATACTTCTTCATAAATATTATTAATAAATGATTGACTTAAAGTCGACTTCAAGTCATACGATTAGCTTCCATTAACTTTTTAACAACATGCCCATTTGGCCCTTTCATGGGGTAGCGCCGGTTTTTGAGGTGTTCTCCTCTAAATGGGCCCTTGGTGTTTTATGAACGATCAGAACAGTCAGGAGTGAAAGACATGGCGAAAGGCGCGACAGCAAGGCAAACTTCTCCCGTCTCAAATCCAGCAACCGTCGTGGTTGTCGGAAAAGAAAGCTCCGGTAAGTCACAGTTGATCTCATCACTCACAGGGGGACATGCTTACTCCTCCAATTTTCGTGGCACCACCGTTAGCTGCGAAATCTTTTCCAGCGAGGAGCACGAGTTTATCGATACACCAGGTATCCTTTTGCAATCCGATTCCATCACCACGTCGCTGGCGCTGCAGCAATTGAAGCAAACGGATATAGTCTTGGTTGTTTTAAAGGCAACGCAACTTGCCGAAGATATCAAGGAATTGTTCCCCCTTTTGAAAGGCAAGCGGGCTGTTGGCGTCGTAACGTTTTGGGATAAAGTGTCACAGGGTGACAAGGCTGAACAAGCGCTGAAGGATCTTTCGGAACGGTTTGGAATCCCTTTGGTCGCGGTAGACGCCCGGCATCTGCGGGAGCAGGATCGCAACGCCGTTACTCAATCGCTTCATAGCGCCATGCCGGTCAGGTCGCAGGATGTGGATGTATCGGTGCCCTGGGTGGTGCAGCCGAAGAAAACTCCGCTGGAAAGCAAGTATCTTGGGGCGATTCTGGGTCTTGCACTCTTGTTGGTTCCGGCCGTGCTGGCCGTCTATTGTGCGAACCATTTTGCCGACTGGCTGGATCCGTCCATTGAAAGCCTTTCGCAAAAGCTCGTGGCGTGGATGGCTGGCGTTTCCTCGCCATTTAAAGAGATACTCGTGGGTCGCTACGGCCTGCTTACAATGGGACCATTGCTCTTTGTGTGGGCGGTTCCAACTGTCCTTCTCTATGCCTTTGTGGTCGGTATTTACAAGGCGAGCGGGCTTCTAGATCGGATTACAGTTGCGCTGCATCCTGCAATGCGCAGGCTGGGAATGACGGGCCGCGACCTGGTGCGGGTAGTGATGGGATATGGCTGCAACGTTCCTGCTGTGATCAATACCAGATGCTGTTCTTCCGCGACCAGGGATACCACCATTTCCGCCATCGCTTTTGGCTCCGCGTGTTCCTATCAGTTTGGCGCTACTCTCGCGGTTTTTGGCGCCGTATCCAAGCCCTTCTTGGTTGTGCCGTATCTTGGATATCTGGTGCTGACCACCATTATCTATGCACGGATTGTGGCGGGGAAGACTCCTAAGTCACCCTTTCTCATTCTTAGCATGGATAAGCCGACATTCTTGGAAGCTCCTCGTCCCAAGGCAATCTGGGCCGAGGCGCGGGTCACGATCATTCATTTCTTTCGCCGGGCTATGCCTATCTTTCTAGGAATAACGGTCGTCGCATCTGTGCTGGATTGGCTGGGAGTGATCAACTTGATCTCCAAATGGGTGAGCCCGGTGATGACTGCTTTCAACCTTCCCGCGCAGGCTGCTGTAGCGGTGGTTTTTTCTTCCATCCGCAAAGATGCCATTCTGCTATTCACGAATGACGCTGGGTTTGCTCACTTGCGCAATGGGCAAATTCTGACTGCTGTCTATCTTGCTGGCGTCCTCCTGCCCTGCCTGGTTACGGCGCTCACGATTGCGCGAGAAAAATCGACGATGTTCGCGCTCAAATTAATGACGGTCCAAGCTGGTGCAGCCGTGGCATTTTCACTCCTGCTTGCCTGGGGCACCGCTGCGTTGAAACTTTAGGGGCAATCACGACTCACTGCTAACGGAAAAACACGGGCTGGGCGGTACGCCCAGCCCAACTCATGAGCCCTTCGCCAAATTTTGGCGGATTCGCTGAGGCATGTGTCTGCTAAGACCGTGCTTTCGGTGATTCCTAATTCGTACAAGAAAAAGCCAACACAAATGGGAGAATCATCATGAAATCAGTCCTGCTGTTCTTAGGCGCTATCATTTTGAGCGCCACTGCCTTTGCACAACAAACGATTCTGAACGTAGCCAGCGCGGATGTTCTTGATAAGAACCAGATTTATTTCCGATTGGATACAACGGTCTTTGCTTCTCCCGAAACCGCTACGCTTGCTCCAAATTTTATCTTCGGCTTCGGACATAACCTGGAAGGCGGAGTCAACATCAATGCATTTGGTGTGCCGGGCGATACCGCGAATCGTTCCATCGTTCCTAATTTGAAGTGGAAGTTTCTTAGTACGAAAGCAGATAAACCGATTCATCTGGACCTGTATGCAGGAGACCAGATATTCATACCAACCTTTCACCGCACCTTTGATGTTGGCAATTATTTATATGCTGCAGGCGCTGTAACGATTCATAACGACACTCGCTTTACTGTCGGCGGCTGGCACTCGGCTGATGTAGTTGTTGCCGGTAGTCGGGGCGGTGCATTGTTGGGTCTTGAGCAGACCATCGCACATGCGGCGGACAAGCGAAACTTGATTACACTCGCTGGCGATTGGCAATCCGGCCAGGGATCAAATGGGGCACTGACTTTGGGCGCCATGATTTTCCCGACCAACAGGCTCATGCTTATACCATCGTTCCAAATTGCCAATTCAGGAGACCACAATGCAAATGCGTTCGTATTCTTCTTAGGCTATATGCTTAAGAAGTAATTGCTAAGAGTTAAACGCGCAACCAAGAACAAACGAGGACACTCCGATCGTTGAGTTCAGGTTGCGCGAACGCAGCGGGATAACCGTATTTACCTTTACTTATCCTTCACGCAAAGCGTGCATTGGATCTACGTTAGCTGCTCGCCTGGCCGGAATGTAACTGGCAAAAATAGATACCAGTAGCAATAAGACCGGAACAGAGAGAAAGACCGGTAAGTCAATCGGACGAATGCCGTACAGCAAGCTTGTCAAGGCAAAAGCGCCAAAGATTGAACCGGCCAGCCCGATCAGCAGCCCCACCCCCGCGAGCAACATTCCTCGGCCCAAGAATAGGTTAAGGATGTCGGCTTTTCGCGCGCCCATAGCCATTCGAATTCCGATCTCACGGAATCTCTGGTTAACCATATACGCAAGCAACCCGTAAGTTCCAATGCACGACAACAGCAGTGCCAGAAGCGCAAATGCCCCTACCAATTCCGCTGAGAATCGGCGCGGCGCAAGCGATTCGCCGAGTAAATCGTCCATGGAGCGCACGTTGAATACGGGTAGATTGGGATCGACTGCTTGGATCTCCTGTCGGAACCGCTGCTCCAGGGACATGGCCGGCAAAGACGTACGGGCAGCGACAGCGAGGACTCTGCCGCCTCGCTGGTAGATCGGGAGGTACAGATGGGGGAATCCATCTTTGTCGAGTCCGTCATGCTTGATGTTTTGGATGACGCCAACTACCGATAGTGCCGTTGGGTGACGGGCGGCGCCCATTAAGACATGGCGGCCTACTGGGTCTTGATTGGGCCAATAGCGGGTGGCGGTTGCTTCGTCAACCACCGCGACCATCTCCCTGCCAGTCTCGTCATTCTCTTCAAAAAAACGCCCTTTCACCAGGGGCGTCTGCATGACTTTTAAGTAGTCCGGGCTTACCCGGATGATCTCTGCTCTGAGATCCTCGGAAGATTCGATCGGGCGGCCTTCGATGGCGATGGGGCTAGTATTCATCCTGCCTGGTACTGCGGGTAAGGCTGAAGTGATAGCTGCCGTTTGGATGCCGGGAATCGAATCAATCCGTCGCACGACCTCGCGAAGGAATGTTGTCTGCTTGACGACGCCCTCATAAGGATCGTTCTTGGGGTCGTTCGGAACGGGGAGCCAGAAATTGGCCGCCACGACTTGCGACGGATTAAACCCTGGATTTTCCCGCAGCAACCCCCAAAAAGTGCGCAGCAGCAAACCAGCCGCTACCATCAAGACGACAGCCAGCGCAAGTTCGCTGATGATCAATGCCCCGCGAAGACGGTTCGTTTTTGCGCTGTAGCCCGAGCCGAACGAACCTTCCCGGAGGTTTCCAATCAGATTGCGACTAAGCGCTTGCCGCGCGGGGGCCAAACCAAAAAGCAAGCCGCTGATGAACGAAATCGCGAGAGCGAAAAGCAGAACCGTCCAATCGATTCTCACCTCTGCCAACCGGGGAATCTTGGTTGGCGCCAATCTTACGAGGGCGCCTAGCAATCCCAACGTTGTAAGTATCCCGATGACTCCGGCGACCACTGCCAGGACCGCCGATTCCGTAAGCATCTGGCGCATCACCCGGCCGGGTTTTGCGCCCAGGGCCAGGCGCATCGCGACCTCTCTCTGCCTGACGGAGGATCGCGCTAATAGGAGGTTGGCGATATTCAGTGTGGCGATGAGGACAATTGCCATGACCGCCCACATCAGAGTTATAAGCATCGGGCGGACATCGCCCACCAGAGATTGCTGCAGCGGCTGCAGACTTACCGTCCATTGAGAGTTTGCCGGATAATCTTCCGGATAGTCCGCCCGCTCTTTGTGCGAGAACGTATCAAGCCTTGCGCTTGCTTGTTGTAGCGAGAGGCCCGATTTCAGTCTCCCGATGGCGCCCGGCAACTCGCGTTGTTTACGCTCTGGAGAAAACGGATCTCCTTTGAATCCCGCAGTGAGCCAAACCTCGACGTCGGTGGTGACGGTTCTTCCCGGATGACGAAAACTGGGCGGAAGAACTCCAACGATTGTGTAAGGATCGCCGTCGATCTGCAGTCTCCGGCCGATAACATCGGAGCTGCTGCCATAAGAGCGTTTCCACAGCGCATCGCTGATCACAGCCGCAGGAGAAAAACCTGCGAAATTCATGTCGTCGGGCCCGAAGATTCGCCCTATTTGAGGAACGGCCCCAAGCATGGAGAAATAATTAGGGCTGACGGCAAGCAATTCTAGCCGCTCTGGATTTTTACCCCCGGTCAGATTTCCGCTGGAAGGCCACACAACACTCACTTGATCGAAGGCGTCCGCATGGCTCCGTAGATCGTCAAGCTCCGGATAAGAGAAGGTCACGTCATGCAGGCCGATTCCAGGATTGTTGAAACTGATTGTTGTCAGCCGGTCCGGCTCCGGAAAGGGAAGAGAATGCAGTAACACCGCGTTCACTACGCTGAAGATCGCAGTGTTGGCTCCTACTCCCAAAGCGAGGGTCAGCACCGCGACAACCGTAAAAATCGGATCCTTGATCAAAAGGCGGACTGCGAAACGAATATCCTGAAGTAAAGTCGTCATTGAGCCGTTTCCTCGTACATGTTGCGGAAAGTCATTTGGAGATCGACGTTCGTGCGGCGGGAAGAACTCTCTGTTTAGATCTGCATTTCTTCCAGCCAATCAACGCGTGGACACAGATGTCCACTAAAGCGAAGAAATATATCACCTTAAGTTAACTTTAAGTCAAGAGTTGAAACAGCCTTTCGTCATTTCGTAACGGTGAGGTTGAATGTGCTGGACGTGCTCCCCGCGAAATTGGCGTTGCCTTGGTACGAAGCCGTTAAGGAATGGAGCCCTGCGCTTAAGGCAGGCGCGCTGAACACCGCTTGCTGAAACATATTGATGGTTGCCGTGCCCAGCACTGTTTTTCCGTCCTTGAATATTACCGACCCCATGGGGGGGCCGGCGGTAGGCGCTGGATCCTTGGTGAAGACCGATGCAGTCAAGGTTATTCCCGTCCCTGGCGCTGAAGAGGAAGGCAAATGAATCGAGGTTACGGTAGGTGCGCGATCGATTGCCTGCCGCAGGATTGAAGAAGCGGCCTCCGCCTGATTCTGGCCTTCGCGATAACTGACAGAGATGAGATGCAGTCCTGCCGACAAAATCGGGGTGCTCAAAGTAGCTTGCCCGCTGCGGTTTACGTTCCCAGTGCCCAGCACGGTTTTCCCGTCTTTGAAGGTAACGAGCCCCTCGACTGTTTTCCCTGGCGCGGCATGCACAGATGCGGTAAAAGTCAGCAACAACCCAAATCTTGATGGGTTCATGGATGAGCTAAGAGTTATGGATGTAGACGGTTTTTGTTGAACTGGCGCGACATTGGATGAAGCTGCAAGAATCAACGAAAATCCCACGCATGACAGGCAGACCAAGCCTGTGAGTAGTAACCGCTGCTTGCTGCCGAACATTCTCATGGGCAATCCTCGTTATTGGGGATGGTTTATTGTTCTGACAGGATTTTCTTCAAACGTATAAGATCGTCCAAACTATAGATCGTGACGACTCCATCAGTGTCGGTTATGACGATTTTCTCGCCATCTGGCGAAAAGGCGGCATCGGTGAGAAGGCTCGTTCCGCTGACTGAGGCAAGCAACTTGCCGCTGGAAGCGTCCCAAATGCGTGCTGTCTTATCGCCGCCGACAGCCAGGATCCAATTCGAATTTGGCGCAAACGCAATCCGCTGAGTGGATCCGGAATAATCTTCAGCCAACGCCAACAACTGGCGCGTGCCTGCGTCCCAGATTCGGATTTTGTTGTCTCCGGCGGCGGTCGCCATGAGTCGGCCATCCGGTGAAAACACGGCATCGAATCCCGGGAATGTCGATAACGATTCGCTTGTGGCCGTATTCCAGATCCTGGTTGCGTTGTCGTAGCCGCTGGTGAGGGCATGTTGGCCATCCGGCGAAAACCATGCATGCTCCACGATTCCGGTGTGTCCTGAGAGTGTGGACAACGGTTCGCCATTGATTGCATTCCATACGCGGGCGGTCCGATCCTCACTGGCCGTGATGATTCGTGTTCCGTCGCGGGAGAACCTTGCCGTCCATACAAAGCTGGTGTGTCCTCGAAGTATGGTGAGCGGTAGGCCTTCCGCTACACTCCAAAGTCGGGCCGTGGAATCGTGCCCGGCTGTAACAATCTTTTGGCTATCTGGTGAAAATTCCGCGTCCCATACCTCACCCGTATGCCCCTTTAGAACTGCCACTAATTTGCCAGTGGCCGCGTTCCAAACCCGGGCAGTGTGATCTTGGCTTGCGGTAACGATCTGTTCTCCATTCGGTGAATACGTTGCGGACGTAAGTGCCGCTGTATGTCCCTGTAGAACAGCCAGAGGTTCGCCATTGGTTGTGTCCCATACCCTGGCTGTTTTGTCTTCGCTGGCCGTAACGATCTGAAGCCCATTGGGAGAAAAATCGGCCGATACTACGGCTCCTGTGTGTCCATGGAGCGTGGTAATACTCCTTGCGATGGTGCGGACAATGGCCAGGTGAGCTTCCGGGGTCTTGGCCACATTCCAACTCTTTACCGCTAGATTCACTGCTTGTTCATGGTTACGCGCGATCATACTCTCCGCCTGGCTGGCTAGATCGCGGGACCGCGCTCTAGAATCATGACGAATCCACAAATAACCGGCGGATAACAAAGGAATTGCGAGCAACGCTATTGTGACAAACCGCGTGTTTTTCATTTCGTAACGGTCCGGATGCGCTCTGTAGTGTCCTTGCTTTTGGCGAAACCATGTTACGATATCGGCATTCCCAAGGATGGTCTTATGAAGGTAAAGTGGCTGGGTGTTATTTTGGTCCTTGCCATAGTTGGCGGGATCATCGTATTGAAAGCGCGGTCGAATAAACCGGCTGTTTTCTCTTCGAGCAAAGGCGCGCCTCAAGTTTTGCTGGTTGCTACCTCGGCGCAAGCGGCATCGCGCACTCGCTGCGGACAAATTGTCCGTCTTATCCGGGCGGCTGGGGAGCATGGTGTCAATGTCGAAGAATTGGCGCCTGACAGTCCATCGGACTTGATTGGCCGCTATCACGTAATGAAGACCCCGACGGTGTTGATCTTTGCGCAGGATGGCACTGTGAAATCTCGGTTTGAGGGAGAAAAGCCGGAGACTCTGGCTGCCCTGCAATCCGAAATGCAGCGAATAAGCCGGTGAATGGATGGCCCCTCTTACAGAAACCGTCAGTAGATTTCTATCGGCAGGTAGCGTTGTATCCGTCCCGGCGGTTATGCTCGTGGGTTTCCTTTCCACACTGAAAAATCCATGTGCGATCCCGCTCTATCCGGCAGCTACGAGCGCGTGCGTTGCAGGAACGATTTCTATCGATCGTGTAAATCAGGTCGATCAGGTTGATGGATCTGGGCCAACGCGCCTCTCCTTTCTGAATGCCTCCGCATTCGTCATTGGAATGGCCATTGCGATTGCTATCCTCGGACTGGGGGCGGTAGCGGCTGGCCGGGTGATCGGGATCGGGCAGTGGGGGCGTTATTTGATTGCGCTTCTTCCCGTCTTAATGGGGATGCAGCGCCTGGGATGGATCAAACTATCCTTTTTCAAGTTCAGCTTGAACAGGACGTTCCGTCCCGGTTTGGCTGGAGCATTCGCCACCGGGCTGTTGCTCTCTTTGGTGATCGCCAGATGCGGTGGAACGGTGCTGGGGGCTCTGCTGGCCTATGCTGCGTATCATCAGGCATTTGTTTATGGCGGCGTGTTACTTTTTGCCTATGGCGTGGGCGCTGGAATTCCATTGATTGCCTTTGGAACGGTCGTTGGAAAGCTGACCCAGTGGATCGATACGCGCGGCTATAGAAAATGGACGGAATACGCGATGGGCGGCATGATGTTGATCCTTGGATTCTATTTGCTCTGGCTAGCGTGAGCTTCCCCGATGGACAGCCATATTGCATGGGCTAACTCAAATCCCTGAAATAAGTCCTTGACCTCGATTCAACTTTAGGTTGTAAGATTCTAGAGCACATATCCCAAAATATGAATGAAATGCGATTGATTTCATTCCGCCCGATAGGAGATACATCAATGGAAAGTGGGAAAATGGCGGTTGCCGAGACCCAAACAGAAAATCAACAAGTTCCCTGTGCCTGCAATTTTCTGATATTTAACAACCAAGAGAAGCAAAGACATTCCGAGTTGATGCGCAAGATTGATGGGGCCATTGCTGCGACCCGCGAACTCCCCGATGGCTATGCCTTCCACCTGGTCGAGCAGAAGATTTCTATAATCGAAGTTGCGGAGTGGATCGGCCATGAACGCCATTGCTGCCCCTTTTTCCATTTTGAAGTGGAGCTTCAACCCAATCGGGGAGAATTGTGGCTGAAATTGCGCGGGAGTTCGGAGGTAAAGGAATTTCTTCGTCCCGATGTAGAGCGGCGTACTGTATTTGAACCAAAGTTTTAGCTTGGCCTCACTTCTGTTGTTGCATTTTAGAAATGGCATTTGTGTTTCGCGCGGTCTTCTTACTTTTGCCGCAGCTTCGTAGGATTGCTCACAATGTACCAAAACAGGGTGGTTGTCACTGGAATAGGCCTTGTAACGCCGGCGGGAAACAGCGTATCGGAATTCCAAGAGTCAATGTATCGGGGTCGGTCTGGAATTCAGCCTATTCATCATTTCGACGTTTCCAAGAGCAGAACAAAGATCGCGGCCACCGTCGGGAGTTTCGACTCCCAAAATCTAATCTCCGAAAAAGAAAAAGGCCGTCTTGATCGGGCCGCCCAGATGGGTATTGTGGCGGCCGGTTCTGCGCTTAAAGATGCGGGCCTTTTGAGTTTGGGTGTGGTCCCTCAAAGTGAGGAGACTGGAGTGGTGGTAGGCATCGCCACTGGCAGTGTTCATGCAGTGGAACGGATTTATGACGAGAGTTTTAATCATCAGCGGCCCTACGGCTTTGGCGTGCCAATGGCCATGTGTCACTCCACCGCCGCTCACATCTCCATCAAGTTTGGGTTAAAGGGTTTCGTCTTTACGGTATCTACCGCCTGCTCTTCTGGAGCCGCCGCGATTGGACTTGCATTTCGAGCGATACAGTCTGGAGATTCGCAGAGGATTGTTGCGGGAGGGGTCGATTGTTCGATTACTCCAAGCCAATTGGCAATTTGGGATAGCTTAAGAGTGCTTTCCACTTGCAACGATGAGCCTCAACGTGCGATTAAGCCTTTCAGCCGCAATCGGGATGGACTCGTGCTCGGGGAAGGCGCGGCGCTGTTGGTACTAGAAGAACTCGGCTCGGCCTTGTCGCGCGGCGCTACGATCTATGGCGAGATTGCGGGGTTCGGTTCATCGTCGGATGCGTCCCATATCACGCGTCCTGCGATGGAAGGAGAGGCTTTGGCGATGGCGCGTGCGTTGCGATCCGCCGGCATTAAGCCCGAACAAGTGGATTACATCAACGCTCACGGTACGGGCACGCAGTTCAATGATAAGACTGAGACCGAAGCCATTAAGCAAATCTTCCCCGGGTGCCGGATTCCGATAAGTTCAATCAAACCGGTTACGGGACATATGCTGGGGGCCAGTTCGGCTGCCGAATTTGCTGCGTCTATGATTGCTACCCGTGAAGGGTTGATACCGCCCACCATGAACTATGAGGAACTGGATTCTGAATGCGATCTCGACTATGTAGTGGAGGGATCGCGTAAGGCTGATCTCAACATAGTTATGTCAAACGCATTTGCTTTTGGTGGTCACAATGCAGTTTTGATTGCCAGACGCTTGAATGGAGAGAGGAATGGAATACACGTTTGAATCGGCCGCGGCAAAAATAAAAGCAATCGTTTCCAAAACCTTGAAAATCGACGCGGCCAAATTTGACATGGAAACGCCGCTGATGGACGAACTCGGAGCCGACTCCCTGGATGCGATCTCGATCGCCTTGGATGTAGACGACGAATTTGGGATTCATGTCGATGACCATGAGATTGGGGAGTTCAAGACTTGCGGCCAGATTGTTTCCGCAGTACTCAATCATCTTCAAAACAAAGCTGCGGCAACCGGCAGCGCCGGCTAAATTTGCCGCCGATGGCACAGAATTTAGCCATCGTATGGTGTCTGCAGATCGATCCCTTCTCGATTGCGAGCTTCATCAGCGCGAAAGGGATTGCGCTTTGAAGGCGGTCGGCGCCGTTTCTTCATCGTCGTGAAGAAGGTCTGATTCGATTCCATGCTGCTTGGTATAGAGTTCGAAGTAGCGGCCCTGCTGTGCGTACAGAGTGCTATGATTGCCGCGCTCGACGATTTGTCCCGACTCCACAACCAGAATCTCATCTGCCTGGCGCACGGTGGAAAGCCGGTGAGCGATAACAAACGTTGTTCGCCCTTCCATCAGATACTTCAGTCCTTGCTGAATGAAGATTTCGGACTCTGAATCCAGACTGGAAGTAGCCTCATCCAGAATCAGGATCTTGGGATCGGCCAGAATCGCGCGAGCGATGGAAACGCGTTGGCGTTGTCCTCCTGAGAGCTTGACGCCTCGTTCTCCTACCACGGTTTCATATTTGTCTTTGAATCGCTCTGCAAATTCGTCGACGTGGGCCATGCGGCATGCGCGCAGTACCTCCTCATCGGAAGCGCTCGGACGCGAGAACATGACATTTTCGCGAATGGTGCCCGCGAATAGAAAAGATTCCTGGAGTACCGCGCCTAGCGCCGTGCGGTAAGAATCGAGGCGGACTTGGCTGAGGTTGGCGCTATCAATGAAGATGACGCCATTGGTCGGCTTGTAGAAAGAGGCGATCAATCCAATGATGGTCGATTTGCCGGAACCGGACGAGCCGACCAACGCGGTGACGCTGCCTGGCCGAGCCTCAAAATTGAGATCCGTCAGGATCGGTTTTCCGGCCTCGTACTCAAAATTGACATGATCGAATCGGATGCGGCCTTCAAGATTCGATAGGGCGAGAGTGCGCTCCGGGTCTTCGTCTTCCGGACGTTCCGCTAGTATTTCTCGTGTGCGATCGAGAGAAGCAAGAGCCTCAATAATGTTGGGTCCTAAAGCAGTCAATTGAATGATCGGAGAAGAGACATAAGCCATAAACAGCATATAGCTGAATAAATCTCCGGGGGTCATTTGGCCGTTCAGGATCATCCGCGCGCCTAGAAATAGAATGACGGCGCTCAGCGAGCCTAGTGTGACGGCCGAGGTGGCTCCAAGAGTCGCGTTGGCGACTACCGAACGCAGCGCATTGTCCAGCAGTTTCTTCACGCCGGCGCCGAAGGCTTGGCGCTCGCGCGCCTCTGCATGGTAAGCCTTTACGACGCGGACACCGCCCAAGGACTCCGTTAAGCGGCCCGTGACCTCGGCATTGATGGCGCCTTTTTCTCGTATGAGTGGGCGTAGCACTTTCAGCGTCTGTTTCCAGCAAAACGCGAAAATCAGCAGGAAGACCGTAGCCGCCAGAGTGAGCACAACGCTCATGCGAACCAGAATGATCAGCACAAAGGAAGCTGTTAGCGCTCCGCCCACAAATTCCACAAACCCAGCGCCTACCAGGCTTCGGACACCTTCCACGTCGGTCATGATCCGTGCAACCAGGGCTCCGGTCTTGTTGGAATCGTAGTAAGAGACTGGCAGGCGTCCCACATGAGCTTGCACCTTCTGGCGCATTTCCGCGATGACTCTTTGTGTCTCTCGTGACATCAGTTGCCCCAGGGCAAAAGAAGTAACGCCTTGGATGATTGCCGCCAGGACCATGCCCCCAAACAGCAACGCCAGAAAATGCAAGTCTTTCTGTGCAATGACTCTGTCGAGCAATAGCTTGGGCCCGTAGGGTCCAACCAGGCCGCTTAGACGATTGATAAATAATAGAACTAGCCCCAGAGCCATGTGCAATCGCCGTGGGCGTATGATCTCCCAAACTTGAGGCAGTGCGGAGTGCACCTGCTGCCTTTTTGTCTTTTTAGACGGCGGGGCCAATCGAACCTCCCAGAAAATTACTTGAGATTATAAGACAGGGTGGCAAGCGTTCATTCTCTGGCGGGAGTCGTTGCGGAAGTTTGCTTTTTTCGAATCGCCTAACGTAGTTTAGTCGCGAGGAGAATCGAGATGTTTGGCAGAGTTTCTGTTTTCGGAATATTTCTTACTTTGTTGATGTCGCTCGCATCGCTGGGATCCGCGGAAATAAGACAGGGGGCAACAGAATCGGAGGCAAGAGAACCGAAGACACAGGAAGCCGCCGGCCATAAGATCGCTGTGCCGCCCATTCCCTTCGAGAAATATAAGCTGAAGAATGGGCTGGAGGTTATTCTTTCTGAAGATCATAACCTGCCGCTGGTAGCGGTCTATGTCATGTATCACGTGGGCCCTGCCAATGAACGTCCTGGCCGTACTGGTTTTGCGCATTTATTCGAGCATCTCATGTTTGAGGGCTCGCTCCACACTGGCTCCAAGGTCCATTTCAAGACACTGGAGGCGCTCGGTGCCAAGCAGATTAACGGTACGACCGACCTGGACCATACCAAGTACTTCGAGACCGTTCCATCCAATGAACTTGAAAAGGCTCTTTGGCTCGAGAGTGACCGGATGGGATTTCTGCTGGAGACGATTGACAATACCGAACTTGCAAACCAACGGGACGTTGTTCGGAATGAGCGCCGCCAGAAGATTGAAAACGAGCCTTACGGATTGGCGGACGAAGGGGTCTTCCATCTGCTTTTTCCTAAAGAGCACCCATATCATGCCGATACCATCGGCTCTCATGCCGATATCGAGGCCGCCCGTATTGCGGATGTGCGTGAGTTCTTTCGCCTTTACTACGCGCCCAATAATGCCAGCTTGGCCATCGTTGGCGATATCGATAAGACACAGGCAAAGCATCTGGTAGAAAAATACTTTGGGCCGCTGCCCGCGGGAGATCCTGTTCCAAAGATTGCTGTGGTTACGCCGCCGATTACAGTAGAGCGGCGAGCGATCATTGCCGACAGGATTGAGTTGCCACGCGTCTACATCGCATGGATCACCGATCCGTCTTTTAGGCCCGGGGATGCTGAGGAGCAGTTGCTGGGTGACATTCTTGGCGGACCTGGAAAGTCGAGCCGGTTATACAAGAAGTTGGTTTACGAGAAGCAGCTTGCCCAGGACGTGTCGGCTCAGCAGACATCGCTTTCCCTGGGATCGGTTTTTACGATCCAAGTGACCGCCAGACCGGGAATCAAGCCTGAGCAGTTAGAATCCGCGATTGACGACGAATTGGCTGAAATGCGGAGGAGCGGCCCGACGCAAGCTGAGTTGGATCGTGCGCGGAATCTGGTGGAGGCTCGTATACTCCGCCGGATGGAGAGCCTTGGAGGAGAAGGAGGTGTAGCCGGCCGGTTGAGTCGCTATAACCATTATCTGGGAGACCCCGGGTTTCTTCCGAAGGATCTGGAGCGCTACGAAAAGGTCAGCTTACGCGGGGTGCAGTTGGCTTCCCAGCAGAAGCTCACAAAAGATTCACGCGTTGTAGTGTACTGTGTGCCGGGCTCCAAAGTTGTTGACGATGTTCCGAAGAGCACAGGAGAAGGGGAAGCCAAAGCTGAGCCTCCAACTCCGGATCGAGCGGCATTTTTGGCTGCCCAGGCGTGGCGTAGTCGCGCACCGCTGGCGGGATCGCCTCGCAAGGTCAATCTGCCTATACCGAAGCAGTTCAAGCTAGACAACGGGCTTTCCGTGTTGCTTGTTGAAAGGCACAACCTGCCTGTTGTTACCGCGAACCTGTTTCTCCTGAGCGGCAGTGATGCGAACCCTCCGGATAAGCCCGGCCTAGCGGCCTTTACCGCAAAAATGCTCGAAGAGGGAACCGGGAAGCGTTCTGCTTTGCAGATCGCGCAAGATGCGGACGGTATTGGAGCCGAACTCTCAACTTCTTCAACGAATGATTGGACCGGTGTTTTCATCCGTTGCCTGAAGCAAAATCTTGATCCGGGCTTTGATTTATTGGGAGATTTGGTCTTGAACCCGGCTTTTGCCGCGGCCGATTTGGAAAGGCTTCGAAAAGAACGGCTAGTTTCGCTGGCGCAACAGCGGGACAATGCTGTCTCGCTTGCGCTGAAGGAACTCTACCAGGCAACCTACGGAGGCCAGCATCCTTATGGCTACATTGAACTTGGAACCGAGGATTCATTAAAAAAGATAACGTCTGAAGATCTCAAAGGATTTTGGGCCGCCGGTTACGTTCCAACAAATGCCGTACTTGCAATTGCCGGAGATGTTACTGAAGCGGAAACCCGCACTCTGGCGGCGAAGTATTTCGGTTCCTGGCAAGGCCCTGCCCACAAATCGCAAGTGCCCCAATTGCCTTTGGCTGTCTCTTCCCACATTGTGATTATCGACAAGCCTGGATCGCCGCAAACCGCGCTTGCGATTGGCACAGCGGGTGTTTCTCGCTCTTCTCCCGACTATGCGCCTGTGGAGGTGATGAACACCATTCTTGGCGGGCAGGTTTCCTCTCGCCTCAATGCAAACCTGCGCGAAAAGCACGGTTATACCTATGCTGCATTTTCTCAGTTTGTCTATCGCCGCGGTCCCGGCCCGTTCTTCGCTCGTAGTAGCGTGCGCACCGATGTTACTGCTCCTGCGATTGGTGAAATCTTCAGCGAACTGAACGCCCTCCGCAATGTTCCCGTTCCTGCCGGGGAGCTTCAATCGACAAAAGAGTCAATGGGACGGGCGTTGCCGGGATTGTTCGAAACAACGCAGCAGACCGCGCGCAGCATCGCCGACCTATATGTGTATGGACTGCCTCTCGACTATTTCAATCGTCTGCCGGCGCAAATCGAAGCTGTGTCGTCGAAGGCCTTGCAAGAAATGGCGGAAAAATATCTCCAGCCATCCGCGATGATCGTGGTTGCAGTGGGCGATCGCAAAAAGATCGAACCTGAAATTAGAAAATTAAATCTAGCCCCGATCGAAATTCGCGATCTGGACGGCAATTTGCAAGGGAAGTGAGAGTCAATAGGTAAGCGATGTCCGAAGTAGGGATCCTCGCAGATTTGGGATTACGGAATCCTCTTGACCCTATGTTTGCTTTGTAGGAAAGGGCCCGCGTTCGGCTTTCTGGGATACTTGCCTAAGGCGGGCGCGCTTTCCTGAATTGTTTAGGCGCTCCGCGCAGTCTTCCAATTTTGTGCAGTGACAGCGCAATACGCTTTCAAGCATATTCCTCACTGCTGTAGCCTTGGTGACGATGGAGTTCATTTCTTGAATTTTGGTGGTGGCTAACTGGTTCCATCGAGGAGACGCCTTGGCGTTTTCTGGAAACTCTTTCAGCAGGATCGAGATTTCTTCAAGGCTAAAACCCAACTCCTTGGCAAAGCAAATAATTGAAAGCTGGTGAAGAACCTCGGTCTGGTAGACGCGCCTGCCTCCATTACGGGCCGGTTGCGTTAAGAGGCCTGCCTTTTCATAAAATCGTATCGCGGACGGTTGCAGGCCGGCACGAGCGGCCACTTCGCCAATTGTCATTGCGTCTCCTGATTGCAGTGTATTTGTCGCGCGAAATCCAAGTTAAGCAAATCCTAACTTAAAGTTAAGTTTGACTTTTATCAAGCGAATTGGACAGGCGTCTGAGAATGATCTGCGATCGCCCTAAAGCGTTCTTGAACTTGCTTCAATTTTTCGCTTGACTTGAATTTAACTTTAAGTTCTAGGATAAGACTCATAGCCGGAAACACCGGCTAAGCAAAGGAGAACACCATGACGCTTTGTGCCGTATGCGCCTCTGCCACCTGCGCCAACAAGCAGGAGTAACAACGTCAGGAGTAACAACCCTTTGATGCGTAATGCCCCTGCAGGCTTCTGGGGGCTGTGGCATTGCGGGTCTAACCGTGTGGAGGTTGCTTCCAGCCTGGTGTCCCGGTGGATGCCGCACCTGCAAGCAACTCCACATCGCTGTACAATGCGGATCTTAAATTTTTTGGAGAGATCGAATGCTGGCCGCGCCCAGTTGCTCAAAGCGCGGGCGACAGGAGGGTGTGGTTATGGGCAAATATAAATTTCCACCGGGGCCGAAAGCGGTTCCACTCTTTGGCAACAGCTTGTCTTATCGCAAGGATCGCCTGGAATATCTGACACAGCTTTATCAGGACTACGGTCCAGCGGCTACGATGCACCTGGGCAGCGCCCCGGCAGTGCAGCTCTGCCGTCCCAGCGCCATACGCGAAGTATTCATTGACAAGGCGGATAAATTCGGCAACCGCGACGTCATGCTGAATATGCCCCTTATCATGGGAGATCTGCCGTTTGCTCGCAATGCCTTGACTCCCAAGGCCATGATCGATCGATGCTGCGGTTGCGCTACGGAAACCTCGTTGCTGGCTCTTGAGGGTGAACTGCATGACAGCCAGCGGCAGGCGATGTTGAAAGCGTTTCATGGGCCGGCCCTCGACAAGTATCGGGAAATCATGATCTCCCAAACCGACCGCGCGGTGAAGGATTGGGAGGGTCTTGGCGAGATTGAGTTGACGCACGAAATTCAAGCTTTGACCGCCAGCGTTCTTTTCAAGACTCTTTTTGGCGTTGATATCCAAGATGAATCGCACCATATCGTAAAGGCCTATAGGCACATCGTCAGCCACTCCAAAAATGTGTTCCGGCCCCATAGCAAAGATTCTGAATGGGAAGAACTCATGAAGGTGGTCAATCGCATTGTGGCGGATGCCTCAGCCCGCAATGCCCGTCATGCGGATCCCAATAGCACCATGCTGATCGATCTGATCTTGCGGGCTTCCCCGGATGGTCATGACGGTGAATTGGTGCGTGGCTTGGTTCTCTTTTTTATGGCTGCGGGACACGTCACCGTATCGGGCGCAATTATCTGGGCTTTTGGCTTGCTGGCTCAGCATCCTCAGGTCATGGCAAAAGTCATGGAAGAGTTGCAGAGTGTCCTCAATGGCAGGGCGCCGGAAATTACGGATCTGCCTAAGTTGGCTTATCTGGACTGGGTGATCAAGGAAACCCTGCGTCTCTATCCCCCTGTTTGGGTGCACTTCCGTCGTGCCCTTGAAGATGTTGAGGTTGACGGTTGGCATCTGCCCAAGGGGGCTTTTGTGATGTTTAGCCAGTGGGTGACTCACAGGGCGAAAGAGTACTTCGAGCGGCCTACCGAGTTTATTCCTGAGCGATTTGCGCCGAAAACGGATCTCTTGCATACGCCTGGGGCCTACTATCCTTTCGGCATTGGGCACCGCGCATGCTTGGGAACTGGATTTACCATGCTGGAAACGAAAGTGGTCCTCGCGCGCGCTTTGCAGAGGTTCAAGCCCGTGATCTTGGATGCTAGGGAATTGGAGCACGCCGATCACTATGTGTTGTTGCAGCCCAAAGGCAAAGTAAGAATGAAGCTCGAAGCTCTTTCTTCACGTCATGCTCCGGAAATGGTAATGGCATAGACGCTGGAGATGAATGCCTTCGATGTTTTGTTGTAGAGTCCGATGGAGTTGCCTGAAGGGCCGGGCAACTCCATTTTCTATCTTGCAAGAATGTTTTGGGATTAATGTTTTGGGATTGAAGAGAGCACGCTCTTGAGGGGTAACCTATGACGCACCCGCTTCCTCCTGGACCGGTTCCTTTGCCGGATGTCGGCAATAGTTTGGAGTACCGCAAAGATCGCCTCGGCTTTGTCACCCGCCAATATGAAACCTACGGGCCAACTTCCACCATGTATTTCGGAACGACGCCGGTGGTATTGATCTCTCGCCCAACAACGATTCGCAAGGTCTTGGTTGACGAATCGAATAAGTTTTCAAAGGGAGAGTATGTTCAGAACCGCGCCCTCTTCAGTGGCGATACTACGCTCAGCCTGCATCACCGGGAGAAGGCTCCCGTGGCCCGCTGTTGCGGTTGCGGCCAGGAACAGTCGTTATTCTCCACCGATGGCGAGGCTCATGACCGCGCCCGGTCCTCGCTATTGGAGGCATTTCATGGACCGGCCATGGAGCGATATCGCCAGATCATGGTAGATCATACTCGCGAAATGCTGGCCGGATGGGAAGTTGGGCGTGAGCTTGAACTGACCGGCGCCATGCAGCGTCTGGCCGCGAGCATTGTCTTTGAAACGCTTTTTGGTATCAACATTCAGGAGCGCTCTGCGGACATTGTTCAGGCTTACAAGAGTGTCCTCAAGCATTCCGATGCTTTATATGAGTCTGCCAAGTCAGCCGAGGACGCGCGCAAGGAGGAAGCGTGGAGTGGGTTGATGGCTTTGGTCGATGAGATCGTTCAGGGAGCGGCTGCCCGCAATGCCGATGGCAAAAGTACGCTGCTGGTAGATTTGATTCTTCGTGGCGCGCCCGCGAGCCGCGCGAATGATACGGTGCGCGATCAGGTGACAGCCTTCATGGGTGCGGGCCAAGTCACGGTTTCCAGTCTTCTTATATGGGCCATCAGCTTATTGGCGCAACACCCTGACGTCCTGAGCAAGGTCACTGAGGAAGTGTGTACGGTCCTGAATGGGGCGGCTCCTTTGACCACCGATATGCCCCGTATGCCATATTTGGATTGGGTGGTGAAGGAAGCTTTGCGGCTCTATCCCACGGTATGGATGCATGGTCGCCGGGCGATGGAGGATGTGCAGCTTGAAGATTGGCATCTCGCAGCCGGTACTTTTGTCTTCTTTAGTGAATGGATCACGCAGCGTTCGGACGAATATTTTTCCGAGCCGTTAAAGTTTATTCCGGAGCGGTTTGCGCCAAAAAGCCCCTATCTCCACACCCCAATGGCATACTTTCCCTTCGGAATGGGCGCTCGCGCTTGCATAGGAACGGGCTTTGCGATTTTGGAAGCGAAGGTGGTGCTTTCGCTGGTGCTGCAGCATTTCTTGCCTGTGTTGACGGATGGGGGGCAGTTGAGTCCCAACACTTTCTACGCGTTCCTCCAGCCAAGAGGTGAAGTAACAATAAAGCTCGAAAGAGTTCCTACTCAGAAAATTGAGGCGGTGACTGCCGTATGACGACCGCGCAGCCCATCTTCATTCTCAGCGCGCCGCGCAGTGGTTCAACGTTGTTGCGGGTAATGCTGGCTGGTCATCCAAAACTGTTCTGCCCGCCGGAGTTGAATCTGGCCCAATTTGATTTCATGGGTGATCGCGAGACCGTTCTGGGGCCTTGTCCACATACGGCTTGCCAGGCCCATAAATGCGATCAGAGAATCGGATTGCTTCGAGGACTAGTCGAGCTGGAAAAATCCGCGAATGGGGGAGGCAGCGACCTTCTCACAACTTGGCTGGAACGAAATGAGCCGGTCCATTCAGTTTATGACGTGCTTGCTGGATTGGCCGCGCCCCAAAGGCTCGTCGACAAATCGCCGCTATATTCTGCCAAGTTCGAAACGATGGCAAGAATTGATCGATTGTTCCCCTTCGCCCAATATATATACATTCATCGCCATCCTTACGCGGTGATGGAATCTCTGGTCCGAAATGGCTTTGAAAAATCGATGGATCGGGCAGAGGATGTCTGGCTGCTCAGGAACGAAAATATCCAAAAATTTCTCGCTTCCATCGAAAATACAAGGCAGATCCGCATTGCCTATGAGGTGCTGGTGGAGAAGCCGGAAGAGACCATGAGAAGCATAGCCTCGTTTCTTCAGATTGAGTTCCACCCTGCGCTGCTAAATCCCTATGAAGGTTCGCGCATGACCGATGGTGTCCAGGAAGGACATATGCCTCCAGGCGATGCCAATTTCCTGAACCACAAGGGCATCGAAGCTCGCTTGGGCGCTGTCTGGCGCGCGATTGATATACCGAAGCCCCTGGGGGTGAATACTTGCCGCGTGGGCGCCGAGCTTAAATATGATTTACCGAATTGAGGACTAGGGCTTCATAACTGAACGTGAAGCCTCAACGCAGTTCCGTTCGGCCCGTCGGATAAGATATGAATCCTGATATGGCGCAACCAGACATCAAACGCATCATCGGTCGGTTTGCAGAAACCGTTCAGGGACTCCAATTGGCTCTGAATGATTCGTTGTCTGCCTTGCAAGCGACGGCCGCCATCCAAAAAAAAGAGCTTACATCGTTTGTGAGTGGCCGCCTTCAGCCCTTGGAGCAAGGCGGCAAGAAATTGTTTCTCATTGAGCCTCAAGCGAATGGGCAGTCGGACGCGTTTCAATCGTCGATCGACAGTTACCGGAGCTTTGTTACAGCCAAAAAGAAGTTGGAAAGTGCGCAGTCTTCTCATCGAGTGCTGCCAGCCAATATGTTACTCGCGCTCGTGGGCGCGTACGATGCATACTTGGCCGCATTGGCGAGCGCGTTTCTGACAGTGGCGTTTGAGGCGGCTGGCTCGGATGTTTCAGGCCACTCGCGAGAGGATTCTGTACAGGCGGCCATTGGCCGTCTATTACTCTGCGGCCCCGATGGTCGTTTGCTCTGGTTTGAAAACGAGTTGGGTATTGAACTACGCGCCGATCTTGCAGTTTCTGGACAGTTTCTAGAGGTCTTTGAGAAAAGGCAGCTTCTCTTTACCGGCCAGGTGATTGAAATCACTCCGGAGAACTTTGCCGAAGCGCACGACGAGATTTATGAGACTGGCATTAAGCTGGGACACCTCCTCTGGAGAAAGCTTCTGCCGGAACAGACAGCCAAGGCCAATGCCTCATTCCAGGACTTGGCTTTCAACTTGATCCAGGCGCAGCAGTTGAAGCTGGCCTCCAATCTGCTTTCATTCGCAAACACCGTACTGCGGAAGTATGCCGATGAGAATAACCGGCTCGTATTTCTGGTGAATGGCGCCCTTGCCGCGTATCTGGGGAAGAACAAGGAGGAATGCGCTCGAATGCTAGGTCAGGAAGATTGGAGCGCCAAACACGACATATTCAGGCTACCGCATTTAGTTTTGACGGAGCAATTTGCGGAAGCTGCTGCCGTGATGCGCCGGATTGGCAAGGACAGCCGTCCAACCCGTGGTGAATACCTCCGCTGGCCTTTGTTTGCTGAATTTAGAAAGTCCGCTGAATTTGGGGCGGCATTCAAGGATCTATTTGAAGATGTGCTTTTGACGGAGAATGAGGCGACGCTGGCTTTCTCCGGCTGAATCACCTGCTGCGTCCTTTGAAGAAGGCCGGTTTTCTATGATGAGTCCACGGCATTTTTCCGAGCTGGATGAGCTCGAATCTGAAAGCATCTATATCCTGCGTGAGGTTGCAGCGCAATTCTCGCGGCCGGCTCTTTTGTATTCAATCGGTAAGGACTCTTCAGTGCTCCTGCGCCTGGCGCAGAAGGCATTTTATCCGGCCAAGATTCCGTTCCGGCTGCTGCACATCGACACCACTTACAAATTTCGGGAAATGATCGAGTTTCGCGATCGTGTCTGCCGTGAATTGGGTTTGGACCTGATCGTACATACCAATCGCGAAGCATTGGCGGAAGGGGCCAACCCGTTTCGTTTGGGAACTACCAAATGCTGTGCTTTGCTCAAGACTAAAGCCCTTCTCGATGCCTTGCGGGAGCACGAGATCGATGCAGCCATTGGAGGAGCCAGGCGAGACGAAGAAAAGTCACGTGCCAAGGAGAGAGTCTTCTCCTTTCGTGATGGATTTGGTCAATGGGATCCCAAGAATCAGCGACCGGAGCTTTGGAATCTCTACAATGGCCGCATTGATAAAGGGGAGAGTGTGAGGGTTTTTCCCCTTTCAAACTGGACGGAATTGGACGTGTGGGAATACATCCGGCGTGAGGAGATTCCGGTGGTTCCTTTGTATTTCGCCGCGGAACGCCGGGTTTTGGTAAGTGGTGAAAAATTGATCATTCCGGAGCATGAAAGCCCGATACAAAAAGATGATGTTCCCGCCTTGATGAAGATTCGGATGCGCTCTCTCGGTTGCACCTACTGCAGCGGCGCCATAAGATCGGCTGCCGATTCGATTTCCGGCATTATCGAAGAACTCAAGGTTGCGCGCCGTTCGGAACGGGAGAACCGTCTGATCGATCATGATGAGGACGGGTCAATGGAATTGAAGAAGAGGGAGGGGTATTTTTGATTCCTGAAGCCTGTCAAAAGCCGCGAGATCTCTTACGTTTTTTGACGGCGGGGAGTGTCGATGACGGCAAGTCAACGCTCATTGGAAGGCTCCTCCATGACTCGGGCGGCATTTACGAGGACGAGTTGGCGGCTCTTTCAAGGAAGTCTTCCGCCCATGGTCGCTCATTTGATCCATCGTTGCTGACGGATGGGCTAAAAGCTGAACGGGAGCAGGGAATCACCATCGATGTTGCCTACCGTTATTTTTCAACGGCGCGTCGGGAGTTCATCATCGCGGATTCACCCGGACACGACCAATACACGCGAAACATGGTCACCGGCGCTTCCACGGCCCAGGCGGCCGTGCTGCTTATCGATGTTCGTCATGGCATCTTGCCGCAGACGCGCCGCCATGCCTACATAGCCTCGCTCTTGGGTATTCAGGTCGTTATTGTTGCGGTAAACAAAATGGACCTGGTGGGATTCGATGCGGACATATTCCATCGACTCCGTAAGGATTACTTGGAATTCTCTGCCTCCTTGCGGGTCCGGGAGCTTCACTTCATCCCGGTATGTGCTCTGGAGGGCGATAATGTGACTGCCAAAAGCCCGCGTATCCCTTGGTACGAAGGTATGCCGCTCTTGCAAGTGCTCGAGATGGTGGAAGTAGCGGATGATCGCATCTCGAAACACTTTCGGCTTCCGGTGCAGACCGTGATTCGCGGAGAAAGCGGATTTCGAGGATATGCCGGGCAGGTAGCATCCGGCAGAATAGGCACAGGCGACGAGGTGGTTGTGCTGCCTTCGCGTCTCCCAGCCAGAATCTCCCAGATTACGAATTATCGCCTTCAAATGGAGGAAGCTCACGCCCCGATGTCGGTGGCAATTACGCTGCGAGAGCAGATGGATATTGGCCGGGGTGACATGCTATGCGATCCGGAGCATTCTCCAGTTTCCACCCGTCAATTCAGGGCGAAGCTCATCTGGATGTCGGAGCTGCCCATGCGGTCGAACCAACCTTATTTAATCCGGCACACGACGCAAACTGCGTGCATGAGCATCCTGAAAGTCTTACATAAGGTGGATATACATACTTTTGCGGAAGTGGAAGCGGGCTCGCTGGTTCTCAATGAAATCGGGGAAGTTGAAATTCAAACTCACAAACCGATCTTTTGCGACTCCTATAGCTCCAACCGAACGACCGGCAGTTTCATCGTGGTTGATCCAATTCACAATACCACGCTGGCTGCCGGAATCATCATGGAGCCTTCTGTAGAAGATCCAAACTCCGATCCCTCTTCACTGGCTTTGCCAAATCGCGGGCCAGAGGATCGTGGACTTACGGTTTGGATTACAGGCTTGAGCGGAGCGGGGAAGACAACCATCTGTGAGGCGGTTCACACAGAGCTATTGGCGCGCGGTCATCGCGTGGAAATGCTCGATGGAGATGTCATTCGCAAGCATCTGAGCCGGGAACTGGGTTTTTCCAAAGTGGAACGAGATGAGAATATCCGGCGTATAGGATTTGTGGCGAATCTTCTCACCCGTAATGGGGTCGTCGCGTTGGTTTCTGCAATCTCGCCTTACCGTGCTGTCCGTGATGAAATACGCCAGGAAATCAGTGGATTTCTTGAGGTCTTCGTCAATGCGCCGCTCAATGTCTGTGAGCGCCGTGATCCTAAAGGCTTGTACAAGAGAGCTCGTTCCGGAGAATTCCGGGGATTCACTGGAATAGATGACCCCTATGAACCTCCTCTTTCCCCGGATGTGGAATGTAAGACCGATTCGGAAACGGTGAAGGAGAGTGTGGATAAAGTGGTTGCGGCAATATTGAAAGTTTTAAGTTAGGAAATGGCTGCTAGGCGTTTAAGTGATGGGCGCATAGGGAAGTTAAGACCCTGAGTGGTCCTTTACTCCCCCCCCCCAACTGGGGATAGCAATCATAGAGAGAGCTAGGCATGGAGAAAGCCAGGGCATAGAGAAAGCTAGGAGCACTCAGTGTCCGTGATGCCCAGGGCGTCTGGCTGTAGCTTCATATTCTTTGCCGTGTTTCTCGTAATGACTGGCGTTGATTGGTGTGTACTTCTGCCACGGCTCCGGCAGGTCTTCCGCCGCAAAAATGGCGGACACAGGACAAACCGGCACGCACAATCCACAATTAATGCAAGCGACTGGATCGATGTATGCCTGGGTTACCTTCTCGAAAGCCTTTTCGTCCCTTCGAGGGTGAATGCAATCGACTGGGCAAACATCGACGCACACAGAGTTCTTACCGCACGGTTCTGCGACCACATATGGCATAAGGAAACTCGCTTCGCGACTCTCGTTGTAAATTTTGGGCAGCACATTGTAACAAGGATTTCTCTTTCGGCGGCCTTGGCCGATACGATTGCCGCAGAGAAAAATCATGGCCACGGATGGGATGCTACGTTGATATACTTTTGCAACTTTCCTGGCGGGTTTGTTTCTCAAATTTTCCTTGACTTAAAGTCAAGTTTAGGACTTAAGATTTTTCAGGTATTTCAGTGCATTGCTGGTTCGCAATTTAAGGGATCGGCTCGTATTTTTTGACTTTCAAAGGATCGTGTGTCTTTGGCTCTCGGCACCAGACTTGGATTTTGGAAGTGATGAGTCTGGGGCTGGGTAACGAAGATCGCGGAAAGGAGGATCTTGTGGCTACGATAATGGAAAATCCGGCCTTCAACCCTGATTTGACTGCTGAAGCAATTGAGAAACGCCGGAACGAAACGCGCCCGGTTGATCGTGTTGTCTTCGCAGTGAGTGGATTGTACGGCTTGTCGAGGGGCAGTGTAAAAATGCCGCTCAGCAGGACGGAAACCTTTGATTCGGGGCAGGTATGCCTTCAAGGAGATGCTGATGCGGATCCGTTCAGAAGCATCGGTATGGTTGAGTTCTCAAAACTCAGATTGAAGGTCAGATATGCAATCCAGGCAGTTTTCCCTGGCCTTTTTGAGTTGGTGACCTCTGGGCGATTTGATCCCAGTTTGCTGAACCCCATTCGCGCTGAAGCAACGGACGAATGCACCGTGCTGCCCGACTATAATGGTTGGCGTGCGTTAGGATGCCTTGAATTTTTGCCGGGTTCACTTTGGGCGGGTGCCCATGGTGGTTGAGATGGCCGGATAACCTCCAGTTTGGAGGATGCGCTCACAGTACTGAAAGACAATCGGTCCGTTCAGGTAGCCTATAGCACGACCTTCCTTATTAACTGGCCGGAACATTTGGGCGGTAACCAAGTGAAGGTGGACTTCGACGGTACCATGACATTGAATCCGTTGATGATGACGGACTAGGCCGGTTGCAGGCTCGAAGAAATAGTTCGGAAATAGATGATTCCTTATCTACGGAATTCCAGCTCCAAACCTTGGTTCGCTTTCTTGGTGCACTTGCGTGGCACTCATGATGCGGATCGGGTTGGAGTTGGAAAATTCCTGCGGGCGTATAGTGATGATCACGCCGAGTACGCGCGCAAACTAGAAACCATCCCGCCTGTTATATCCAGTGAAGTAAGATTCCGTTCAACCGTGGCCCATGGAGAGGTTGTATGTATCAATCGCCTTCCTGAGTACATGGTCACGCCCAAGGCTCGCCAGGATGTTCTCGGTGCGGCCCAGCTTGCCATGAGTCGTGGTGCGAAAGTGATAGGCCTGGGAGCTTTGACGGCGCCCGCGACGGGCGGCGGCTTGTCTCTTGTTCGCGAACTCCCCGGGAGCATTACGGTGACGAATGGCAATGCCCTGACTGCAGCGGTAGTCCGTTCCAACGTGGTGGCGGCGGCTCGATTCCTATGTGGAACCGATGCGCGGAAAGTCCGGGTCGCAATTGTGGGCTGTACTGGTTCTGTAGGCGGTGCTGCCACTTATCTTTTGGCTGCCGATGGATATCAATTGGTTCTTATCGGACGTAACCAGCAGCGTGTTGAACGCGAATTTCCTGATCTTACCGAAGCCGTTGCTTCAGGAAACATAGCGGATATTAGCAGCGCCGATATTACGGTTCTCTTGACAAGTGACGCTGGAGCCATTGTGACCCCTGAATTACCGCGGGAGGGCGCTATCGTCATTGATTGTGCTCAGCCTGCCAACATCCCGCAGCAGAATTATCCGCAGTTTGCCGCCCGCGGAATTGCTGTTGTGGAGGGGGGCTTGGTCCGCATTGCCGATTATTCGAGCACCGATGATTTTGGTTTTTCCCATCGGACGGATACATTTGCTTGCTTGGCTGAAACCTATCTGATTGCCCGTTCGGGAATTCGAGAACATTCCGTAGGGCGTTGCCAGGCGGAACCTGCTCTGAGGATGGAGCGCTTGGCCGAACGCTTTGGTGTTTGTCCACGGCCATTGGACTTTGGTCGGCGAGTACAAGCAGCTTATTCCTCATAAGCAGCTTATTCCTGAAAGCGTGTCGGCAGAAATACGCTTCTCTTCGCAACACAGATCGGATTTTCATCCCGCTAGGCCTGCGGACTCGACCTCAGCCAGTCAGCGGTTACATATTCTCCGGCCGGATATCGGATGCTGAATACTAGATATCAGATAGCGCCTCTAAATCCCGGTGAGACTTCTCCCTAAGTCCAGATCCTGAGTCCGATGACATTCCAGTAGGCCAGGTAAAAGGCTGAGATCAGTAGCGCTATCGTGACGATTCTTGAGTAAGCGCGAACCCCGGGGCGAACCGACTCTTTCGGCGCGCGCCACCACGCGATGGCGCTGAACAATACCGCAATTGCGTAAGAAACGGTGCATAGAAACAAAGCTTCCGACCAAACTGTTTGATTTCCCAGCCGATTGAAGAGGTCCTCGCTGCACAGCACGAATATTCCAACAAAGGCGAGCAGGCTAATCACAGCTACGAACGGCCAGAGTCGCATCGCGCGTTCAGCAGGACGGCGGCGCCGCTTAATCAGTCCCCCGAAAATCCAGAACGGGGCATAGAGAACGATCGAAAGCATTGAGAGAATCACAAAGGCAGTGAGCGCAATCTCCAGGATCGCGTACCAGGTCGGAATGCGTTTCAGTGCATCGCCAAAACCACTTTGAATGAAGAGGCCCTCTGGTCTTGGCGTTAACAAAGCAAGACTTAGAATCGGGTCTGGAGACTCGTTTTTCGGAACATGGCGGAATTGCGCGCCCTCTGCTGGGAGATAGGTGTCGTTCAATGAATCTATACTGCTGGAAAGCAATCTCCCGTCTTTGAACTGAATCCAGGTAAGCCCGGTGAGTCGTGAAATAAAGTGGGTGATCTCTGATCTAGGAGAATTGGGCTCGTACCAACCCGCATAGTCGGAAGCATTGGCCGGTAACGGCGCCACCGCGGGCACTGGTGGCTTTTGCAATTTGCTGGTGATGTACGCACGGATCGCGTGTCCGATTTTGTCGAATGTTTCGCCATTTGCGCTGTTGATGCTGTAGAAGTACCCAACGCCAAAATCGGGCATGTAGGAGAAATCCGTGATACCACCCTCAACGCCTCCATCGTGCCCATGATAGACAAAGCCTTCATGCACGCTCCAGAAATTGCTCAAACCGTAGCCGGCCTTCATTCCATCCTTCGCGGCCCACGTGCTCGTCGGAATTTCCATACGGTCGATGTCGGACGCCGGAACAATCTGCTTTCCGCCCACTGCTCCACGGTTCAGGTAAAACTGCAGGTATGCCGCCATATCGTCGGCCGAGGCATTGATCGATCCCGCCGGACGCATCAGGATGTGCCAATATGGAAAAGGAGTCCTGCCGTCATCGTGATATAGCGTTGTGGCCGTGCCCGGGGCCGGTTCGAAATAGGTCGCTGTCTTCATTCCAATAGGCAGAAAGAGATTTTGTTGAACGAAGTCCTCGAACTTCTGGTTGGTAAGCTTTTCGACGATGTAGGCGGCCACGGGCGGCCCGGAGTTGCAGTAAGACATCCGGGTGCCGGGCGGCCAGCGCGAGGTGCGCGAGTGGTGGTCGTAGTCGAGGCCTTCGCGCACGCTCATGGTATCGGGCGCTTGCTTCGCATACTCCCGAAAGTGCAGATCGTCCCAGCCCGTAGTGTGCTCGAGCACGTTAACGATTCGAATTGGGTCCGTGGCCTCCCAGCGGTTCTCAAACCACACGTCGGGGACGAGCTTGTGAACCGAATCATTGAGCGTCAGCCTGCCTTGATTGGCCAGCAACAAAATGGATAATGACGTAAATGCTTTCGAAGTGGACCCGATACGGAACAGCGTGTCGGCGGTGGCGGCCCGCCCGCTGGCAACATCGGCAGTACCGATGCCCATCACCCACTCCGGCCCGTCTTTACGAACAATCGCCACCGATACTCCATTCGTATGCGTGTCTTTGAGGATCGCTTCCAGTTGCTGGCGCAGTTCATCGGTGGATTGGGCGGGCTTTGGCGTCTCGTTTTTTTCCGCAGCCAGGCAGATCGGGGTAAGTAAAAAAATGAGAACAGCGACGATCATCCATTTCACGGGCGTTCCTCCTCCGCAAAGCGATCGGGCAACCGCAGATGTTCATCATACGGCTTGGCCGGCTAAGTCTGGTAGTCGAAGTCGTCCACAAGCGATGCAACGATTCTGAGGGAGGTCGGACGATCAACTTTTCTTCCAATCTTTATCTTTTTCCGATAGTTCTGCGGATCATAGGGGCTCGTTCCGCCTTGGTAGATGTAAGATCTTGCAAAGGATCATGCGTCCAGTCATTCAAGTCTCCGGAGTTCGGAAAGCGTACGGCCCTACGGTGGCGGTCGACGAGGTATCGTTCGAGGTGAACGACGGTGAGATCTTTGGCCTGATAGGACCCAACGGCGCGGGTAAAACGACCACGATGGAGTGCATAGAGGGTCTACGCAAGCCCGACCGGGGCACCATCTCCGTGCTGGGTCTTGACCCGTTCAAGGATGTGTACGAACTGCAAGAGCGGATCGGAGTTCAGCTCCAGCAAGCGCAGCTACAGAAGCGGATCAAAGTATGGGAAGCGGTAGACCTCTGGGCTTCTCTATACCGGAAGAATGCGATAGACGGTGAACGGTTGCTCGAGCAGCTTGGCCTAATCGAGAAGCGGAATGCTTGGTTCATGACCCTCTCCGGAGGACAGAAGCAGCGACTGTTCATTGCGCTTGCGCTGATCAACAATCCGGAGGTGGTGTTTCTCGACGAACTGACCACGGGGCTGGACCCGCAGTCGCGGCGCGCGATTTGGGGCCTCGTGCGCGGCATTCGCGAGCGCGGCAAAACTGTTTTTTTGACGACTCATCTCATGGAGGAAGCAGAACGACTGTGCGATCGAGTAGCCATCATCGAATATGGGCGCATCATTGATGTAGATAGACCTGAGAACCTTGTGAATCGGCACTGCCCGGAACGAACCATCATTCTTACCACGGATGATCGGACGGCTGAAGAGCGCTTTCAAATGATCCCTCAAGTCGAGGCGGTAATTCGCAGCGACTTGCAGTTCACACTTCGGGGCCGAGGCGAGGATCTGGTCACCGCGGTGATTCATTGTCTCTCCGAGAATCGGATCCGGGTCACGGATTTCCGCACCATTTTCCCTAACCTTGAAGACGTCTTTATCAAACTGACTGGCCACTCGATTCGCGACTAGGACGCAAAAAATGATGCTGCGTGGACTCTGGAAATTGACTTGGATCGAGCTCAAGATATTCCTACGGGAACCCCTTGGCGCATTTGGGACGATCATGATCCCCGTTTTGGTGTTTATCGTAGCAGGTCGAATACTTGGCCGCGGGCTTGCCCCGAGTGCACTGGCCGCCAGCAATTTTATTACTGTCGGTCTACCCGTCCTCGCGTCAGTCTTGATCGCGGTCAGCACCGTTCTCTCGCTGGTCACGATCATCTCGATCTATCGCGAGGGCGGCATTCTTAAGCGGCTTCGTGCCACTCCGCTGCGTCCGCAGACAATCCTTGCCGCGCATGTGTTGGCCAAGCTGCTGCTCACGGCGGTCACACTGGTGTTGATGGTGCTGGCGGGTAAACGCTATTACCCGGTCGGCGTTCATGCTCCATTGTTCAGATTTACGATCGCGCTGCTGATCGCCACTTGGAGCATCCTATCGATCGGCTTTCTCATTGCCAGCATCGTTCCCACGGCCCGCTTCGCGCAGCCGGTCGGTGCGTTCATCCTGTATCCCATGATCGCTGTCTCGGGACTCTTCACACCGGTTGAATCGCTGCCACCACTGCTGCACGCAGTGGCGAGAGTGGTGCCGCTAACCTACGCTGTGTCGCTTCTCGAAGGGATTTGGAAAGGCGATACTTGGTGGGCGCACATGGGGGACATCGCGGCACTGGCCGTGGTGTTTATCGCGTGCACGGCGCTTTCGGCGAAGGTGTTTCGTTGGGAGTAGCACGGGTGTAGCAGAGATTGGGCTGGTCCGCTTCACCTGACACGGAACAGAAACTTATTTGGAAAAGTCACAAGGAAAAGACCTTATTCCGGTGTGGACGATCCTCTACCTCCTTAACAGATCTCCGCGGTAAGAGCGAACTGAAATCCTTTGCGCATCGCTTCAAGTGCACTTGGCAAATATGTAACAGTGCTTATACAATGAGCCATGGAACATCGGCCTACCCTTGGCACTTTGCTGAGACATCTGATCGACATTCTCGACGGAGCCGTCGAGCAATCCTATGCGCGATCGGGATTGGATTACCGTCCTCGCTTCACCGCCATTGTTCGCTCATTAATCGAACTTGGCCCGTCTTCGATTCGGACAATCTCGCGGAGGGCGGGCGTTACCCATTCGGCTGTTAGCCAGACCGTTTCGCAGATGGCTTCGCAGGGCCTGGTCAAGCTCAAGGCCAGTGGCGATGCGCGCGAACGAATCGTTTCCCTGACGTCCAAGGCGGAAGCGATGATTCCAACGCTAGAGGAGCATTGGGCGGCCACCAACGCCGCGGCACAGGCACTCGATGCGGAGTTGGCCATGCCGCTTACAGAGCTGGTGAGTGAAGCAATCCAGGCGCTGGAACGGCGCCCCTTTCTTGAACGGATCGATCGAGCGGCACGACGAAAACGAAAATAGAAGAGGAGAGAGATGTCATTGCGTAGGATTTTATTGGTAGCCGCATTCGGCCTTACCTGTTTTGCTGCTCTAACCCAAGCCCAAACCGCTGCTCCAAATTCTGGTACACCAGGTTCTTCTACACCAGGTTCTGCACACCTGTCGTCTGCCGACCGGTCGGCTGCGCTGAAAGTCATTAAAGAAAAGTTGCAGGAGTTGTATGTCTTCCCTGAAATGCGCCCCAAGATCGTGGAGCGGCTGAATCAGGCACAGCGGGAAGGGCGCTACGATGTGGACGATCCGCGTCTGTTCGCTGATCGTATCACCAGGGACTTGAAAGACATCGCCCACGACGGACATCTCTTCCTGTCGGTCGACCCCGCGGCTTATGCGGCTGCTTTGGCTCCGCCGCAGAGCGATGCCGGAGAGGACGCTTTCTTCCGACGCCAAGCCATCCGCGATCATCATGGCTTGACGGAGATGAAGATTTTTCCCGGGAACATCCGCTATTTGAAAATCGCCCGCTTCGAATGGGTACAAGACGAAACCGGCGCGATCTATGACGAAGCCATGCGCTTCCTCAAAGAGGCCGATGCCTGGATCATCGATCTGAGAGGCAACGGCGGAGGCACGGCTGCTGCCACGCAATACCTGCTCAGCCACTTCTTCGATCCCGGTACATTCGACTACATCTCCTACGCCGGCTCCGAGCCGCCCCAGCAAACTCCGGCGCTGGAGTATCTTCCCGCCGGCCGGCTCAAGGGAAAACCGCTCTATGTATTGATTGACGGAAATGTAGGCTCCGCCGCCGAGGCGGTTGCCTACGACTTGCAGCAATTCAAGATCGGCGAACTGGTGGGAGCGAAAACCGCCGGCGCGGCCAACAACAATAAGCTGCTGCCCGTGGCGCCGAATTTTATATTGAGTATTTCCTATGGTCGGCCCTTACATGTAATCAGCCATTCCAATTGGGAAGGCGTCGGGGTAAAACCGGACGTGGAAACTTCTCCCAACCAGGCACTCGATATTGCCCAATCGCTGGCTCTAAAGCGGCTGACGGAGACTCCCGGCGCCACGCCCGAGGCACTGATCGAATACGCTTGGGCGCGGACTGCGGTGGAAGCCCACCTGCACCCAGTGACAGTTGCGCCAGACTACCTAAAAACCCTGGCAGGACACTATGGCAAAGCCAATGTTGGCTATGGCGAAGTGAATGTGAATTACAAAGAAGGGGCCCTCTGGCTCGAGCGGCCGAATCGCCCCGTCGCCCGCTTGTTGCCCCTAACTCCAGATGGAGTCTTCGCTATCGAAGGCAGTGACCTGCTGCGGGCGCGGCTTAACGGTAAGACCCTGGACCTGTTGTGGTGGAACGATCCCAACCCGCGTGTTTTTGCCCGGGATTGAGCCGCTTCAGTGTTCACCGCGAAGAGATTCAAAGTTTGCGGCCCATCTCAAATCGCTTTCTGCAGACGCGGTAGCTCGGCCAGAGCGGATGCTAGGCGTTGCAGCTGAGCACCGCCAGTGCGCCTCGTTCTGCTCAGTCCGAGTGGTCCAACGGGCACGTTCTCAAACGAGGACGTGCCCGCCTCCCTTGATGATGTAGCCTTGCGTGCGTCATCGAATCGCACCCAAGGAGAGCACATGACTTCCACTCTGCTCTGCTGTGCTCGCACGGGTGAGGAATAAACTTACAGAGATTAGAGTTCTTTACTTGTTGATAAGAAGGAATCATCCGCAAATAGATTCTTACTGAAATTTCAAGCTGGGGGCGCTTCACACATATCTATTGTGTAGCCATCGTCAAGTATACGGCTAGGAGGCCGCTGGCTCTCTTCCGTCCCAGTCAATTGATCTGAACGAACAACAAAAAAAGGAACCCAAAGTGAGAATAAACCAAGAGAGAATTGGATCCCGGTGCTTGCTTGCACTTGCCGGGGTTTTACTAATAGCGATCCCGTCATACCCGGCCATGGCGCAGGCGACGGCCTCGCTAAGCACGCCCATGCCCAACGCTGCCACGTCAATTGGTTGTGCGCCTTCGAACAACGGCACCGGACACCTCGTCTGCGGGCAATTCGTCGGCGGTGCGTTCACCGGTGTTTCGTGGCAGGCGCCCGCCCCTCCGGGTGGTACCTTGCCCAATCGGCCCGGCATCGAGACCTCTGGTAAGGTCGATCACACAACGACAGTTTCCTTCGCGGGCCAAACGCCATCCGCACCCAGTTGCGGCCCTGCGAATGACGGTAGCGGCTCCGCTGTTTGCATGGTTACCACGCGTTCCACCGACGGCAGTGCCAATTTTTTCGGTGTCTCTTTCTATCCGCCCACGTCGGCAGCACCCTCGCCAACGCTTAGTTTGTTTTCGACGGTTGCAGGCGCAACCGTCAGCCAGCCGGCCTGCACGAGCGCGGGTGCGGCTATCAACGGCCACGGGGTGGCGCTCTGCGTCCTCACCACAAACGGGGAACTCGTGGCCATCGCCTTTGAGCCTTTTTCGGGTACAAAGACAGCCGTGTTCCTGCTGTCGAATCCGGCCAATTTTGTCGGCAATCCAAGTTGCTCGTCCGGCGGGTTCAATACCACCTCGATGTGCGCCATCCAGCAGGGTAGCGGGCTGAGCGGATTTGCCGTGGGATACAATCCAACCGCCAACACCGTCGGTCTCTCTGCTCCCATCACGCCCCTGGGATCTCCTAGCCAGCCACTCGCAGACAGTGCACACAGTCTAAGCTGCGCTGTGCCCGGCAACGACCCGGCCCCGCCCATCGACATCGCCACCTATCCCGTAACCTGCGCGATCTTGGGCCAAGCGCCGCAGAGCACTCCCTTTTTAAAACCGTTACTCGGCATTACCTTCGATTTAACAACGACGAATACGGGGTATATGCCGCTCGGCAGCTCTTCGGGAGCGAGTGTGAGCTGCACCGCCCCAAACGTAGCAGGATCAAGCGAGGTAGCGTGTGTTGCGCTCAACCTTATAACCACCACCTCGGGGCTCTATGCGATAAAGTTCGATCCTCGTACGAAACAACAGTCTCCCATCGAAGGGCCATTTCCTGTGTCTAACGGCATAGATATCAGTTGCATTACCCTGGCGATCGATGCAAACCAAATAACTTGCGGCGTTACAACCACGAGCGGTCGTACGCTCGGCACCGAGGGCGTGAATATTTCCTTTAATCCATAAGGTTCGCGCATAGCGATTTCACGATAGTCAGATATTCACTCTCTGAGGCTGGCCAGAAACCGAAGCCGTACTTCCTCAACCGGATCTGGCCATGCCCACATCGTCAGGTGCCTCTGCATTCAGAACCGGCAGAAGGAAAGCAACTGTGCAGGCGCGAGAACGAGCCCTGGCGGACTGAAAACTCCAATCAAACGAATGGAACGAATTGAAAGGAGCTTCTCAGTCTGTCAGAGCGCTCACTACATCCACCAGATAGTGTCCGGCGTTATTGCAGGTAATATTTTGATCTTACGGAATCAGTTTGTGGCTAACGCTACGCTCGTCGCACCGACTTCAACCCCATTGACTTTGAACGGCGAGGGCTGCAACCGCTGCTTCAAAGCCTACTGTAACGCCACCAATACCAAAATGGTTCCTTTGCCATCAGGAAGCGGCTCAACAGCCTTTCCCAACACCGCGCCCAGCATCTTGGATTTTCGGGTTCCTTTCATGGCATAGCCGGGAGTCGAGGCCGTCACCAGCAGGTCGCCTGGTTGGATCGGGCCATTTTCCGCCGTCACCTTGCAGGGGACAATACCGGCGATCGCCAGGGGAATTTCGTCGGTGCTCGCGGCTTTGTCGAGTGGATGATCGGCGCCCAGAACACCAGGTTTGGTGGAATAAATTCCGGCCACATTCCTGGCATAAGATTCATGGCTCAATTGAAATTTGCGCCTTCCGGCTCCAATGACGAGTACGTCTCCCGGATTGTAGCTTTGATGATTGCCTTGAACGGCCACCGATTCCGCGTAGTCCGCGCCCCCTCCACTGACGGTTCCCTTGGCTCTGAAGTTTCCCGAAGTATCGATCTGGGCCGCCAAGTCCGCCGCTAGTTGCGAATTACTCAAGGTCTGTGCGAACCCGCCGGTCGAAGGAATGATGTAGAAATTAAGCGGGCCGGCGTTGCTGCCAAGAATGGCCGCGCCGCCATTGTTGGCCGTGTCGCCATTGAGTTGCCACGTCCCCGGGTTAGTCCATCCCAGGTTGATGCCAAGGCCGAAGAGAAAATCGCCGGCGCTATTGGGATCAGCCAACAGCCAAGACCCGATCAGGGGCAAATCGCCTGGCAAATAGGTGGTTGCCAGATTGACTCCGCCTGTGGACACGGTGGAAAAGAGCGGTCTGCCCCTGCTCGCTATGGAAGGATCGGGCGAGGGGTTCAGCACCGGCTGAAAATTGCCGTTGATGTTGGTCGTCAGGCCGAATAGCCCGACCACATTGCCCATAGGGAAAAAGCTGGTGTTGGCCGTCATGGATAGCAATGTGCCACTGAAGCAGCCGCTGCACTCAGCCGCGAAATCGAAGAAGGTGTCTTTCCACATCGTCGGACTGCTCGGAGTGCCGGAGATGCTAAGGACTGTTCCCCCCGAGCCTCCCACGTTGGTGGTTGCGATCATGGTGGCGTTGTAAAAAACGCCGCCGGGTTCGGCGCTGATCCCGATCTGGTTGGTATTTACATTCATTCGGAAGTCAAGGAAGCGGTTATAGCCAAAACTGTTGGTGCC
>DATGIO010000227.1:0-2516 GCA_035295685.1 Candidatus Angelobacter sp.
ATGAAGCACGCGGTTCTCTACAGGAATCATTGATAAGGTGTGGTGCGCAATTGGGGTATGAAGCGGCAGAGATTAGCACAGGTTTTGTTGAAGTTGTGAAGAACAGGTTTCAGGGTACGTAGCGATGAAGAGACAACAAAGTCCACCAAAGCGAGTTGCCTTCGCAACCAGCGAACAATTTCTTCAAGGTCCGAGCTAGATCCTCATTCGGAACTATGGCGAATGCCGGGTCAGACTGCGACAGATTCTCGACGCTGCTTGGTTTTCGAATCGGGTATCATGATGGTTTCCTGATCGTTTGAGAATATTGCTGCTCTGTCCCGGTTCAGCGTGAAATGGAGAGCGAGCGCCCTCCGTTAGCTGCAGAATTCCGCCCTTCGGGCGGGGATTTTCAAGGCATGGGGGTCTACCGATCCGATGTGCTTTTGGGAAGAGCGCAGAAGAGAGCTCCTCTGCGCTCCTATCATCGTCTCGATGAGCCCACCAGGCTATCCCTCGGCGTGGTTGCTTCCCAGCAGAGCCAGCTTCCGTTTCACCTGGCACAGTCATTATAGCCATCCGTTTCATGCCGCCTCTTGCCGGCGCTGTTGGCGTTGTCGGCGCGCTTCTTCGAGTTTGCGATCGCGGGTGGCGTGGATCTCCGCTTGTCGGCCGGCCAGCATGTCCTGCGGGGTCACGTAGCCGATCGCGCTGTGAAGCCGCACGGTATTGTAGTGATCCACGTAATTCTGGATCAGGCGCCGGGCATCCTCTGCAGACAGTGGTGTTCCGGGCCGAATGCACTCTCGTTTGAGCGATTTGTGCCAGCGCTCAATCTTCCCGTTCGACTGCGGATAATACGGCGACGTGCGGACGTGCGTCATGCCAGCGATGCGGATAAATTCCTTGAAATCCCTGGCCATAAACTGCGGGCCGTTGTCGGAAATGATGCGGGGCTGAACGCCCGGATGCCGCTCCTTGGCGCGCTGCAAAATGATCTCGATATCCGCCTCCTTCATCGACTCACGCAGATCCCAGTGCACAATCAACCGACTGTACCCATCCAGCACGCTGCACAGATAGTAGAACGTACTGCTGATGTTGATATAAGAAACATCGATATGCCAATGCCGGTGCGCCGCGGACGGCTGCTCGAAACCGGCCCCTTTCTTCGAGGGCTTGCTCTTCCACCGGGAGAGCAAGCCTGCCTGCTGTAAGACCCGCCAAACGCTGGATGGGCTGACCGCCACTACGTCGGCATCCAACATCATGAACGTCAGTCGTCGGTACCCTTCCAACGGATTCTTCAGGTGAAAATCGATGATCGCCTGTTTTTCCCATGCTTCCAACCAAAAATCTCGGGGAACCCAGCCGTTGTGCTCGTTGACTTTGCCGTAGCGCTCGCGCCAGTCGTAGAACTTGCTGGCTGTCACCGCCAGCCAACCAATGAAACGCCCGGCGCTGATCTCGGTCGTCTCGGACCAACGCCGGACAAAGTCCACAATCTGGTCCCGCGTGTCATGCGGCACCCACACCCCGGTCAGAGTTCCCCAAGACTTTTTTTTAGGGCAATGTGCTCCGCCATCAGTTCGGCCAGAACCTCATCCTTGCGCTGGATCTTCTTCTCCAGAAACTCGATGCGGTCCTGCTCCACTTGGTGATTCGGGCGGTTCTTCTGTTGAAAGGCCAGGGCCCCATTCTCAAACAAGTCTTTTTGCCAGCGGTAGAACATCGTCGGATGCATCCCATGCTTTTCGCACAGGTCCGAGATCGGAACTTTCTCTAACAAATGCTCCCTCAGAATGGCGACCTTTTGCTCTGCGGTGTAGTTCTTTCGATCCTTTTTCACGCGTCTCTCCGTTTATCTTAACGGAGGGGCGCCTTCTCCATTTCCAACTGAGGCGGGACACACCGTACCAGACCACTTCCCCGGATCTCTGCTTGCCTTGCTGACGCGGCCCTCCGGCCGCCTGTTCGGCCGACAACTCCAGGACCGCCTGGATGGTGGCGCGGCCAGCGACATCAATGAGTTCGTCGCATGCCAGTCGGCATTGTTCGATGAGATCCACCATGGGCAGCAGCAACTGCCCGCCTTTGGAGAGAAAATCGGCCAACTTCCGTTCGTTGGCCTTCCCCTGCTTGTTGATCGTATGGTAGCTTCGTTTCACGGCGGTTCTTCCTTTCAAGGATTTGGCCATCCCGATTCTTTATTAAGAATCAGGACGAACCGCCGCTCAACTTTCAACTAGGATCGGCCCACCTTCTCCGATAGTCGCGTTTGTGGTTGCCCTCCCACCCGCGCTGTTTCAGCTCGGCGGTGATGTAGGGCCAACCATAGCTAGGGAACTCCAGGGCAATCCGCTGGATGTCTTCGCTCACATCGAGGTCGGCGTCCACCGCCGGCGGCGCGTTCTGCCAACGGTAGTATCCGGCCCGGCTGACGTGCGCCAGCCGACACAATCGCTCCAAGGGAATCGGCGTAGCCAACCTCATTTCTTTTTCGAGGTACGGGTAGACGAGCCGCGCGTAGTCAATGC
>DATGIO010000228.1:0-2594 GCA_035295685.1 Candidatus Angelobacter sp.
TTCAAGACTCCTTTATTCAAATTTTCCTAGCGCGATGAAGCCGGAACGCCAGGTGCGAGAGATTTTGGTGACCAGTCTACCACGGAGAAGTGGGGCTGAATAGGAGCCGTGAAGCACGCGTATCGCGGTAAACACGACGCACCTTGTTTTCCGCGAAGAGTTACCCGCTCCTGTGTTTGGTGGGGAGTGGGGCGGGGCTAGACCAGTCCGATTTGCGAAGAGACTAATTGCTCGCTTTCACCGATTTTTGATTGCAAAGCAACCGGATCTTGAACGGCAGTTTGGAGGAACGGAAAATCGGTAAGCTGGGAGCGGCGATTCGAGATGACGGTATAGTCGTTGATCCGGCAAGCGATGCCGAAACCTTCGTCTCGTGAGCCAATCGTCGTGCGGACTACTTCGACTCTGCAAAGCAAGGTCAGTCCCTCCGCTTCCTGCCCCCGCCGGTCCTGGGATGGAACCTCAAGCATGGCTTGTAGTTCTTCTCCAGGGATGTAGGCTTCGTTGCAGAGGCAATTGAAGCCTTCACAGCTAATGTCTTCCGTACTGGTATGCGTTATGCTTCCGGATCGCGGATTCCAGAGCGAGAGGGAACAACGCAGTGTTACCCGCGGGCGCTGACGGTTCTCATTCATGCCAAAAATGAGGACTCCTTACAAAATGCGACCAACGGCGGGTAGGAGGCAGTTCTAGTCTGGGCTGAACCACCTTTTTGCAACCAAAGTTCGTCGCTAAACTCCACAAAGCAATGTGGTTTGCAGCACACCGCCAGGTTTCCTCGTACCATTTCTTAGTACTATTACTCCCCATTACTCGCTTCTCTTGCATGTCCGGAAGGCATTGGTATTATAGGGCTGTCCCAAATTTTTGGAATTCTGTGGACCGGGAGTGAATTTAAGCAAGCCCTTTGCCAAACCACCCTCCTTGCCAAAAGGTGAGCTAGTGATCGATATAGGTAACGAATACAGAGATCGAGACATTGTCATCAAGCTCCGTATTTTCAGTTCTGAAAGCCGCCTGCTAAAAGACTGCCGGTCGGTTCTTGATGAAATTTGTCCCGAAAGTTACGAACTTGCGGACGGCCACAATGCCTCAGAGAACTGGAACGACGATATCTACATTTGGGATGGCAGCTCGGACCTGCCAGGCCCGATGGCCAAGCCGAGCCCGGCAGCCAAACTGATTGTAGTCTCGAGAAATGCGATTGGCGCTCTGAGACACCGCCTACCTCACGGCGATTTCGTCTTCCTGCATAGTCCCGTAACGCCGCTGGCCTTGCGCGTGTTTTTGGAGTCGGCTATCGCGCGCTTGAGCCTGAACAGCCATGAGCGGGCGCAGCGCTTGCAGTTGGACCGTGATCGAATCCTCGAAAAATTGCTCGAGACCAACCGGAGGCTCCAGGAATACGAGACCGATCGAACGAACTTTCTAATGCGCGCGGTGCACGATCTTCGGGTGCCTCTTATGGCGCTGCAGGGGTACAGCGGACTGCTTCTGGCGGCTCAATTGGGAAGTATTAACTCTGAGCAAGCCGCCGTGCTTGAAAAAATGCAGAGAAGCGCCAGAAGACTGGGCCGGCTAGCCGACGCCATGCTGGGACTCGGCATGGGCGCAAACGCTTCGGTGCAGCTAAATCTTGAGAATGCGAGCCTGGAGGACTGCGTTCATCAGGCTATTCACGAAATCATGCCGATAGCCGTGCAAAAGAAGATCCATATAGATCTGCAAATGGATCCGCCGCACGGAACTCTCACCTTCGATGCGGGGCAGATTGAGCAGGTTATGGTGAATCTCCTGGACAACGGCTGTAAGTTCACACCCAAACGGGGTTCAATCGATATCCGAGGCTATTCTACACACGCCGATGAGCTCGAGGGCTCCAGCCGGACGGAGTTGCCGGCCGGTTATCGCATCGATGTGAGCGACAGCGGAAGTGGAATTCCTGCTGAGCGCTTGGAAGACATCTTCAGCGAATATACTTCCTACAGCGGATCCGCAGACCGTTCCGGCGCCGGCTTAGGATTAGCCATTTGCAAAATCATTTTAAACGCCCATAATGGCCGGATTTGGGCATCTTGCGCGGGCCGGGGGGCCAGCTTCTCCTTCGTCCTTCCCTATGTCAGCACGCGGAGAGGGGTTTCTCCGCACGCGATGAAAGTAGCCGTATGACCAATCCTGTAGGTCCCTCCTCACCGGCGTCGCGTGTCCGCATTCTCATCGCTGAGGACGAACCAGAGATCCGCGACTACCTGCAGCTCGCTCTGAGGCGTCCGAATTTCCAGATCGACTTTGCCGAGAACGGAGAAGAGGTCCTGAACTGCCTGGCCTCGGCAGAAGATACGCCTGCATTGGTGATCATGGATGTAATGATGCCCTGCAGGGATGGCATCAGCACGCTTCGGGAGATCCGAAAAAGCTATCCGGGCTTGCCTGTGATCATGCTATCGGGACTCTCATCGACTGTAAACATCGTAGAAGCGATGAAAAGCGGCGCAAGCAACTTCTTGACGAAGCCGGTTTCGCATGACACGTTGCGACAAGCCGTTGATCAACTCTTGCCGGCTATGCCAAGGCCTCAGGAGCGCCGAAGCGAA
>DATGIO010000229.1:0-3793 GCA_035295685.1 Candidatus Angelobacter sp.
GGCACTCGGGTTCGCGTGCTGGTTACAAGCGCTGCCGTAAACCTCTCCCCATTTCGATGGATCACATTTGTCCAGGATCTCTCCGCGCGCGAGCAAGAGGAGACCGTTGAAGGGGAACTCGGCGGCGAGCATAACTTTGAAGAGATTGTGGGTAAGAGTGCGGCTTTGAAGCGTGTCCTGCGGCAAGCTGAAAGCGTCGCGCCGACGGATGCGACCGTGCTTCTATTGGGCGAGACCGGCACCGGGAAGGAACTGGTCGCCGAGGCCATCCACCGAATCAGTGGTCGCCGGCAGCGTCCTTTCATCACCATGAATTGCGCCGCGATTCCCACGGGACTTCTCGAAAGCGAGCTGTTTGGCTACGAAAGAGGGGCATTCACGGGAGCGTTATCGCAGAAGATCGGTCGTTTTGAGCTGGCCCACCAGGGAACTCTCTTTCTTGATGAAGTTGGAGACATTCCGTTGGAACTGCAACCTAAGCTACTGAGGGCTTTGCAGGAAAAAGAGTTCGAGAGGCTGGGCGGCATCCGTACCATCCCGATTGATGTCCGGCTGATTGCTGCGACGAACCGCAATCTGAAGCAAATGATGGGGGACAGGCTCTTTCGGAGCGATCTCTATTACCGGCTGAAGGTATTCCCGATAACGATACCGCCGCTCCGCGACCGCCCCGAAGACATACCGATCCTAGCCCGCCACTTCGCTCAAAAGTACGGCAAAGAGATGAACAGGCCGATCGAAACCATCCCGTCTGACACAATTCGCGCGTTGGTGAGTTGGTCCTGGCCCGGCAATGTGAGGGAGCTCGAGAACTTCATGGAAAGGTCCGTAATCCTCTCGCATGGCCATACCCTTCGTGCTCCTCTGGCGGAAATCCGGGCAGATGCGCTGGAAGCCCCGAATGGGGCCACGCTCGAACAGGTGGAACGGGAACACATCATCCGCATTCTCCGGCAGAACGGTGGGGTCGTGAGCACCGCCGCCACTCGTCTCGGGCTGCCGCGGACAACTCTGAACGCTATGATGCGCAAGCTGGGAATCGCTCGGAAGGATCTTTGACCGGAGCTTCTGGAGTAGCGCTACATAGTGTTTTGCGTTTTACCAGGGGGGCACCGACGCGCCGCAGGGGAATGGGTGTGCCGCATATCTTTCGCAGAATCCGACCAAACACCGGCGGGACCCGGCGTTACAGCCCACCTTTCAAGAACTCTGTCCGCCCTTTTCGATCTTGGCGAGTTGGTAACACAGTGCTCGAAGACTTATACCCAGCATTTCGGCAGCGCGCCTCCGATTGTAATTCGCATGTTCGAGTGTGAGCCGGATGTAAGCTGCTTTAATTTGAGTGAGTCGCTGGCCCGGCCGAAACATTGTCGGATCCTTGATCCCGCCAGATCGGTCTGACTTGTTATGACCGAAGTGCATGCCGATTTCCGGAAAACCAATATGGCGCAGTTGAATTGTGCCAACGGCCGCAACGATCGTAGCCCGCTCGATCACGTTGCGCAGTTCCCGTACATTCCCCGGCCAATCATGTTTATCAAAGAAATCCAGGACTTCGGAATCCAGATTTGTCACACGCGTGCCGTGCTTGCTATTGAGAGCCTGGATCATGACTTTGGCAATGAGCGGAATATCTTCTTTTCGCTCACGCAAGGGAGGAAGTACGATATGAAACACGCTCAGCCGATAGTAGAGGTCGTCTCGCAAGCGCGATCGGACGTCCGCGCTGGTGGCGGCAACCACTCGTGCGTCGACATGGAATTCGTTTTTGCCCCCTAATCTTCGCACCCGCAAGTCTTCGAGGACGCGAAGGAGCTTTGGCTGCATAGAAGGGGGCATCTCGCCAATCTCGTCCAGAAATAGGGTGCCCCCGTGAGCTTGTTCAAAGCATCCCGCATGACGCTCCATCGCTCCAGTAAACGTACCCTTCTCGTGTCCGAATAGTTCGCTTTCGATCAGACCCTCGGGTAACGCGGCTGCGTTAATCACGACGAACGGGCCATTAGCGCGACGGCTTAATTTGTGGATCTGTCGCGCAACTAATTCCTTGCCGGTGCCGCTTTTTCCGCTGATCAATACCGAGGCTGACGTGGATGCCACCTCCCGGACAGCGGCGAAGATCTCTTGCATCGGCGCTGAGGTTCCCACCAACTCTCCTAGTAGTCTAAGGCCTGGCATCTCACGGTTGAGCCCGCCCGTTTCGTCAAAGAGTGATTTGCGTCCATCGCGTGGCCGGACGATCTCCCACGCACTTGGCGGTAACGGTTTTTGCAAAGGGGGAACTGTCTTGTCAATAACGAAGAGTGCTTCGCGTTGCTTGTTTGGCATCAGAGCCCCCCTACTTCCCAAAAAAGGTTGACGCCGTTAGGTAAACGGCTCTTACTCCAACCGTACCCTTCAAAAAGATGCTGCCGACTACAGCGAAATGTTCCATGCTCGACTTCCGAAACCGGGCAAGCCCTGAAGACATTCCCACTCTTGAAACGGCACAATATCCCATCATGGAGCGAAATCCTCATGAATTCTGTTCAAAAGTGATCATGGCTCTCCTATTCGCTCCGGATTCGGAAACGCCGAGCCGGCCTCGTTCAGATCCATGAGCCGCTCCCCTTAGGCACAGACACGGGGAGGCCTCCGAGCGATTACGGCCGTTCTGTGTGGCTGGATAGGCGGACCTATGGGTTTGGCTCCCTGAGCAATATTGGGCAGTCTTCCGACGGGCAAGAGCAGTACAGTTGACCAGAAGGAAACAAATGCATAAACTCTCTGTCCTGGCTTTCTGTGGAGTTCTGCTTGCGCTCTGCGCGAAGGCGGATTTCATTGATGTGTCAGCTTCTGCTGATCGATACTCTGTTGCTTACCTGTCCTCCAATAGCGGACGCGACTTGGGACGTGAGAGGCCTGTGAGGGCCGACAGTTTTGAGCAGTTCAGCCGTAGCATGATGGTGCAGACCGGCGGTCACGACTCGAAGCTAGCGAACGGCAAGGGCTTCACCCTATCCAAACCAGCTTGGAATCTGAAGCCAAGCGATGTTACAGAGTCAACCAGCGAATCGGCAGATTGGAAACTTTCCGGGCTTTGGAATGCACGGGCCGCTTCCATTTCGGACGATAAGGGACATGTGACCGACACGGCCGGGGTTGCGGTTCCAGCGAACATAGCACCTGTTCCGGAGCCTGGAACATTGGGGCTTTTTGCTGTAGCCCTGGCAGCCATCGCCCTGATGCGCAAGCGGCTGGCCTGAACCCCATTCCTTGGGAGTTGCGAACTGCGAGGCCCTCCTGAAGCTGACACACCGCTGCACACGCGATGCTGAAACTTCTGGTGCGGTCTACGGTCAGTGTCCCCGTCATGTGACGAAAGATTTGCTCACCTGTGAGCAATATTGAACAGCCTTGGTCTGTGTCTTTCATGACACTGAAGGAGACAAGTAACTTTCGCTGTTTGGCGGAACTCTATGGCCGTCCCCCCCAACGCGCCTCGCAAGACCATTCTCGTTGTAGAAGATAGCGCGCCCATTCTCAGCCTAGTCCGGGAGATACTGGAGACGGCAGATTTCATTGTGCTGGCGGCCACCAACGCCGGCGAAGCCATTCAGCTTGCGGAACATGCGAAGGCGATCGACCTGCTGCTTTCTGACGTAATGATGCCGGATATGTCCGGGCCTGCCCTGGCCGCGAAGCTAAGACACTCGTGGCAGGAGATACCAGTGATCCTAATGTCTGGCTATGCCGGAGGCGAAATGCTCGTTTTGAACCATGGCTGGCATTTCATCCAGAAACCATTCTTTCC
>DATGIO010000230.1:0-6735 GCA_035295685.1 Candidatus Angelobacter sp.
TACCTTGGGTGGCGATAGCATTTTGGCATTCCAGTTGGTGAGTCGCGCGCGCCAATCGGGACTGATCATCAGTCTGCGCGATGTCTTCGAGCAGCCGACCATCGAAGCTCTTGCCCGTGTCTCCCATCTCGCGAATGCGAAAGGCGCAGAAGCCGTCGTGCCCGATATCGGAGTTGGTCCGATGCAGCTCACTCCGATCATGTGTTGGTTTCTGGAAGAGGGTGGGAAGCTGCGCCGCTTCAGCCAGTCGATGACGTTGCAGACGCCCGCCAATTTGGAGCGCAAGCATCTGGAGCGCGCCTTGCAGGCGATTCTCGATCTGCACGATGCGTTGCGCTTGCAGTTTGCCGGCGCTGAAGGCCGCAGAGAAGAATGGAAGCTCGAGGTTTTACCGCAAGGCTCTGTAAGCGCGGACTCGTGCTTGCGCGTGGTGGACGTGTTGGGGCTTGAAGAGGGTATGCGCCGCCGGAGGATTGCGGAGGAGACGGACGCTGCGGCAGGGCGCCTCTCTGCTGAAGAGGGACGCATGTTGCAGGCGGTGTGGTTTCAGGCTGGCGTCGGCGCACCGGGCCAGTTGTTATTGACCGTTCATCACTTGTCCGTCGATGGCGTCTCCTGGCGAATCCTTGTGCCCGATTTGACGGCGGCTTGGACGGCAATTGCGGCGGGAAAGTCTCCATCGTTGGAGCCATCGACCATCTCGTTCCGAGGTTGGGCCGAAAGGTTGAACCGCGAGGCATTGAATCCGGAGAGAGTGAAAGAGTTGTCTTTCTGGACCGGCATGTTCAAGGGCGCACAGGAGCTTGTGCCGGGACGCAAGCTTGTTCCCGGCCGCGATACGGTGGGCAATGCCCGCCAGATGGTTTTGACGCTGCCTGCCAAAGTCACGGCTCCGTTGTTGAATCGTGTTGCAGCGGCCTTCCATTCGCGAATCAACGACGTGCTGCTTACAGGGCTGGCGTTGAGCGTCTTGAAGTGGCGCGGCCAGCGCGGCCATAGCCAAGACACATCTGTCCTGATCGATCTGGAAGGCCATGGACGCGAAGAGATTTTCAGCGGTGTTGATCTCTCGCGCACCGTGGGATTCTTCACCACGATTTTCCCGGTGCTTCTCGATCCCGGTCCGGTGGATATCGAAGAAGCATGGGCCGCGGGCGACGCGCTGGGAAGAGCCCTCAAGACCATAAAGGAGCAACTGCGCGCGATACCCGATCATGGCATTGGATATGGACTACTGCGTCATCTGAATCCGGAAACCGCACCGGTTCTGTCCGCGCTGCCTCGGCCCCAGATCGACTTCAATTATCTGGGACGCTTCCAGGCGGCGGAGGGCTCCGATGGGGCATCGGCGGAAGGGATCGGCGGAGGCTTGGATCCTGAGATGGCCTTCCATCATCCCTTGCAGGTCGATTCTATGGTTCTGGATCGCCCTTCCGGTTCCGAGCTCACGGCGGTATGGACCTGGATGCCGGAAATACTCTCGGAGCAGGATGTTCGCTCGCTTGCGGAAGGATGGTTCCATGCTCTAGAAGCGCTGGTTCGGCATAGCGAACAACCCGGGGCGGGAGGGCTCACGCCGTCTGACGTGCCGTTGGTTGCTCTTTCCCAGGCTGCGATTGAACGGCTCGAAAGCGAGCACGGAGAAATTGAAGATATCTTGCCGCTCTCGCCGGTACAGGGCGGAATGCTCTTCCATGCCTTCTACGATGCGGCTGGGCCGGATATTTACAACGTTCAGTTTGTGTTGCGGCTGGAAGGCCGGCTTGACCAAAAGTCGCTTCAAGCGGCGGCGAAAGGCTTGTTGACCCGCCACAAGAATTTGTGCGCGGCCTTCCGGTATGAAGACCTGGAGCACCCGGTGCAGGTGATTCCGCGCGCCATCTCTTTGCCGTGGAACGTTCTCGATCTCTCAGCGCTTGCGGTGGAAGAGCGTGAACAGCGATGGACAGAACTGATGCAGCGCGATCGGCTGGCCCGCTTTAATCCGAGCGAATCGCCGTTGTTCCGGTTCTTGCTGGTCCGCTGCGCTCCTGAAGAGTTCCGCCTCCTCATTACCACCCACCACATTCTGGTGGACGGATGGTCGGTGCCCTTGTTGATTGCCGAATTGAAGGTGCTTTACGAGCATCAGGGCGACACCTCTGCCTTGCCTCGCGTTACCCCCTTCCGCCACTATCTGTCATGGCTCGCGGGCCGGGATCGCGCGGCGGCGGAGGTCGCATGGCGCGAGACTCTGGAAGGGCTGGAAGAAACGACGCGAATCAGTCCCATGGTTTCGCTGGGCACTCCGAAAATACCGGAGCGCGTCATCGTAGATCTTGATGAGGCTCTTACGCAGCGCCTTACGGAGCAGGCGCGCGCCGGAAGCTTTACGCTCAACACCATCGTTCAGGGCGCGTGGGCGGTCCTTCTGTCGCGCCATACCGGCCGCGAGGATGTCGTCTTCGGAAGTACGGTCGCTGGGCGCTCGCCGGAAATTGCCGGCGTCGAGAACATGATTGGCTTGCTGATCAACACCGTGCCCACACGCGTGAAGCTGCGGCCTGCCGATTCGTTCACCGATCTTGTCAGCCGCTTGAATCAGGAGCAGTCGCGCCTTTTCGCGCATCAGTATCTTGGTCTGGCGGAGATTCAGCGCCTCTCCGGAAAGACGGAGCTATTCGATACGCTGGTGGTTTTTGAGAACTATCCCAGAAGGACGGAGGGGGTTCCGGAAGCCTCCACCGGACTGCGGTTCTCGATCATGGATCTCACCGATGCCGCGCACTATCCGGTGGTGGTGGTGATCGATCCCGGCCAGCGCCTTACCGCGCATTTCACATATCACCCGGACCACCTCAGCGCCGCCGTGATTGACACCTTGAGCCGCCGCTTCGTGCGCCTGCTTACCGCTTATGCCACCGCTCCCGACCAGCCTGTCGATAGCATCGACTTGCTCGATCCGGAAGAGCGGCGGCAGATTGTGGTGGACTTCAATCAGTCCTATACGGACTATCCCCGTAACCGAACCATGATGGAGCTGTTCGCCGAGCAGGTGCAGCGTCGTGGTGAAGAGTTGGCTGTGGTGTGTGGCCGGGAAACCATGAGTTACGCCGAACTCGACCGGCGCTCGAACCAGTTGGGCCATTATTTGAAGAATCTAGGTGTTGGTCCGGAAAAGCTGGTGGGTGTCAGCGTTGAGCGCTCCATAGACATGGTGCTCGGGATGGTTGGCATTCTCAAAGCCGGAGGCGCCTATGTTCCCATCGATCCCGCTTACCCGCAGGAACGCCTACGCTTCATGGCGGAAGATTCTGGCATCATCGTCCTGCTGACCCAGGGACGCCTGGAGAATCGCATGCCGTCCATGAAGGCACAGATCGTGTGTCTCGATCGCGACTGGGATGAGATTGCTCAGCAAAGCGATGCAGCCTTGCAGCCGCAGGTATTTCCGGAGAATCTTGCGTATGTCATTTATACGTCCGGCTCCACCGGGGTACCGAAGGCGGCGGCGGTAAGCCACCGCAGCATGATTCGCTTGCTGCGGAACACAAATTACATTGAATTTCAGGTTGACGATGTAGTGGCTCAGACAGTCAATATGTCATTTGATCCGTCCACCTTTGAAATATGGGGAGCATTACTGAACGGCTGCCGGTTGGCGATCATTACCAACGACGTGCTCCTGGATGTGGAATCGTTTGCGGCGGAGATCGTGGAGAAGGGCGTGAAAGTCATGTTCCTGGCAACCGCGCTCTTCAATGAATTGGGACGCTTGAAGCCCTCAATGTTCAATTCGGTCAAGAACCTGCTGTTTGGCGGAGAGGCCGTCTATCCGGTGGCTGCTGCGGCGGTGCTTGAGGGCGGAGGGCCGGAGCGGCTTGTGAATGCCTACGGACCTGCCGAGTGCACCACCTACAGCGGATGGTATCTCGTGCGGGCGGTTGCCAAAGATGCGCTCAGCGTGCCCATCGGCAAGGCAGTAGCGAATACGCAGCTTTACGTGCTGGACAGCCACTTGAACCTCGAGCCAATTGGCGTGATGGGTCAGTTGTTCATTGGTGGCGAAGGTTTAGCGCGAGGTTATTGGAGAAGGCCGGAATTAACAGCGGAAAAGTTTACCCCAGATCCGTTTGGCGCTCCCGGCGGGCGCCTCTATCGAAGCGGCGATCTTGCCCGCTGGATGGACGACGGCAATCTGGAGTTCTTCGGACGCGCCGACAATCAGATCAAGATTCGCGGCTTCCGCGTAGAACTGGGCGAGATTGAAGTTGCCATGCTGCAGCAAGGTGGAGTGCGTCACTGTGCGGTGGTGATGAAGATCGTTGCTGGCAGCAAGCAGTTGGTGGCTTACGTCTCCGGCGAGGCGACGGCGGAGCAGTTGAAGAATTACTTAAAAGGCAAACTCCCCGAATATATGGTGCCCAGCCTTTTTGTCATGATGCCGGAACTGCCGCTCAATACCAACGGCAAGGTGGACCGCCGGGCGCTCCCGAACGTGGAGGGCAAGGCTGTCCAGGCGGCGGAAGAAGAACCGGTTGTCATGACTCCGCTCGAAGAGCTGCTCGTCGATATCTTCATCGAGGTGCTGGGGGTGGCCGAGGTTTCGATGCGCGCCAACTTCTACGATCTGGGTGGACACTCGCTGATCGCCCTTCGCTTGATTTCGCGTATCAACGACTACTTCCAGACGGATCTGTCGGTGCGTACGCTGCTGGAATATCCGGTGCTGCTGGAGTTTTCGCAGCGGCTCCGCTCGATTTCCGGACGACCCGCTCAAGAGTTGGAAAAGATTGCCAAGATCGGTCTCATCGTACGAAAGATGACGCCCGAACAACGTAAAGCCGCCCTTGGAGGGCAATGAAGGTTTGGAGCAAATTGGCCTTTAGTTTCAGAGGAAAGTGGGTGCCCCATCCTTTGAGGAGAGCGCGCTCTTGATTTTTGTGCTCGGAGCAAAGGGTGGGTTTTATCCACTTGCATGATGAATAAATGCTGTCGCAACCTTACTCTCTAGGATGTTGGGGAGGAACGTTGCCTCACGATGTTGGTGCGAGTCGGGAAGAATGCAGTCACAAGCGTGGAAGAGCACGGCTTTAGCCGTGCGTTGCCGAAACTGATATTAAGCGGCTTTAGCCGCTGTGGCACGAATCTCGATTAAGCAAAAGCGAAGACGTGATGAATCTCCGGGTGGGTGCTGGAAAATGAATAAGGTACTGCTTATTCCGAATCGTTTCTCTTCATTCCACTTGATTAATTTCAAAAACTCAAAAGGCCCAAAAAAATCAATTAGAAATCAATTGATTCGATTTTCGAAATATCTAACCTCTTTCCGAATCCCCGCTTGGGATTCGGTGGTTCGCTCATTGTTTTTAGATCGGCTGCCGTTGGCTGATTCGCTATACTGTTTCGATTTTTAGTCGCGTTGAATTGCAAGGAGGCCAAGCGATGCTCACTCTCGTGCGGAATTTTCAGTTTGCATTTCGCAGGTTAAAGAACAGCCCCGGATTCACCATCGTCGCGGTGCTCACCATGGCATTGGGAATCGGCGCCAACAGCGCGATGTTCAGCATTGTGAATGCGGTTCTGCTTCGCCCTCTTCCGTATCGGGATCCGCAAAAGCTCGTGTTGCTGGCCGAGCATTGGCCGCAGTTCCCCCGGCTCTCGCTCTCCTATCTCAATTACAAGGACTGGCGCGACCAGAGCCATTCGTTTGAAGGTGTGAGCGCCGTACGGAATGCCTTTGTCACCATGACGGGTGGGGCTGAAGCCGAGCGCCTGCCGTCTCAGAACGTCACTGCTAATCTTTTTGATGTATTAGGCGTCAAGCCCGAATTGGGCCGCCCTTTCGCCGCCGCCGACGATAAAACCGGTGCTCCTCCGGTGGTCATGATTAGTCATGCTCTCTGGGAGCGGAAGTTTTCCTCTTCTCCATCCGTACTTAACCAGACCGTCACGCTCGACAAGCAAAATTATTCGATTATCGGTGTGATGCCGCCGAGGTTCGAGATTCTTCAGCAAGAGGCGGACATCCTGCTTCCGTTTGAGCCGTGGGCCGCCACCCTGCCGGACGATCGTTCGTGGCACCCGGGCATCTTGCCGATCGCGCGGCTCAAGCCGAATGTCTCTCTCGATCAGGCGCGTTCGGAGATCGGCGTGATTGCCAAGCGCTTGGAGCAGCAATATCCGGAGAGTGACACCAATGTGACCGCGCTGGTCGATCCCATGTTGGATCAGATCGTGCAGAACGTTCACACCGCGCTATGGGTGCTGATCGGGGCCGTGGGAGTGGTGCTGTTGATCGCCTGCGCCAACGTCGCCAATCTATTGCTGATTCGTGCTACGGGCCGGCGCAGAGAGATTGCCGTATGTACAGCTTTGGGGGCGCGGCGCTCCGACATCATCCGCCAGTTGCTGGCGGAAAGCCTTCTGGTGTCGATCACCGGGGGAGCTTTGGGGCTTCTGCTGGCCTGGGGCGCGATGCCCCTTCTGTTGCGCCTCGCGGGAACCAGCCTGCCGCGCAGCAGCGGCATTTCGATGGACTTTTCGGTGCTTGGCTTCACCGCGTTGGTAGCGTTGCTGGCCGGCATTTTGTTTGGCCTCACGCCCGCCCGCCATGCCTGGCGCGTGGACCTGCGGGATATCCTGAGTGAGACCACCCGCGGCGGTTCTGCGCAAGGCGTCTTACGCACGCGCGCGGCGCTCGTTGTGAGCGAGATAGCTCTGGCCATGGTGCTGCTGGTGGGTGCGGGCCTTTTG
>DATGIO010000231.1:0-15774 GCA_035295685.1 Candidatus Angelobacter sp.
CCGCCTTTCCCCCCTGCTTCCGGATCGCTTCGACCGTCTTTTCACCCGATGGAATAATGTCATTCACAGCTACCGCCGCACCGTTAGCAGCGAAAGTAAGTGCAATGGCTTCACCAATTCCTGAACCGGCCCCCGTAACCAAGGCCACGCGTCTGTTGAGGTCAACCTGCATGATCCAAAGGTACTCCTTTCTTGGTGTGACGGTCTCTAGCACATGGGTGGGCATGCTGGAAAGCGCTGGCTCAGAGAGTTGCAACTGTATCTTTTACTCCAAAGTTTGTTTTTCTCGATAATGTCGGCCAAGCATAAATCTCCAAGTAGATTCATCCCTAACCTTCGTACGTAAAGGACTCGTGCCAGCGATCATCCCACAGACTTGGAAAAGAATTCTTCACGTAGGGGTGACGCAATATTTCGTCCTCATCCAATTCCAACCCAAGCCCAGGCCGTTCGGAAAGGTAGAAAACTCCTTGGCGAATCGGATTCCAACCTTGCACAAGGGCATCGCGCCAGGGAGCATCGAATTCACCAAATGCTTCCTGGATATTGCAGTTCGGAGTGCTGAAGTCGAAGTGCAGAGCAGCCGCCAGAGCGACCGGACCAATCGAGCAATGTGGCGATACGGTCAGCTCCTGAGCCATCGCAATGGAAGCGATCTTTTTACTCATCAGGATGCCGCCGCAATGCGCGATGTCCATCTGGACGATATCAGCCGCCCGTTTTGAGATCAGCCGGTAAAATTCCGACAAGGTATAGAGCCGTTCGCCCGCTGCGATTCGGACGGCGGACCTGCTTTTTATCTCGCTCAACAGATCAACCTGGTCTGGGCTGATCGGTTCTTCAAACCACGCGGGACGGTAGGGCGTAAGTGCATGGGCAATTTCGATCGCCGTCTCCACATTGAAGCGTCCATGTCCTTCAATCATCAATTCGATTTCATCTCCCACTGCCATGCGGATGGCGTCGAGGATTTTCAATACCCTCTCAAGGCCAGCCCGAGGCAACTCCTTCCATGCCACGCCGAAGGGGTCTAATTTAAGAGCCGTATATCCCATGTTGATGACGTTTTTTGCGCGCTCGGCGTAATCCTCCGGAGAGCGAACTCCGCCATACCAGCCATTGGCGTAAGCGGGCAGGCTTTCATGACACCGGCCGCCAAGAAGCTGATAAAGCGGCTTGCCGCAGTCCTTGGCGATGATGTCCCACATAGCAATTTCAACGCCGCTGATCGCTGTCATGGCCGTTGCGCCGCCCTGATACTGGTCCCGAATCATACGGCCGACCGTGGACTCTACATCAAATGGATTAGCCCCAATGACGTAATACTCCTCAAGGAACTCATGGAGAAATGTCCGAACAGTCTGCTCCTGCCATTCGAGTGACGCTTCGCCGATGCCGGTGATCCCGCGGTCGGTGTGAAGGCGGACGAAAAGGAAATTCCGCACTCCGGCATTCGCAAGGGAGGTTTCAAGTTTGGTGATCTTCATTCTCGTGGACGCGTTCGTAATTCCAGCTCGTTGCTTTCCCTACACCTATCGATGGATTTCCGCTTGCGCGGGAATGACCGCGCTCCATTATGTTAAACCGCAAAGGAATGCGCACAACAGTTCAATGCCCATGAACCTGAAACGAATCCACATAAATTTTGTATCCCGTCGCGAGCATATTCTTAAGATTTCGAGCCACAATCAAAAGAGTGTGCTGGCCAGGTCTGACCCATGTCTTCTCGAAAATAGGGACTTGCCACGCACCCTGAGCGTCATCGCGGAAACGGTGGAAATCAGGGGCGTAAGTATCAACTCGCGCCTCAAGCTGGCCGTCAACGTAGACATCCGCTATCCCGCAGGCCGGACAGCGCTTTCCAACCCAGGTAATTCCATCGCCGCGAAACACGCATTCAGCCGTATCCCCATCATGGCGGGTCCAGCTTGCGCTCTTTCCTGACGCGCGCCGCCATCCTTGGCTGTGTCTCCAGCCGGAGCCGGAGTATTTAATTCCCTGCCCGGGAGGGTCTTCAATCACCTGAAATTCCTCCTTACCTACCTGAAAGCCATCCACCACGATCCAGTTATCCGAAGAGCGCCAGTTATGATCTCCCCGAGCTAAAATCTTCACCGTGTGCTGGCCGGTTGAAGGAAAAGTCCTTGAATAAAGCGCTACATTCGGAATCTCGTCGGCATTATAAGTATCTACAACTTGGTCCAACTTGCCGTCCACATAGACGTCCGCCCTTCCCATTGCACTTCCAAGCCGCCCGTACCAGGTAAGGCGGTTGCCGACAAAAGTATACTCGACGGTATCTTTAGCGTTACGCGTGCGTGACTGTGTGCCGTCAAAAACAGCCCACACGTTTCGCTCATGCTCCCATCCACTGCCGGAGTATTTCAAGGCGTTATCTGCATCATCGATTACCTGCGCTGGTGGTGTTGCCGCACCTTGAGCCGCCGCTTTTCCAGAAATGTTGCCGCTGCCATCGATAGCGGCCACTTCATATTGAGCGGACAGATCGGCTCCTGCAGAGTGATCGAAATAATAGTCACCCTTTGCGACCTTATCGATGGCGACGCCATTGCGGAAAATCTGATAATAGGAAATCCAATTGTTATCCGTCGCTGGCGCCCAACTCAACTCAACTCCAATAAAGTCCATATTCGTGCCGATTGTCTTCACTACCTGCTGCGGCATGGTGGGAGGCGTTTTATCTGCCACGCTTCCGGGATGCATCGGCAAGTTGAAGTAAATCAATTCACCATCCGGTACGCTGGAAAACGAAATGCCTTTCGTCATTAAATCGGAACCCAGCCTTTTTTCGGCGCCTTTTGTCTGCTGGTAAGAGACGTTATAACTTGTTCCGGGCAGCAGGCCTTTGGGAAAAATCGTGATGCGGGTTTTAGGAGCGTGCGCTGGGATGATGACGCCCCGCAGGTTATCACGGCTCATGCGCTGTAAGTACCAACTGGGATCGTCTCCCGTTACCCTAGGGTGATAGACTTTCACCCAACGACCCACAACACCTTCATGACCGAGATAATGGTAGATGTCAATCAACTGCCGAAGGTCCTCATTTTTGTCCCGGTCAAGCGTATCTCCAGTCATCCCGATTGCGCTCCAAAGCAAACCGTACCAGCTTGCCTTGTCAAATTTGTCGGGATTCCAGACGTCAGGCATGTCCAGTACCTTGTCAGGAGGGAAAAGATACGAGGCATAGTGGTTGAGATACCGGCCTACACAACCATCCGAGTATTGCCAGGCTGTCGCCATCCGCAGAACCTCGTAGCCCAGATCGTTCCCACCGCCGTTGCAACCGTGAAAGGCGCTATGCGGGTTTTGATCGAGAAATGATTTCAGAAGTCTCCGGAAGTTGTGGTCTTGGGCCAGCATGGGAGTGTAATCCCCATTCACCGGATGAAGGGGAGCGTCATCTTTGCGCCATTCAAAATCGCCCCACTGGCGAACCTCGTTATTGAGCAACTTTAATTCCCAATCGATGACGCCCGGCTTCGATTGGTCAAGCAGGTACTCCCCCGCAAAGTTGCCACCTTTGTAGACCATCCAATCGGGATGATCGGTGACCACTTTCGATCCCTGCTGCGCATCGTAGACAATCGTGTAGATCGTCCGCCGCATGCCGTATTTGGCAAGATAACGCCCACCTTCAAAAAAATCGGGACCATTCCAATCGCCAGCAATGTCCCACCAGCCGTAGTCTCGCCAGTATATGTCCGCCCCCACGTAGCGCATCTCATCGGCCATGCGGAACATCTTGCGAAAGGTTGAGATCGGGTCCACCCCCATTCCTGGGTGTTTCGGATCCAAATCCGAAGCGCCATTCCACCAATAACCTAGCATTTGAACGCCTGGAAAATATTGATTGCGCGTGTAGTCCCACTTATAGCGATACTGATAGTCCAGCAGCTCATTCCCCATCTCGTCCAAGTCCTTTTCGAAGACTCCCGTGAAAGCCCAGGGGGTTTCGATTGAGGCTCTAGCGGGAAGCAGCTTCTGATATCCGGCAACCAGCAGACCCACATAAACAGGACCGCCGCGATAGTTCCCTACATAAGAACCCCATCGGCCAAGGTAATCCCAGCCTACATAGACACCATCCTGTGTCTTGCGGTCAAAGTAGACTTGAATGGGCGCATATGTTGAGTTTCCCATCGTTGGCCAGCCTTTAGGGCAGGGTTTTCCCGGCAAACATTCCGGGGGATCGTTCGCATCAAAGTGGCGGGCGTACTCGGGCGTGAGAGGCTGAGTCTTCAGAATCCAACTGCCCCAGAAACACATTCCTCCCGTCATATAAGAGAAATCGATATCGGAAGCTTCGTTCTTCATGACGTGCATTTCAAGGAAGTAAGGGGCCGCCAGGGTTTCATCGCGCCCGGAAATATTCCGGATGGTGAGTGATTCCTGGATAACGCTCTCTCCGGGATAAATAATAAAGTTTTTGGAAACCGCAACATCGTGGTTGCAAAAAGTGATCGTGAAAAGCAACTCTCCCTGGCGGAGCGTTTCGGTGTGGGCTCCCACAAGAATCCAGCGTTCTGACTGCCCACTGACTTCCCTTCCGTCCAGATCGAATCGGAATGGATCCGAAGCACCTTCCAAAAATTCATGGCGGGTAGTCTGATTCCTGAAGCTGACCAAAGCAAGGTGACCGTTTTCAAAGCGGATCTTCTTCTCGACTTTCGACGTGCCAAATGTCCAGACGGCCCCGCTCTGACGGACATAGGCATCACCGGAGCGAGCAAGCAACTCACCTTCTCCGCCGACAGCGTCGTGCGTCGGCGGTCCAGAATAGCAAATCCTTGCGCTTCCAATGGCAACCGGGATCCAAAGCATAAAGAGCAAACTAGCGCATTTCATTAACCTGATCTCCTTATTGTTCGGGTATTAGTGGTGTCGGACGGCCTCCGCCCACCTGTGCTCCCTACACTTGCTGAACGGCTTACCTTCGAGGTAACTCATGAGTAGCCCAGCTTAGGGATTGCTAAAACATTCATCCGTGCGGCGCTTCATGCCCGCCGCCTTGCGACGGCAGAATTTAGCCCACGGCTCAACCACTGGGTATTTAAATCTCGAATTTCTCTCGTTCGTGATTGAGAAGGGATTCAGGAGGGTGGTTGGATAGGAGCTGATCAACCCTCAGCTTTCAGCGAAAGCTCTTGATGCCACCCTGCTGATAACTGAGAGTAGACAAACAACCACTCCCCCTGTTCCCTCTCGAGAGGGGGATACAAAAAATCGTGACACCTCATGTCGAAAGGTCTCTAATCTCATTACGGCAGGAATCGTCGCTTCTCCGCATTCTCTCCCTTTCCGCAAGGAGGGAGGTCAGATCACACTTCAGATTGGCACCCGCACAACGATTCGTAAGCAAAGGATCATGGATAAAGGCAAAAGGAACGGATGTCAACTTTGTTCAATTGCACGAACAACTGTGAAAATGAAGGAAAAGGGCAAAGAGCCCTGACCGTTTCCTTCCCAGTGGAAGAGGGTAGCCCGCGAAACGGCAGGCGAGGGGTGGCGCGGAAGACTCATTCATTGGCGCGGCTTTCCCGAGCCTAGTGTATTTAATCACTGAAATACTCATCCAGCCTGTCATTCCAAGGATCTGCAGGTGGCGAGGAATTTCTGCATTTGCTTGATCATACAAACGCGGGGATTATTCGCTGTCGCTCCGAATGACAATGTCGGGATGCCCCACTCGGAGAGGCAGCGAAGGATCAGCAGCGTAACGCCAAAGAGTCTTTCAGCACCACGCTAAATCTGCTTCATTTTCTGACCGGCGGATAGGTTAGCCTCTACTGTAATGCCTAAGTTCCTGACTCCGATGAACTCCCAGTTTCCCTCTTTGCAAACCTTGCATTTGGGCTTAAATGCTCCTGGATATACCTATCATCTTCCAAAAACTTAAAATACGTCGCCACCACACGCCTCCTTTGAGATTAGAAACAGGAGATTTCTCACCTGCGCCTTTGTTCCGCAAATCTAACCCTACACAAAAAGTTTCCGTCAATAGCGTCTGCCCGTTCCCAGCTTCAGTCGCCCGAGGGTAAGCCCTACCCCGGACGAAGTTCAATGTATTGAATTCGCTTGACCCACTTGCAACCAAGATATACACCAATCGACGCAGATCCCTTAAAGGTTCTGTAAAAAGCCTTGCGAGAAAAGATAGTTTTATTAGGCTGTGTTGTTCCCGTGAGGCCTCTGCTTAAAAAGGAGGACAGGAATGGAGAAAGCAAATTTTGCTCTCACTCAAAGCGCTGGTTCTGAACCTTCAGCCGCACTAACGCGTCGAATCGCCCTCATGGCTATGATTGTTGTGGTATGGAGCCTAGGAATTATTCCATCTGCCCAAGCGCAAATTACCAGCGCGAGCATCATCGGAACTGTAATCGATCCTTCCGGAGCTCCAGTACCGGACGCGGCAATCACGGTACATAACGAGGCAACAGGAGCCATATACCGAACAGCAACGGGACCTAACGGAAGCTATCTTGTCCCGCTCCTACCAGTTACAGGAACCTATACTGTGACCATTAAGGCTAGAGGTTTTCAGCCATTTACACAGAAGGGGATTATCCTTCAGGTAAATGAAAACGTTCGGATAGATGCCAAGCTGCTATTGGGCGCCACGACGCAGGCAGTTGAGGTAACAGCGGAGCCTCCACAGGTGGAGACGGCCAGTTCCAGCTTGGGGGATGTGGTGACTCACCGTGAGATCACCGAGCTTCCCTTGAATGGCCGGAATCCCATCCAACTGGTTACTTTAACAGGAGGCGTTACGGCTGTCTCGATTCCGGCCGTCCTTGGGTGGCGTGCTGGTTCCACATGGTCCTCAAACGGAACGCGAACGGATGAAAACCAGGTGTTGTTGAATGGGGCTACTTACGAGGGGGCCTACTTCAATGAAGCTTTGAACCTTCCCGCTCCTGACGCCTTAGAAGAATTCAGGCTCATCACCAGTAACTACAGCGCAGAGTACGGCAGGAATGCGGGATCGGTATTGAATGCTATCGTAAAGTCAGGCACCAATAGTTTCCATGGGGATTTGTGGGAGTTTCTGCGCAATGATGCGTTAAATTCAAGGAACTTCTTCCTGAATGCGCCTGGCGCTAAGGTAGCCAAATTGGACCAGAACCAGTTTGGTCTGACGGGAGGAGGGCCTGCCATTAAAAATAGGTTGTTTTGGTTCGGGTCTTACCAGGGGTTTCGAATAAGTCAGCAAGCCATTTCGACCATTTTTGTTCCGACTGCCGACGACCGAAACGGACTATTCACCGCACAAGCTGGGCAGAAGCTCATCGACCCGGAGACACATGCCCCCTTTCCTCAGAACGCACAGGGTCAATTTGTGATTCCCATCTCCCAATTTAACCCAATCGCAACCCATTTGATCAGCACCTATTTGCCTTTGCCGAATGGCCCCAACGGAGAACTGACGCAGCTCGGAGCAGCATCGACATCTGTCAATCAGTACTTGGTGAAAGGGGACTTTGACATTACCCAGGAGAATAGATTTAATTTTATGTGGATGAGGGACCGAACCACCAAGGTGAGTCCATTTGGGTTGTCCAACGTTCTTAACTACAATCCTGAAAGCCCCTATACGCATATTAACCTCTACGTTCTAAATGACACGCAACCGTTTCGGCCGAATATAATTAATGAATTACGCGGGGCCTACGTCCGGCTGCTGAACGTGCTGGGGTGCGGTCCTCAGAAGAGCGCTAATGAATATGGCATCAATTACACTCCGGACGGGGCGCCTCAAGACCCTGACTTCAACGTGTCAGGCGCCTTCAACATGGCAAGCGCTGGATTGTGCAACCTGAGTGAGGGTACGCCAACGCGCGAGGTTTCCGACACAGTGACTTTGATCAAAGGTAGTCACGATTTTAAGATGGGTGCGGACTGGTTTTATAACACAAATGTCCTCTTCGCAGACTATCTCGAGGAGGGGAACTTCCAATTCAATGGTGCATTCACTGGGAATGCTATCGCGGATTTCATGCTCGGCGATGTTTCCCAGTATCAGCGCCAAACTGAAGCAGATTATGCCACTGCTTCCACTGAGTGGGCCGGTTTTCTTCAGGATGACTGGAAGGTAGCGCGAAAACTCACTCTGAATTTGGGGCTCCGCTACTTTGTCCAGACTCCTTGGGTGATCAACTCGGGTGGTATCGCATTTTCGGCGCGCGATTTCGGAGCCACATGGGCTCCGGGTTTCCAAACGCAACGTTTTGAAACGGTTCCTTCTGACATTATTTGGCCTGGCGATAAGGGACCAGAGGGGATTGTACCGCGCGGGCTCTATCGAACGCCCTTACACAACTTCGAGCCTCGGATTGGGCTTGCGTGGGATCCCCACGGAGATGGCAGAACCGCTGTCAGAGCATCATACGGTATTTTTCACGACATAATTGTTCCTGATGCAGTTGATCAAACAGGCTCCGTTCAGCCGTATGTGTATCGGGAAATCTTCCCAGCTCCGCCGGGCGGCCTAACCAACCCTTATTTAGGTCAGCCGGATCCTTGGCCCTACAGAGCGTATCAACAATCGAGTCCGCAGTTTTTCCCTCCAGCTTTCGCTTCGGGCCTTGATATTAACACGCGCAATGCGGTCATACAGTCATGGATGCTGGATATCGAACATCAGCTTACTGACAACTTTTTGGTAGATTTAGCGTACGCCGGCAAAGTGACCGACGGGCTGATTATGATAACAGATGCTAATCCAGCAAACTTTATTCCAGGAACAAACGCGCAAGGGCAACCACTCTCTACACTTGCCAATGTAAATTCGCGGCGTCCCTACGCTCCCACATGGGCTTCGATTCGCCTAGTTGGTTCTTACGGAAGAGCCTCTTATCATTCCCTTCAAATAAGTACCCAATACCGTCTGCGGCGCGGGCTTTCCTTTCAAACAGCTTACACATACTCTCATTCTCTGGACATGAACTCTAACTTCAATGTGGCAGCCTCGTGGCAGGAACAGACTCCGTTTTGCCTGGACTGTGAAAAGGGGAATGCGGATTTCGATCTGACTCACGTGCTTGAAGCATCGTGGGTCTACAATATTCCCACTGCATTTTCAGGAATTCGAGGCCCCGCGGGGTCAGCTGCCAGGGCCATTTTGGGCAACTGGGAATTGTCCGGCATCACAAGAATAACAAGCGGTTTTCCTTTTTCGTGCTTGGCTGGTACCGGACATTCTTTAAACGGGTTGAATAACGACCGCTGTGATACGGTGGGAAACTGGAGGCTCCCGAGCGGGCGATCGACCAATGCTAAAGTCCAAGAGTTCTTTAATACGGATGCTTTTGTCACGAACCCCATTGGAACCTTGGGAACGTCGGGGCGAAATTTTTTACGAGGACCAGCTCGACACAACATTGATCTTGCCTTGATGAAGAATTTTCCGGTAATGAATGACCGCTATGGGCGATTCCAATTCCGCGCAGAATTCTTCAATGCCTTCAACTGGGTTAATTTCAACAATCCCGTAAATGTGCTGAGCTCGCCTGCGTTTGGCCGGATCAGCAGTGCAGGGGACCCTCGGCTGATACAATTTGCTTTGAAGTACATGTGGTAAGATACGCTGATTCTTGAGGGCGGAGCTGATGTATCTTTGAGGTGTCACCGCGGTTTTTGAATCCTTGTGGAATTTGCGATGCTTCTCGAGAGTATTGGCAAGCGCCTGCTAATGTGCTGCCTGATCACATTGACACCGGCGTTTATGTCGGCAGGGTTCGTTGACGTAAGTCACGGTCCGCACGACCCGCGATCAGTTGTCACCGCCTGTAACGACACCACCTTAAAGCCAGCGCGTGAGCTCTTTAGAACGGGTCGGTTGGCATCAGCTGTGAGATTCTTGCTTCGGCTCGAGCAGCCCTGTTCTGATTTCGCTCCGTACCATGGACTTTTGGGGAACATTCTTCGCCAAGAGGGTCTAAGTGTGCGGGCCGCTCAGGAGTTTTACTCTGCCATTGATCTGGAACCACATCAGTCTGACTACTACCTCCAACTTTCAGAAATTCTCGTCCAGAACGGGGCATACGGAGAAGCCAGGGTGATTCTGGTAAGGGCCAACAGAGAATTTTCTGACCAGATCTGGACGTATTTGATGCTTGCGGATGTATATCGAAGATATGGCTCTTTCAATGAAGCTCACGACCTCCTCGAAAAAGCAGTTGAGCGCTGGCCTAGTAGCCCGGCAACCCATGTGTTGCTTGGAAATATTTTGGCCGGAGCGGCCAAGGACTCAGAAGCTTTAGCCGAATATAGAAAAGCCCTTCTGCTTGCTCCTCAACTTCCCCAAGCTTATTTGTTCTACGGAATAGAGCTAATCAAGCTTAATCAAACTGCAAAAGCTCTCGCCGCCCTAGATAAGTGTGTCACCCTTGATCCAAAGATGCCAAGCGCCCATTATTACCTCGGAACGATTTATCTAAAGCAGGGAAGCTTGCAGCAAGCCATCCGAGAGTTTAAGACTGCTCTTAGACTAAACCCGTCTTATGCCCTTGCCTACTTCGAGATGGGTAAAGCATATCAGAAACTAGGCGATAAAACAAAAGGGGACGCATATATGCGTACATACGGTAGGCTTTCTATAGCAGAACAAATGTTAAGTACACGCCTTGGCAAGAGTTTCTCTGAGTCTTTGACGAAAAGCCGTGGTTCGGGGTTCTCTGGATCCCCTTAGTTCAGTTGTTCAGCGCTTTTTGGTGTTTAAAATATGATTAGAAGGATGCACCTAAATGATGCGAAGGCGTTTTTTGAAGAATACCGCGCTGATTGGCCTTGTTATTAATAGCTCAGCTCTGGACGAACCGTTGGAGAAAGCGACGGCGATCTCAAAGAAAACTAGTCCGGGTGCAAATGCAGTCACAAAGGAAATTACCTTAGATGGTCAATGGCTGCTTCGTACTGACGAAGAAGATATTGGCCACTTGCAGAAATGGTACATGGGCATTCCGCGGGGGGCGAAGTCTGCGAGAATTCCCGGAATCATTCAAGAAATATTTCCTGGCTATCACGGGGTAGCTTGGTATGAGCGGGAATTCGAGCCGCCAAGACATCCAGAATCGGCAGGGCGGTATCTCATACATTTTGAAAGGGCGGATTACCTGGCGGAAGTTTGGCTCAATGGCACGGCTGTTGGTAAGCATGAGGGCGGAGAGACGCCTTTTACCCTCGATGTTACAGAAGCCATCAGAGCTGAGAATAAAAATCTGCTGGTGGTGCGAATATTAAACCCAAGCAATAATCGTATTGATGGTATTGTATTGAATGAGACCCCCCACTTGTGCAAGGTGATCCCTTTCCGAAACGGTGCTATGTACGACTATGGCGGCATCAATGGCTCGGTCACTCTGAGGATGGTTCCAGCAGTGTGGATTGAAGATCTTTACACACGACCAGATTGGAAGACAGGCAAAATTCGTATACAGATACGAGGACAAAATTCCACGAACCGCCCAGTGCGTTGCGGCGTTCGTCTAAGCATTGCGCCGGACCGTACCGGAGTGACGTCTCTAATGGCTTATTTTCATCAGGACCTTTTGCCAGGTATTGTTACGATTGAAAAGGAGGTAAGGGTAGAAAATGTCCATTTGTGGGATTTGAACGATCCATACTTATACCGAGTCACTGCCAGTATTCATGCCTTGGATCTCGGTAGCTCGCACGAGATCTCTGTGCGTTGTGGCTTTCGTGACTTCCGAGTTGAGAAGGGCTATTTTCGGCTCAACGGAAAGAGGATGTTCTGGCGGAGTACCCATACGCTTAACCACTGTCCTGTAGGTCAGAATTTGCCCCCCGCAAACGCGCCCGACTTACTTCGTCGCGACTTGTTTTACGCGAAGGCCTCTGGTTTTAACGGTGTGAGATTTATTGCTGGCATTGCTCGACCCTACCAGCTCGACCTATGTGACGAGATCGGATTACTTGTTTACGAAGAAACGATGGCGAGCTGGGAACTCCACAATTCCCCCGAGATGAAGAAGCGATACGAAGACTCCATTCGTGGGATGATATTGCGAGATCGTAACCATCCTAGCGTTGTAATGTGGGGCATGCTTAACGAGACAAGGGAAGGACCGGTGTTTCGTGAAGCTGTTTCAACATTGCAGGTCGTGCGATCGCTAGATGACACTCGGCTTGTACTCTTGGGAAGCGGTCGATGGGACGGGCAGTTAAGTATCGGCTCAGTTAGCAATCCGGGCAGTGGGCAGTGGGAATGCGTTTGGGGGAATGAGGGGGCCGGCAGGCCTTCGGTCGCCACTGCTCGAATACGCGATTATTGGTTGAAGGTGGGTGATATACACTTCTACCCCGAGGTTCCACAGACTCAAGTAACCGACCATGCCTTGCGAACGCTGGGGCAGTTGGACGAAAAACCTGTATTTCTTTCGGAATACGGAATTGGTAGCATGATGGATGTCATCCACAATTCCTTGAAATATCAGGAAACTAGAATGACCACAGAAACTGAGGATTATCAGTTGATGCGCTCCATGGCTGCTCGGCTTGTCGCCGATTGGAACCGCATGGGGATGGATAGTGTCTATCCTTTTCCGCAAGATTTTTTGCGCGATAGTCAACGGTGGGAAGCCCGGCACCGTAAGTTGGGATTTAATCTCATTCGTTCCAATCCCCATATTTGTGGGTTTAACTTAACCGGTATGCTTGATCATGTTATGACAGGCGAAGGAGTTTGGGGCTTTTGGCGTGATTGGAAACCCGGAGTTATGGATGCCATGAGAGATGGTTGGGCTCCTCTACGTTGGTGCCTTTTTGTGACTCCAACGCACACGTATGCTGGGCGCACTATTAAAATCGAAGCTGTTCTGGCTAACGAAGATGTGCTGGCTCCGGGTAGATATCCGGTTCGCTTCCGCATATGGGGTCCGAAAGGAACTGTTTGGGAACGTTCAGCCGTAGCCCAAATTCCTGAAGTGACCTCGGGGGAAGATGGGCCGCTCGCAGTTCCGGTGCTTACTGAGGAGATTCGTCTCCATGAGGCTCCGGGTGAATATTACCTTGTCGCCGATACTGAGGCAGGCTTTGCACCTGCTGGAAGAAGGTTGGAGTTCTATCTTTCAGATGCCGCAAACCTTCCGCACTTGGAACAGGACGTAACGTTTTGGGGAATATCAAAGAATCTCAAGAGCTGGTTTAAGACCCACGGCGTGACAGGAGAAGAATTCAGCAAGCCCCCCCAATACCGGCGGGAGATTATCGTAGTAGGAGACCTTTCGAGAGTCGGAGCAAGCGGCGAAGATTGGATAGATCTTGCGAGACGCATGGCAAAAGGAAGCGTGACGTTGTTCCTATCTCACTCAGCGTTTAAGCGGGAAGAAGAATCCACAGGATGGTTACCTCTTGCAAGGAAGGGGCGAGTCTATCGATTTTATGACTGGCTGTACCATAAGGAATGTGTAGCGAAGGAGCATCCGATTTTCCAAGGATTGCAGACTAAAGGAATTTTAAATTGGTACTACTACGGGCCGGTCATACCACACGATTTGTTTGACGGACAAGATACGCCACACGAGGTGGTGGCCGCAGCGTTTGCAGCCGGTTATCCCGTTTCAGGAGGTTACGCATCAGGAATTCTTCTGGGAACTTACTATTTTGGGAAAGGCCGTTTTGTAATCAACACGTTTCCTTTACTGGAATACGCGGGCAACCATCCGGCGGCTGACCGACTTCTCCTCAACTTGGTCCAATATGCGGCCAGCTTCGTGGGACAGCCCTTAGCAGCGCTGCCGATGGATTTCGATTACACCTTAAAGTCTATCGGCTATTTGTGATACCTGGACACCCCAAATGGCCTCTGCCTTTCAGGATATCTGGTTGTTGCGTCAGCAAGGTTCACCGAAGTGGCAAAGGCGCGTGCAACGAGAGCAACGCATTTTCCGCAATGATGCAATCGATAACCTACCATGGAGAACTGAATGGATCAGATAGAACCTCGTTTGTAGTCGTGGGCCGTCTTGAAGTGATTTCGATTTTAGCAAAGTGGATACAGTACTGTACTCTTTATATTAAACTCTTAATAATACAATCATAAAAGGCAGGTGACATGAGGGGATGCTCGAAAAATCTCCAGCAATCCTTTATACCGCACCGCCAAGCGGCGGAAGTTGCCCAGCCAGGCCATCGTTCGTTCCGCTGTACAGCGCCGCTGATAACTCCGCAGCGTTTGACCGTCTTGGGTCGCGGGTTTCCGCCGATTCCTCCGATGGGGAGCGATCCGTTCGATGCCCCGCTGCGCAGCATCCATAAAATCCCTTCCCACACCTTGAGGTCGGGGTGGTCGCTTGGGCAGCAAGGGCCTGATTTTCTCCCAACGGGCGTCCATGAGCGTCCGCTAGTATCGCGCCTCAACTCCTCCTTCCTCTGGCGCAAAACCGACCGACGAGCAACCCCATGGCAAAACAATTACAGCAAGTTCAATCGCTTGTACAAGGTTTTGAAACATCTTCTGTATTAATCTTATGAGACCAGTATAGAATATGGACCTGCCATCTCACAATCAACCTCGCGAAGCTGATTGAAAATCGCCGGTTCGTATGATTAAAATTACAGTCATCATAAATCTGGAAGCAGGTCAAAGCGATGGGCCAGTTCACTCAATTGTTTGCCGAGCGTGTGCCTGCGGTTGACCGCGCCTTCGATGTTTTGGAGATCCTGGGCCATTCTCACAACGGCCTCACGCTGACCGAGTTGAGCCAAAGGCTCTCAATCCCCAAGAGTAGTACCTATTACCTAGTGCATACTTTAATGGTTCGAGGATATTTGCAAAGGCTTCCTGGAAGTCGCCATTACTCTCTCGGTTCGCGGGCTTTTGACTTTGCCGCCACAGGAGTCGCGGAGAAGCATCTTCAACAACTATCCGCCGCGCACATTCAGAGATTGGCTGAAGAGCTAAAAATGACGGTACAGACGGCGGTTGTGAAGGGCGGGGAGGGTGTCATTATTGATAAAGCGGATTGGGCAGTTGAGCGCAGGATGGATAGCTGGATCGGTCGTCACTTCGATCTCCACTGCACAGCACAGGGAAAAGCACTTCTCGCTTGGCTTCCTGATCGAGAACTACAACGCCTGTTCGAGACTCGTGGGCTTGCTCGGTACACACCCAACACCATCTGCTCGCTTAATGAATTGAAAGCTCATCTGGCTAAAGCCCGTCTCAAGGGCTACACGGAAAATTATGAAGAGCACATCTTAGGGGTCCACGGCGTTGCGGCTCCAATTTTCAATGACGTAAGAATAGTAGTGGCCTCCGTATCTGTCCGGGGCTCTAAGTGGGAGATTCCAACTTCGCGTGTCCCCGAAATAGGCGAACGGGTCATTGAAGTGGCCCGTGAAATCTCCCAAGGTATCTCGCACACCTTCCCTATCAATGGATGAGGATTCTTCTCAGCGCTCGCCTATCTTGTTGGAGACTTCTATCACCTCGAGCCTGCGAACCTTGGCCAAAACAGACTATCGTCGGATGAAAGACATGTGGTGGGTCGTACCTCCGCTCGCAACGCGGATCCCTTCGTCACGCTTAGGCGATCGCAAAAACATTGCTTCCGTCCTGACATGGAATTTGATTGACTGGAAGCCTTTCATCACCGGCTGCCGAAGCTCAGGACCACAATCGAAAGGATCAGAAGCACTAACCCCGCAATGTTCAAACGGAACGTGCGCCGTTCAACATGGAGCCATTCGCCCGCAACCATGCCCAGGGTTGAGGAAACAAGAACAATGGTCGCC
>DATGIO010000232.1:0-24373 GCA_035295685.1 Candidatus Angelobacter sp.
TCGTTGTGGCACCTTGGAATTAGAGCATTTAGAACTTCTCAAAATGTCTTGATTATTGGATAGCTGCCAAGATAGCGGCAACAACTTTATCTATACTTTCTTTCACACTTTCTTCCGCGGTCCTGCATTCAACTTCAGGAAAAGAAGGCGGTTCATAAGGGTCATCCAAGCCGGTAAATCCCCGGATTTCGCCCTTACGCGCCCGTTTGTAAAGCCCCTTTGGATCGCGTTGCTCGCAGACCTCGACGGGCGCATTCACATAAACTTCCATAAAACGTCCGATTTCCGCGCGCACTTCCGCACGAGTCTCCCGATAGGGGGAGATCGCAGATACGAGGGCCACCACGCGATTCCGCGTGAGCAACTGCGCGACATAGGCAATTCTGCGGATGTTTTCCACGCGGTCCGCTTTGCTAAAACCCAACTCGCGGCTAATGTGCTGACGTATGGCATCTCCATCCAGCATCTCCACCCGAATGCCCCGCGACAATAATTCGGTATAGACGGCTTTGCAGATGGTGGTCTTACCCGCGCCGCTCAAGCCGGTCATCCAGACAGCAAGCCCCCTATGATTTACAGACGGGAAGATCGGTTCCTCCAGAGAAAGATTGGTGCCCTTCGCATCAGGAAGGGGCTCGTTGTCCACAATAATCCCAACGGCCACTGTATTGTTCTGGATAGGATGAATCACGATAAAACTTCCGGTTACTTTGTTCACATGGTAAGGATCGCAGAATACCGGCTTATGGGTTTCGAGCGAGACTTCACCGATTTCATTCGCCTTTAGTCCTGTGGCGGGCAACTCATCCAAAGTATTGATGTCGAGTTTGTGATAAAGATTCGTTACTCTCATGCAAACCATCTGCGTCATGTGCTTCATCAGATAGGGCTCATGGAGTGACATCGGCGCCGGCGACATCCAGATCAGTTTCGCGCGAAAACGGCGGCCCTCCGGAGGCTCAGCTTGAGCATCGCACAGCAGGTCACCGCGCCCCAGGTCAATATGATCCCTGAGCGAGACAGCCACGGACATGGGAGCAAAGGCTTCCTGGAGTTCCGTTGTGTGCAAGAACACCCGTTCTATCCTGGTCCGCTGGCGCGAGGGCAGTGTAACGACCTCCATGCCCACGCTAATAGAGCCAGAGGCAATCTGCCCCGCGTAGACCCGCACATCTTGATTGGGACGGAGCACGAGTTGCACAGGAAAGCGCAGATTCTGCAACGCAGATGACCGCCTGGTCTCCACAGTTTCCAGAACATTCAAGATGGAAGGCCCAGCGTACCATGGCATGCGTTCACTGGGCTTTGCAACATTGTCTCCATCGAGAGCGCTGATTGGAACAAATTGCAGATCTTCGAAATGCAGTGGCGCTGCGTATTCAAGAAATGCGTTTTTGACTCTATGAAAAACTTCAGGATCAAAGTTAACCAGATCCATCTTATTCAAGGCGAGGATGATATTGCGAATACCGAGCATCCATGCCGTATATAAATGACGCCGGGTTTGCGTAAGGATACCTTTGCGCGCGTCCACCAGAAGAACCGCCAGATCAGCCGTGGTGGCCCCAGTCACCATGTTTCGCGTGTACTGTTCGTGTCCTGGAGTGTCGGCAATAATGAATTTGCGCCGGGTGGTTGAAAAATAACGATACGCAACGTCGATGGTTATTCCCTGCTCGCGCTCGGCTTTCAAACCATCTGTAAGCAGCGACGGGTCGAACTCCGACCCGCGCGATTTGGAAGTCCTGTGGACCGCGGCAAGCTCATCTTCAAATACCGCGCCAGAGTCGTGCAGCAGTCTGCCGATAAGCGTAGACTTTCCGTCATCTACGCTGCCTGCAGTAAGAAAACGCAGCAGATCACGGGATTCGGGAGATGAGGCGGCGGAGATCAAAAGTATCCCTCCCTTTTTTTGACTTCCATGGAGCCTTCCTGATCGTGGTCAATGAGCCGGTTTTCACGCTCGGACCTGCGGAATGCCTTCAACTCTTTCACAATTGCCGAGACGCTATCTGCCTGAGAAGGAATTGCCCCGCTGCAATAGGAACAACCCAGCGAGCGCATCCGGCAAACTACGGTTTCCTCGGAATCGCCCGGTTGCTGCGGCATGTTGTGCTCGGGCAAGATCACCAGTTTGCCGCGAACGATCGCCTTTCGGGGTTTGGCAAAATACAGCGGCACCACCGGAATAGCTTCTCGTTCGATATATTCCCACACGTCCACTTCCGTCCAGTTTGACAATGGAAACACCCTTACGCTCTGGCCCTTTTCAATTCTTCCGTTATAGAGATTCCACAATTCAGGGCGTTGGTTCTTAGGGTCCCATTGCCCGAATGGGTCGCGAAAGGAGAAAATCCTTTCCTTCGCGCGCGACTTTTCCTCGTCCCGGCGCGCTCCGCCAATCGCAGCATCTACCTGATGCTCAGACAAGGCATCCAGCAAAGCCTTGGTCTTTAGCAGCGCACAACACTTCGAAGTCCCCAATGTAAAGGGGTTTGCACCCGCGGCAATGGCCTCTTGATTGGTGTGCACGATGAGCTTCACGTTGTATTCACGCGCAATGCGGTCACGAAATTCAATCATCTCCCGAAATTTGAAGGTCGTATCAATATGCAGAAGGGGAAAGGGGATCTTTTCGGGATAGAAGGCTTTTTGGGCGAGCCGCAACATTACAGAAGAATCCTTGCCGATGGAGTAAAGAATGACGGGCCGCGAGAACTCGGCTCGCACTTCGCGCAGGATGTGGATGCTTTCCGATTCCAGCGCTTCGAGATGGGAAAGACGGCGATTCATGGCTGCGCTCACGGTTCGATACAATCCCTTTTACTTCCAGCCTACTTCCTCTGGCTCATGTTTGGCCCTACGCCTATGACCATCGCGATCAAAACAACCCAAGATGATGGCGGAGAGGGGTGGTCGGCGATCTTGTTGCCCCACCCGCTACTCAGGCGGATAAAAGCAACTCACACCCGCCGCCCCTTTCTGGCTGCGCTTCAAAGAAGCTAAGCGGCCGTCTCTTCCAATTTGAAATTCGGGTTTTGCACGATCCCGAAAATGTTGTCCCAGGGATCGGTGACAGTGGCCACAAGAATTCCTTCGCCGACGTCCTGCACCTCGCCGTGGGCCTTTGCGCCGAGACTCTGGAGACGTTGGAATTCAGAGCGAGCGTCTTTTACGCCCCAATAGGTATATGTGCTCCCGCCCTTGGTAACCCGATCGGTTGAGGGATTCAGACCGAGTTCGAATCCGCCTACATTGAATCCCACGTAGAACGGCTGGTCGAAGTATGGCGCCTTACCCAACACCTTGGTGTACCACTCTTTGGCGCCATCGAGGTCATCCACGTGGTACATGGCAATTCGAAGTCCCTGCAGCATCTGGTTTCTCCTAAAAGAATTACCCGGGTTTGTTGCCTGTTTTTGAAACCTGAAGACCGCTCTGCTGCCCCGGATACAGGTCAAGCAGCCCGACAGGTTCACACCCGCCTGAAAACAAAACGAGCCGCTATTTTTGTAGCGGCTGACTATGCAACCGAGGAAGATAATCGGGAAACGCGTGAATTCCGATTACCACCGGATGGCATCCCCGGAATTTTCCCGGAAACCTGTTGTTTGGCTTGGTCAACGCAATAGTGAAATAGACTTCAGCCGATTGAAAAATCTCCGCTAGTTTTGCGGCGAGCGCCGGAGGTATGTCACCTTCCACCAGATAAGGGGCAATCTCCTCGGGAAATTTGACTTCGCTGACAATCCAATCGTAAGTATCGTTTCTGCCGTCAGTAAATTCGGTCCGCAGGAAGACACGGCCCCCTGTCGAACGCTTCATATAGAATTTGCCCACCTTTACCTTCACCAAGCCCAGACTGCGCAATCCTGCGAACGCATCTTCGCAAGTGGCATCCTGATGGGAACGGATGAGATCCAACCGACTCTCGTCCGCCATGGCCGACTCAGGCAACGCCCGCCGGATCATGTGATGATCTTCCGGCCTGGGATCTCGCTCATGCGACTCACCCAGTTCGGCATTGGCCCACTGGAAGTAGACAAATGGCGAGTCACTCGCTTTCACCTCTGCCAAGGTGGGAATCTCCGGCCGCACCCAAGAGCCGTCTTCGGATATCGCGCCCACGCACGCCTCAACATCGCTTACCTTGCTGATCCCCATGGGAACAAAACGGACTACCTTGCCGGATTCAGATATTCCACTCAGGTCTAGAATTGCTGCTTCACTCATTGCTCAATCTCCTGTTAACGAATCATTGCGCATTATTTTCGCCATAGACTCCCTGGACGGGTTTGCCTTTGCGGCAGTCGTCTTCCCCGCCCACGTAGCTCATTTCCATCGCCACGTCATTTCGCTGCGCCCCTCGGCGAAACAAGAGCGGAGGAATCCCATATTCGGCCTTGAAGTGATGATAGAAATCACTGAGGTGCGTATAGCCGACATCCGCGGCGATTTCCTTGATCGAGAGCGCACTGGACCGCAGCAGCGTTCGCGCATGCTTCAGGCGGATATTTTTCAGGTAGTCGCGAAGCCCCATTCCCATATGAGCATTGAACAACCTGGAAAAATGCCACATCGAAAGCCCCGCCGATTGACTGATATCCCGTAAGCCAATCGACGCCCGGCCATAGTTGCGATCGATAAACCGCAGGGCCAGGAGCAATCGCGGATCCGACTCGAGTTCCCTGGCCACTCGTGGACTTGGTTGAAAAGAAAAGAAGCTAACGGCACTATCCTGCAGCATAAGACTCCTTGTAGCGCTTTCAACGGCGCGGTATCCTGTTTGCACGGTCTCAATGCGGCTTTCTGCTTCGTTCACAGAAAACCCGCACAGTGATCCTGATTTCTGGCTACCCTTACGCTGAAAACGCTCTAGCCCTGAAAATCGCTGATACCTACTTTTCTTAAGCAATGCATATGCCAACCGCTTATCTGCGCGAGGGCCGAGCCATGCAATGTAAAGTCTTCATCAATGTCCAGCGGTGGGCACTTTTGTAGTTAAAGTGCCCATATACCGGGCAAGCGCGCTGCGTGCGGTAGGATTCCTGAAACGAGTTTGTGTGGCGGCAATGAAGTGCTTGTCCACGCATGGAAAGAGATGTCCATTTCTGGACAATCCGCCAACAGATCAAGCACCGTGGCGCATTTTCAGCATGGGTTTAGCTAGGAATCAGGATCGTTGCGCGGCTTTCCGCCGAAGCGATCCCGCACTGGAAAAGCAAGGGTCGAACGCTCGGGTGATCCATAATTCTCTTTGCAGCAGGGCCTTCTTAAACGCGGCCCTGCGAGCTCTCCTCCTATTGCCAAGACATCCACTTGTCAACAAGAATATTCATCTGGGCCATTCTCAATGCTGAGAACGTTATAGATTAAGGATTTGTTTCATCACCACGGTCAAGAGCACGTTGCGTGAGAATAGCGCGTGATTCGGGTTCCGGAAGCACGCAGCCAGGAATTTTGATTTCCGCTTCGCACCCACAGCCATCTTCCCGATTGCGAATCATGAGTGTTCCGCCATGAGATTCAATGATTTGCCGGCTTAACGCCAAGCCAATTCCTGTGCCGTGTTCCTTGGTTGTGTAAAACGGCACGAAGAGATTTGAGACATCGAGCACACCTACCCCCTTGTCTCGCACTTGAAGCAAGAGATCTTTGCCCCGCACGGACCAGCAAATCACAACCGATGAGGGAGGTAGGGGAACCACTTGCCGGGATAGAACCGCCTCCACCGAGTTTTTGCAGAGATTGATGAGGACTTGCTCCAGTTGGTCTTGGTCCGCTATGAGCACCACCTCCGGGCCCGCCGTCTCAATCTCTATCCGGTGTTCAAAGGCGACAACACGCGTTAGAAGATCCGTCAACACCACCGTTTGCTTTGAGATGATCGGCAGCCTGGTAAGCTGGGCATAGCTTTGGAGAAACCGGTTCAAAGATTCCGCACGCGAACCAATCACCTCTAGCCCATATTTGAAATTCTCCCGCTCCGGCTCGGCCAGCTTCTGGTCTGAGAGGCGCGAAAGCGTACGGGAAATGGACTTGATGGGCGCCAGGGAATTGTTGATTTCATGACTGAGCACCCGCACCAGCCGCTGCCACGCAAGCCTCTCTGTTGCACGCAACGCCTCTGAAACCTCAGAAAGCATCACCAATGTGAGAGGAAGGCCCTGCTGGCGGAATTGAGAACGCGCGATAAACCATCTCTTCTCCACGCCAAAATGAAAGCGCGATATCGTTTCTGAAGGCGGGCCGTTCACCAGATCCTGAATTCCCAATTCATCGGCTGTCCGGTGCAGAACTTTTAGTTCCGTATTTCCCAGAAAAGCAGCGGCAGACCGGTTCAGCAGTTTGACCTCGCCGGACGCGGACACGGCAAAGATCACGGCATCCACTTCAGTGATCACTTTTTGCAGTAAACTGGCCGCTTCCAAGGCGCCTCTTCGCTCGGTTTCAATCGCTGTGGCCAGTTCATTGATCTCGATCGCCAATTCGCCGAACGCATCTCCAGGCAAACCTCGAATCGCCCGAAACGAAAAATTGTCCTCCTTTAGAGATAAAACCACGTTGGACAGAGAGCGAAGCGCCTGGATTACATTGCCCCTGGCAGAAAAGCTCAATCCTGTCCAGAGCAGGAGCACAAGGAATGTTGCCTCAATCTTGTGATCCAGGGCGTAGGAGCCTGACCATAAAAGGAGCAGGCTCAGAATCGTGCCAGGAATCCCCGCTGCCAGGACGGAAATGAGCAATCCGATTTCGAAGCGGCCGGTGCTTCGATCACGGGAGCGACTATTTTTCTTTCCGAACGGGCGAAGGAGCATATAGGCCATGTTTTTCCATGCGCCGATAGAAGGTTCCCCGGCTCAGACCCAACACCTCGGCAGCCTGGCTGATGTTCCCACCATAGCGGGCCAGGGCCTTGCTGATCAGCAGGGCTTCCGCTTCCTCCAGGCTCATCTCCGAAAGACCCGCCGAGCGCGAGCGCGGGGATGACAATCCTAGATTGGAAGGTTCAATCTGCTCCGTCCGGCACATAATGACGGCACGTTCAATCGTGTGATCCAACTCCCGCACGTTGCCAGGCCAGGGATACTCCAGCAACTTTTCCATCGCTTCGGGAGAGAACTCATTGATGTGCTTTCTGTATCGAGACGCGTGCTTGGAAAGGAAGTGGGCCGCCAGGGACGGAATATCTTCCCGTCTTTCCCGCAAGGGGGGAATGTGGATCTCGACCGTGTTCAGACGAAACAGCAGATCTTCACGAAAGTTACCAGCAGCGCATTCAGACTGTAAATCAGCGTTGGTTGCGGAAATGACCCGCACATCCACCTGGAGCGTCCGTGAAGACCCAACGCGTTCCATAGCTCCTGTCTCCAGGACGCGCAAGAGCTTAGCCTGCTGCCGCAGCGGGACGTTGGCAATTTCGTCAAGAAAAAGCGTTCCACCCTCTGCCATTTCAAAGCGCCCGATGCGGTCCGATCGGGCATCTGTGAAGGCGCCTTTCACGTGACCGAATAATTCACTTTCGAACGTGCCCTCCGGCAGCCCACCGGTGTTTACGGCAATCAACGGTTTGTCATTGCGCAACGATACTGTGTGAAGCATCTGGGCAATAACTTCCTTTCCGGTGCCATGTTCCCCTGTGATGAGCACATTGGCATCGGAAGGGCCGACCTGGGCAATGGCGTCTACAATCGGCCGCATCTCAGGCGATTCCGCAATAAAAGTGACTTTTCCCTGCGCACGCAAAAGGCGATTCTCTGCTTCCAGGCTCTGACCACGGCGGAGTGCGCGATAGAGTTCGGCTTGTACTTGCACCGTGTTCAATAGACGTTCGTCATCCCAAGGTTTTTGGACAAAATCCCGGGCGCCCATACGAACAAACTGAACCGCAAGGTCAATGGTTCCCCAGGCAGTCATCACCACGATCGGCACCTGGCTATCAATCTCCTTGATCCTTGTGATCAATTCGAGGCCCTCGCGGCCGGACGTTGTATCCCTTGCGTAATTTAAGTCCAAAAGGAGTAAATCGTACTCGTGCATCGAGATGGAATCGAGCGCAACTTGAGGGGAGCGAACCGTGGAAACCTCAAAACCTTCTCCACGCAGTAACATCTTCAGGGCGTCCAGCACCGCGGGCTGGTCGTCAGCCACAAGAATGTGGTAGGGCTTTTCCTTATAAGACATAGTTTCCTGTCAATTTCCGCAATCAACAGACCAGTTCCATCTGGAACTGCACAACGGGCCGGATTCGCTATTCAACACCTAGGATTGTTGCCGGCTCTATCGATGCCGCACGAGCCGCACTTACCAGACTAGTTAAGGCCGCTACTGCCAGAAGCGTACACGTCACGCCGACGAGAATGTAGGGGGTTGCACCGCGCACATTATAAAGCATTGCACCGAGCGCCTTCATTTCGAGCGGAACCGCCAGTGCGCCAAGTAGAGCCCCTAAGAGCACAATTGCCGTCCCCTGCTTCACTGCCCGAATGGCAACCTGAGAACGCGGCGCGCCAAGAGCCATACGCACTGCTATTTCGCGGGTTCGCAACATGATTTGATAACTCACCAGTCCGTAAAGCCCAATCGCCGTGAGCACGACCGCAAACACTCCGAAACCGGTAATCAGAGAGCTGTAAAAACGCTGGCGGGCCAGAGAACCAGATAGTATCTCCGAAAGCAGTCGAGAGGAAGCAATCGGTAGATCGGGGTCGGCTGTCTCCAGCAGGTTGTGAATGGAGTCAACCGGGGAAGAGCCATTTTGTGTTCGCACTACGATCGAAACCGGGAAATATCGATTTGCCAGTTCATTTAAGCCATCCGAAACTTGCTCCAAGGGAACGAAGATCGTAGGCGGAGGCGGTACTGCCAGGCCCAGTTCGTGAATATCGTTCACCACCCCAATAACCTGTCTGGGAGAATCTGCAAACACTCCCGTCATCCCCGGAGCCGTCATCACGTAATGGCCCAGGCTGGTTTGATTCGGCCACCATTGTTTAGCCAGGGTCTCGTTAATGATGGCCACGTGCGCTGCCTGCCTGCTATCGCTGAAGGCAAATGGCCTGCCTGCCACTATCGAGCTACCCATGGCCTGGAAATACCCGGAGCTGACGATCCGATATTGTGAATAAGTTATTTTTTGGGTGGAATCCGCTTGCTTCAGAAAGAGATTTACTCCCAATTCCGTAGGCAGCCCCGTGACGGTGGCAGCAGACTCAATTCCCGGCTGCCGATCGATCTTTTCACACAGCTGCTCCAGAAATTGAGCGGAGGCAGAGCTGGTTCTATAGCGTTCCGAAGCAAGAGAGAGTTGGAGAGCCCACAAATGCCGAGGATTGAAACCTGGTGAGACCGACTGCAATTGAGCAAAACTGTACAGGAGCGATCCAGCTCCGGTAAGAAGGACGATGGTGAGGGCAGCCTGCGCTGAAGCCAGAATTCGTCCGAAACGGGCCTGACCCAAGCCGCTGGTTACATTGCTGGTTGTCTGCCGCAGCAACTCAGTAAGGTTTGCGTGCGACATGCCGAAAGCCGGCGCAAGCCCAAACAACACCGCGGTCAAAATGGAAATGAACGTGGTAAACAGGAGCACTCTGGCATCAAGGGTCACTGAATGAATGGACCACGAGTCGGCCGGCGCAAGCCGAAGCACAAATGGTAGGGCCTCCTTGGCAAGAATGGCTCCCACAGTCCCGCCGATGACTGCGAGGATAAGGCCCTCCATCAGAAATATTCGTATCAAGGAAACCCGAGTTGCGCCCAGCGCGAGCCGGATGGCAACTTCTCGAATACGTCCAGCAGCATGAACCGTGAAGAGCACGGCGAGGTTTGTGCATGTGATCAGCAACACTAGCAGCACCGCGCCGAAAAGCAACCAAAGGCTATCCTGTATACGAGCAAAAGTAAACGAGTGTAGGTGGTTCACCACCAATCGCAGCTGGCTTGCGCCCGGGTGACTCGCTATTGTAGAGCGATACTCTGGAAACTGATCCAATTCCCGTTGCGCATCTTCGATTGTCTTATCGTTCCTAAGCCGTCCTATGGCCAAATATTCGTAGCCGGGTTCCGCCGTACCGGTCGTGAGTTGGAGCGGCATCCAAAGATCGGCTTCAGGATATGATCGGAAACCGGAAGGCATTACGCCCAGTACCGTATACGGTTCGCCGTTAACATGGAGCTCGCGACCAAGCGCGGAAGGATCCCGGTTGAATCTCTGCGACCAGAGGCCATCGCTGATCACAGCCAGATGCAGGCCGCCAGGATGATCTTCCTCCGGAGTAAAGACTCTTCCAATCTGAGGAGCCACATCCAAGGTTCGGAAGAAACTGCTGGAAACGAACAACCCCGCAGCGTACCGCGGCCCGCCACTACCGCTCAGGTTCACGCCTTTCCCATGAATTGCAGCAAGGCTCTGAAAAGACTGCACCTGGTCCCGCAGCAGTAAAAACGTGCTCGCGGGCATGTCTCGCGATGAAAATTGTCCTGAAGAATACCAATTGAAGATAACCAACTGAGCCGGCCGCGGGTAGGGGAGCGGACGCAACATAGCTGCATTGATCACGCTAAACACAAGCGTAGTACCTGCGATTCCCAAGGCAAGAATGCCGACGCTGATAAATGGAAATGCGGCGGCACGGCGCAATGACCTTAGGGTATAAGTGATTTCTTGGAGGTACACCATTGAAGAGGTCCCGCTTCCAGTGATTGCGAGCGTTCTGTGGGCTCGCCTTAGCATTTAGAGGTCATTGTTCATATCGTTACTTCGAAACCATAGTGGCTATCCCCATTGCAATATGGCTGCCAATTCCTCCGGGATGCTATCAACTCTCGAGATTTTAATAGTTTACGAGCGCCCTGTTGAAAAATGGTAGCCAGAAAAGTGTCCGGGCTTGGACTTATATGTCCAGACTTGGACATCTGAATGTGGCCTGCTTTTCTTTCATCTGTTTGTGGGGAAGATGTTACAGCCACACTATCGAAAATATTTGTGACCAAAGTCTTCAGAATGTTCTTCAGTATCCTGTGGCGCCACCCGCTCCAAATTAAGATTGTCCGCCGTTGGACGCATGTCTCTGCCAATGGACAAAATAAGCACTTCCAGTGCGCTCATGCATGGAATTCCATCGTGCGCCTTTCCTCCATTCTTTTCTAAGAGATAAATTAAAAATTTGTCAACTTAAAGATTTGGCATTGCTGTTGCATTTATGAGCACCGTCAACAAGTCCAACAAGAAAATTAAAAATCAATCAGGAGACAACTAACAATGTCGAATGTTCTCAGGCTCCAAACCCTCACTGGCAAGACCGCCATTTACGATTCAGCCCTTGTCCTTGACAGCACATGGAGCCAGATCTGCCCACAAACCAACCAGACGCCTAGCACATTCCAAATGGAGTAGCCACTGCGTTCGTTCCGCTCGGTTCAACGTGGACCCGGAACGAGCCGGTGCTTCTTGATCTCGACCTGGCCAGGGAAACGCGAAAGAAGATATTTCTCTCCAAAAAATCTGTGGAGTCACTCATGCGCAGCAGGCAAAATTTCTTATATCGGCTGCTCGACAAAGATTATTACGACACCTTTGATGCCTATATGCCACGAAAAGCTGACTTCTACGACTACGTGGCCAGGCTCCTGCCTCCGAATTGGAGCATACAGAAGAAAGCTATTTGGTTTCACTGCGGAAGCCCGGAAAACGCTACGCCGACGCAAGGCTGGAAAATCCACATTTCCGCTACTCCGGACAATGCTCGTGAAGTTCTTTCACGTGTCGTATCCATCCTCTTCAAGCGCATGGATGCGGACTTCAAGTTCGCCCTGGATCTATCCACTGTATTCCTCCTGAACGGGAAGAACTGGTCTCGTGGAGGATCGGGAAAATTCATCACAATCTATCCCCGGGACAACGCTCAATTCATTGAACTCATTGAGCAGATTCATCTCTCCACCACAGACTTACGTGGTCCCTACGTTCTTTCCGACCACCGTTATAAGGACAGTGGAAGCGTGTTCTATCGCTATGGAGGCATGCGCCACTTTGACGTTCTAAATGTAAATGGCGAGCGCACGCCCATGCTCACGGCACCTGACGGCAGCCATTTTCCCGACCGCCGGCAACCCTATCCCGTAACGCCTTCCTGGGCTAGCAAATTGTTTCCCATCGAAGACCAACAAGAGCAATCCACACCTTCCCACTTTTTGAGACAAGGCCGCTATGAGATACAAGATGCACTAAGTTTTTCCAATGCCGGCGGAGTCTATGTGGCTGTGGACCGGACGAGCGGTAAGCGCGTGGTAATCAAGGAGGCGCGGCCTTGTGTGAATCCCACTCCCAATGGGTATGACGCGGTGCGCCTCTTGCAAAAGGAATATCGGCTTTTAGGAGTGATCGCCTATGCCGGCATAGCTCCACGGCCAATCGATTTGTTCACAGAATGGGAACACTGGTTTCTAGTAGAGGAGTTTATTGAAGGATTGACCCTGGCTTCACATTCGGCTAGCCATAATATCCTTCTGAGAACCAGACCTGCTCCTGAAGATTTTCATTTATGGCAGAAGACTTTTCTCTCAGTCTGCTCCAAGCTCATTACGGCTCTGGAAGTGCTACACAGGCACAATATCGTATTCTCCGATCTCTCCACGAACAATGTGTTGATGGAACCAGAGGGCGATCTAAAGCTGATTGATTTTGAAGGCGCGTATGAGGTAGGCGTAGATCTCCCTACCGCACTCTACACGCCCGGCTTTGTTTCCCAAAATCGCCTGATGGGGGACGAAGCAGCCAAGGCCGATGATTACTATGCGGCTGGAGCTTTGTTGATGGCTTATTTGTTCCCCATAACAGCATTTTTCCATCTAAACCCGGGGGCGCACAAGAACATCATGGGGCCAATTCAGAATGACGCAAGGCTTCCGGAAAGCGTGGGTGGGATGATCGTGGCATTAATGTCGCCAGATCCAGCCAGCCGCCCACTCGCTCCGCAAATTCGAACCGTTCTGGAGCGCTGTGCCGGCGAGGCAGCGGCCAGGAAACAACCGGAACAATACACCGCCGACTACCGCTCAATTATCGAAGGTATCGTCAGCCATCTAAATCATGTGGCAACTTTTTCTCGTCACGATAGGCTGTTTCCATCCGATCAAAAACTTTTCGTAACCAATCCCCTGAATATTGCTTGGGGAGCCGCGGGAGTAGGCTATGCCCTACATCGAGTCACAGCCCAAAGTCACGAGAATGTGGCTGCATGGATACTACGCCATCCCATCAACTCCGAGCTCTATACTCCGGGTTTATATGCCGGCATGTCAGGAGTGGCATGGGCTTTGTTGGAAATGGGTAATACGGAAGAGGCGGAGGATATCTTCCAGCGTACCTATGACCACAAACTCCTGAGCGACTCTCCTGATATTTTCTATGGCATCGCCGGGTGGGGCATGGCATGCCTTCGTTTCTTCCTTGCTACCGGTAATGAATGTTATCTGAGCAAAGCCAGACAAGCCGGAGAACAACTCCTGCGCACTTGCCGCCATTCTGGAGATCTTTGTTTTTGGAGCGACTCAGAGAACGCGCCATTGGGATTCGCTCATGGCGCCAGCGGAATTGCCCTATTTCTTCTTTATCTCCATTTGGCCACCCAAGAAGAGGAGTTCCTGACAACAGGACGGCGCGGATTGGAATTTGATCTGCGACACGCAGTAGTGACGAAGGACCTAGGTTTCTCCTGGAAAAGCTCAAGCCGCGGCAACTCTCCTGTATATCCCTATTGGCAGAATGGGAGTTCAGGAATCGGCACGAGCGTTCTTCGTTACTGGCGGCTGCTGGGCGGCGATCATTATTGGTCGGTCCTGGAAAAAATTTTTGTGGATGTTGACCGAAAATATGCCGTGCTCCCGGGCAGATTCATGGGCTCGACTGGATTGGGCGATTTCCTTCTGGACATGTATGAAGTAAGCGGCCAATCCCGCTTTCTCCGTTCGGCCCAAAGGATCGCCGAAGGAATTTTGCAATTCCAGGTCGAAAGGTGCGGAATAGCCTTTCCCGGCGACTCAATTTCACGCCTGTCGTCCAGTTACGGGAATGGGAGCGCGGGCATTGCGCTTTTTCTAAACCGCTTGTCAGGTCAAAAGGGCAACCACTTCATGCTCGATTGTCTTTTTGAAACTACCAAAAGCGGCGCTATGTCACCGCTGCACGAGGAGCAGTTCATGCCGGCGACATTACTCCGCGGCACCATACAAAGCGAGGTTCGACTTGGCGCAGGATAGTCTCCACGATAGCTTCACTCAAAAAGCAAAGAGTACACTTACTCACATCTTTGCAGAACTGGCAGATGGCGCCTTGCAGACTCAACCCAACGCTGCCAGAAAAGATCTGAAAATCTCTTCGCTCGGACCAGATCTCTATGATGGAGCCTCAGGGCTGGCACTTTTTTTTGCAGCATATTATCGCGCGACTCAAGACCCACAAGCGTATGAAGCGGCGCTGGCCGCGCTAGTTCCAGTGCGTAACAGAATAGACCGACTCCTTGCGTCCCCGAACGCGCGCCACCCTGGTGCTGTTGACATCGGTGGTCTCATTGGCCTGGGTTCCTTTCTCTATGCACTGGCCGCTACCGCCGATTGGCTAGACGCTCCGGAGTTGCTGCAGCCTGCCTCTGCTCTTGTGAGAATCATTACTCCTGAATTGATTGGGGCTGACAAATTGCTGGACGTAATGCGGGGCTCGGCGGGAACACTCTTGGGACTGTTGCATTTGCTTCGGGTAGCTAAGGCATACGGAATCTCCCCAGGGCCTACTCTCGCTCTTGCTATCATCTGTGGCGAACATCTATTGCGATCCCGGACGGTAAGCCCGAGAGCCGACACCCTCGGCTCTTCGCAAATCGTTTCTCTTGCAGGATTCGCTCGGGGTGCTTGCGGAATATCCTATGCTTTGGCACAACTGTATCGGGAAACCAGGCTGGAACAGTTTCATGACGCAGCTCTGGAGGGATTCGCTTTTGTACGGACGCTTTACATTCCAGAACGCCAAGCCAGGCTCAATCTCTCCTCAAATCAGATGATTGAGCCTGGCTCCTGGTGTTTTGGCGCGCCCGGCATCGCTCTTGCCCGATTAGGCTGTATCCCATTTATGGACGATCCAACGATGCGGCATGATCTTGAAAATGCGCTGAATATTTCGCGTGCTCTGCCTCGATCACCCAGCGATCAACTCTGTTGTGGCAACTTTGGCCGTATTGACGTTCTCCATACTGCAGGCACAGTCCTCGGACGCCTGCACCTATCGGACCTTGCCCGCGAATCGAGCCGGCGCATTTTGGAAGAAGTATCAGTTTCAAAAGCTTTTCACTTTGCACCGCCCATCCATGAAAGTCATGGTCAAATCCAGGACTCGTTCCATTCATCTCTATTTCTGGGCCTCGCCGGCGTGGGTTATACGCTGTTGAGGCTCAGTTACCCTGAGCTTATTCCGTCGGTGCTTTTGTTCGAGGTTTAACTGCAGAATTTGCGGGAGGCTGGCACCTCCCTTTACCTCATTCCTCTTGTCGCTCTTGGCACCAGAATTCTCATGTGCACAATCGACAAGACGCCTATCAGAACAGGAAGTATCTCTGCGCGAGCGGCAGCTCTCGTGCCGGTTCGCACGTAATCAGTTCGCCTTCCACACGTACTTCGTATGTTTCCGGGTCCACGGTAATGTGTGGTGTGGCGTGATTGTGAATCATGTCCTTCTTCCCCAGTTTCCGGCAGTTTTTGACCGCCGCGACCCGCCGTTGCAATCCGAGCTTTTGCGGTATTTCCGCAACGAGCGCCGCCTGTGAGGTAAAGGTAATGCTAGTGGCCGCCGGGGCCGCGCCGAAGCTGCCAAACATCGGCCGGTAGATCACCGGTTGGGGTGTTGGAATCGATGCATTGGGATCACCCATCACACTCCAAGCGATGAATCCTCCCTTGATCACCATTTCCGGCTTGACTCCGAAGAATGCCGGCTTCCACAAAACCAGATCGGCTAGTTTGCCCGGTTGGATCGAACCGACTTCGTCCGCCATCCCGTGAACGATGGCTGGATTGATGGTGTATTTCGCCACATATCGTTTCACACGATAGTTGTCCGCACGAGCAGAATCCTCGGGCAGCGGTCCACGTTGCGTTTTCATTTTGTGCGCAGTCTGCCATGTGCGAGTCACGACTTCTCCGACGCGGCCCATCGCCTGGGAGTCGCTCGAGATGATGCTCAACACTCCTATGTCATGAAGGATGTCTTCGGCGGCGATCGTTTCCGGCCGAATCCGGCTTTCGGCAAAGGCAACGTCTTCCGGAACCTGTGGATTCAGATGATGACACACCATCAACATATCGAGATGCTCAGCGATCGTATTTACCGTATACGGCCGTGTGGGATTGGTGGATGACGGCAGAATATTAGGAAGCGATGCGATCCGAATAATATCCGGTGCGTGTCCCCCGCCAGCTCCTTCGGTGTGGTAGGTGTGAATCGTGCGTCCGTTGATGGCAGCAATGGTCGCTTCCAGAAACCCGGCTTCGTTAATGGTGTCCGTGTGGATCGCTACCTGCACGTCATACTCATCAGCTACGTTAAGGCAGGTATCAATCGCAGACGGTGTCGTTCCCCAATCCTCGTGCAGTTTAAGGCCGGCGGCGCCTGCCACAACCTGCTCCACCAAGGGGGCCCGCGTCGCGGCGTTTCCTTTGCCAAGGAATGCAAAGTTCATGGGCCAGGCTTGCGAAGCCTGAAGCATCCGCGCCAAATTCCAGGCGCCCGGGGTACAAGTGGTTGCGGCCGTGCCCGTAGCAGGTCCGGTTCCACCGCCAATCATGGTGGTGATTCCATTTGAAAGCGCCTCATAGACCTGTTGGGGCGAAATGAAATGAATGTGACTATCAACCCCACCGGCAGTCACGATAAGGTTCTCGCCGGCGACAACCTCTGTTGCCGCGCCCACGACGAGTTCCCGATCTACTCCCTCCATGGTGTCCGGGTTGCCGGCCTTTCCGACCTTCACGATTCTTCCGGATTTTATTCCGATGTCCCCTTTGACGATACCCCAGTAATCGACGATGACCGCATTAGTAATGACCAGATCAAGAGCCCCGGGTGTTTCTTCGCGCAAAGCACGGCTGCTTTGGCCCATTCCGTCGCGGATCACTTTGCCGCCGCCAAATGTGATTTCGTCGCCGTAGCTCGCGTAGTCCCGTTCGATTTCGATGATCAGGTCGGTATCCGCAAGACGAATGCGATCGCCTTGCGTGGGTCCATACAGGTCGGCGTAGACGCGGCGCGGGATCGTAAGGCTCATCAGGGTTTCTCCCGACACGAAGAAAATCCGGCTTCCCGCAAGCGCGCTAACGATCGCCCGCGAGCGTCTGGGGCGTCCAATTTTCCCTCAACCAGGCCATTGGCTCCATGCGCGATCCGCGCGCCGGAAAGGTGCGTAAGTTCCACTTCCTTTTGCTCTCCGGGTTCAAAGCGGACTGCCGTGCCTGCGGCAATGTTCAACCGCATTCCAAGCGCAGCGCTCCGGTCAAATTCAAGGGCGCGATTTGTTTCAAAAAAATGATAGTGGCTGCCAACCTGGATAGGACGATCGCCGGTGTTGCTCACCAGGATGCGGATAGTTTGACGGTCTTTGTTGGCCAGGAGGGGCGCTGTCTCTAGAAAATACTCTCCGGGAACCATGCAATTCTTCCTTTCGAACGTCCGCGGTTAAACGATGGGGTCGTGAATCGTCACTAATTTGGTTCCGTCAGGAAAGGTGGCCTCCACTTGCACGTCGTGGATCATTTCGGGAATACCCTCCATCACTTGTTGCCGATTCAAGATTCTCTTGCCGAAGTTCATGATTTCCGCCACGCTTTTCCCATCGCGTGCGGCCTCCAGGATCTCCGCAGTCAGGACCGCCATGGCCTCCGGATAGTTTAGCTTCAAGCCGCGGGCCATCCGGCGGCGCGCCAGGTCGGCGGCCACCACGATCAACAGTTTCTCCTGCTCACGCGGAGTCAAATGCAATGGAGTCCTCCCGCCGTCCGGTTCATTGTACCGTTAGTTAATTTTTCGCGGCAGAATTGCTTCTTTGCCGAACAACCAGGGCTTAGCCCGCTGCCACAGTACGCGCACACCCGCTATCGCATCGCGACCGTGCACCGTGAGGCCACGCACAACCAAACCGTGAGCGGGCAAAGTGCTCACTCCCCAAAGCGCAGATTGTGGCTGGCTTAAACCGGCGGCTACGCCGCGCAAGTGCTGCTCTGCCTCGAGCCACATCTTATTGCTCGCGCCAACGCGGCAGATGTAGAAAGTCGTCCAATAGCGGTAGGTCCCCATCCGTCCTGGTGAGGTCGGGTTGCGCTTCCTGGGTTCGACGCACATGCGCTCCGCCGCGATCTGCTTTCTTAGAGCCTGCACTTTGGTTCTCAATTCGATACGATGGTAAGCGAAAAGCTCATTGTGTGCCTCCCGCCCTGGGGCAACCACATCCCACCAGAACAGGCCTGCGCCACTAGCAAGATCAATCGATGTGGACTGGAGCAGGCGCGCTCCGGAAAACGGTATGAGCGGATCGGGTACATACTCAAGCATCCCATTCTCCGCCACCCTGATCCTGTTCACCTGTATTGTGTCTCCGTCATGATCAAGAGCTCGATAAACGCGTGTGGCTCCGGTGCTCGTCAACTGCGCGGATGCTTCCGGTCCAACATCGATGACGAATTCCAACTGGTCGCCGCCTAACAACCCGCCCGAAACATTGTGCAAGTGAACCAGAGCAGCCCCATCTTCTAGAGTGAACGCCCGCACAACCCGAAGGGGCGCCTCTTGCTTGCACTCCCGGAGAACCGTGTGTCGCGAAACCAGATCATGCTCGAAATGGAGCTGCAGTGACGCCTTAACGCGTCCGCTTACGGGCTCACATTGATTCCGCACGAGTTCAACTGATAAACAGCCGCGTAGGAAGATCTGCGTGTTCCATTGCGCCCCAATCGAGGAGCGGCATGAAGCACCCGGCGTATTCATCGGAGATGCGGCTATCGTGTGCGGCCCCGATGATCGTTGGTTTCATCTCCCACAAAAGCCGCGTTGCCAGGCTCTGCCCGATGGGAAGCAGGCGCTGAAATGCCGATACCAGATTGGCCAGCATCTGATGCAGATAGGCCAGCACCACCTGTTCCTCGTCAAACGCCAGTACGGCGCTTACGAGACCGAATGCGGGACCATGATGAACATGGACGCCAACCCGCTTGGCTGCATCCAGCGAGGCCCGAAGCAATGGAAAATCGCCGAGCGCCATCACTGACACCATCAATCGCAATCCGAGTACAGCCTCTCCCGAGCGGCTTTCTCGCGCCGGCTTCAAAGCACTCAAGTGCTCGTTAATCTGCACCCATCGTTCGCTCGAAAATTCAGAGGCAGCATGAAAGCCGGCACGGCAGAAACAGGCCTGCATGGTTCCAGTCTCCTCCAGATATGCCTGAAGAAAGCCTGGTACCTCTGTCACCGTGATAGAGCCTGAAGAGACCAGAGTTTCCACTCCAAAAGAGTGGGCCAGCGCACCTATAGGAAATGAGCTGTCAGCAAGTTGCAACAGCTTCAGGAAAGCCGACTGATCGTCAGCCAATCCGACTCCAGACGAACTTGGTTTTGTTTCCGAAAGGTCGTTCATATTTTGAATCCGGATTATTCCGGTCGGTCTCAGTGATGATGGTGGTGACCATGTCCGTGGTCGTGGCCAGGGGACGACGGGCTGAAGACATCAAGCAGCTTGCGGCGGCTATTTATGGGACCCTTAAGTTTCTCTTCCACCCATGCGACTACCTCGTCCATACCAACCTCACCGCGGAGGTTCGTGAAGAGGAAAGGCCGTTCGCCGCGCATCTTGCGCGAGTCGCGCTCCATTACCTGCAACGAAGCACCAACGTACGGTGCGAGATCAATCTTGTTGATGATGAGCAAATCGGACCTCTGGATCCCAGGTCCGCCTTTCCGCGGAATCTTGTCCCCTTCCGCCACATCAATGACATAAATCCAGATATCAACCAACTCCGGGCTGAACGCCGCACCCAGGTTATCGCCTCCGCTCTCCACAAAAATCAGTTGCAAACCCGATATCGACTCTTCGAGTTCCGCGATAGCTTGCAGATTCATCGATGCATCTTCCCGTATCGCCGAGTGCGGGCACGCCCCGGTTTCAACACCGCGGATCCGTTCGATGGGAAGAGTGCCTTGTCGCATCAAGAACTCCGCGTCTTCTTTTGTGTAGATGTCGTTGGTGACGACTCCGACGCTGTACTTGGGCCAGAGCCGCCGACTCAAGCGATCAACCAATGCAGTCTTTCCCGAACCCACGGGGCCGGCAATACCAATACGAAATGCGCGGTCGCTCTTTTCCTCTAGCATGCGGGTACCTCACACGGCTTACTGATAGAACGGGAAGTACGTCACTTCGGGCAAGCGCCACCCAAGCGTCGCAATGATAAAGAACTCTCTATCAAACTGGCAACAACACTGTTGTGCTACTTCCTTGTTCACCAACCAAAATGCCTCTCTCGACTCGTGCCTGACGATACGAATGCACAGGGCGAATTCCTGGCCATGACCTTGAAGCATTGAGTTCCAAGAGTGTGAAGAAACCAGCGAATCAACCGGGACATTCTTAGACAGGCGGTTTTTAGACTGCCGGCCTCTTAAATAAGGCGGCCTCCGAAAAACCGTGGAAGCGCATGCCACCACCACGCTCCAGCTTTATGCTCAATCGGACATGGACTCAAAGCAGAAAGCGCATGGCAGGTTTTGGGAGCAGTTGTTGGGGGATAGAATTCATCTCCTCACGGAGTGAGTTCAGTGATTTATCTTTCGGTGCGAGCGAGTGAGAGCCTTTGGGTGGACTAAAATCGCTGAAATCATCTAAGTCCTTTAGAATGTGGTGGCCAGGGACGGAATCGAACCGACGACGCCAGCCTTTTCAGGGCCGTCTACCGAATTGGCCAAGTGTTCTGGAATCAGCGGATGTAATTGAGGACATAAGAGTTATGCATTTGTCATTTGGGGTGAATTAGGATCATTGGGGCTGATTTCGGCCCTTCGATGTTCGCGCATGGTTCGCGTGATTTTAATTGGCTCGGTCTCGCGTGAGGACGATTTACCGCACAGCGCCCCACATTGGGTTCGGTGCGCCGTAGGTGTGCAGTGCGCTTGAGTCCCATTTTCCGAATGCTGACTCTGGATCAGCATATCGGGGTTCAAATCCCTGGGGGGGGCAGCCAAATTAAAATCAACAAATTACCAACCACCAGGCTTGCACGTAAGCACTTTCAGCTAGTATCAAAAAAGCTCACTTTGGTGCATAGTGGCTAACACCGTATGGCACGTTTTACGGCACAGTCCGACTTTGCAAGGGACGGAATCGAACCGACGCCAATCCTTTCAGTGCAGCAATGGTCTTTGCGCTTAACGCACCTACCGAGTGTCAGACGACTGCCACACGAGCAAACCTGAACAAATCCTAACCGGCAACCTGTCCCTTGACTCCAGCCTGTCGAATAAACTCCTGGTACGCTGAGGGAAGGTCCTGTTCGACGAGGTAGTCCGGCAGAAGTGGAATACGCGCCTCTTTCGATACCTTTCTTAATCCGTGCTGCTTGTACACCTCGCTTGAGCCAAGAAGAGCCGGGTAGGTACCAACAAAAACAACCGCACCACCTGGCGGCTCCGCAACAAGTGGCACAGCAGTGTTTCCAAGTTTCACAACCTCTCTCACTTTCCAGCCCTCAAGTGCAAGAAACCGAGAGAGCGGCTTTTAAGCACTCCGCCTGCTCGACAGAAGAACGGATTGTTGGGGGCACTCCGGATCTTGCGTAATGAAGAAGTTGGAGACCGAGCCGTCTATCAAGGCGTGGATGGAAGAACCGGTTTCCCCCGGAGGAGGAGGCGTCTGTTCCGCGAACGGTACAGTCTTACCTCTTGTGCTGCGGATCATAGTTTTGTGATGGCGAGTCAACAAGTCACCTAACCAAGTTATGGCTGGCGAAATAGTCGAGCATCCAAGTTGGAAAATTCCGACATGACGAGGAAAAATACTCTAGGCTGGAACGTAATAAGCATCAGGCAGCGATCGTCTTGCCTTAACGGAGGGAGCAGAAGCCGAGTTTGCCGGAACTTTCAACAGAGGCCTTCCGTATTGTTCGGTGACCCCCTTAAGAATCCATGAACAACTTCATCGAACCTACTGATTCCAGGAATGCAATCATGCCAGACGCAGACATCGTCACCCCAGCGGCGCAAATCTTGAGCCCGCGCAACCGAGCATTTTGGGGACCTCACGGCCTGCGCGCCGGTTGGCGCCTGCTACTCTTCATTCTGATCCTGATCGCCCGCCGCTTTGGAGTGGTGTTTACTGTGCGCCTCATCTTCGGTTCGCATGACGTCGAGAAATCCATTGGCGAGAACCCGATGTACCTGCTGTTATCCGAGGGACTGGCCTTTGCGCTCCTTTTGGTCGCAACCTTCATAATGTCCCGCATGGAACGACGTCCATTGGGCGTTTACGGCCTCGGCCTGAAGGAAGCCCTCGGGAAACGATTCTGGGAGGGTACGCTTTGGGGCTTTTCCGCCATGAGCCTCATGCTTGTGGTCATGCGACTGAGCGGCGTCTTTTGGTTCGGACCAGCGCATTTCGACCTGCGCTCCACTCTAACCTTCAGCGCACTATGGGGGCTCGGCTTCTTTTTCGTCGGAATTTTGGAAGAGTACTTCTTCCGCGGATATCTCCAGTACACCCTGTATAGCGGCGTGGGTTTCTGGCCGGCGACGCTGATCACCTCGTTGCTTTTCTTTGCGGGGCATGCCGGAAATCCTGGTGAGACAGCGGTTGGTTTGTTTAATGTCTTCGTTGCGGGATTCGCCCTCGCCATCATGTTATGGCGTACCGGAAACCTGTGGTTCGCAGTCGGCTTCCACGCTGCCTGGGATTGGGCGCAGTCGTTCTTCTATGGGGTGCCTGACAGCGGACTGGTTACCAAGGGCCACTTCTTCGAAGGTAAGTCCCACGGATTGGTGTGGCTCAGCGGCGGCGCTACCGGCCCCGAGGGCAGCATCTTCTCCACGCTCGTATTGATCTTGGTTATGGTGCTGGTTCTCTGGCGGTTCAAGAAATCGACCTATCCGGACGCCCGATGGCTTCCACAGCAAACCGGCGCGTTAATTTGATGTATCCACTTATTGGAAATGTAACCTCGGGGCACAACGAAATCCGGAGAAACCTTGATGTACTCAATGGAAACCGACTTCATTGTTGATTTGTTTGCTGAATATCAGAACGAATACGTACACTTCTACTGGCATACAACTCATTGATGGCGGTTAGGATATTTTCCAACTTGTGCCTCGCCAAAATTGAAAGCGCACCGTCGGCGGAGCATATTGCGGGCGAGTGCCATAGGCTGAATTTGGAGATCAACCGAAGTTCGAGTGTCGCATTCGATCCCTGCAAGTTGGCAGAAACGTGTGAGATGGGCTTCGGACAGAACTTCCCCTGAACTGAAGCTAAAGGAACCTAAAGCTTGGTTGACAGCATCCTGAGAAATCGGCGTGAGCATTTGCTTTTAGAATAGGCTGGCCCGGGTACGGTTTGAAGCGGTGGATGTTTGCTTTAGCTTTTGCCGTGATTGTCGCGCTCACATCAGCAAAGTGCAGCCACATTAGGTCGCCGTGATGCTCAAAGTGTTTACGTTAGACCACTTACCACGCCATGCAAGATACGATGCAACACGTAGTTAAGTTGATGCAGCAGGAAGCCATTAGTGCGGCAGAGGCGAAGCTTGGACGATCAGTGACGAGTGTTGAGCGAGTGGGCATTCAGCGCATCGGCTCCCTGATGATGTTGGAGTCAGTCTGCCAGTCTTTCGCTTTTCCTGGTTACACCGCAGCGCAGGTTCTGGCAGATTTGGAGTACTTTTCCAAGCCGACCACATAATGTTTGATTGACCAGTGGTCTAACACATCGCTCTCCGGCCTTTCTTAACCGATTGGAGAAGATGAAGTCATCAGGCACCGAGTGCTTGGACTCCCGCCGACACGACAAGAGATCGTCTGCGAGTTCTTTTTGGGATGTCCACGGGGCGCAGCGCCTTCTGGTCTTACCCCAATTGCGGAGCGTGCTTATCCGCACCGAAGACACTCTTGTGTGGAGACCGGCCCAGTAGTCCCATCATGTCGTTACCGGCAAGCCTGCAGGCCACGCTGAAGATTTGAATCCACGGAGCTCACGAGTGAGTCTTTGGGGAGTCATTTACTCCGAAGGGGAATCGAATGAAACTGTTCCGTCTGTTCGCCGTGTTGTGTCTCTGCCTCACCACTGCTCTGGCCCAA
>DATGIO010000233.1:0-13942 GCA_035295685.1 Candidatus Angelobacter sp.
AGCGGTTCCGGTTGGGTTCAGCTTAACCAGTATCCCTCCGGTGAGTGCAATTGCGGCAGGCCGGAACACGCCGGGCGTGGTTGGGAAATCGCTCGTCTCGATTCCGCCGATTACAAAGGCGTTGCCGGCGCTGTCAACTTGTATCTGGTCCATATGATTGGCGCTGGTGGCGCCTGATCCGTGCAGAAGCGTGGAGTAGAGGAGCGCGGAGCCGCTTGAATTCAACTTGAAGACGAAGCCGCGGTTGGTATTCGTAGAAAAGATATTTGGATCAAGTACTCCACCCTGGAAGGCCCCCGCTGTTGTGGGAAAATTCAAGCTGTCGGTTTGCCCGGTGACGTAAGCGTTGCCTTGTGCGTCAAGAGCTATTGCCGAGGCAAAACTGGCGGAATCGTTGGCGCCTACCAGTGTGGAATAGACGAGAGACGATCCGTCTGGGCTCAACTTGGTCACAAAAGGTGTCTGGGTATTGGGGTTGGCGGCGGTAATTGTTGTCTGGAAGGCTCCGGGTGTCGTTGGGAAACCGAGACCTTCAACGTACCCGGTAAGATAGGCTGAACCCTGTGCGTCAACAACCACGCTGTTGGCCACCGTGGCCAGGGATGCGCCTCCAATAAAAGTAGAGTAGGCCACAGACGGATCAATGATGAGTTCTCGGTTGCGATCATAGCGGCCTAGCTGAAAGCGAACCTGTCCATTTCGGTCAAGCCTATAACTTGCCTCGACGGGCTGGCGCTGGCCATCGGGCGCGGATTGATAAGCGACCGGCTTGCGAAAGATGAATGGCCCGGCAGCGGTTCCGATTACGAGATTGCCATCAGCGTCAAGCTTCACCTGCTCCCCGCCTCGGATCTTAAGCGCAATGCGACTTGCGTCGGCTTTGGGAGCGACATTGAAGTCGTATTCAAGCTGATGGTGATTGCCATAATAGACCATGTCAATGCCGGGATAAATTCCGGTGGCGCGAACCCGCTCGAAGTTGGGGACATCATGCTTCCACTGGGAAGGATCGGGTCCCAGAAGGTAGTTGGTATGGCCGGCCAGCGGCTGTTCCCCAGCCATAGGCGCGCGCAGATTGGCGCCGACCAGGCTTAAGCGAAACGAGGCTGTCGTTTTATCGGGCTGTGAAAACCCAAAAACCGCTTCGGAGGGTGTAAGCCATAGGGTGTAGCCTTCACTGCGGGAGAGATAAGTTACAGAGGAATCCGTCTGGCCATGATTGGCCTCAAAGGCCAGGGGTAATTTCCCGTATTGATCGAGAATCGCGCTTCGCTGTCCAATCGTTTGCCCCCAACCTTGCAAGCCGGTGAATCCGAGGCAGCATACGAGCAGAAGACAACCGAATCGACTGTTCAAAGCAATGGCAGCAATCGAGCTGAGTGACCGGGTGGATTGCGAAAACCCAGAAAGAATTTGGCGGAGCGAGTGGAATGCATTCAAGAAGCGCGTGAATTTTTGCATGGCTCAGCGATTTCGCCATGGAGTGCGCCTTCCGTCAAATTATCTCGTTGCAAGCTGAATGTTAACTGTTAACATCTTGTGTTATCTTTAAGTTGCATCCCCACCTTGGCAAGACTTGCAACGGCAACTTCAAAATGTCTGGCCAATTGTCCATTCCTACTATTGTTAGATTTGCTGATTTTGAGCTCAACGTCGAGCAGAGGACGCTGACTCACCAAGGCCATAAGATCCGTTTACAGGAGCAGCCGCTACGACTGCTGGCCTTGCTGGTGGCACGCCCCGGAACGATCGTCACCCGGGAAGAAATTCAAGCCCACCTTTGGCCAAGGAATACCTACGTTGAGTTCGACAAGAGCCTCCGGGTCGCGGTGAGCAAAGTTCGCGATGCCCTGTGCGATCCTGCCAATCAACCCTCCTTTGTTGAAACTGTCCCCCGCCTCGGTTACCGATTTGTCGCCGAAGTGACAGTTGTTTCTTCAACCCCAGCCCAGGAACAAGACACTGAGAATTTGGCAGTAGTTGCCCCACCCACGATCGCCGCGGTTGAGCCGGCTCCGCAGCTAGCGCCCGTGCCGGGAGTAGATCAAATCCTGCCGGGAAGTCAGGCAATACCGGTGAAGTCCTCGTTCCATAGGCTTCCTCGTTGGGCACTATTCGCAGTTGTGGTATTGGCTGCCGGTCTTACTTTTTTTGTTGGCGCGGGATTGCATAAGATGCCGAAATCTACTCTCGCCGTGCAACCTGCTCCACGGCGGTCGGTGGCGGTGATTGGCTTGCGAAATCTTAATGGCGCAACCGAAGACCGTTGGCTCTCCACAGCTCTCGCCGAGATGCTCTCCACCGAGCTTTCTTCCAGTGATCGCATACGCGTGGTTTCGGCGGAGGAAATAGCGCGTGTGGGGCTCTCCGAACCGCCGCCGAACGCCCCCTCGCAAGAAAGCATCGCGCGCTACGCACGCCAACTGGGGGCAGACATGATAGTCGTCGGCTCCTATACCTTGTCTCCTGGGTCTGACAAGGCCGCATCTTCCAAACTGCGTCTGGATCTCCGCGTAGAAAATTTTTCTTCCGACGTTCCGCCAATTGCGCTGGTAGAGACTGGCTCGACGGGAGACCTATTCAGCATAGTGTCGGCAACTGGCTCAGAGTTGCGCCAGCGCCTTGGTCTGGGTGAGAGGTCCGCCGATGCCGCATCGGCGGTACGCCGCACGCTGCCTCAATCCCCTACTGCCGCCCAGTTCTATGCGGAAGGGCTGAACCGTCTGCGACTTTTTGATCCGATGGCGGCCAAGGGTCTGCTGCAAAGAGCGGTTCAGATCGAACCCGGCCATGCCGGAAGCCACCTGGCGCTGTCGCAGACCTGGAGTATTCTCGGCTACGAAACCGAAGCGCGCTCCGAAGCCGCACGCGCCCTGGGACTTACGGTAGGACTCCCTCGCGAAGAGATGCTTTCCATGCAGGGAGAAGTCGCCATACTCTCTCATGACTGGCCCCGCGCAATCGATGTTTTCCGCTCGCTCGTAACGTTCTATCCCGACGATATCGACTATGGCTTGAGCTTGGTGCATGCGCAGGATGTCGGCAGCCACAACCCAGATGCGTTAGCCACTGTGCAGGGGTTACGCCATCAGGGGTTATCGCCCGCCGCTGAAGCCCGCATTGACCTGGCAGAAGCCGGCACTGATCTACCGCTTGGGAAATTCCAGCAGGCGGTTGAGACCGCGGATCGTGCTATCCAGATCGGTGCCCAACTGGATCAGAAGCTTGTATGCGCGCAAGGTTTATGGATCAAAGCATCAGCTCTGGAGCGGCTGGGCAAATCAGCTGAATCGCTGGCAGCTTCGGCGGAGGCGCAGAAGCTTTATCGCACCGCGGGAGACAACCGCGGTCTTGGCGTGGCAACGCTGATGAGCGGCGACGTCCTTTACGACGGAAAAAAGACTGCCGAGGCCCGCGAGATGTTTCAATCCGCGCTCGATCTTTTTCGCGAAGGAGGGTACCTCCGCTATGTGGGCGCTACGCTGGAACGTATCGGCAACACATATTACGACGAAGGTGGTCTGCCCGACAGCCGCAAGTTCTATCAGCAGGCTTTGGAAGCCTACCGCGAACTCCATTGGGATGCGGGCATTGCCAGCGCCGTCGGAAATATTGCGAACGTGCAGGACACTGAGGGCAATCTACCCGGCGCATTGCAGTCGAACGCCGATGCCCTGGCTTTGTTTGAGCGGACCGGGCTAAAACGAGGCGCAGCATCCAGCCTGGTCAACATGGGCAACATTGAGATCGAGCGCGGCGACATTGCCGCCGCCGCGGATGATTTTTCTCGCGCGGCAAAGATTGATCGGGAGATCGGCTACACGCGTGGCCTCACGTTTGCCCTGATCGGCCAAGGCGATGTGCTGCTCGCGCGTAACGAGATTGGCGCTGCGAACCAGACGTACGAGCAGGCTTTCCAGACCATGAAAGGAATGGACGAACCGAACCTAATTTTGGAAGTTGAGTTCTCTCTCGGCAATGCGTCCCTGCTGGCAGGGGACCCGCACCAGGCGATCACGCACCTGCAACCGGCGGTGGACATGGCTCTTAAAGGGAACAATCATGGCATGGCGGCTGTATCCCTTGCTTGCCTTGCCCGCTCATTGCTTGCGGAAGAGCGGATAGCTGACGCATTCTCCGCGGCCAATCGTGCGATTGCAGAATCCAAAGCGCAATTCTCGCCACAACTGCGAGTGATTGCGGAGCTGGCTCTGGCACGGGTGCAGATGGCGGAAGGAAATAGGGTGGCCGCGAGGGAACAATTACTTTCCTTGCTGCAAACAGCACAACGTGATGGCTATCGGCCGTTAGCCATGGAGGCAAGAATTCTCCTGGCCCGCACTGAACCGGATCTATATGCGCGTCGCAGCCAACTCGAAACTCTGGCCCGCGAAGCCTCCCAGCATGGGTGGAAATTGGCCGCCTCCGACGCCCGCAAGCCTCGCGCCTGAGCGTGGATTGTTGTGGAGAAAATTTGCCAGTCGGGCTTGAATGTCTCTGAAAAAGCTGGCACGGACGACGGCGCTCGAACCCTCGGCCTCTGCCGTGACAGTTATCTATCCTCACAACGATCCAAAGACTTAACAGTTCAGCAGACGCACGTGTGGGCACCCTAAGGACTGCCAAGAACTGCTCATTGTTGTGGGGAGTGTTGTGGAGATTAGGAAGCGGCAGGTGGCACGTGCCGAGAAAATCATTTTTAGTTTGAAACGCCGAAGAAAAGGAGCCCTTTGCCCGTGGGTGCTTAATGCACCCTCCTGGCCCGCTGTCCCTTCCCAATGATGTTGCTTCCTAATGACGAGCCCAGGGAAATTATGTCTGAAGGTTAACTTAAACGCTTGAAAAGAATGGCTCCTCAGGTAGGACTCGAACCTACAACCCTCCGGTTAACAGCCGGATGCTTATGGACGGAGCCATTGGTATTTCAATGACTTAGATGGAGCCCGAAAGCAATTTTGGAGTGCTTTCGGCGATAAACGGTTCCAAAAACGGTTCCAAGTTTGGTCGCGAAGAGCCGTTCGATTTGGTCGTTTTGGACATCTTTGTTTTCAGTAGGGCCAATGGATTTTGATGCTGACAAAAGTAGTGAAACGAGCATGAACATGATTAATGGACGCTAGTGGACGTTGGCGAGTACATTAAATCATTTATAACCAATAGCTTAATGGGGGAGAGAGTGAGATTCGAACCTAAACTTTCTCGCAAATTCAACAACTTAGGAGGCGCGAATGGCAAACCAAACCTCTTTAAACTTAAGAAAAACGAAAAATGCCACGGCTTATTGGACGCTTAATGGACGCCAGAGGAAATTCAGCTCGACACTCATTTAGTTCCTTGCACCTGGTTTAAACCCACCGCCTTTCAGGCGGTCAGCTTTCAGCGTTTTTTTTGAGGATGCTGCCAAAGGCCAAAAGATACTTGCGGGCTGCGAACTTTGGGTTAACGAAACGGTATTCACTCATTGGTATACCAAGTGCAGAGCGCTTCCGGCGGTGTTTATCCGCAACCGCGACTTTCAGTCGCGTTCTAAGCCACCGCCTTTCAGGCGGTGGTGGTTCAGATACACCAGCTCTGCCTTATCGTTCACAAAATCGAATACGCCCCGCTTGTAAATACAAATACACGTCCGGCGGTGGTGCAGAAGAATTGAAGGGCCTCATTACTAAGACTTGAAAACGTGGATATCGCCTCTCGTGAAGTGGCTTCCACCTGATAGATTCCGCTAGCCGACTTGAATGAACTTACCACTTGCCGAAATGGCTCATACGACGGAATATTATTCAGCGAAAACAACCTCAGAATGAAAGGTAAAGTAAGGAGTATGCTTTGTCTGAACAGCCAAAGATTTCACCAGACGATTCGGCCGACGCAGGGGAAACTGAGCGGGAAGAGTTGACGCGCGAAATACAAGATGAGTTGCGACGGCAGAAACTTAGAGATGAGATTTTAGCCACCTTGCGGGAGGATAGCGGGGTGGCTCGATTCGCGCGTCTCTCCAAGCATCCCGCGTTCCTTGTGTTTGTAAGCTTTGCCCTGACGGGGCTCATTGGGGGGGGGCGCTCACTGTACGTTGGCAAAGTAAAGAATGGAATCGGCAACAAGCGCAGCAAGTTAGGCTACATCGTATTGAAGAAGAATACGCAATTCGAGACGCTATCATAAAAGCCATTGCAATGCACAATGCAACGATTCGAACTGTGCCTCGCGCGCTTGAACGCGAACCCAGAATGTCAAAGGGAAGCCGTGACAAACTTGCCTTGACGCTGCGTGAAGACCAGCACGGGTGGGACGTCGAGTCTCAGATATTGCACCAGAAGCTTAGTATTTATTTCGCCGACCATCCGGATATAGTAGAAGAGTTTGATGCCTTTATCCAGAAACGCGCTGTCACTACATATCATCAAATAGAGGCGAGTGTCTACAATGGCCTTGATGAGCCGGCAAGTGCGCATCAATGGAACGCTCACACATACCAGCTGTTAGATCAAGAATCGATATCGCTGGCAAAGCTGCTCTCGCGTATGACGAAAGCAATCGAGGAAGCTTATAAGGGGGCAGTACAGTGAGGTCGTCCATGCAGCGAAATCCTCACCTGTCCCCGTGACTACGGCGGCACCAGACCGATTTACAAGAATCAGCGATTTGCAAAAACAAACTCACTCAAGGTAAAGCTCTGCGAGCTTCGGGTTTGCTCCTGTTTCCGTCCTTTGTTGGGCAGCGTAGAGTTGCCCACTGCTCAAGCTGAGCGTTGCTTCATTCAGTGCATACTCAAATCCTATGGAGCTGCGTAGCGATGAGCTCAAGTCGAGTGACTTGTTGATCTTGCAAGCAGGTAGTGAGAACTTGGCGCCGGACGCTTAACGAGTTGCGCGAAGAGCCGCGCCTGCATTCTCTAAATTATGGTTTAAATATCACGCGAAACGAATAGCGCCCGGAAATAAGATAGGCATCTTGGCCAGTCCGGCCTTCGAGCGTCAGGCGATAGGCGCCCTGGTGCAATAAGGTGGCCGGCAGGGTGACGGAGAGCGTATTCGATGCCGATGATGAAACGAGGCTCTTATTCCATACAGGCTTGCCTTGCGAGTCAGTCAGCGTCACACGATAGCTTCGGACGTTTTGATCTTCTTCTCCGTCCAAGATAAGAACAATCCATTGTGGTAGTCGCGAAATAACAATCCGGTTCACCGACTCAGAGCTGTTCGAATCGGCGCTTCGTGTACGGTCCAAGTTGAATACGGAAGCCAGGATCGGCAGTGGGCCACTTCCATCTTTGCCACTGCCCGGTGCGGCTTGGCGTGATAGCTGAAGTTGCGCTTGTAGTTCCGTGTTGGCTTGGCGCGCAGATTCATATTGCCGCTGCCAAGTCTGGGCGGCTGTCCTAAGCTTATCTAACTCGATATTCTTGCGATATGTCCCGATTCCTAAGATGGACACTATAACTGCCAGAAACCCCGTGGCAGCGGCAGCCATGAGCATGGGGCGTGAAGCAACAAAAAGTGGGGCCTGGAGCCAACCGAGGCGCCCTGTATGTGTAGCCTGCACCAAGGAGTCATTGGCGATCGCAATGCGCATGGCAGTCCTGAGATCTTCTGCGGTACTCAGTTGTTTCTGGCACTCCGGGCAATCCACAAAATGCTCTTCAAAGCGAATACAGTCCACAGATGAGAGTTTCCCCATCTCATAGCGGGCAACGATGTTGTGCTCTTCTATGTACGAATGGTCCATTGGCGAATTAGTGCGTATTCCTCGATTCGCGGCCTCTCATGAAGATGATGCTAAGCGCCAAGCTAGTTCCACGGATTCATCTTATCTCTCTCGTTCATATAGTTCCCTGAAACGCTCCCGTGCCCGATATAGCACGCGGTTGAAATGTAGGCTGCTCAGTCCTAAATCTGTACAAATGACCTCTTTCTCTTCCTCCGCAACATAGAAGCGCTGCAGGATTTCACGATCCCTGCCCGTAGTTAATTCTGCCAATACCCGCTGTACCGCCCGTACCTTTTCCTCTCTTAGCAGTCTGTCGAGAGCATCCGGCGCTGGATGCTCGAGGGCGTCTGTTTCGTTCATACCCGCCAGGTCTTCAGTGGGCCGGACGCTGCGCATATGATCGATTGCCAGATTTCGTGCCACGCTGCAGATGAATCCGGAAAGCTTATCCGGCTCCTTTAGATCGCCACGCCTTACTTTCAACAGCACTAGACGAAACGTCTCCTGGCAAAGATCGTCGGTCAAAGAGGAATCTCGGGCAATCCTCCGGACAATAATCATTATGCCCCGACTGTACCGTTCCACCAACTCCGCTTCCGCAGCGCGCTCACCCGACTGAATTCTCAGCGCCAACTCTCCCGGACTAGCTGGCCGTGCAGTCGTCATCTCCATTCGCCCTGGAGCACGAAGCCCGCCCAGTAATAAGGCGCAGACCAGCGGTTCTCTCGCTGTAAAGCCAACTGGGCTTGGCGCAAGGCTTCCGCTGGACGCAGTCTGTCAGTCAGCATCTTTTGATAGAACGCCACCATCAACTCGGATGTTGCGTTGTCTGGAACACGCCAGAGGCTGGCCACCACGCGCGGTGCGCCGGCATACATGAATGCTCGCGTCAGGCCAATCAGCCCTTCGCCGCGGATCTCTTTGCCCAGCGCGGTTTCGCAGGCACTCAGAACCACCATGTCAGCATGCAACTTGAGGTTGAAAATCTCATGGGCCTGAAGAAATCCATCCTGGGGCTCGCCGGTCTCGTCCACCATGGACAAGACAATACCGGAAAGTTGGGGGGCCCGGCTGTTTAGTAAGGTGTGTGAAGCAAAGTGGATGATTCGGTATTGTCCTAGTTCCGGGCTGGTAGCCATCTTGCGGTTGGCGTCGAAATCCAGCGCCAGCAGGCTGGCATCCGGCCCGCTGATGGCGATGATCGCATGTGCTTCGCGGCGCGTGGCGGGAAGGCGGTCTAGCGTGAGCATTCCTGTATCATTCGTCGCACGCTGTACCCCCTCGGAGCGCTCCGCCGCCGTTATTGCAACTGGAACATTCGACTTACTGCTGGTCACGCGCTTGTCGTTCCGGCTAAATACTGGATCGGCCAACACCGCAATCTGTTTAGGAGCGGAAGATCGTCCCTCCATCTCCCTGCGCAAAAGCGAAAGAGTGGCCGCCGAGGGTAAATTAACAATTTCATGCTCCTCAACCAGCGGAGCACCCGACGCCGAGTGTAACGCGGCGAAAGGAATGTATTCGAGCACCCCATCTGCTACGATGACTAGCCGTTTGCTCGCCAACTGCCCCGATGCGGGTCCTAAAAGCATCCGGCCCAGAGCGATCGTTGCCCCCTGTCCGCCGGCCGGATTGTTGATACTCAACTCTTTGTACGCCTGACGAGCCACAGCCTCAATTTCCGCCTGCTTCGGCAATTCGTAGCTTCCAAGCGAATTCGTCTTTATCACCCACAAAAAACTCTTGTCGGTGCCCAGTGAATATTCAAGCAATGCGGTGTCGGAGTCGAGCAGGCCCTGGATTGCAGCAAACGTCAAAGGCTGGGGCTGCGTCAGTCCGGCGTAACGCGGGCTATGGACGCGAATTTGTAGTTCGGTTTCCTCATACTGCGAGCCGATATCACTGATCTCTTTCTCTAAGTCGCTCATCTGTTGGCCGGGGTGAGGTTTGGAAAGCAGTCGGATGCGGTATGCCGCCTTGAACGTCAGTGATGCTTGCAATGAGCGTTCCCGTTCCAGCAGTACCGGATCCACGCCTTGCCGAAGATCAGCATGCGATTCGTTCAGCAAGTCCAGCAGCCCCCGGGCGCGGCCGTGCTCGCTGGCTTCGAGCGCCTTGGCGTCATACCCTTCTTGGGGATGCTGCTGGTGAAGTTGCATCAGCAATGCGGTTAGGAACTCATATCGGCCCCGGACGCTTGTAACATACGAGACCCGCAGGTCGGCTCCGGCTACCCCGGCCCGCTTCCGCTCGGTGAGATTGAGAGCAGCATCGATCCGGGCCAATGCATCCGGCAGGCGATTGGCAGCGCGTTCCGCACGCGCCAACTCATACAGAATCCCAGCTTCGTCGTCGACGGAATGTCCCGTCGTACCCAGGATTTCGAGGGAGCGGTTCAGAGATTTCAACGCCTCCTCCGTTAGCCCCAATGAAACGTCTAATGAACCTAGGTTCTTGAGTGCCATTGCCTCACCCAGACGCATGTTGGGGGATGCCGCATCTGTTCGATAAATTGCAAGCGCCCGCTTGTAGTTCGCACGCGCGTCCTGAAGCTTTGCCTGCTTGCGATAGTTGCTACCCACGGCGGTGAGAGCGTCAGCTTCGCCTGCAAGAGCATGCAGGGTGCGATACAAGGACATGGCTTGTTGAAAAAAAGCGAAGGCCACTTTCGTGTCTCCAAGTTCGGAATATATCTGCCCGATCTGGAGGAGTGTGGCAGCTACTTGATCGCGGCTTTGCGTCTTTTGCCAGAGCGGCAAGGCCTGGCGCGAATACTCCTGAGCTCTATTCAATTCGCCAAGCGCCATGTACATGGAGCCAATGGATTGAAGCAATAGTGCTTCGGAGCGAGGGTCGTCAAGTGCGCGTTGCAATGGGAGTACCTGAAAGTAATGGCTCTGTGCTCTTCGCAAGTCTCCTTCCATTGCATAGCCCTCAGCCAGGTGCAAGAGCGCATACGCTTCCATTTGTCGGTATTTAGCGGCCTGTGCTGCTTCTAGACTATGTTGAAGGTTGTCCATGCCCTCTTGGATCCGGCCCAGCGCGATGTACTTTTGACCAATCTGATTCAGCACATAGGCTTCTGCGTGACGATTTTCGAGCTTCTCCGCTATCTCCAAGGCACTGTGAAAGTATTCCAGCGCATCAACGGAATTGTCGTTCCGACCCAACGCCATTAACGCGTTTCCCTCAAGGTCCTTCTCGCCGAGTTTGCGGCTCGCTGCTAATACCTGCCGGAAGTATGGCACAGCCTTCTGAATTTCACCTCTGTCACTATAAGTGAACCCCAAATTTAGGGCAGCCAAGGCCTCGATCCTGAGGAGGCCTTGGGTTTGGGCGGTTTCCAGTGCTCTATTCAAGTACCATATCGCTTTGTCGGGTTCATGTTGGCCATTATGAAGTGTACCAATCAGCAGGAGACTAACTGCCTCCTGCCGCTGGTCGCCAACTTGCCGCCACAGCGAGAGGGCTGTCTCATAATTCTTCAGTCTTACGCGGGTTTCGTGGACAGAGTGGTCCAAAGTGAGTTCGCCAGCCTGCACAAATGCACGCTGGGCAGCGATCCGCTTCTCGTCTTCTGGATGGGCCACCTTCCGTGCCAGGAGGCTTATTGTGTAGTGGCCCTCACCTCCACGCTTTCCTATTCGCTGAACATCGAGCCGGTAACTTCCCCCAATGGGGGCGAGCACCGAAACTATGATTAAGTCCCCGAAGCCACGGTTCGCCACAAGTTCTTCTTTGCCGTCGGGTCCTTGAAGCCATATTTTCAATTCCAGCCATGTCGTTTCGACGGTGATCTCAGCATACTGGCGGGAGGAAATGGTAAACGAGAAGGACTTCGTCTGCTCCGGGGTTAATATGCCGTTGATGGCTTTGTTGGGATCGAGTTGCACGGGTTTTGCTTTGGTGCGCGGCTGTTCCAGCGCTCGCGGTTTTTCCTGGGCACCCAATTGGACACAACAAGTCACCATGAGGCTCAAAGCCAGTGCAGGCCCAAGATAGGCGATAGTGAGAGCACTCCGGCCAGATTTTACCAGCGTTGTAGTAGCGCGATCCGCAGCCGGTTCATGGCCGGTACGACTGTCTGTGGAGTCGGAAAAACTAACGGCACTCTCTGCCGCTGTTCTGTCGTACCCCTTTTGCCTTGAAAATGCATTTCGAATGCGTTGTGCTTGCAGCTTCAAGCGTGTCGAACTAGGAGATGACAACCAGCGAACTTTCCACATGGGACACCGTACTCTCTGTTGCAAGCAGAGATTCTTTGTAAGAATCGTTAAATTATACCGGCGTCCTCTCCTCTTCGATCCATAGGAATCAAAACAATTTGATCTGGGTGAGAGATAGTTGCCCTAGTTCAGCCCACTTTGCGCGGGCCTCCTCATCTTCAGACCCCGGTAGAGCCGGGGACTTTTGGTTGCTGGCCCTTCAAAGGGCCTTGATCGCAACCGATCAAAGCCAAAGCTCAAGCCCACGCCGTATCACAGGTAGTCGGCTGCATCGAGCAGAAAACCGTACTCCCGAATCTGTCAATTCGCGTATTTTCCCGGCAGAGCCGGGGGATCTCCCGCTGGATTAGAGAGGCGAGGAAACAGAATAACACCAGCGCGCCTGTACCCCAGAAACCAGAGTTCCGATATTGGAACACGACCTCTCCATAAGCATTAGGACCTTCTTAGTGCGAATGCGATAACGCTTCGGGGCCACCGGCTTCGATTCTACAAATTCAAAAAAACGTCATCCGCTGGTGAGATAGCTGTCCGGGTCTTTCCACTTTCCAAGCGAGGTCCTAAAAATGAAGAAGGATTTCAAACAACTAACATTGTAACTCGGTCCATGGGTCTTTTCTGTCACAGCGTGCGATCAGTCGGGATGGCCGATGGCGAGTTCGAGCACTTCACATTCCATCTCCACCCGAGGTTTATGCACCCCTGGCGAGAATATCAATAGCATCGGCATTTAGGAGGAGTATGCCCGCTTTCAACGTCTCCCTTTCCGCCACCCAACTGGCGGCCCGGATGCAAGACCGACTGCGCGGCTTGAGCGCGGCATCTCCGATGACCGTCCTGTGGGAACATCAGGGGTCGCGGATACTCCTCTACACCGATAGTTTGAAGGTGCGGGTTCTACCCGGCTGGATGTTGTGCAATCTCGACCTGCAGGCGGATAACACCGGTCGTCAGACTCTTCAGTTCGTGTTTTACATCGGCTCGTCTGGCCATGGCGACGGTTTGCGGGCGGGCAGCAGCGTCAAAGCAGCGACTCCCCAGGCATCTCAGTTGGCCGCCATTTGGGGCTCCAACATCCAGCGGGTGTTATGGGATGCGGTGCTGGATGGGCTGGAAGCATTCGTCGGTCAGGCGAGGTCGCAGTTCGCCGGAGTCCCCATCGCTATTCAGGGTTTCTTGGGCGCGCAGGATGCACTTTCAGCCATCGTGATCGCGGGGGATAAGTAATGCCGAATCTCGAAGATAGTCTCAAATTATTCGGTCAGATGGCCGGCCTGCTTGATGACCAGGGCAGCATTCAATGGGCCTGGTTCGGCAATCCGGAAGCCTTCCTGCTGGGCAGCTCCGATCCCACCCTGAAGGAAAGCAACGGCGACCCAGTCGGTCTGGGGGCCGCCGGTCACCGTGACTTCATCGGCAAACTGCTGCGTGAATTGCTCGATCAGCCGCCCGATGCCGACGTTTCGTTCGCTGGCAACTATGTTTGGGTGCCGTTGAATCCGAGCGATCTCGTCGAGGTCGGGTTCGTCTGGAGCAAGGCCCCGTCCGACCTGCAACTGGGGATTGGCGTCAAAGCCGGCTTCACAGTCGGCGGCGAGAATGTAAGCTTAGCCACGCTAGCCAGAATCATCGGTATCAAACAGGGAAACGTCACACCGCTGTTCAAAGATCTCAGCCTTACCGGCACCTTGGCACCACCGGACTTTCTGAAGTCGATTGCAATCGAAGGTGACACAAGCCCACTGCAATTCACAGTCAAGCTCTCCGATCTCAAACCGACCGACCTCACCCTCAACACATCGAGCGCGGCACTGGGCTGGGATTGCCTGCGGCTGGCTCTCTTCGTCGTGCGAGCCTGGATTCACAAGAACTCAGGTGCCGATGCTGTCTCCGGGCTCGTGGACCAGTTCTTCACTCTGCTCGATGGTCCGCCAGCGTTCCCGTTGACCGATGCCACCGCAATGGGCTCGGACCCCAACTTCGACGCGTGGGCCAACGCCATCTTTCCC